>NZ_JBIBZN010000011.1:0-167004 GCF_043084305.1 Streptomyces sp. NPDC014656
CGCCCGGTTACATTCCGAACCCGGAAGCTAAGCCTTTCAGCGCCGATGGTACTGCAGGGGGGACCCTGTGGGAGAGTAGGACGCCGCCGAACAATCATTGTGGGAAAGCCCCGCACCATCTGGTGCGGGGCTTTTCTGCGTTTCCGGGGGGTTTTCGGAGGAAGCCGGCCGACCCGGTGCCCGGTGCCCGGTGCCCGGTGCCCGGTGCCCGGGGTGAGGGATGCGGGAGTGGAGCTCCTTGTTCCCGCCTGTGGGCCTCGTGGTGGGGGCGGGTCCCCGTGCGTCGGGATGGCCGTGGGGGGAGGGTGGAGAGGCGGGGAGAGGGCTTCTCGGCGGTGGTCGGGGAGGCCGGGGGAAGGCTGACGGCGGGGGAGCGGTGGGGAAGGGGAAAGGGAAGGCGGAAAAGGGACAGCTCCCGGTTCCGGTGCCTGGGGCGGGAAACGGGAGCTGTGGGGGTGGGTCAGTGTGCGGCGGGGTCGTTCGTGGGGGTGTCGGCGGCCTTGGCGAGTTCCAGGTCCAGGGCTTCTCGGCGGATGCGCTGGTCCACGTAGAGGAGGACGGTCACGCCGGCCGCGATCGGGTACGTGAGGGCGCTGCTGATGATGCCGCCGACGGCCATGACGATCAGATAGGTCCAGCTGAGCTCGAAGCCGGAGCCGGAGAGCTCGCCGAGGCCGACGCCGTCCATGGCGAACGCGATCGCGGTGAACGGGATCGCCAGAATCATCGTGAAGATCATGATGAGGAGCTGGGTCAGCAGCGTGATGCCGAAGACCCGCCACCAGGCGCCCTTCACGAGCTTCGCCGAGCGCTTGAGCGCCGCGACGATTCCCTGCCGCTCCAGCATCAGGGCCGGGGAGGCCAGGCTGAAACGGATCAGCAGCCAGACGGCGACGAGGAAGGACGCCGCGCCGCCGAGGAAGGCGAGCGTCGCGCCCCCCGCGCCGCCGAGCAGCAGGCCCGGGAGCATCGCCACGAAGGCGAGGACACCGGCGCCCAGCGGCAGGGCCAGGGAGAGGACCAGCAGCTGCGGCAGTCGGGGGCTCGCCTCCCGCCACGCCTCCGAGAGCGTGACCGGCCGGCCCAGGATCGCCCGGCTGACCACGACGGTGAGCAGGGCGCTGGTGAAGACCGAGGCGGCGACGGAGACCAGCATGGTCGGGGCCAGCTCGACGAAGGAGGCCCGGAGATAGGCGGAGGCCGCCTCCAGCTGTTCCGCCGGGGTCGCGTCCGCGTGCAGGGCCGGCGGCTCCGTGGCGAGGTAGCGCTGGACGAACACGAGCGCGACCTGGGTCACCAAGGCCACGGAGACCGTGACGGCCAGCACCGTCCGCCAGTAGCGGCGCAGGATCGCGACCGAGGCGTCGAGGATCTCGCCGACACCCAGCGGGCGGAGCGGGATCACGCCCGGCTTCGCCGCCTGCGGGGCGCCGTAACCGTTCCGGCCGCGCTGCGGCGGCGGGGTCGCCCAGGCGCGGCCCGGGACCGGCGGCGGGGTGGGGCCGCCGGGGGGCGGCGACCACTGGCCGGCGGGCGGCTGGTCCTTCGACCACTGCGGAGCGGAGCCGTTCGTCTCCGAAGGGGAGGACTGTCCGGGGATCGCGGAGCCGTCCTGGCCGTCGGAAGGGGCAGATCCGGGCGTGTTCCGGCCCGGAGTGTCGTTCACGGTCGTCCACCTCGAAGGATTGGGTCGCGGTGCCGGTCGGCGAACCGGCTCGGTCACGGCGGCCGTCCACGGTCGGGCGGCGGGCCGGCTGCCATCGTGCCATGGGGGACCCCGCCGTGACCCGGGACGGAACGGCTTCTCGCCCTCCCCGTCGCCGCCCGGGGCCCTCGCCCGCGGGCGGGTGACAGGCCCCTTCGGAGGCGGGTGGAGCCGTACCGGGGGAGGAAGCTCGTCCCGGAGCGTGGGCGTCGGGGGTCCGGCGGGGTACGGTTCTGGGCGACCGCGGGGGCACGGGGGGTGACGGTCGTTACTGGCGGCGCGGCGCGCGGACACGGGGAGTCAGGGGGCCGGTCCGAGGTGTTGTCGCAGGTCAGTGAGGTATCTCACCAGCCGCCTTGAGACTGATACGGAAATGGGATGATGTCGATATGAAGGGACGCGTTCTCGTCGTCGACGACGACACCGCACTGGCCGAGATGCTCGGGATCGTGCTCAAGGGTGAAGGGTTCGAGCCGTCGTTCGTCGCTGACGGCGACAAGGCTCTCGCCGCATTCCGGGAGGCCAAGCCGGACCTGGTGCTGCTGGACCTCATGCTGCCCGGAAGGGACGGCATCGAGGTGTGCCGGCTCATCAGGGCCGAGTCCGGCGTGCCCATCGTGATGCTGACGGCCAAGAGCGACACCGTCGACGTCGTCGTGGGCCTGGAGTCCGGGGCCGACGACTACATCGTCAAGCCGTTCAAGCCGAAGGAGCTCGTCGCCCGCATCCGGGCACGGCTGCGGCGCTCCGAGGAGCCCGCGCCGGAGCAGCTCACCATCGGTGACCTGGTCATCGACGTGGCGGGGCACTCCGTGAAGCGGGACGGGCAGTCGATCGCGCTGACGCCGCTGGAGTTCGACCTGCTGGTCGCGCTCGCACGCAAGCCGTGGCAGGTGTTCACCCGCGAGGTGCTCCTGGAGCAGGTCTGGGGCTACCGCCACGCGGCCGACACCCGACTGGTGAACGTGCATGTCCAGCGGCTGCGCTCGAAGGTCGAGAAGGACCCGGAGCGGCCGGAGATCGTGGTGACCGTCCGTGGTGTCGGTTACAAGGCGGGACCGAGCTGACATGAGCAAGGGCAGTGCTGCTCCGGAGTCCCGGGACCCCGGGGGCCGTACGGGGCGGGCTGCCGGACCGGGGCGGGGGGGCTCGCGTACCGGCCGCCTGAGGCGCGGTGGACGGCTCCTCCAGGACGGGACGCCGGGCGGACGGGTCTTCCGGATCGTCGCCCGGCTGGTGCGCCGGCCGCTGCTGCCCGCCGTGCGGCTGTGGCGGCGGAACATCCAGCTGCGGGTCGTCGCCGGCACCCTCCTGATGTCCCTCGGCGTCGTGCTGCTGCTGGGACTGGTCGTCATCGGGCAGGTCCGCAACGGCCTGCTCGACACCAAGGAGAAGGCCGCCCAGGTCCAGGCCGCCGGCGGGTTCTCCGCCGCGCAGGACCGGGCGGCGACCACGCCGTCCGTGCCCGGGCAGGACGGGGTGCGGGCCGGTTCCTCGGTGAACTGGCGCTCCACCCTCGTCGAACAGCTCGCCAGCGGCGGCCAGAGCGCGTTCAACGTCGTGGCGCTGTCGCTGGACTCCGGAGACACCGCCAGCCGGGGCGCCCGCGCCTCCGGCGAGGTCGACCCCGCGCGGTCCGTCCCCGCCACGCTGCGCCAGTCGGTGGAGCGGGGCAACGTGCCGTTCCAGAAGTTCGGGCGCATCCACTACACCAGCGGCAAGCCGTCCGAGCCGGGCCTGGTGATCGGCAAGCGGCTCAACGACGCCGAGGGCAAGCAGTACGAGCTGTACTACCTCTTCCCGCTCAGCCAGGAGGAGGACTCCCTCGACCTGGTCAAGACGACCCTGGCGACCGCCGGGCTCTTCGTGGTGGTGCTCCTCGGGGCCATCGCCTGGTTCGTGGTGCGGCAGGTCGTCACGCCCGTGCGGATGGCCGCCGGGATCGCCGAGCGGCTCTCCGCCGGCCGGCTCCAGGAACGGATGAAGGTCACCGGCGAGGACGACATCGCGCGCCTCGGCGAGGCCTTCAACAAGATGGCCTCCAACCTCCAGCTCAAGATCCAGCAGCTGGAGGAGCTGTCGCGGATGCAGCGGCGGTTCGTCTCGGACGTCTCGCACGAGCTGCGGACCCCGCTGACCACCGTGCGGATGGCGGCCGACGTCATCCACGAGGCCCGCGTCGACTTCGACCCCGTCACCGCCCGCTCCGCCGAACTCCTCGGCGACCAGCTCGACCGCTTCGAGTCGCTGCTCTCCGACCTCCTGGAGATCAGCCGCTTCGACGCGGGCGCCGCCGCCCTGGAAGCCGAACCGATCGACCTGCGGCAGGTGGTGCGCCGGGTCATCGGCGGCGCCGAGCCGCTGGCCGAGCGCAAGGGCACCCGGATCGTCGTCGTCGGCGACGAGCAGCCGGTGATCGCCGAAGCGGACGCCCGCCGGGTCGAGCGCGTGCTGCGCAACCTGGTCGTCAACGCCGTCGAGCACGGCGAGGGCCGCGACGTCGTGGTCAAGCTGGCCGCGGCCGGCGGGGCCGTCGCCGTCGCCGTACGCGACTACGGCGTCGGCCTCAAGCCCGGCGAGGCCACCCGGGTCTTCAACCGCTTCTGGCGGGCGGACCCGGCACGCGCGCGTACCACCGGAGGCACGGGCCTCGGGCTGTCCATCGCCGTGGAGGACGCCCGGCTGCACGGCGGCTGGCTCCAGGCGTGGGGCGAGGCCGGCGGCGGCTCGCAGTTCCGGCTCACGCTGCCGCGCACCGCGGACGAGCCGCTGCGGGGCTCGCCGATACCGCTGGAACCCGAGGACTCCCGGCGCAACCGCGAACAGGCCGCCGCCGGGCGGGCACAGGAAGCCGGACGCACCGCCTCCGTACCCGCCCAGCCGGCCGGGGAGCGGCCCCCGCTGTCCCCGGTGCCGCCGCGGATCCCGGCGCCCCCCAGGGGGGCCGCCGTCGACCCGGCGGCGCTGCCCGGCAGCGGCGCCCGGGTGGTGGCGCGGACGACGGCCGACACGGAACGGGCACGGAGCACGGGCACGGCGGGGAACGCGGAGCGGGAGGACGGCACAGGTGGGCGCTGACGCGCGGAAGCGGGCGGGGCGGGGCCGGAGCGGACGCACACTGGTGCTCGCCGCCTGCGGCGGGCTGCTGGCGACGGGCTGCGCCACCATGCCCGACAGCGGCGACGTGCAGGCCGTACGCGGAGCCAACCCCGGCGACTCGCAGGTGCGGGTCTACGCGGTCGCCCCCCGGGAGAACGCCGACCCGGACGAGATCGTCGACGGCTTCCTGGAGGCCATGACCAGTGACGACCCCGGCTTCGCCACCGCCCGCAAGTACCTGACCGGGCACGCCGCCAAGACCTGGAAGCCGGAGCAGAGCATCACCGTGCTCGCCACCGCCCCCGACCGCAAGGGCGCCAACCGCAACGCGGACCCCGAGAACCAGGGCCGTGTCTACCCGATCTCCGGCCGCAAGATCGCGACCGTGGACGCCCGGCACGCGTACCAGCCCAACAGCCCGGTGGAGTACGCCCAGGCCATCCACGTCGTGCAGGAGACCTCGGCCGACGGCAAGGACAAGGAGTGGCGGATCGACGGCCTGCCGCCCGGCCTGGTGCTCGGCGAGGCCGACTTCCTCCGCAACTACCGCTCGGTCAACAAGTACTACTTCGCCTCCGGCGAGGACTGGCTGGTCGCCGACCCCGTCTACATCCGGCAGCGCCAGGACCCCGTCACCCGGATGGACCCGGTGACGCAGACCGTGAAGGCGCTCCTGGAGGGGCCGACGCACTGGCTCCGGCCGGCCGTCGACTCGCCCTTCCCGTCCGGAACGCAGCTGAAGAGCGACGTCACCTCGCTGACCACGGACGACCAGTCCACGCTCAAGGTGCCGCTCGACGTCAAGGCCGACCGGTTCGGCGGCGAGGTGTGCCGGCGGATGGCCGCCCAGCTGCTCGTCACGCTCGGCGACCTGCCCTCCGTGAGGGCCGACCAGGTCGAGCTCCAGGACGCCGGTGGCAACGGCATGTGCCGGCTCGGGAAGGGACAGGCCGCGGAGTTCGAGGCGGTCAAGGACACGGGGCAGGCCGAGACGCCGTACTTCGTGGACGACCAGGGCCGGATGACGGCGCTCAAGCCCGGCGGGGACGACGTGACCCAGCCGGCGGACGCGGTGCCCGGACCGCTGGGCAAGGGCCTGGTGCCGCTGGGCTCGGTCGCCGTGGCCCGCGGCGGCACCCGGGCGGCCGGCGTCTCCAAGGACGGCAGCTCGCTGTACGTCTCCTCGATCACGACCGAACAGGAGCAGCTGCCGCCGGTCTTCAGGAGCGGGGCCGCCGCGACCGCGGCGACGCGGGACCGGCTCTCCCGGCCCAGCTGGGACGGGCGGGGCGACCTGTGGGTCGCCGACCGGGCCAGGGGCCACCAGCGGCTGGTCGTCGTGCCCGACGGCACCGGCAAGTGGATCGAGGTCCGCACGCCGTGGCTGACGGAGGACACCCGCGTCGAGTCGCTGCGCGTCTCGGCGGACGGGGTGCGGATCGCGCTCCTCATCACCCGCGACGGGCGGACCACCCTCCAGATCGGCCGGATCGAGCGGCAGGACGGCGCGGACGAGCAGGTCGTGTCCGTGGTGGACCTCCAGCCCGCCGCGCCGCGCATGGAGTCGGTCTCGTCCGTCTCCTGGGCGGGGCCGAGCCGGCTCGTCGTCGTCGGCCGGGAGGCCGGCGGCGTGCAGCAGATCCGCTTCCTCCAGACCGACGGCTCCACCTCCGCGAGCTCGGTGCTGCCCGGCCTCAACGGCGTCAGCGTCGTGGCCGCCCCGCACCGCGAGACCGAGCCGCTGATCGCCGCCTCCGGCAACGACGGCATCGTGCGGCTCATGCCCGGCGCTAACTGGCAGCCGGTGGTGAAGGCGGGGACGGTGCCGGTCTATCCCGGGTAGGGACGGCTGGGTGATCGGGCCGTCGGGGGGTCGGTCGGGGCCGGGCGGTTGCTCGGTGGAGCGGCTGCTCGGTCGGTGGCTGGCCGGTGGGGCGGCTGCCCGGCGGGGCGGTTGGGCGGCTGGGTGTCCGAGGGTTGCCCGAGGGGCTGGTGAGGGGCCTCGGGCCGTGCCGCTGCGGGTTGTCCACAGGGCGTTGTCCACAGGGGTGGCAGCGCCCCCGGAGCCGGGGCAGAGTGAAGCCATGCGGGGCTGGTGGCGCGAGATCTCCGAGCTGGTGCTGCCGAGCGCCTGCGAGGGCTGCGGGGCGCCTCGTACGGCGCTGTGCGCGGAGTGCGCGGGGGTGCTGGCGGGGGCCGGGGCGGGGGAGGGGGGAGGGGGTGGGCGGGTGCGCCCCCTGCCGGAGCCTGAGGGCCTGCCCGTGGTGCATGCCGCCGTGCCGTACGAGGGGGTCGTGCGGACACTGCTGATCGCTCACAAGGAGCGCGGGGCGCTGGGGCTCGCGGGGCCGCTGGGCGCGGCGCTCGCGGGGGCCGTGGAGGCCGCTGTGGGGGCCGGGGACGGCGGGGGCGGTGCCAGGGCCGCGGGGGGCTTGGGCGGGGCGGGGGAGGGGCAGCGGCCGCTGCTGCTGGTGCCGGTGCCGTCCTCACGGCGGTCGGTGCGGGCCCGGGGGCACGATCCGACGCGGCGGGTGGCGCTGGCCGCGGCCGCGCGGCTGCGACGGGCGGGGCGATCCGCGCGGGTGCTGCCGGTGCTGCGGCAGCGGCGGGCCGTGGCGGATCAGGCGGGGCTGGGGGCGCGGGGGCGGCGGGCGAATCTGGCCGGGGCGCTGGAGGTGGTGCCGGGCGGCGCGCGGCTGCTGGCGGCCGGCCGGGTGGTCCTGGTCGACGACCTGATGACGACCGGCGCGACGCTCGCGGAGGCGGCGCGCGCCCTCGGATTCGTACACCCTCCGTTCACGCGCGGAACGGCGGAAGGACGCCGAAGTGATTTCGCGCAGCATGAATTCGAACAGCGGGTGGCGGCTGTGATCGCATCATCTCCCGCTTCGTTCGAAATAAACCGGAACTCGTCAGGAACTTGGATCGTTGCAGGTGGTGAGAGGTGAAAGCCTCCGAATGGAGGTAAGTCTCGGTAGCGGGTGCCGACACCCGTCCGAAGGAGCTATGTTCGGTTGTGAGGAAGGGAGAATGCCCGGCCTCACCGCATACATGGTTGCGCCTACAGGACAGGAGTTCAGGGCGAATTAACCTCTCGTCGATGGGGTGGCGATCTTGTCGACTGGGGAGGAGGAGGTCGAAGTCGCCAAGTCCGAGCTCCGGTGAAACCGCCGGGGCTGGTGCAAAGGGAGATGCCCGTCGGCCTAGGAGCCGGACGGGCGATCCGGGAACGGAGTTCTGCGTGGACATCGTCGTCAAGGGCCGCAAGACAGAGGTGCCCGAGCGGTTCCGCAAGCACGTGGCCGAGAAGCTGAAGCTGGAGAAGATCCAGAAGCTCGACGGCAAGGTGATCAGCCTCGACGTCGAGGTGTCCAAGGAGCCCAACCCGCGGCAGGCCGACCGGTCCGACCGCGTGGAGATCACCCTCCACTCCCGAGGCCCGGTCATCCGGGCGGAAGCGTCGGCCGCAGACCCGTACGCGGCCCTCGACCTGGCCAGCGACAAGCTGGAGGCCAGGCTCCGCAAGCAGCACGACAAGCGCTACACCCGCCGGGGCAACGGGCGGCTCTCCGCGGCGGAGGTCGCCGACGTCGTCCCCGGCGTCGCCCAGCTCAACGGTCAGGGCGAGCTCGTCGCCGACGAGACCGGCGGCGAGGTGACCACCACGATGATGGGCTCGATCGAGGTCCAGGGCGAAGGCCCGCTGGTGGTCCGCGAGAAGACGCACCGGGCCGCCGCGATGGGACTCGACCAGGCCCTCTACGAGATGGAACTGGTCGGGCACGACTTCTACCTCTTCGTCGACGCCGAGACCAAGCAGCCGAGCGTCGTCTACCGGCGCCACGCCTACGACTACGGCGTCATCCACCTGGAGAACGACCCGCTCGCCGAGAACAGCGGCGGAGCGGGCGGCGCGCTCGGCGGCTGACCCGTCGAACGGCTGACCGGCCGGCCCTGCCGGCCGGTCCCGGCCGGGCGGCCGACGAGCCGTCACCTGCCCGGCCGCGGCGGCGCGCTTCCCGCGCCGCGCCCGTCCCGCCCCGTCCGCCCCGCGTGTTCCTGCCGGTGCCCCTGGAGCGCCCTTCGCGCCCCCAGGGGCACCCCTGCGCGCCCACGGGGCCACCCCGGAACCGTCCGGGCATGAAATCATGGCGTGCACGCCAACCGGTGCTTCCCGGGCAGTGGTTGGGGGACCGGAAACGAATTCAGGCCACGGCCTTCAGGGGGAGGAACGATGGCAGACAGCTTCGGCCCGGTGCTCAGCGGGCGCGAGCGCGGTGCGCTCGCCCATGAGGATGCTCCGGAAGGATCGGAATCGGCCAACGAGGTCTATCGCAAGGAACCGATCCGGGTCCTCGTCGTGGACGACCACGCGCTTTTCCGGCGCGGCCTTGAGATCGTCCTCGCGCAGGAGGAGGACATCCAGGTCGTCGGCGAGGCGGGCGACGGGGCCGAGGCGGTCGACAAGGCGGCGGACCTGCTGCCCGACATCGTCCTGATGGACGTGCGGATGCCCCGGCGCGGCGGCATCGAGGCGTGCACCTCCATCAAGGAGGTCGCCCCCAGCGCGAAGATCATCATGCTGACGATCAGCGACGAGGAGGCGGACCTCTACGACGCGATCAAGGCGGGTGCGACCGGTTACCTCCTCAAGGAGATCTCCACCGACGAGGTCGCGACCGCGATCCGCGCCGTCGCCGACGGGCAGTCCCAGATCAGCCCCTCCATGGCGTCGAAGCTCCTCACCGAGTTCAAGTCGATGATCCAGCGCACCGACGAGCGCCGCCTCGTCCCCGCGCCCCGGCTCACCGACCGCGAGCTGGAGGTCCTCAAGCTCGTCGCCACCGGCATGAACAACCGGGACATCGCCAAGGAACTCTTCATCTCCGAGAACACGGTGAAGAACCACGTCCGGAACATCCTGGAGAAGCTGCAGCTGCATTCCCGGATGGAGGCCGTGGTGTACGCGATGCGGGAGAAGATCCTGGAGATCCGCTGAGGGGCGGGCCGGAGATCCGCTGAGGGTCAGGCGTCCAGGGCCTTGAGCAGGAGCGGGGTCAGCTCCGGGGGGTCCAGGCGCTCGACGCGCACCGTGTCGCAGCCGACCCATTCGGCGGCCTCGCGGAGGGCCTGGGCGACGGCGGGGACGGCCTTGGGGCCCTCCAGGGAGACCTGCTTGGCGACCAGGGTGCGGCCCTCGCGGGCCGGGTCCACCCGGCCGACCAGGCGGCCGCCGGCGAGGACCGGCATCGCGAAGTAGCCGTGCACCCGCTTCGGCTTGGGCACGTACGCCTCCAGCCGGTGGGTGAAGCCGAAGATCCGCTCCGTGCGGGCCCGCTCCCAGATCAGCGAGTCGAAGGGGGAGAGGAGCGTCGTGCGGTGCCGGCCGCGCGGCTCCGTGGCCAGGGCCGCCGGGTCCGCCCAGGCCGGCTTCCCCCAGCCCGCCACCGTCACCGGCACCAGACCCGAGTCCGCCACCACCGCGTCGAACTGCTCGGCCCTGAGCCGGTGGTAGTCGGCGATGTCCGCGCGCGTGCCGACGCCCAGCGCCTCGCCCGCCTGCCGCACCAGCCGCCGCACGCACTCGGTGTCGTCGAAGGAGTCGTGCCGCAGCGGCTCCGGGATCGCGCGCTCCGCCAGGTCGTACACGCGCTTCCAGCCGCGCCGCTCGGTCACGACGACCTCGCCGTACATCAGCGCCCGCTCGACGGCGATCTTGGTGTCGGACCAGTCCCACCACTCGCCCTTGTTCTTGGCGCCGCCGAGCTCGGTCGCGGTGCGGGGGCCCTCGGCCCGCAGCTGGTCGATCACCTTGGCGTAGGAGCCGTCGGACAGGTCGTGGTGCCACTGAGGGCGGTCGCGGTAGGCGCGGCGGCGGAAGGCGAACAGCGGCCATTCCTCGACGGGCAGGACGCAGGCGGCGTGCGACCAGTACTCGAAGGCGTGCCCGTCCGACCAGTACGCCTCCTCGACGGTCGTCCGGCCGACCGCGCCGAGGCGGGCGTACGGGATCAGTTCGTGCGAGCGGGCCAGGACCGAGATGGTGTCCAGCTGGACCTGGCCGAGGTGACGGAGTACGCCGCGGACCCCGGCCCGGCGGTCGGGGGCGCCGAGGAAGCCCTGGGCGCGCAGGGCGATCCTGCGGGCCTCGGCGGCGGAGAGTTCGGCGGCGGGCTTCGGAGCGGTCGGCGGGGCGGTCTTCGGCACGGTCGTCATGGGGAAACCCTAGGCCCCGGGTCCGACAGTGCCGAGGCCCTCGGGGGCGGCCGGCCGGGGGTCCGCGGAGGGCGGCGCCTCGCGCGGCGGGAGGTAGGGGACCGGGCTCGGCAGGCCGAAGTCGGAGGGGAGCAGCGAGCCGGTCCAGGCGTCCCGGAGCGTGCCGTTGTGCAGCAGGCCGGCGCGCTGGACGCCCTCCATGGTGAAGCCGACCCGCTCGGCCACCGCGCGGGAGCCGGTGTTGCCGACCTCGGCGCGCCAGACCAGGCGGACGCAGCCGAGGCCGGTGAAGGCCCAGTGGGCGGCGGTGCGCACCGCCTCCGTCATGTAGCCCCGGCCGCGGTGGCCGGGGGCCAGCCAGAAGCCGACCTCCCAGACGCCGTTGCCGCGGTTGTGCACGCCCGTGGCGGCGAAGAGGGGGCCGCCGTCCAGCGGCTCGATCGCGAAGCCGTAGTCGGTGTCGTCGCGCCAGCCGTCCGGGACGATCCGGTTCAGGAAGAAGGCGGCCGCCTCGCGGGGGTACGGGTCCGGGACGGTCGTCCAGCGGCGGATGGCGGGGTCCTGGCAGTGGGCGTACACGATGTCCTCGTCCTCGGGGACGAAGCTGCGGAGCCGGAGACGTTCGCTGGTGAGCGTGATGGGATCCATGCCCGGATTGTGGGGACCCGGGCGGGCGGAAGCGAACACTTTTCGGAAGGCGCGGCACCTTCCGACCGCCTCGTGCGTTCTCTCTTGTGGGCGGACGTGCGGCGGCGGCCCTGCGGGCCTCCCTCCGTGAGGGTGGTCTCGCTTACGATGGCCGTTGCGGTGGGGACCACCTGCCGTGCCCGCGCTCGTGTCCGTGACAAGACCCAGTGCCAGGCCCGACCGGCAAGGAGACCAGCCTCAGTGTCCGTCTTCAACAAGCTCATGCGTGCAGGCGAAGGCAAGATCCTGCGCAAACTGCACCGCATCGCGGACCAGGTCAACTCCATCGAAGAGGACTTCGTCAACCTCTCCGACGCCGACCTGCGGGCCCTCACGGAGGAGTACAAGCAGCGGTACGCGGACGGCGAGAGCCTCGACGACCTGCTGCCCGAGGCCTTCGCGACGGTCCGCGAGGCCGCGAAGCGCGTCCTCGGCCAGCGTCACTACGACGTCCAGATCATGGGCGGCGCCGCGCTGCACCTCGGCTACGTCGCCGAGATGAAGACCGGTGAGGGCAAGACCCTCGTCGGCACCCTCCCGGCTTACCTGAACGCGCTGTCCGGCAAGGGCGTGCACCTGATCACGGTGAACGACTACCTGGCCGAGCGCGACTCCGAGATGATGGGCCGCGTCCACAAGTTCCTGGGTCTCCAGGTCGGCTGCATCCTCGCCAACATGACGCCGGCGCAGCGCCGCGAGCAGTACGCCTGCGACATCACGTACGGCACGAACAACGAGTTCGGCTTCGACTACCTGCGCGACAACATGGCCTGGTCGAAGGACGAGCTGGTCCAGCGCGGCCACAACTACGCGTGCGTCGACGAGGTCGACTCGATCCTGGTCGACGAGGCCCGTACGCCGCTGATCATCTCCGGTCCCGCCGACCAGGCCACCAAGTGGTACGGCGACTTCGCGAAGCTGGTCACCCGCCTGACGAAGGGCGAGCCCGGCAACCCGCTGAAGGGCATCGAGGAGACCGGCGACTACGAGGTCGACGAGAAGAAGCGCACGGTCGCCATCCACGAGGCCGGTGTCGCCAAGGTCGAGGACTGGCTCGGCATCGACAACCTCTACGAGTCGGTCAACACCCCGCTCGTCGGCTATCTGAACAACGCCATCAAGGCGAAGGAACTGTTCAAGAAGGACAAGGACTACGTCGTCATCGACGGCGAGGTCATGATCGTCGACGAGCACACCGGCCGCATCCTCGCCGGCCGCCGTTACAACGAGGGCATGCACCAGGCCATCGAGGCCAAGGAGGGCGTGCAGATCAAGGACGAGAACCAGACGCTCGCCACGATCACCCTCCAGAACTTCTTCCGCCTCTACGACAAGCTGTCCGGCATGACCGGTACGGCGATGACCGAGGCGGCCGAGTTCCACCAGATCTACAAGCTCGGCGTCGTCCCGATCCCGACGAACCGGCCGATGCAGCGCACCGACCAGTCCGACCTGATCTACCGGACCGAGGTCGCGAAGTTCGCCGCGGTCGTCGACGACATCGTCGAGAAGCACGAGAAGGGCCAGCCGGTCCTCGTCGGCACCACCTCCGTCGAGAAGTCCGAGTACCTCTCGCAGCAGCTCTCCAAGCGCGGTGTCCCGCACGAGGTGCTGAACGCCAAGCACCACGAGCGCGAGGCCAGCATCGTCGCCCAGGCCGGCCGCCGAGGCGCCGTCACGGTCGCCACGAACATGGCCGGCCGCGGTACCGACATCAAGCTCGGCGGCAACCCGGACGACCTCGCCGAGGCGGAGCTGCGCCAGGCGGGTCTCGACCCGGTCGAGCACGTCGAGGAGTGGGCCGCGGCCCTGCCGGGCGCCCTGGAGCGCGCCGAGAAGGCCGTGAAGGCGGAGTTCGAGGAGGTCAAGGAGCTCGGCGGGCTGTACGTGCTGGGCACCGAGCGCCACGAGTCGCGCCGTATCGACAACCAGCTGCGCGGTCGTTCCGGCCGTCAGGGCGACCCGGGCGAGTCCCGTTTCTACCTGTCGCTGGGCGACGACCTGATGCGGCTCTTCAAGGCGCAGATGGTCGAGCGGGTCATGGCCATGGCCAACGTGCCGGACGACGTGCCGATCGAGAACAAGATGGTCACCCGGGCCATCGCCTCCGCGCAGTCGCAGGTCGAGACCCAGAACTTCGAGACGCGCAAGAACGTCCTGAAGTACGACGAGGTGCTGAACCGGCAGCGCGAGGTCATCTACGGCGAGCGCCGCCGCGTCCTGGAGGGCGAGGACCTGCAGGAGCAGATCCAGCACTTCATGGACGACACCATCGACGACTACATCGGCCAGGAGACCGCCGAGGGCTTCGCCGAGGAGTGGGACCTGGACCGGCTGTGGGGCGCCTTCAAGCAGCTCTACCCGGTGAAGGTCACCGTGGAGGAGCTGGAGGAGGCGGCGGGCGACCGCGCGGGCATCACCGCGGAGTTCATCGCCGAGTCCATCAAGAACGACATCCACGAGCAGTACGAGGCGCGCGAGGCGCAGCTCGGCTCGGAGATCATGCGTGAGCTGGAGCGCCGGGTCGTCCTCTCGGTCCTGGACCGCAAGTGGCGCGAGCACCTCTACGAGATGGACTACCTCCAGGAGGGCATCGGCCTGCGCGCCATGGCGCAGAAGGACCCGCTGGTCGAGTACCAGCGCGAGGGCTTCGACATGTTCACCGCGATGATGGAGGGCATCAAGGAGGAGTCCGTCGGCTACCTGTTCAACCTGGAGGTCCAGGTCGAGCAGCAGGTCGAGGAGGTTCCGGTGCAGGCCGGAGCGCCGTCCCTGGACAAGGGCGACGCGCCCGCCGCGGCAGCGGCTCGTGGCACCGCGGCGGGCGGTCGCCCGGAGATCCGCGCGAAGGGGCTCGACGCCCCGCAGCGGCCGGACCGGCTGCACTTCTCCGCGCCGTCGGTGGACGGCGACGGCGGTGTCGTCGAGGGCGACTTCGCCTCGGACGGTGACGACGCGGGTGACGGGATGACGCGTGCGGAGCGCCGCAAGGCGCAGAAGAACGCGGGCGGGCGCCGTCGCAAGAAGTGACTGCCTGAGCTGTGGTGAGGGGCCCTGCCGGATCCGTCCGGCGGGGCCCTTCGTCATGGCTGGGCGCCGCCGCCGACGAGCCGGCCGAGGCCGTCCAGCTCGACGGCGGCGCACCGCCAGCGGTGGTCGTGGCCCCGCTCCAGGCGGAACGCGAGGGCGCGGACGCGGTGGCCGGCGGCGAGCGAGGCGAAGACCTCCAGGACGGTGTCCCCGGAGTGCGGCTGGGCGGCGCAGCGGCGGAGGACGGGCCGGGCCCCGAGCCCGCGCGGCACGGTCCTCGGGGCGAGCCGCACCAGCTGCTCGTACGCCTCCCCGACGGTCAGTCCCAGCATCGAGTGGACGGGCCGCTCCCCGCTGAGCACGGCGAGGAGGCGTTCGGCGAAGGCGGTGTGCACGGGCAGTTCCCGCCGGGTGGCGGCGCCCCGGCCGGGGCGGCCCGGTCGTCCGCCGGGGGCGCCCTGCCCGGGCACGGTCGGGCGCGCGGGGCCGCCGGGGCCGGCGGGGCGGCGGGCGGTGCGGGTGGCGGCGAGGGCGGCGGCCCGGCCGGCGCCGGCCGGGACCGTGGCGTGGGCGTGGAGGGCGGCCGGGAGGCCGCAGGGCCCGGGGACGGCCGGGTGAGGGGTGCGCGCGGGGGTGCCGGGGCTGTGCCCGCCGGGCTCCGCGGTGGCGGCCGGGCCGGGGGCGCCCGCGGTGGTGGTGGCGGGGTGCTGGGCCTCGGGGGTGATCGTGGTGGTCTGCCGGCGCATGGCGGTCCCTTCGGAGGGTGACCGGCTGGTACCGGTCGGTAACTTTCCGTGGGGATCTTGTACGGGGTGGGCGCCGGGGGCCGCAAGGGGGCCGGGGCGGGGGCGGACACGCTGAGTGATTCACCTATCAGGGGGACGGAGGGGGGTGGGCGGGCAGTCCGGGGCGGTGGGGGCGGACGTATCCTGAGGGCGATTCCGACTACGAAAGCGGCCCGTCATGCGCGTGTACGTCCCTCTGACCCTTCCCGGTCTCGCACAGGCGCACGAGGCGGGCGAGCTGGGCCCCGGGCCGCTGACCGCCTACGCCGTCACGCCCGCGCTGCGCGAGTGGTACGTCTCCGACGACATCGAGGAGCTGGAGTACGCGGCGCTCAGCCGGGCCGCCGCCGCCTCGCTGCGGCTCGTCGCGGGCGACCCCGGGGCGCCGCGGCGCCGGGTGGTCGTCGCCGTCGACGTCGCCGACAAGGACGCCGCCGCGGACCCGGACCGGGGGCTCGACGCCGGCGCGATCGGCGAGGTGCGGATCGCCGGGGCCGTGGCCCTGGCCAAGGCCGCCGCCGTGCACGCCGACGCCGACGACGCCGAGGCGGACGTCACCGCCGCGGCCGCCGCGCTCGGCGCCGCCGACCAGGGCGACGACGACGCGCAGTTCGTCGTGGACGGCGCGGAGGACCACGAGCTGCTCTGGTTCGGGATCCAGGAGATCCCCTCCCTCCTCGGCTGAACCGGCGGCCTGTACCGTCGGTCCATGGGGAAGCAGCACATGAAGAAGCATCTGGTCTGGGACTGGAACGGCACCCTGCTGGACGACATCACCGCCGTCATCGGGGCCACCAACGCGGCTTTCGCCGAGCTCGGCCTCGAACGGATCACGCTGGAGCGGTACCGCGAGCTGTACACCGTCCCGGTGCCGAAGTTCTACGAGCGGCTGATGGGCCGGCTGCCCACCGACGCCGAGTGGACCCTGATGGACGGGACCTTCCACCGGTACTACTGGGAGCGCGCGGAGGCCTGCGGGCTGACCGCGGGGGCCGCCGAGCTGCTGGCCGCCCGGCAGGCCGCCGGGGCCACCCAGTCGCTGCTCTCGCTGGCGCCGCACGCCGAGCTGCTGCCGCTGGTGCGGCGGTACGGGATCGAGGAGCGGTTCGTCCGGGTCGACGGGCGCCCGGACAGGTCCACGGACGGGAAGTCCGGGCACATGGTGCGGCACCTGGAGGCGCTGGCCGTGCCGGCCGAGCGGATCGTCGTCATCGGTGACGCCGCGGACGACGCGGTCGCGGCGGCGCACGTGGGGGCGAAGGCGGTGCTGTTCACCGGCGGCTCGCACAGCCGGGCCTCGCTGGAGCGCGTCGGCGTGCCGGTCGTGGACTCCCTGGAGGAGGCCGTCTCGGTCGCGGAGGAGCTGGTCTGACCCGTACGCGGGGGCGGCCCGCGCCCGGACCGCCCCCGTGTGCCGTCAGCCCTTCGCGCGCAGCACCTTCAGGAACTCGCGCATCCACGTCGGGTGGTCCGGCCAGGCGCGCGAGGAGACCAGCAGGCCGTCGACGACCGCCGCCGAGTCCTGGAAGTCGGCGCCCGCCGCCTGCATGTCCGGTTCCAGGGCCGGGTACGCGGTGACCCGGCGTCCCTCCAGACCGCCGACCGCGGCCGTGAGCAGCGGGCCGTGGCAGATCTGGGCCACCGGCTTGTCCGCGTCGAAGAACGACTTGAGGATCTTGCGGAGCTCCGGGTCGTTGCGCAGGTACTCCGGGGCCCGGCCGCCCGGGATCACCACGGCCGCGTAGTCGCCCGGGTCGACCTCCGAGAAGGCCAGGTCGGCGGGCCAGGTGTAGCCGGGCTTCTCCGTGTACGTGTCGTAGCCGGGCTCGAAGTCGTGGACCACGAACCGGAGCCGCTTGCGCGCGGGGGCCGCGATGTCGACTTCGTACCCCTCTTCGAGCAGACGCTGGTACGGGTACAACACCTCCAGGGACTCCGCCGCGTCCCCCGTCACGATCAAGATCTTCGCCATGGCTCTCCCGGTTCCAGGGATGGTCGGTCCGTCGTCGTGCACGCGTCCACGCTGCGCCGTTCCGCGCGATCCGCCAAGAGTGCATGTGTCGCTGTCCAGAACGTCAAACTTCCCACCCCGCTTTTGTACACATACGGCTCATGACGGGGCAGGGGGCATGAGCGATAGGCTTTTCCCGTGATCAGCGCGATACGCCGCGGGGGCAGTGCGGCCCCCGGCTGCCGCCCGGTCCGCTCACGCGGCCGGGCCGACCGTGCGTTCGCCGATCCCCTCCGTCCGGAAACCCCGCCCTCCGTGGCCGGTTTCGATCCGGGCATCTCTCATCCGGGCATAACGTCGTCCTCGACCGGAATCACCGCGTCGAGGCGTTGTGCCCTTTCTTTCTTCCACCGACGTCACGCAACGGCGCGCGACAGGAGCAGAGGACATGCAGACCAAGCTGGACGAAGCAAAGGCCGAGCTGCTCGAAAGGGCCGCCCGCGTAGCTGAGCACAGCCCGGTCGGGGGGCGACTTCCGGCGGGGCCGGAGGGCGAGCGCCCGGACCGGGACACCGTGCTCGACTATCTCCAGCGCTACTACCTGCACACCGCCCCCGAGGACCTGTCCGACCGCGACCCGGACGACGTCTTCGGTGCCGCGCTCTCCCACTACCGGCTCGCGGAGAACCGCCCCCAGGGCACCGCGAACGTCCGCGTGCACACCCCGACGGTCGAGGAGAACGGCTGGACCAGCAGCCACTCCGTCGTCGAGGTCGTCACCGACGACATGCCGTTCCTCGTCGACTCCGTCACCAACGAGCTCTCCCGCCAGGGCCGCGGCATCCACGTCGTGATCCACCCGCAGGTCCTCGTCCGCCGTGACATCACCGGCAAGCTCATCGAGGTCCTGTCGACCCAGATCCACGGCGAGCTGCCGCACGACGCGCTCGCCGAGTCCTGGATCCACGTCGAGATCGACCGCGAAACCGACCGGGCCGACCTCAAGCAGATCACCGCCGACCTGCTCCGCGTCCTGTCCGACGTCCGCGAGACCGTCGAGGACTGGGAGAAGATGCGCGACGCCGCGCTGCGCATCGCCGACGGCCTCGCCGGCGAGCCCACCGCCTCCGACCTGCGGCCCACCGAGGTCGAGGAGGCCCAGGAGCTGCTGCGCTGGCTCGCCGACGACCACTTCACCTTCCTCGGTTACCGCGAGTACGAGCTCGTCGACGGCGACGCGCTCGCCGCCGTCCCCGGCACCGGCCTCGGCATCCTGCGCTCCGACCCGCACCACACCGACGGCGAGTCCGGCCACCACGCCCACCCGGTCTCCCCGTCCTTCAGCCGGCTGCCCGCCGACGCCCGCGCCAAGGCCCGCGAGCACAAGCTGCTCATCCTGACGAAGGCCAACAGCCGCGCGACCGTCCACCGCCCCTCGTACCTCGACTACGTCGGCGTGAAGAAGTTCGACGCCGACGGCAACGTCATCGGCGAGCGCCGCTTCCTCGGCCTCTTCTCGTCCGCCGCGTACACCGAGTCCGTGCGCCGCGTCCCCGTCGTCAAGCGCAAGGTCCAGGAGGTGCTGGCCGGCGCCGGCTTCTCCCCCAACAGCCACGACGGCCGCGACCTGCTCCAGATCCTGGAGACCTACCCGCGCGACGAGCTGTTCCAGACCCCGGTCGACCAGCTCCGGTCCATCGTCACCAGCGTCCTGTACCTCCAGGAGCGCCGCCGGCTGCGGCTCTACCTGCGCCAGGACGAGTACGGCCGCTACTACTCGGCCCTCGTCTACCTGCCGCGCGACCGCTACACCACCCGCGTCCGGCTGCGGATCATCGACATCCTCAAGGAGGAGCTGAACGGCGCCTCCGTCGACTTCACCGCCTGGAACACCGAGTCGATCCTCTCCCGGCTCCACTTCGTCATCCGCGTCGAGCCCGGCACCGTCCTCGCCGCCCTCACCGACGCCGACGTGGACCGCATCGAGGCCCGGCTCGTCGAGGCCGCCCGCTCCTGGGCCGACGGCTTCGGCGAGGCCCTCAACGCCGAGTTCGGCGAGGAGCGCGCCGCCGAGCTGCTCCGCCGCTACGGCAACGCCTTCTCCGAGGGCTACAAGGCCGACCACTCGCCGCGCGCCGCCGTCGCCGACCTGGTCCGCATGGAGGCCCTCGCCGCCAGCGGCAAGGACTTCGCGCTCTCCCTCTACGAGCCCGTCGCCGCCGGCCCCGGCGAGCGCCGCTTCAAGATCTACAAGACCGGCGAGCCGGTCTCCCTCTCGGCCGTGCTGCCGGTCCTCAACCGCCTCGGCGTCGAGGTCACCGACGAGCGTCCGTACGAGCTCCGCTGCGCCGACCGCACCCACGCGTGGATCTACGACTTCGGCCTGCGGATGCCCGCCCCGACCGGCAACGGCGGCGACTACCTCGGCGACGACGCCCGCGAGCGCTTCCAGGAGGCCTTCGCCGCCACCTGGACCGGCGAGGCCGAGAACGACAACTTCAACTCCCTCGTCCTGTCCGCCGGGCTCACCTGGCGCGAGGCGATGGTGCTGCGCGCCTACGCCAAGTACCTCCGCCAGGCCGGCTCGACGTTCAGCCAGGACTACATGGAGGACACCCTCCGCAACAACGTCCACACCACCCGGCTGCTCGTCAACCTCTTCGAGGCCCGCATGGCGCCGGAGCGCCAGCGCGCCGGCACCGAGCTGATCGACGCGCTCCTGGAGGAGCTGGACGCCGCCCTCGACCAGGTCGCGAGCCTGGACGAGGACCGGATCCTGCGGTCCTTCCTCACCGTCATCACGGCGACGCTGCGGACCAACTTCTTCCAGAGCACGGCCGACGGCACGCCGCACTCCTACGTGTCGATGAAGTTCGACCCGCAGGCCATCCCCGACCTGCCGGCCCCGCGCCCCGCCTTCGAGATCTGGGTGTACTCGCCGCGCGTCGAGGGCGTCCACCTGCGCTTCGGCAAGGTCGCCCGGGGCGGCCTGCGCTGGTCCGACCGCCGCGAGGACTTCCGCACCGAGATCCTCGGCCTGGTCAAGGCGCAGATGGTGAAGAACACCGTCATCGTGCCGGTCGGCGCCAAGGGCGGCTTCGTCGCCAAGCAGCTCCCGGACCCCGCCGTGGACCGGGACGCCTGGCTGGCCGAGGGCGTCGCCTCGTACAAGACCTTCATCTCGGCGCTGCTCGACATCACCGACAACCTGGTCGCCGGCGAGGTCGTGCCCCCGGTCGACGTGGTCCGCCACGACGAGGACGACACCTACCTCGTCGTCGCCGCCGACAAGGGCACCGCCACCTTCTCCGACATCGCCAACGGCGTCGCGGAGTCGTACGGCTTCTGGCTCGGCGACGCCTTCGCCTCCGGCGGCTCCGCCGGCTACGACCACAAGGGCATGGGCATCACCGCCCGCGGCGCCTGGGAGTCCGTCAAGCGGCACTTCCGCGAGCTGGGCCACGACACCCAGACCGAGGACTTCACCGTCGTCGGCGTCGGCGACATGTCCGGCGACGTCTTCGGCAACGGCATGCTGCTCTCCGAGCACATCCGCCTGGTGGCCGCCTTCGACCACCGCCACATCTTCATCGACCCGACCCCGGACGCGGCCACCTCGTACGCCGAGCGCCGCCGCCTCTTCGACCTGCCCCGCTCCTCCTGGGCCGACTACGACACCTCGCTGCTCTCGGCGGGCGGCGGCGTCCACCCCCGCACCGCGAAGTCGATCCCGGTCAACGCGCACATGCGGGCCGCGCTGGGCATCGAGGACGGCGTCACCAAGCTGACCCCGGCCGAGCTGATGAAGGCGATCCTCCAGTCGCCCGTCGACCTGCTGTGGAACGGCGGCATCGGCACCTACGTGAAGTCCTCGGCCGAGACCAACGCCGAGGTCGGCGACAAGGCCAACGACGCCATCCGCGTCGACGGCCAGGACGTCCGCGCCAAGGTCGTCGGCGAGGGCGGCAACCTCGGCGCCACCCAGCTCGGCCGCATCGAGTTCGCCCGCGCCGGCGGCCCCGAGCGCACCGGCGGCAAGATCAACACCGACGCCATCGACAACAGCGCCGGCGTCGACACCTCCGACCACGAGGTCAACATCAAGATCCTGCTCAACGGGCTCGTCGCCGAGGGCGACATGACCGTCAAGCAGCGCAACAAGATCCTCGCCGAGATGACCGACGAGGTCGGCCGGCTCGTGCTGCGCAACAACTACGCGCAGAACACCGCCCTCGCCAACGCCGTCGCCCAGTCGCCGTCCCTGCTCCACGCCCACCAGCGCTTCATGCGCCGCCTGGGCCGCGACGGGGCCCTCGACCGCTCCCTGGAGTTCCTGCCCAACGACCGGCAGATCCGCGAGCTGCTGGGCAACGAGAAGGGCCTCACCCAGCCCGAGCTCGCCGTCCTCCTCGCCTACACCAAGATCACGGTGGCCGACGAGCTGATCGGCACCGGGCTGCCCGACGACCCGTACCTGGCCGGCCTGCTCCACGCCTACTTCCCGACGCTGCTGCGCGAGAAGTTCGGCGAGGCCGTCGACGGGCACGCGCTGCGCCGCGAGATCATCACGACCGTCCTGGTCAACGACACCGTCAACACCGGCGGCTCGACCTTCCTGCACCGCCTCCGCGAGGAGACCGGCGCGTCGCTGGAGGAGATCGTCCGCGCCCAGACCGCGGCCCGGACCATCTTCCGGCTCGGCGAGGTCTGGGACGCCGTCGAGGCCCTCGACAACGAGGTCCCGGCCGAGGTCCAGACCCGGATGCGGCTGCACTCCCGCCGGCTCGTCGAGCGCGGCACCCGCTGGCTGCTCAACAACCGGCCGCAGCCGCTCGCGATCGGCGAGACCATCGAGTTCTTCGCGGAGCGGGTCGAGCAGGTCTGGGCGCGGCTGCCCGAGCTGCTGCGCGGCTCGGACGCGGAGTGGTACCGCTCGATCCTCGACGAGCTGACCGGCTTCGGCGTCCCGGAGGAGCTGGCCGTGCGCGTCGCGGGCTTCTCGTCCGCCTTCCCGACGCTCGACATCGTCGCGATCGCCGACCGCACGCAGAAGGACCCGCTGGCCGTCGCCGAGGTCTACTACGACCTGGCCGACCGCCTGCGGATCACCGACCTGATGGACCGGATCATCGAGCTGCCGCGGGCCGACCGCTGGCAGTCCATGGCCCGCGCCTCCATCCGCGAGGACCTCTTCGCCGCCCACGCGGCGCTCACCTCCGACGTCCTGGCCGCCGGCAACGGCACCTCGACGCCCGAGGAGCGCTTCAAGGCGTGGGAGGACAAGAACGCGGCGATCCTGGGCCGTGCCCACACGACCCTGGAGGAGATCCAGAGCTCGGACACCTTCGACCTGGCCAACCTGTCGGTGGCCATGCGGACGATGCGGACGCTGCTGCGCACGCACGGCTAGCCGCGCCGGAGCCGAAGGGCCCCGCCGGACGTGGACGCGTCCGACGGGGCCCTTCGGCCGTTCCCGGCGCGGCTACTCCCGTACGGGGGCGACCGTGGCCCGCCACAGGCGGTGGGCGGCGACGACGGCCGCCGCGAGGAGCAGGGCGTTGCGCGGGACCATCACGGCCAGGCCCGCGGGGGTGCCGGCGACGACGTCGGCGTACAGGACGGGGTACGCGAGGGAGCTGAGCGCCGCCGCGGGCAGCAGGAGCAGCGCCACCGGGCGCATCACCGTGCG
Source organism: Streptomyces sp. NPDC014656 (assembly GCF_043084305.1). NCBI lineage: Bacteria > Bacillati > Actinomycetota > Actinomycetes > Kitasatosporales > Streptomycetaceae > Streptomyces > Streptomyces sp. NPDC014656. The sequence goes on from NZ_JBIBZN010000011.1 coordinate 23,163, forward strand.
CCGGGAGGTCAGGCAGACGGCGGCGAGGCCGAGGAGCCAGACCAGGTACTGGGGGCTGATCACCCGGCTCGTGACGGTGAGGAGCAGGACGGCGGCGAGGGCCGCGTCGAGCGGGGTGGCCTCGGTCCAGCGGACGGCCCGGAGCCGCCACAGCACCAGCCAGAGGACGGCGACGACGGTCAGCAGCAGGAACAGGTGGCCGAGGGTGGAGACGTACGGTCCGACGTACTCGTAGGCGCCGTAGCGGATCTCCGCCGTCCCCGGCCACAGGCCGGCCGCGCGGCCGAGGGCGAGGGCGGTGCCGCCCAGCGACTCGACCTGCACGCCCCGGGCGCCCTGCCCGCGCAGGAAGCCGAGCGAGCCGGAGAAGAAGAGCGCCAGCACGGCGAGGAGGGTGGCGGCGGTGACCGCCGCGGCCGTCCACGCCTCGCGGGTGGTACGCCCCCGGGGCGTGCCGATCAGGGCGAGCGCCGGCCACACCTTGACCAGCGCGCCGAGCCCGGCGAGCGCGCCGCCGAGCCGGTGGGCGGCGGGGGAGCGGCCCTTGAACAGCAGCAGGGCGAGGACGGCGAGGGCGGTGGCCTGGACGTCGTACCGGGCGAGCGGCAGATGGAGGAGGAGCGGCAGGGCGCAGACCCAGTACCAGGCGCCGTGGGTGAGCCGGGAGCGGTCGGCGACGGCCAGGCCGAGGGTGACGGCGGCGTCGGCGAGCAGGGTCAGGACGACGAACGCCTGGGTGTAGCCGAGCCAGGGCATCAGCAGCCCCGGCGCCATGATCACCAGGCCGGCGCCGGGCGGGTACTGCCAGGTCGGGTCGGAGGGCGGGAAGGTGCCGTCGGCGAACAGGCCGTACCAGTGGCGGTAGAGGAGCTGCACCTCGTGGCCGACGCCGCCGACGCCGAGGCTGTCGCTCGCGAGCAGCGCCAGCATGCCGGCGCGCGTGAACAGCCAGACAGCGGCGAGCGCGAGGGCCGGGCCGTGCCCGACGGTGACGAAGGTGGCGGACGTGAAGGTGTCCGACTCGAAGGGCGAGCGGGTGAGGGAGGGGGGTGCGGGGGCCGTGGGACCGGAGGCGCGGGAGCGGGGGCGATCGGGCGTCGTCACGCTTCGACCTTAGGGGTGATATGGGGCTTATGTCCTATGCGGGGGGTGGGGTGGCGTCCGTCCTGGTGAAATCCTCGCGCGCCGCCCGGGGCGGGCCTCCGGCGCGAAGCACGGGGGAAGCCCGCGGCCCGGCCGGAGGAGGGCGGGGCGGCTACGAGGAGGGCGGGGCGGCTGCCGGGGTCCTCCTGCGGGGCCGGGGGCGGGGGGCCGCCCCCGGAGGCCGCGGCTCTCCGGAGGTCAGGCGTGGGTGAGCGGCGGGACCGGGGCGGCCTCCACCGAGCGGGCCGCGCGGTCCAGGGCGCTGGCCAGCAGGGCCAGGTCCGTCGGGCCGTTGCCCAGTTCGCGGACCGGGCGGCGGGCGGGCGGGTCGCCCATCCGCTCCCACTCCAGGGGGACCACGGTCGGCCGCTGGGTCGCCGTCCGGGGGATCCTGCCGGTGACCCGCCCCGCCTGGAAGGGCGTCACGCGGCCGTCGGGGTGCCCGAGACGGCCCCGGCCGGGCGCCGGGACGTCCGGCCCGGGCGTGCCCGGCGGCGCGTCCAGGACCACGCGGAGCCGGGCGCCGTGCGCCAGATCCGTGTCGGCGGTCCGGTCCGGGCGGGCGGAGGTCGCGATCAGGTGCACCCCGAGCCGCTCCCCGTGCCGCGCGACCGCCTCCAGGGCCCGGACGACGGATCCGGCGGCGGGGCGTCCCGGGGCGCCGAGGGCGGGGGCGACGAGGGCGTCGAAGTCGTCCACGAGCACGACGAGCCGCGGCAGCGGCACCCGGGCCGCGGCCGGACGCGGAAGGTGGTCCTCCTCGCTCCCCGGCCGGGGCACGCGCGCGCCGCTCCGGTCGCCGGCCGGCGCGTGCCCGTCGTCCGCCCCCGGCGTCCGGCCGCTCGCGGTGCCGGGGACGTCCCCGGCGGCGGGGTACGGGGTCCTGGCGCCGCTCTGTCGGGGGAGGTCGCCGGAGCCGGGGTGGGGGGTCCGGCCGCTCGGGGTGCCGGGGAGGTCGCCGGGGGAGGGGTACGGGTTCCGGGCGCCGCCCGTACGGGGGAGGTCGCCGGAGCCGGGGTAGGGGGTGCGGGCGCTGGTGGACCGGGGGAGGTCGGCGGTGCTGGGGTGGGGGGTGCGGCTGCTCGACGTGCCGGTGACGTCCTCCGTGCCGGGGTAGGCCGAGCGGGCGCCGGGCGCCGGGTCGTCGGTGCGCAGGGTGCGCCCGCTGGGGCGGGCGGGGAGGTCGGCGCCGGCCGCGCGGCCGCCCAGGCGGCCACCGAAGGTGGCCGGCAGGTCGCCCACGCGGGCGCGGCCGGCCAGCCGGTCGCCGGGGGTGGAGGGGAGCTCGTCCGAGAGGCGGTCGGACGGGCTCTCCGCCCCCTGGTACGGGGTACGGGCCCCGGGCGGGCTGTCCCCGACCGCCCCCGTGCCCGTGCGCAGGGTCCGGCCGCTCGGGCGGTCGCCCAGCTCCGCCGCGTCGGGCAGCCGGAGGCCCGCCCGGACGCCCTGCGGCACCGACTCGGCGGCGCTCGCGGTCCGCTGGCCGATCACCGCGCGGGCGCTCCGGCGCTCGCCGAAGTCCGCGTCCCCCAGCAGCTCCGCGCGGCGCTTCAGCTCCGCGCCCAGCGCCTGCGCGAACTCCCGCATCCGCACCGGGTCCGACGCCACCAGGTGCTCGGTGACGTGCGGCAGCTCCGTACAGGCCGCGAGGCCCTCGCCGCGCTCGCCGCCCGCGCCGTCCACCAGGAGCAGCCCGAGCCGGTCCGGGCGGCCGCCGGCCGCGAGGGAGGCGGCGACGGCGCGCAGCAGCTCCGTGCGGCCGCTGCCCGCCGGGCCCTCGATCAGCAGGTGCGGGCCCTCCGCCGTGAGGTCGACGGAGAGCGGGCCGCGCGGGCCCGCGCCGAGGACGGCCGTGCCCTCCCCGGCGGACGCCCAGCGGGCCATCAGGGACGCGGGCGTGGCCCGGGCGAGGCCCAGCTCGTCCAGGAGCCGGGCCGACGGGGGCAGCGCGGCCGCCCGGCCGGGCGCGGCCGACGCCGCGTCCGTGCGCAGCGGGGCCAGCGCCCGCCCGAAGCGCTCCGCCCAGGCGACGGAGACCGCGTCCACGACGCCGACCGTGCCGTGGCCGGCGGCCCGCCCGCCGGACGTCCGCAGCAGCCGCAGCGCCGTCGCCACGTCACCGCTCAGCAGGGCGGCGGCCCCGCACTCGCGGAAGGCGAGGGAGGCCGCGCACGCCGCCTCGTAGGTGGCGGCGACCGGCGAGGCCGGGGAGGCCGAGGGCGCCTCGGCCAGACAGACCAGGTGGATGCCGGCCGCCGCGCCGGCCCCGGCGAGCCGTGCCACCGTCTCGCGCAGCGCCGCCGTGCCGGGGTCGCCGTCCACCACGACGAGCGTCACCGGGCCCGCGTACCGCGCGGCGGCCTCCGCGACCGCCGCGCGGTCCGCGCTGGCCCAGCCGGGCCCCAGCGGGCCGTCGTCCAGCCGGCGGGTCAGCTCGGCCGTACGGGCCCGGGCCTGCTCGCGGTCGTACGCGAGGAGCAGCCGGCAGTCCTGGCCGTGCGCGGGCCGCACGTGCGGGAGCCAGCCGAGCCAGCCCCAGGCGCGCCGCCGCTCCTCCAGGGAGCGGTTGCGGTCGGCGCTGACGAGGACGATCTCCAGGTCGGCGGGGGAGTGCAGGGCGGCCAGCTGGGCCACCACGGAGCGGGCCAGGCCGGCCAGCCGGTCCGCCGGTCCGGCCAGGCCCAGGGAGCCGGCCTCGCGCAGCCCGACGGTGACGGGCACCCCGGACAGCTCGGCGCGGTCGGCGGTGCCGAGCCGGACGACCAGGGCCTCGGGGTGGTGCGGGGCCCGCTCCCACAGCCGGGGGCCGGGGCCGAGCGCGGTGAGCAGGACGGCCGCCGGATCGGGCCAGGTGTCGGGTGCGGCGGTCTCGCCGGGCGTCTCGGACCAGGGCGTCTCGGAGGCCGCCGGGGCCGGCCGGGCACCGGGCGCCGGCTCCGCCTCGCGGCCGCCCGCGAGCCGCCGGGCCCAGGCGCCGAGCCCGCGCCGGCCGGTCCTGCGGGTGGCCGGGTCGGCGCCGTCGGAGCCCGTACGGACGTGGCCGTGCGCCTCGCCGCCGTCGGGCTCGGGGGCCCGCGCGTGCCCGGCGTCCGGCCGGGCCCCGGCCAGGGGGGCGCCCTGCGCGCCGCCGTGCGTCTCGGGGCCCTGCCCGGCCCACGGGGGCGCGCCCTGGGCCGTCTCGTGGACCCGGTGCCCCTCGGGCCCGGGCCACGCGCCCGTGGAGCCGTCGCGCGGGGTCGGCGGGCCGCCGGCCCCGTCCGGGGAGGCGGCCGACGGCGGCGGGGGGATCCGGAGGTGGCCCTCGCCGTCGGGGGCCGTGGGCAGGGCGTCGCCGTCCGCCGGGGCGTCCTCGGGGACGGTGAGGCGGAGGGTGGACTCGCCGAGGCGGAGGAGGGCGCCGGGGCGCAGCCGGACGGGACGGTCGCCGACGGGGGCGCCGTCGAGCGTCGTGCCGTTGGTCGAGCCGAGGTCGGCGACGGTGACCCGGCCGTCCTGGGCGACGGTCACCGTGCAGTGGGCGCGGGAGACGTCGGGGTCGTCCAGCGGCACGTCCGCCTCGACGGAGCGGCCGATCCTGATCGCCCCGCCGTGCAGCAGGTGCACCCCGCCCGCGTCCGGGCCGGCGACCACGTGCAGCCGGGCGGCGGAGGACGCGGTGGCGGCGAGGCCGGTCCGGTCGTCCGGGTCGGGCACCTGGAGCGCGAGCACCGCCCCGTCCACCAGCGGCGGCTCGCCCAGGACGCAACGGCGGCCGTCCAGCCGCTCCGCGCCCGCGTACAGCACGGGCGTGCCGGTGCCGGGGGTGTCGGGGCCGGTGACGGCGGCGGCCAGGTTCGAGGCCACGGCGGACAGCGCCGTGCCCGCGGGGGCCGTGACGAGCACGTCGCGGGCGCGCCCGGCGCCGTGGCCGGCGTGCGGCGCGAGGACGGTCAGCCGGATCTGCATCGCCGTCAGCGGTCCCTTCTGCGCGACATGCCCGGCAGGGGACCGCCCCGTGTCACCCCCCACCCGGCACGGACGCGTCGCCCGGTACAGGTCGGCACGGCGCGGGGGCTCCCGACCCCACCGATGCGACGTGCTGGAGGCATCCTCGCACCTGCCGCCGACAACCCGCCGCCGGGTCACCCGGAATTGATCTTGAACTGTTGTCCGCGGCCGCCGGGCGTGACGCGAAAACGCCAGGTCGACCCGGGGCGCGGGGCCGGTGCGGCAACCATCCCGGCCGGAGGAGCGTCTTCTTCCGGACAAGTTGGGACGGGATCCCGGTGGGGTTCCGGCCGTGCTCACCGGCGGCGGCGAACGGCTCCCCGGCGGTCCGGCGGTTCGAACGCGTCAGCGGGAATCCGCCTGTGGACGACCGGGCTGTGACCCGTTCGGCGGCACTAGAGTGGGTCGGACACCCGGACGGGTCACAACAGAGAACAAGAGGACCTCCGGGGCCCGGCTCGGCACGCCGAGCGGCACCGGCCACCCAGGACCACGATCAGCAGGGAGCGCGTGACGTGCGGCCAATCGGCAGCAAGTACCTGCTCGAGGAGCCGCTCGGCCGCGGCGCCACGGGCACCGTCTGGCGAGCCCGCCAGCGAGAGGCGGCGGGCGCCGAGGCGGCCGTGGCCGGCCAGCCCGGCGAGACCGTCGCGATCAAGGTCCTCAAGGAGGAGCTGGCTAACGACGCGGACATCGTGATGCGCTTCCTGCGCGAGCGGTCCGTGCTCCTCCGGCTCACGCACCCGAACATCGTGCGGACCCGCGACCTGGTCGTCGAGGGTGACGTGCTGGCCCTGGTCATGGACCTCGTCGAGGGCCCCGACCTGCACCGCTACCTCCGCGAGAGCGGCCCGCTGACCCCGGTCGCCGCCGCCCTGCTCACCGCGCAGATCGCCGACGCGCTCGCCGCCAGCCACGCCGACGGCGTCGTCCACCGCGACCTCAAGCCGGCCAACGTGCTGCTGGCCGAGCGGGACGGCGCCATGCACCCGATGCTGACCGACTTCGGCATCGCCCGCCTCGCCGACTCCCCGGGCCTCACCCGCACCCACGAGTTCGTCGGCACGCCCGCGTACGTGGCGCCGGAGTCCGCCGAGGGCCGCCCGCAGACCTCCGCCGTCGACATCTACGGCGCCGGCATCCTCCTGTACGAGCTGGTGACCGGCCGTCCGCCGTTCGCCGGCGGCTCCGCCCTCGAAGTCCTCCACATGCACCTCAGCGAGGAGCCCCGCCGCCCCTCCACGGTGCCCGCGCCGCTGTGGACGGTCATCGAGCGCTGCCTCAGCAAGAACCCGGACCTGCGCCCCAGCGCCGTCAACCTGGCGCGCGGCCTGCGCACGGTCGCCGCCGGCATCGGCGTCCACTCCTCGCCCGCCCAGATCGAGGCCGCCGAGGGCGTCGGCGCCCTCCTCGCCCCCGACCCCGACCCGGCGCAGGTGCCCGGGACGCCCGGCGCCGCGGACCCCACGCAGGTGCTGCCCGCCGGGGCCGGTGCCGCCGCGGCCTTCGACCCGGCCGCCGCCACCAGCGTCCTGCCCACCGGCGGGCCGGCCGGCGCCGGCGACCCCACCACCGTGCTGCCGGCGGGCGGCCCCGCCGGCGCGGCGGACCCGACCGCCGTCATGCCCGCCATGCCGCCGAACCCGCCGGCGGAGGACCCGCACCCCTGGCAGACCCAGCTGCGCGCGGCCCGGGACCGCAACGAGCAGACCCAGGTGCAGTACCTGGACCCCGACGAGGACCCGCTGCGCCGCCGCCCCGCGCGCCGCCCGCAGCAGCAGCAGCCGCAGCAGCCGCCGCAGGCCCCGCCGTACCAGCAGGGCCCTCCGCCTCAGCAGTACCGGCAGCAGCCCCAGCAGCAGCCGCCCTACCAGCAGCCGCAGCAGCCGCCGCCGTACCAGCAGCAGCGCCCGGCGCCCCAGCGGCCCGCGCCGCAGTACCAGCAGCCGCAGCCGCCCCCGCAGCAGTACGCGCCCCCGCAGCCCCCGCCGCAGCAGTACGCGCCGCCCCAGCAGCCGCAGCCCCAGCCGCCCGCCCCGCGCGAGCCGCGCCGGCGCAGCGCCAACCCGGTGCGGATCCCCGGCCTCGGCTGCCTCAAGGGCTGCCTGGTCATGGTCGTCCTCTTCGTGGTGGCCGGCTGGCTCGTCTGGGAGCTCACCCCGCTCCAGGACTGGATCGCCCAGGGCAAGGGCTACTGGGAGGCCATCGGCGACGGCATCTCCACCGTCACCGACTGGATCTCCAGCATCGGCGAGGCCACCGGATCCGGCGGTACCGGCCAGTAGCCGCGGCCGCCCCCGGGGCGGCGCCGAAGGCGGTACGACCGCGTTCCGGTGGTCGTACCGCCGATTTATCGACTTCCGAGGGGTGATTTCCCTCCGGAAGTGACGTCCGGCGGCCGGGTACGCGTAACTTTGACGCGAACCGCAGCCGCTGAGGGAGCAGTCTTGGCACGGAACATCGGCAGCCGCTACACCGCCCACCAGATCCTCGGGCGGGGCAGCGCCGGAACGGTGTGGCTCGGCGAGGGACCCGAAGGGCCCGTCGCCGTCAAACTGCTGCGCGAGGACCTGGCCTCCGACCAGGAACTCGTCGGCCGCTTCGTCCGGGAGCGGACGGCCCTGCTCGGGCTCGACCACCCGCGCGTGGTCAAGGTCCGCGACCTCGTCGTCGACGGCAACGACCTCGCCCTCGTGATGGACCTGGTCCGCGGCACCGACCTGCGCACCCGCCTCGACCGCGAGCGCCGGCTCGCCCCCGAGGCCGCCGTCGCGATCATCCGCGACGTCGCCGAGGGCCTGGCCGCCGCCCACGCGGCCGGCGTCGTGCACCGGGACGTGAAGCCCGAGAACATCCTCCTCGACATGGAGGGCCCGCTCGGCCCCGGCGGCGCCCACCCCGCCCTCCTCACCGACTTCGGCGTCGCCAAACTCATCGACACCCCGGGCCGCACCAAGGCCACCCGGATCATCGGCACCCCCGACTACCTCGCCCCCGAGATCGTCGAGGGCCTGCCGCCCCGCGCCGCCGTCGACATCTACGCCCTCGCCACCGTCCTGTACGAGCTGCTGGCCGGCTTCACGCCCTTCGGCGGCGGCCACCCCGGCGCCGTCCTGCGCCGGCACGTCACCGAGACGGTCGTCCCGCTCCCCGGCATCCCCGAGGAGCTGTGGCAGCTGCTCGTCCAGTGCCTCGCCAAGGCCCCCGCCTCCCGGCTGCGCGCCTCCGAGCTGGCCGCCCGCCTCGCGGACGTCCTGCCGCTGCTCAAGGGCATCCCGCCGCTGGACGTGGACGAGCCGGGCGCCGAACCCGCGCCCCCGGAGCCGTACGAGGACCCCGCCCACGCCGCCCCGGAGGGCGCGGCCGGCGACACCGCCCGGCGCCGGGCCGCCGTGCCGCTGGTGCCCGGCGCCTCCGCGGACTCCCACCGCGACACCCACACCTCCATGCGGGTGCCCGGCCCGGACGAGCTGTCCGGCGGCCCGCACGGCACCGCCCGCGCCCCGCGCCCGGCCGGCGCCCGGCGGCCCGGCTCGGCCCGGAACAAGGCCGGGGCGGTCCGCAAGCGCCGGATCGTCCTCGGCGTCGCCGCCGCGGTGGCGGCGGGCGCGCTCGGCGTCGGCGGCTATCTGGCGGTCGCCGGGGACGGCGGGACCGCGCCCCAGGACTCCCGCCCGTCCTCGGCGCCCGCGCAGCCGTAGGGCCCGGCCGCCCCCGGGGCGGAGCCGCCCGGGGGCCCGGTCGTCCACGGGCCGGGCGGCCGTAGGTTCGGCTCCCGGCCCGGAGCCGTTACGCTGGACGCGTGGCAGTCGTCGATGTATCCGAAGAGCTGAAGTCCCTCTCCTCGACCATGGGGTCGATCGAGGCCGTCCTGGACCTCGACAAGCTGAGGGCAGACATCGCCGTGCTCGAAGAGCAGGCCGCGGCCCCGTCCCTCTGGGACGACCCGGAGGCGGCGCAGAAGATCACCAGCAAGCTTTCCCACCTCCAGGCCGAGGTCCGCAAGGCCGAGGCGCTGCGCGGTCGCATCGACGACCTCGGGGTGCTCTTCGACCTCGCCGAGGAGATGGACGACGCGGACACCCTCGCCGAGGCCGAGGCGGAGCTGGTCTCCGTCCGCAAGGCGCTCGACGAGATGGAGGTCCGCACCCTCCTCTCCGGCGAGTACGACGAGCGCGAGGCGCTGGTCAACATCCGCGCCGAGGCCGGCGGCGTCGACGCCTCCGACTTCGCCGAGCGCCTCCAGCGCATGTACCTGCGCTGGGCCGAGCGCCACGGCTACTCCACGGAGATCTACGAGACCTCGTACGCGGAGGAGGCCGGCATCAAGTCGACCACCTTCGTCGTCAAGGCCCCGTACGCCTACGGCACCCTCTCCGTCGAGCAGGGCACCCACCGCCTGGTGCGCATCTCGCCCTTCGACAACCAGGGCCGCCGCCAGACCTCCTTCGCGGGCGTCGAGATCCTCCCCGTGGTCGAGTCCTCCGACCACGTCGAGATCGAGGAGTCCGACCTCCGCGTCGACGTCTACCGCGCCTCCGGCCCCGGCGGCCAGGGCGTCAACACCACCGACTCGGCCGTGCGCATCACGCACCTCCCGACCGGCATCGTGGTCTCCTGCCAGAACGAGCGCTCGCAGATCCAGAACAAGGCGAGCGCCATGAACGTCCTCCAGGCCAAGCTCCTGGAGCGCCAGCGCCAGGAGGAGCGGGCCAAGATGGACGCCCTCAAGGACAGCGGCAGCTCCTGGGGCAACCAGATGCGCTCCTACGTCCTCCACCCGTACCAGATGGTCAAGGACCTCCGGACGGAGTTCGAGGTCGGCAACCCGCAGTCCGTCCTGGACGGCGAGATCGACGGCTTCCTGGAGGCCGGCATCCGCTGGCGCAAGCAGCAGGAGCAGGCGAAGTAACCGCCCCCAGCGTTCTTTCCGGGCCCCGCACCCCTCGGTGCGGGGCCCGGCGCGTTCGCCGGTGCAAGCGGTCGGCGGGCCGCCGGGGTGCTTTGTCGACAAGGGAACTGCCCTGGCGGGGCCCGTAGTTCCGGGTTTACGTCACAGTTGCATCGTCACATGTCGTCCAACAGGTGATCTTTCGGGCATCGCACGCGCAACGGCCTTGACGCTGCATCGGAAACTCGGAAGGGTGGCTGGATGGCATGCGCATATCTGGGGCGCGTGTGAACGGGGGCAGGTCCAGTAACCATGACGCTTCCCGTGCCCGGGGCCCCTGGCGCTGCCCCATGACGAGATGAAGCTACTGGGGGTAGCAACCAGATGACCAACAAGACGCGAGTCCGCCTGGCGCGAGTCGCGGCCGGTGCCGTGATCATCGCCGGTGCGTCCCTGACCGCGGCCGGCGCCGCGCAGGCCGTCGGCGGGAACGACGACGCCCTGGTGAACGTGACCATCCAGAACGAGGGCGACGAAGACCCTTGTGAGATTAACCCGCTGGGCTGCAACCCGGGCGGCGGTGACACGGGTGGTGACACTGGCGGTGACACCGGTGGTGACACGGGTGGCGACACCGGCGGTGACACGGGTGGCGACACCGGCGGTGACACGGGTGGCGACACCGGCGGTGACACGGGTGGTGACACTGGCGGTGACACCGGTGGTGACACGGGTGGCGACACGGGTGGCGACACTGGCGGTGACACGGGTGGTGACACTGGCGGTGACACGGGTGGCGACACGGGTGGTGACACGGGTGGCGACACCGGTGGTGACACGGGTGGTGACACGGGTGGTGACACCGGTGGTGACACGGGTGGTGACACTGGTGGTGACACGGGTGGTGACACTGGTGGTGACACCGGTGGTGACACTGGCGGTGACACGGGTGGTGACACCGGTGGTGACACGGGTGGTGACACCGGTGGTGACACTGGCGGTGACACGGGTGGCGACACTGGCGGTGACACTGGCGGTGACACGGGTGGCGACACTGGCGGTGACACGGGTGGTGACACCGGCAACGGCTCCAACGGCACCGGCAACGGTGGCAACGGCACCGGCAACGGTTCGAACGGCACCGGCAACGGTGGCAACGACTCCGGTTCGACCAGCACGACCGGTGGCTCGGCCGACGGTGGTTCCTCCACCGACGGCGGTGCCGGCAACTGCACCGTCGACCTCGACGGCGTCGAGTGCGTGGAGACCGGCTCGACCGGCACCAACGGCTCGACCGGCTCGAACAACAACACCGACACCCAGCAGGCCGGCTCCCAGCCGGTGCAGCAGGGCGAGGCCAAGGAGGAGCTCGCCGAGACCGGTGCGGCCGAGACCTCGTTCCTGATCATCGGTGCCGCCACCATGATCGCCGGTGGCATCGGCTTCCGCTTCCTGCCGCGCCTCATGGCCGGCGGCCGCGGCGCCGCCGCCTGAGCGCGGTAGGCGCCCGGTAGGACGCAGAAGGGCCGGGGAGGCTTCCCTCCCCGGCCCTTCGTCGTGCCGCGTGTCCGGCTCGTGTGCGGATCAGACCGTGCGGACCGCCGCCAGCAGTGCCAGCGTCGCCACCAGGGCGATCACCAGCGTCAGTACCATCGCGGGGGACGGTCCCTGCGGCTCCAGGCGCTGGCGGCTGGCCCGGCAGACGGGACAGCGGCCCTCGGCGACCGGGGCCGCGCAGCTGGCGCACACCAGTCGGTCGTAGGTCATACGCTCTCCTCCTCCCGCACGGGGCTCACACCGGGACAACGGCCGGCACCGTCCGGACGTTCCCCCTACCACTGTGCCAGCTCCGTGGGGTTCCGGCGCGCCCCGGCGGCGAACGCCCCGCACCGCCCCCGAGGGCGAAAAAGGATAAAGCACGCAAGCCAGGACCGCGACTGCGCGGGGCTTCCCGGTTCGCGTAAGGTCACGCACACCTACTCCCGGCCGACCGTGGTGCATTCGTGATCCGATTCGACAACGTCTCCAAGTCCTATCCGAAGCAGAACCGCCCCGCGCTCCGGGATGTATCCCTGGAGATCGAGAAGGGGGAGTTCGTCTTCCTCGTCGGTTCCTCCGGCTCCGGAAAGTCGACTTTCCTCCGGCTGATCCTGCGGGAGGAGCGCGCCAGCCAAGGGCAGGTGCACGTCCTCGGCAAGGACCTCGCCCGGGTGTCCAACTGGAAGGTGCCGCACATGCGGCGCCAGCTCGGCACCGTCTTCCAGGACTTCCGCCTGCTGCCGAACAAGACGGTCGCGCAGAACGTGGCCTTCGCCCAGGAGGTCATCGGCAAGCCGCGCGGCGAGATCCGCAAGGCCGTGCCCCAGGTGCTCGACCTGGTCGGTCTCGGCGGCAAGGAGGACCGCATGCCGGGCGAGCTGTCCGGTGGTGAGCAGCAGCGCGTCGCGATCGCCCGCGCGTTCGTCAACCGCCCGATGCTGCTGATCGCCGACGAGCCCACCGGCAACCTCGACCCGCAGACCTCCGTCGGCATCATGAAGCTGCTCGACCGCATCAACAGGACAGGGACCACCGTCGTCATGGCGACCCACGACCAGAACATCGTCGACCAGATGCGCAAGCGCGTCATCGAGCTGGAGAAGGGCCGCCTCGTCCGCGACCAGGCGCGCGGCGTCTACGGCTACCAGCACTGACGGCGGGGGAACCAGAACACCATGCGCGCTCAGTTCGTGCTCTCCGAGATCGGCGTCGGTCTCCGGCGCAACCTGACGATGACCTTCGCCGTCATCGTCTCCGTGGCCCTGTCGCTGGCCCTCTTCGGCGGTGCCCTGCTCATGCAGGAGCAGGTCAAGACGATGAAGGACTACTGGTACGACAAGGTCAACGTCTCCATCTTCCTCTGCAACAAGACGGACGCCTCCACCTCGCCCAAGTGCGCCAAGGGTGCCGTCACCAAGCAGCAGCGCGAGCAGATCCAGGCCGATCTGAAGAAGATGGACATCGTGGAGAACGTCATCCACGAGAAGGCCGAGGAGGCCTTCGCGCACTACAAGGAGCAGTACGGCGACACCGCCATCGCCTCCGTCATCACCCCGGACCAGATGCAGGAGTCGCTCCGGGTGAAGCTGAAGGACCCGGAGAAGTACAAGGTGGTCGCCACCGCCTTCGCCGGCCGGGACGGCGTCGAGTCCGTCCAGGACCAGCGCTCCATCCTGGAGACGCTGTTCAACATGATGCGCAGCGTGAACTACGCGGCCGTCGCGCTGATGCTGCTGATGCTGGTCATCGCGCTGATGCTGATCATCAACACGGTCCGCGTCTCGGCGTTCAGCCGCCGCCGCGAGACCGGCATCATGCGGCTGGTCGGCGCCTCCAGCTTCTACATCCAGATGCCGTTCATCATGGAGGCCGCCTTCTCCGGCCTCATCGGCGGCGCCTTCGCCTGTGTGCTGCTGGTGGCCGGCCGGTACTTCCTCGTCGACCACGGCCTCAACCTCGCCGAGCAGATGCCGCTGGTGAACTTCATCGGCTGGGACGTGGTCCTCGCCCAGCTGCCGCTGGTGATCGTCATCGGCCTGCTGATGCCGTCCGTGGCCGCGTTCATCGCGCTGCGCAAGTACCTGAAGGTGTGAGAAGAGACCTCTGACGGCGGATGGCGTCCTGAGGCCAAAGCCTCGGGGGCGCCGCCGCCTTGTCCTAGAGTGGGCGCCATGCCGGCCGGCCCCGCGCCCCTCTGTCTCCGGCCCCGCGGCGTCGTCCGCGGGGCCGTTCTCACGCTGGTTTTTGCGGGGGTCCTCGCCACCGGCGCCGCGACCGGCGCGCTGCCCCGCCAGGACGGTGCCGGGCGGGAGCCCCGTAACGGCGCCGTCGACCGTGCCGTCTCCGACCGGGCGGCCCTCCACCGCGCCGCCGCCGAGGCCGTTGCCGACGGCAAGTCGGGCAAGCAGGCCGCCGAGGAGTTCGTGAGCCGCAGCGGCGACCGCTGGGGCGCGGTCTACGACCGCCGGGAGTACGCCGAGTTCGAGCAGTCCCTCGACGGCGCCTACACCGGCGTCGGCCTCTCCGTGACCGGTGCGTCCCGGGGCGGCGTCGAGGTCAGCCGGGTGCGGGCCGGCGGTCCCGCCGAGCGGGCCGGGGTGCGCGCCGGGGACCGGCTGCTCGCGGTCTGCGGGCGCCCCACCGAGGGCCGGTCCGTCTCCGAGGTCGTCTCCCTGCTGCGCGGCGACGGCGTGGCCGGCTCCACCGTGGCCCTGCGCGTCCGGCGCTCCGGCATGACCTGGACCCAGACCGTGCGGCGGGAACGGCTGGCGACCGACCCCGTCACCGTGAGCCGCCCCGACGAGCGGACCGTCGTCATCAGGATCGCCGCCTTCACCCGGGGCGTGGGCGCCCGGGTCCGGGAGGCGGTCCGCACCGCCCCGGCCGGCGCGGGGGTCCTGCTCGACCTGCGGGGGAACTCCGGCGGCCTGGTCGACGAGGCGGCCTCCGCCGCCTCCGCCTTCCTCGACGGCGGCCTCGTCGCCACGTACGACGTCGAGGGCGAGCAGCGGGCGCTGTACGCGGAGCGGGGCGGCGACACCGGCCGGCCCCTGGTCGCGCTGATCGACGCCGGCACCATGAGCGCGGCCGAACTGCTCACCGGCGCGCTCCAGGACCGGGGCCGGGCGGTCACCGTCGGCGCCAAGACCTTCGGCAAGGGGTCGGTGCAGATGCCGAGCACCCTCCCGGACGGTTCGGTCGCCGCGCTGACCGTGGGCCACTACCGCACTCCGGCCGGGCACGAGGTCGACGGGCGGGGCATCGCCCCCGACCTGCCGGCCGCGGAGGGGGCGGAGGAGCGGGCCCGCACGGTATTGAGTGGCCTCGGAGGGGGCTCGTAGTGCGAAAATGACCGCACTATGGCTAAGGGACTCGTCAACGTGCAGGGAAAGCCTGCCAAGAAGGCCCAGGACAAGGGGCCGGAGCGCAAGCTCATCGCGCAGAACAAGAAGGCGCGCCACGACTACCTCATCCTCGACACGTTCGAGGCGGGCGTGGCGCTCATGGGCACGGAGGTGAAGTCGCTCCGGATGGGGCGGGCCTCGCTCGTGGACGGCTTCGTCCAGATCGAGGGGCACGAGGCGTGGCTGTACAACATCCACGTCCCCGAGTACATGCAGGGCAGCTGGACCAACCACTCGGCGAAGCGGAAGCGGAAGCTGCTGCTCCACCGGGCGGAGATCGACAAGCTGGAGCAGAAGGCGTCGGAGACCGGTCACACGATCGTGCCCCTGGCGCTGTACTTCCTGGGCGGCCGGGTGAAGTGCGAGATCGCGCTCGCCAAGGGCAAGAAGGAGTTCGACAAGCGGCAGACCCTGCGGGAGAAGCAGGACACCCGCGAGACCGCCCGCGCGATCTCGGCGGCGAAGCGGCGCCAGCGCGCCCAGGAGCGTTAATGCGCTGGCAACCGGGCCCGCCGGTCACGTACCATGGGCCACGCACCCCACCGAGGGCGCACCTTTTGAAAAAACAACATGGGGATGATCGGTTTCGACAGCGGATGTCGAAGCAGGGGAAGCGTGTCGAGGAAGCGGCAATGATCTCGTAAACCACGCGCCGAAACCAATAATCGCCAACACCAAGCGCGATTCCTTCGCCCTCGCTGCCTAAGTAGCGACTTGCGAAGTGTCAGCCCGGGGCTGTTCCCGACCCGGATCCTGGCATCATGAAGGGGACTAAACCTTGATCCCGGTCACGGGGTGAAGAGGGAAATCAAACAGTGACTGAGCCCGTTCCGGACTTGTCTGGGTGATCCGGAGGGCTGAGAAACTCGTACCAGACTGCACACGGAGAAGCCCTGGTTCCGCACCGTTGGACGCGGGTTCGATTCCCGCCATCTCCACCGAGCGCCCGGGAGGTCACACACCTCCCGGACACCTCATCCCATGTGGGTGAAGGCCCGGTGACCGCGCGAGCGGCCGCCGGGCCTTCGTCATGTCCGGCGGCCGACGCCGGCCGCCGCGCACAGGCCCAGCGCCAGGGCGGCCGCCGCCACCGGGAGGACGAAGCCGAGGGCGGGGACCGGGGCGTGGTCGGCGGTCCAGCCGGCGGCGGCGGAGCCGGTGGCGATGCCGCCCAGCAGGGCGGTCACGGCCAGGGTCATGCCCTCGTTCAGCTGGGAGGGCGGGGTCAGCCGCTGGACCAGCGCCATGCCCGTGACCATCGTGGGGGCCGTCGCCATGCCCGCCACCAGGAGCCCGGCGGCCAGGGCGAGGAGCGAACCCGTCCCGGACACCAGCAGCGGGGCCGCCATCAGCAGCGTCATCGCCGCCAGGCAGGTCCGCAGGCCGGCCGTGCGGCGGGCCCGGCCGTAGAGGAGGCCGGCCGCGCAGGAGCCCGCCGCCTGGAGGGCCAGGACGGGGCCCGCCAGGGGGCCGTCCACGAACGCCAGGGTGGTCACCTCCATCGAGCCGAAGATCGCGCCCGTGGCCAGGAAGACCACCAGCAGCGGCACCATGCCGGGCGCGCGCAGCGGCGAGCCCGCGGCGGTGCGCGGGGCGACCGGCGGCTCGGTCGACCGCTGGGCCGCGAAGAGCAGGACGCCCGTCAGGAAGAGGAGGGTGGCCGCCAGCGCCCCCGCCTCCGGGAAGAGCGCCGAGCAGAGCACCGCCGCCAGCACCGGGCCGAGCATGAAGCACAGCTCGTCGACGGCCTGCTCGAAGGCGTTCGCCGTGTGCAGGGCGGCCGGGTCGCCGCGCAGCAGGTGCGCCCACCGGGCCCGGGACATGCCGCCCGTGTTCGGGGTGGCGGCGGCCAGGGCGATCGCGCAGAACAGCGCCCACGCGGGCGCGTGCCCGCGCACGCAGAGCAGCAGCGCCAGGTGGCCCAGGGCGGCCACGGCCGCGGCCGGGACGGCGATCCGGGCCTGCCCGTGCCGGTCGACCAGCCGGGCCACCCACGGCGCCGTCACCGCGCTCGCCACCAGCCCGGTCGCCGTGACCGAACCCGCCAGCGCGTACGAGTCGTACGCCGCCGAGATCATGATCACCTCGCTGACCCCGAACATCCCCGCGGGCAGCCGCGCGATCAGGTTCCCGGCGGTGAACGCGCGGGTGCCGGGGACGGCGAAGAGCCGCAGGTAGGGGTTGCGGGGGCCGGGGACGGGCGCCTTCGACGACGGAGGGGGAGGGGGAAGGGGGGACGAGGCCGGGGCCGGGGCGAGGGTCGCGGTGGCGTCCGGGGTGCGGTGCGGGGACGGGGCGGGGTCCGGAGGGGGCATGGGACCAGGCTCGGGGCGGGGCGGCGGAGGCGTCCAACACCTGTGCGGTCGCCATTCACGCACCCGTGTTGTTGAATGCGGCGGGTGCCCACTCCGTACGACATCGAGCCCCGGCTGCTGCGCGCCTTCACCGCCGTCGCCGAGGAGCTGCACTTCACCCGCGCCGCCGGCCGGCTCTTCGTCGCCCAGCAGGCGCTCAGCCGGGACGTCCGGCGGCTGGAGCGCGAGCTCGGCACCCCGCTCTTCGTGCGGACCACCCGGCAGGTCGCCCTCACCCCGGACGGCGAGCGGCTCCTGCCGTACGCCCGCCGGGTCCTCGACGCCCACGACGCGCTCCGCGACGCCTTCCGCGCCGAGCGGCGCCCCCTCCTCGTCGACCTGAACACGCCCGGTCTCGTCCACGACCGCATCCTGCGCCGCGCCCGCGAACTCGCCCCCGAGCAGGAGCTGATGGCCCGCTTCGAGTCCGGGCTCACCGGAGCCGCCGGGGAGATCCTCGCCGGGCGGCTCGACGTCTCCTTCGGACGGTACGGCGGGCTCGCGCCCGCGCTGCGGACCCGGCTCGACGCGTGCTTCGTGCGGTACGAGCCGATGGCGGTGATCCTGCCCGAGGACCATCCGCTCGCCGGACTCCCCGAGGTGCCGCTCGGCCGGCTCGCCGGCGAACGCCTCTACGCCGGCGCGGGCAACGACCGCACCCCCGAGTGGACCGACCTCGCCGTCCGGCTCTTCGCCGGCCGGGACATCCACCTCTCGCCGCCCGCGCCGCTCGCCGTCGGCAAGGAGGAGTTCCAGCGGATCATGGCCAAGCACCGGCACCCGGTCCTCGCCGTCGTCGGCTTCCCGCCCATGCCCGGCTGCGTCCTGCGGCCCCTCGTCGACCCCGTCCCCCTCTCGCCCGTCAGCCTGGTGTGGCGCAGGGGCCTGCGCCACCCCGGCCTCGACGCCCTCCGCACGGCCGCCGCCGAGATCGGCGGGCGCGAGGGCTGGCTGCGCCGCCCGCCCGGCTCCTGGCTGCCCGACGACGAGCCGGGGGTGCCGCTCACAGGGCCGGCCCCCTCCGGGTGAGAGCAAGGTTCCTCCGGCGTCACCTCGCGGCACGACCCTGAAACGCGTGCTTCCTAACGTCGGTGGCACAAGGATCCGGGACCGGGTCCGACACCGTGGAGGTGCGAGATGGGCGGGCGCTGGATCGACGTCTGGGAGCCGGAGGACGAGACCTTCTGGCGGGAGAAGGGCGAGCGGATCGCCCGGCGGAACCTCGCCTTCTCCGTGCTCTCCGAGCACATCGGCTTCTCCGTCTGGAGCCTGTGGTCCGTGATGGTCCTCTTCATGGGCCCCGAGTACGGCATCGACCCCGCGGGGAAGTTCTTCCTCATCGCCACCGCGACCTTCGTCGGCGCGCTGATCCGCATCCCGTACACCTTCGTCGTCGCCCGCTTCGGCGGCCGCAACTGGACGGTCTTCAGCGCCCTCCTGCTCCTCCTGCCGACCGGCTTCGCCTACGCCGTCATGGAACCCGGCACCTCCTACGGCACCTTCGTCCTCGTGGCCGCCCTCACCGGCGTCGGCGGCGGCAACTTCGCCTCCTCCATGGCCAACATCAACGCCTTCTTCCCGCTCCGGAAGAAGGGCTGGGCCCTCGGCCTCAACGCCGGCGGCGGCAACATCGGCGTCCCCGTCGTCCAGCTCGTCGGCCTCCTCGTCATCGGCACCGCCGGCGCGCTGCACCCCAGGATCGTCCTCGGCGTCTACCTGCCGCTGATCGTCGTCGCCGCCGTCTGCTCCGCGCTCTTCATGGACAACCTCACGCCCGTGAAGAACGACACCGGGGCCGTCCGCGAGGCCGTACGGGCCCGCCACACCTGGATCATGGCCTTCCTGTACACCGGCAGCTTCGGCTCCTTCATCGGCTACAGCTTCGCCTTCGGCCTGGTCCTCCAGACCCAGTTCGGCCGCACCCCGCTCCAGGCCGCCTCGCTCACCTTCATCGGCCCGCTGCTCGGCTCCCTCATCCGGCCCTTCGGCGGCTCCCTCGCCGACCGGCACGGCGGCGCCCGCATCACCCTCGCCACCTTCCTCGCCATGTCCGCCGCCACCGGGATCGTCGTCTACGCCTCGGTGATCGAGTCCCTCACCGTCTTCCTCGTCGGCTTCATCGCCCTCTTCGTCCTCAGCGGCCTCGGCAACGGCTCCACGTTCAAGATGATCCCGGCGATCTTCCTCGCCCAGGGCCACCGCAAGGGGCTGAGCGGCGAGGCGGCCGAAGCGTACGGGCGGCGGCTCTCCGGCGCCTCCATGGGCGTCATCGGGGCCGTCGGCGGCCTCGGCGGCCTCGGCATCAACCTCGCCTTCCGGCAGTCCTTCCAGACCACCGGCACCGGCACCTGGGCCTTCGTCGCCTTCCTCGCCT
This sequence comes from Streptomyces sp. NPDC014656, assembly GCF_043084305.1. Classification (NCBI taxonomy): domain Bacteria; kingdom Bacillati; phylum Actinomycetota; class Actinomycetes; order Kitasatosporales; family Streptomycetaceae; genus Streptomyces; species Streptomyces sp. NPDC014656. The sequence continues at coordinate 42,855 of NZ_JBIBZN010000011.1, forward strand.
TCTACGCCGCCTGCATGGCCGTCACCTGGGCGGTATACCTTCGCCGGCCGCCCGTCGTCCCCGACACCGCCGAGTCCGCCGAGGAGCCGGAGACCCGGCCCGGATACGCGAAGGTGTGAGCGGGCGTGCCCGGCGCGTACCGTAACGGCCAGGAAATACGCGTGAACCCCGACTGTCACGCGTCCGCGCCACTCTCGATGACCATGGACCAGCACGAACACGGACCCCTGGCCGGCTTCACCGTCGGCGTCACCGCGGCCCGGCGCGCGGACGAACTCATCGCCCTGCTGCGCCGGCGCGGCGCGGCCGTCGTGCACGGCCCCGCGCTGCGGATCGTCCCCCTCGCCGACGACACCGAACTCCTCGCCGCCACCAAGGAGATCATCGGCAGCACGCCGGACGTCGTCGTCGCCACCACCGCGATCGGCTTCCGCGGCTGGGTCGAGGCGGCCGAGGGCTGGGGGTACGGCCCCGAGCTCCTCGACGCGCTCCGCGGGGTCGAACTCCTCGCCCGCGGCCCCAAGGTCAAGGGGGCGGTCAGGGCCGCCGGGCTCACCGAGTCCTGGTCGCCCTCGTCCGAATCGATGGCCGAGGTCCTCGACCGGCTCCTCGCCGAAGGCGTCGACGGCCGGCGGATCGCCCTCCAGCTCCACGGCGAACCGCTCCCCGGCTTCGTCGAGGCGCTCACCGAGGCCGGGGCGACCGTGCTGGGCGTGCCCGTCTACCGCTGGATGCCGCCGGAGGACCTCGGACCGCTCGACCGGCTCGTCGACGCGGTGCTGTCCGGCTCCGTCGACGCCGTCGCCTTCACCAGCGCGCCGGCGGCCGCCTCGCTGTTCGCCCGGGCGGACGAGCGGGGGGTGCGGGACCGGGTCGTCGAGGCGCTGCGGCACGAGGTGCTCGCCGTGTGCGTGGGGCCCGTGACGGCGCTGCCGCTCCAGGCCGAGGGCATCCCGACCCACCAGCCCGAACGGTTCCGGCTCGGGCCGCTCGTGCAGCTGCTGTGCACCGAACTGCCCGCCCGGTCCCTGGCGCTGCCCGTCGCCGGGCACCGGGTCGAGATCCGGGGGCACGCGGTGCTCGTCGACGGCGAGCTCCGGCCCGTGCCGCCGGCCGGCATGGCCCTCCTCGGCCTGCTGGCCCGGAAGCCGGGATGGGTGGTGTCGCGGGCGGACCTGCTGCGGGCCCTGCCGGGCTCCGGGCGGGACGAGCACGCGGTGGAGACGGCGATGGCCCGCCTGCGCGCGTCGCTCGGCGCCCCCAAGCTCATCCAGACGGTCGTCAAGCGCGGCTACCGCCTCTCCCTGGACCCCCTCGCCGACGACCCCCGGACCCCGTGAACCGGCGGGTACCGTACGGACCATGAACGACGGGGTGGAGATCCGGGAGGCACGCGACACGGACGCGGGGGCGCTCGCGGAGGCGCTGGCGCGGAACCGGGCGCACATGCGCCCCTGGGAGCCGGACCGGGCCGAGCGGTACTACACCGCCGAGGCGCAGGCGGAGCGGCTGGCCGACGGCGGCCGGCGCTGGTTCGCCGTCGACGGCGAGCGGATCGTCGGGGCCGCGATCCTCTCCGGGATCGTGCTCGGACCCTTCCGCAGCGCAAGCCTCGGCTACTGGGTGGACCCCGGGTACGGCGGACGGGGCCTCGCCACCGCCCTCACCGAGGAGGTGATCCGCGCCTCCCGCGACACGCTGGGGCTGCACCGGATCGAGGCGTGCACCCTGCTCGACAACCACACCTCGCAGCGGGTGCTCGCCAAATGCGGGTTCGAACGGATCGGTACGGCCCCTCGCTACCTGCACATCGCGGGGGAATGGCGCGATCACCACCTCTTCCAGCGGATCCTGCACGACCAGGCGCCGCCCCTCGCCTGACACGGCAGCCACCGGTGGCGTACCTTTGACGGCTGCCCAGTGCACGTCAGAAGGGGGCCTTAGTGGCCGCGCAGGAAGCCGTCGACACGGTCAGAGACCGTGAGATCGGCGTCGAGCAGGAACATCTGGACCAGGTCTACCGCCGCCTGGAGGAGAAGATCCACGAAGCGGAGTTCCTGATGAACGACGCCGCGCAGAAGGGGCACGTCGGCACGCCCGGCGCCCTCGCCGAGCGCGACGCCCAGGTCTTCCGCGCCGGCGTCCACCTCAACCGGCTCAACAACGAGTTCGAGGACTTCCTGTTCGGGCGGATCGACCTCCTGGAGGGCAAGGACGGGGTCAGGGGTCCCGACGGCGCCCACACCTCCGTGGAGCCCGCCGACGACGCCGTCCGGGCCGACAACACCGCCGACATCGGCGAGACCCTGCACATCGGCCGCATCGGCGTCCTGGACGCCGACTACTCCCCGCTCGTCATCGACTGGCGCGCGCCGGCCGCCGCGCCCTTCTACCGGTCCACGCCCGTCGAGCCCGGCCGGGTCGTGCGCCGCCGGGTCATCCGCTCCAAGGGGCGGCGGGTCCTCGGCGTCGAGGACGACCTGATGCGCCCCGAGCTGAAGGCCACCCTGGCCGGCGCCGAGCTGCCCGTCATCGGCGACGGCGCGCTGATGGCCGCCCTCGGGCAGGCCCGCAGCCACTCGATGCGCGACATCGTCTCGTCCATCCAGGCCGAGCAGGACCTCGTCATCCGGGCCCCCGCCGCCTCCGTCACCTACGTCGAGGGCGGGCCGGGCACGGGCAAGACCGCCGTGGCGCTGCACCGGGCCGCCTACCTGCTCTACCAGGACCGCAGGCGGTACGCCGGCGGCATCCTGATCGTCTCGCCGACCCCGCTGCTCGTCTCGTACACCGAGGGCGTGCTGCCGTCCCTCGGCGAGGAGGGGCAGGTCGCCATCCGGGCGCTCGGCGATCTCGCCGAGGACGCCGCCGGGGGCGTGGCCGACGCGTACGACGAGCCCGCCGTCTCCCGGATCAAGGGTTCCTCCCGCATGCTCGCCGTGCTCCGCAAGGCCGCCCGGGGCGCCCTCGACCAGCCCGACACGCCGAAGCTGCTCCGGGTCGTCGCCTTCGGCCGCCGTCTGGAGCTGGAGGAGAACGAGCTGCGGCGGATCCGGCAGAACGTGCTGTCCGGCACCGCCCCCGTCAACCTGCTGCGGCCCCGCGCCCGCCGCCTCCTCCTCGACGCCCTCTACGCCCGCTCGGGCGCCGCGGGCCGGCACAGCGACCCGGAGCTCGCCGCCGAGCTGCGCTCCTCCTTCGACGAGGACGTGTCCACCGAGGACTCGTTCCTCGCCTTCCTCGACGCCTGGTGGCCCGAACTGGCCCCGCGCCGCGTCCTGGACGCCATGGGCGACGAGAAGCGGCTCGGCCGCTGGGCCCGCCGGATCCTCAACCCCGGCGAGGTCCGCCGGGTCGCCCGCTCGCTGCGCCGCCCCGGCCTCTCCGTCCACGACGTCGCCCTCCTCGACGAGCTGCACACCCTGCTCGGCGCCCCGGCCCGGCCGAAGCGGAAGCGGGAGTACGACCCGCTGGACCAGCTGACCGGTCTGGAGGAGCTGATGCCGGTGCGCGAGGAGACCCAGCGGGAGCGGGCCGAGCGGCTCGCCGCCGAGCGCACCGAGTACGCCCACGTCATCGTCGACGAGGCGCAGGACCTGACGCCCATGCAGTGGCGGATGGTCGGCCGGCGCGGCCGGCACGCCACCTGGACGATCGTCGGCGACCCGGCGCAGTCCTCCTGGTCCGACCCGGACGAGGCCGCCGCCGCCCGGGACGAGGCGCTGGGTTCCCGGCCGCGCCGCCGCTTCGAGCTGACCGTGAACTACCGCAACCCGGCCGAGATCGCCGAGCTCGCCGCCAAGGTGCTCGCCCTGGCCATGCCGGGCAAGGAGTCCCCGAGGGCGGTCCGCTCGACCGGCGTCGAGCCCCGGTTCGCCGCCGTCGCCGGGGGCGACCTGGCCGGGACCGTACGGGCCGAGGCCGAGCGGCTGCTCGCCTCGGTCGAGGGTACGGTCGGCGTGGTCGTCGCCATGGAGCGGCGCGCCCAGGCCGCCCGCTGGCTCGACGGCCTGGGCGACCGGGTGGTGGCGCTCGGCTCCCTGGAGGCGAAGGGGCTGGAGTACGACGCCACCCTCGTCGTCTCCCCGGCCGAGATCGCCGACGAGTCCCCGGCCGGGCTGCGCGTGCTGTACGTGGCCCTCACCCGTTCGACGCAGGCGCTGACGGTGCTGGCGGGGGAGCGGGACCTGCCGGACGAGGCGGGGGTCCCGGACCTCCTGCGGGACTGAGCGGGCCCCGGGGGGCCTGGCGCGGGGTGGCGATCCCAGGTCGACGCGCGCCGGGGGAATCACCTTCGGGGAGGGTTTGTTAGCCTGGTCGTGACACCGGCTCGATCCAAGCCCCCGGGCCCAACCTTCGTCCCTCAGAGGGACCACTTGCCGCGAGGCGAGCATGGCGGGCCGGTGTCACTTAGACGTACATACGAAGTTGAGGCCCCGGTCGTCTTCCGATGACCGGGGCCTCTTCTGTTGCTCCCACTTCTCTCGTATGGTGGAAACTACTTTCCGAAAACAAAATGACCGCATTACCTGCTACCGGCAGGTAGGTGCGACCATCGGAGGGCGCCGCCAGGGCAACCAGCCGGGGCGGCGTAGCAACGAAGCTAGGGAAAGCAGAGGAATCCGGCCATGGCAACGGCGCCCAGCGTCTCGTACTCGATGACGGTCCGGCTGGAGGTGCCCGCGAGCGGCACCGCGGTCTCGCAGCTCACGGCGGCGGTCGAGTCCCACGGAGGTTCCGTCACCGGCCTCGACGTCACGGCCTCGGGCCACGAGAAGCTCCGGATCGACGTCACCATCGCCGCGACCTCCACCGCGCACGCCGACGAGATCGTCGAGCGGCTGCGGGACATCGAGGGCGTCGTCCTCGGCAAGGTCTCGGACCGTACGTTCCTGATGCACCTCGGCGGCAAGATCGAGATGGCGTCCAAGCACCCCATCCGCAACCGTGACGACCTCTCGATGATCTACACCCCGGGCGTGGCCCGCGTGTGCATGGCGATCGCCGAGAACCCCGAGGACGCCCGCCGCCTCACCATCAAGCGCAACTCGGTCGCGGTCGTCACCGACGGCTCCGCCGTCCTCGGCCTCGGCAACATCGGCCCCAAGGCCGCCCTGCCCGTCATGGAGGGCAAGGCCGCCCTCTTCAAGCGCTTCGCCGGCATCGACGCCTGGCCGATCTGCCTGGACACCCAGGACACCGACGCGATCGTCGAGATCGTGAAGGCGATCGCCCCGGGCTTCGCGGGCATCAACCTGGAGGACATCTCCGCCCCCCGCTGCTTCGAGATCGAGGCGCGGCTGCGCGAGGCCCTGGACATCCCGGTCTTCCACGACGACCAGCACGGCACCGCCATCGTCGTGCTCGCCGCCCTCACCAACGCCCTGCGGGTCGTCGGCAAGGGCGTCGGGGACGTCAAGGTCGTCATGTCCGGCGCCGGCGCGGCCGGTACGGCGATCCTCAAGCTGCTGCTCGCCGCCGGCGTGAAGCACGCGGTCGTCGCCGACATCCACGGCGTCGTGCACGCCGGCCGCGAGGACCTGGTGGAGGCCCCGGCCGACTCGCCGCTGCGCTGGATCGCCGACAACACCAACCCGGAGGGCGTCACCGGCACCCTCAAGCAGGCGGTCGTCGGCGCCGACGTCTTCATCGGCGTGTCGGCCCCGAACCTGCTGGGCGCCGAGGACGTGGCCGCGATGGCCGAGGACTCCATCGTGTTCGCGCTCGCGAACCCCGACCCGGAGGTCGACCCGGCCGCCGCCCGGCAGACCGCCGCCGTGGTCGCCACCGGCCGCTCGGACTTCCCGAACCAGATCAACAACGTCCTGGTCTTCCCCGGCGTCTTCCGCGGCCTGCTCGACGCGCAGTCCCGCACGGTGAACACCGAGATGATGCTCGCGGCCGCCAGTGCCCTCGCGGACGTCGTCACCGAGGACGAGCTGAACCCGAACTACATCATCCCGTCCGTCTTCAACGACAAGGTCGCGGGCGCCGTCGCCGGCGCCGTCCGGACCGCGGCGAAGGCGGCGGGCGCGGGCGCCTGACGGCCCCCGCGAGGCCCCCGGAGGCCCCTCGGGCGTCCCCCGGGGGGCGGTAACCGAGCGTGTCGCGATTCGCGGAGCCGTAAACCCGCCTTTAGGGTGGCTTTTCGGCTCCGCACCGTTTGCGGGGAGTCGACGCTACGTCACCACCAGGGGGCTCCGGCGCTTTCCGTGTGCCCCCAGGGGGTGCCGGATTGGCGTTCCCGCCGCTGGTGGGGGCAGGATGCTCCCCCGAGGACTTCGTCCAGGGGGGAACCCCCAGGGCGCGAGGGATCCACGAGAGGCAGACCCCGGTTCCGGGGGCTGTCCGAGGCCCCTGGCAGCATCGGCTTCGATCTCACGCCTCACAGGCAAGAAGAACACGGGAGTAACAACATGAACCGCAGTGAGCTGGTGGCCGCGCTGGCCGACCGCGCCGAGGTGACCCGCAAGGACGCCGACGCCGTGCTGGCCGCCCTCGCCGAGACCGTCGGCGAGGTCGTCGCCAAGGGCGACGAGAAGGTCACCATCCCCGGCTTCCTGACCTTCGAGCGCACCCACCGTGCCGCTCGCACCGCTCGGAACCCGCAGACCGGCGACCCGATCAACATCCCGGCCGGCTACAGCGTGAAGGTCTCCGCGGGCTCGAAGCTCAAGGAAGCCGCCAAGGGCAAGTAAGCAGCCTGCAGGCGCACGAAAAGGGCGGCCACCCCCTCCGGGGTGGCCGCCCTTCCGTACGTCCGGGAGAAGGCCCTACACGAGCGCGCTGCCCGGCAGCTCGACCTTGGCGCCCAACTCCACGAGCTTGTCCATGAAGTTCTCGTAGCCGCGGTTGATCAGCTCGATGCCGTGGACCCGGCTGGTGCCCTGGGCGGCGAGGGCCGCGATCAGGTACGAGAAGCCGCCGCGCAGGTCGGGGATGACCAGGTCGGCGCCCTGGAGGCGGGTGGGGCCGCTGACGACCGCCGAGTGGAGGAAGTTGCGCTGGCCGAAGCGGCAGTCGGAGCCGCCCAGGCACTCGCGGTACAGCTGGATGTGGGCGCCCATCTGGTTCAGCGCCGAGGTGAAGCCGAGCCGGGACTCGTACACCGTCTCGTGGACGATGGAGAGGCCGGAGGCCTGCGTCAGGGCGACGACCAGCGGCTGCTGCCAGTCGGTCTGGAAGCCGGGGTGGACGTCGGTCTCCAGGTGGATCGCGTTCAGCGAGCCGCCCGGGTGCCAGAAGCGGATGCCCTCGTCGTCGATCTCGAAGGCGCCGCCGACCTTCCGGTAGGTGTTGAGGAAGGTCATCATCGAGCGCTGCTGGGCGCCGCGCACGTAGATGTTGCCCTCGGTGGCGAGCGCCGCGGACGCCCAGGAGGCCGCCTCCAGGCGGTCCGGGAGCGCCCGGTGGGTGTAGCCGTCGAGCCGGTCGACACCGGTGATCCGGATGGTCCGGTCGGTGTCCATCGAGATGATGGCGCCCATCTTCTGCAGGACGCAGATGAGGTCCTCGATCTCGGGCTCCACCGCCGCGTTCGACAGCTCGGTGACGCCCTCGGCGAGCACCGCGGTGAGCAGCACCTGCTCGGTCGAGCCGACCGAGGGGTACGGGAGGCGGATCTTGCAGCCGCGAAGGCGCTGCGGGGCCTCCAGGTACTGGCCGTCGGCCCGCTTCTCGATGGTCGCGCCGAACTGGCGGAGCACGTCGAAGTGGAAGTCGATGGGCCGGCCGCCGATGTCGCAGCCGCCGAGGCCGGGGATGAAGGCGTGCCCCAGACGGTGCAGCAGCGGGCCGCAGAAGAGGATCGGGATGCGGGACGAGCCGGCGTGGGCGTCGATGTCGGCGACGTTGGCGGACTCGACGTGCGTCGGGTCCAGCACCAGTTCGCCGGGCTCGTCACCGGGGCGGACCGTCACGCCGTGCAGCTGGAGCAGCCCGCGGACGACGCGCACGTCGCGGATGTCCGGCACGTTGCGCAGTCGGCTCGGACCGCTGCCGAGCAGGGCGGCGACCATCGCCTTGGGCACGAGGTTCTTCGCGCCGCGGACGCGGATCTCGCCCTCGAGCGGGGTACCGCCGTGGACGAGCAGTACGTCATGGCTGTCTGTGCCGGTCATGAATCTCGCGTTCCGGAGTCGTCGGTCGGGTGGCCAGAGAAAAGGGTAAGGGGCCATTGGACCCCGATCGGGCCCCTCGGGGTGCCTGGCAGACGTAATGAATTCGGCACAACACCCTCCGTTTCCGTGATCTTGCGGAGTGTCACCGTCCGCTTGTCCCCGCCGGGCGGTTCGGCGTGTCCCGTCCCGCCCCTCCCGACCTGCGAGGCTCGTTCGCTTTCCCCCGGATTCCCCCGGACTCCTCCGGCCCCGCGCCCGAGAACCCCCCGCGCGCGCCGAAGATGCGGGATCATGTGTCGCATGACCGAGGTGTCCTCGCTCACAGGACGGCTGCTCGTGGCCACCCCCGCCCTCGCGGACCCGAACTTCGACCGCGCGGTGGTGCTGCTGCTCGATCACGACGACGAGGGCTCGCTCGGCGTGGTCCTCAACCGGCCCACCCCCGTCACCGTCGGTGACGTGCTCGCCGCCTGGGCCGGTCTGGCCGGCGAGCCGGGCGTCGTCTTCCAGGGCGGCCCCGTCTCCCTCGACGCGGCCCTCGGCCTCGCCGTCATCCCCGGCGACGAGGGTCCGCTCGGCTGGCGCCGGGTCTTCGGCGCGATCGGCCTCGTCGACCTGGAGACCCCGCCCGAACTCCTCGGCCCCGCGCTCGGCGCGCTCCGCATCTTCGCCGGCTACGCGGGCTGGGGCCCCGGCCAGCTGGAGACCGAACTGACCGAAGGCGCCTGGTACGTCGTCGAGTCCGAGCCCGGCGACGTCTCCTCCCCGACCCCCGAGACCCTCTGGCGCCAGGTGTTGCGGCGCCAGCGCGGCGACCTCGCGATGGTCGCCACCTACCCCGACGACCCTTCGCTCAACTGAGGCCCGCGGGGTTCAGTACCCTTGGGTCCCATGAGCACTCTCGAGCCCGAGCGCGGGGCAGGTACGGGAACCCTCGTCGAGCCGACGCCGCAGGTGTCCCACGGTGACGGCGACCACGAGCGCTACGCCCATTACGTCCAGAAGGACAAGATCATGGCGAGTGCCCTCGACGGCACTCCCGTCGTCGCACTGTGCGGCAAGGTCTGGGTGCCGGGGCGCGACCCCAAGAAGTACCCGGTCTGTCCGATGTGCAAGGAGATCTACGAGTCCATGGGCTCGGGCGGGGACAAGGACAAGGGCGGCAAGGACGGCGGCAAGGGGAAGTAACCCCTCCCTCCGGACCCGTCGGGACGGCCCCCGTCGTACGCGCCACCGGTGCGTGCGACGGGGGCCGTTCGCGTTCTCCGGGGTGGGCGACGGGGTTCGGCGGGGTCCGGCTGGGTCCGGCGGGGGTGCGCCCGGCGGCGTTCCGCGGGGGTGCCCGGCGGGGTCCTCCGGGGCGTCCGGCGGGCCCGAATTGGTCGAGACCTCTTGTCGTGATCGCCGGGCGCGCCTAACCTCACCGCTGTTGTTGTGAGGAACGAAACGCTCGTTGCACATGGTGCAACGCACGCTCGGAGGGGAACGTCATGAAGCTTCCTGCCCGGATCGCCGCCCCCGTCGCCCTGCCGCTCGCCGCCCTCGTCCTGGCCGCCTGCGCGCCCCAGACCTCCGTCCCCGCCGCCGGCGGGGACGAGAAGACCGGCACCCTGCGCGTCTGGCTCTTCCAGGAGGTCGCCAACCAGCCCAAGGAGAAGGTCGTCGACGAGGTCGTCGCCGCCTTCGAGGAGAAGAACCCCGGCGTGAGGGCCGAGGTCGAGTACATCCCCGTCGAGACCCGCGCCCAGCGCGTCAAGGCCGCCTTCAACGACCCGGAGTCCGCCCCCGACGTCATCGAGTACGGCAACACCGACACCGCCGGCTACGTGAAGGACGGCGGACTCGCCGACGTCACCGCCGAGTTCACCGCCTGGGACCAGGCGGCCGACGCCGACCCCACCGCCCGGGAGTCCGTCACCGTCGGCGGAAAGGTCTACGGAGCCCCGCTCTTCGTCGGCGTCCGCGCCCTCTACTACCGCACCGACGTCTTCCGGGAGCTCGGCCTCGCCGCCCCCAAGACCCAGGACGAACTGGTCGCGACCGCGAAGAAGATCCGCAAGGAGAAGCCCGGGCTCTACGGCCTCGCCGCCGGCGGCGCCTTCACCTACGGCGCCCTGCCCTTCGTCTGGGCCGCCGGCGGCGACCTCGCCACCGCGGACGGCTCCGGCGCCTACAAGGCCGCCATCGCCTCCGAGGCCGCCGTCAAGGGCCTCACCACCTACACCTCGCTCCTTGGCGACGACAACTGCCCCGCCTCCACCTGCGCCCAGATGGGCGGCAACGCCACCATCACCGCCTTCGCCGCCGGCAAGGCCGGCATGGCCATCGGCGGCGACTTCAGCCACGCCGCCGTCGAGGCCGGACGGGTCAAGGGCAAGTACGCCGTCGTCCCGCTCCCCGGCACCACCCCCGGGTCCATCGCCCCCGCCTTCGCCGGCGGCAACAACATCGGCGTCCTCAGGTCCACCTCGCACCGCACCCTCGCCGTCGACCTCATGAAGCGCCTCGCCGGCAAGGAGACCCAGGCCAGGCTCTTCGACGCCATGGGCTTCCTCCCCACCTTCACCGACGTCCGCGCCGACGCCGCCGGCCGCAAGCCCTTCGTGAAGCCCTTCATCGACACCCTCGCCGCCGGCACCAGGTTCGTGCCCGCCACCGCCGCCTGGGGCCGCATCGACTCCTCGCTCGTCGTCCCCACGATGCTCCAGGAGATCGCCGCCGGCCGTAAGGACGTGAAGACCGCCGCCGCCGACGCGGCGAAGAAGATGGACGCCGCCTTCGCCGAGGCGGGCTGACCCGCATGACGCTCACCGCCCCCGCCCCGCCCGCGCCCGCGGACGCCGCGAAACGACCCGCGCGCCGCCCCCGGAGCCGTACCGGCACCTCCGGCTGGACCCCCTGGCTCTACCTCCTGCCCGCCCTCGCCGTCCTCGGCGCCCTCCTCGTCTACCCCGTCTACCAACTCGGCCTGATCTCCTTCCTGGAGTACACCCAGGCCCAGGTCAGCGGCGGCGAACCCACCTCCTTCCAGGGCTTCGGCAACTACGCCGCGCTCTTCGCCGACCCGCAGTTCCGCCAGGTCCTCCTCGCCACCGTGGTCTTCGCCGCCGCCTGCGTGGCCGGCACCCTCGCCGTCGGCTGCGCGCTCGCCGTGCTCCTCACCCGGGTACGGGCGCTGCCCCGCCTCGCGCTGATGCTCGCCGCGCTCGGCGCCTGGGCCACCCCGGCCGTCACCGGCTCCACCGTCTGGGTCTTCCTCTTCGACGCCGACTTCGGCCCGGTCAACCGGCTCCTCGGCCTCGGCGACCTCTCCTGGACCTACGGGCGGTACAGCGCCTTCGCGCTCGTCCTCCTCGAAGTCGTCTGGTGCTCGTTCCCCTTCGTGATGGTCACCGTCTACGCCGGCATCCGGGCCGTCCCCGCCGAGGTCCTGGAGGCCGCCGCCCTCGACGGCGCCTCCCAGTGGCGGATCTGGCGCACCGTCACCGCGCCGCTGCTCCGCCCGATCCTCGCCGTCGTCACCATCCAGTCCGTCATCTGGGACTTCAAGGTCTTCACCCAGATCTACGTCATGACCAACGGAGGCGGCATCGCCGGCCAGAACCTCGTCCTCAACGTCTACGCCTACCAGCAGGCCTTCGCCTCCTCCCAGTACAGCCTGGGCGCGGCGATCGGCGTCGTCATGCTGCTCATCCTGCTCGCCGTGACCCTGGTGTACCTGCGGATCCTGCGCCGCCAGGGGGAGGAACTGTGACCGCCCTCCGCCGCCCCGCCCTCCGCCGCCCCGGCCGGCTGCTCGCCGAGGCCGCCGCCCTCCTCGCCGCCGCCGTCGTCGCCTTCCCGCTGTACTGGATGGTCCTCTCGGCCTTCAAACCGGCCGGCGAGATCCAGTCGACCGAGCCCCGGCCCTGGACGCTCTCGCCCTCCCTCGACTCCTTCCGGCGGGTCTTCGAACAGCAGGACTTCGGCCGCTACTTCCTCAACAGCCTGCTGGTGGCGACGGCGGTCGTCCTCGCCTCCGCCGTCATCGCCTTCCTCGCGGCGACCGCCGTCACCCGCTTCCGCTTCCGCTTCCGCACCACCCTCCTCGTCATGTTCCTGGTCGCGCAGATGGTGCCGGTGGAGGCGCTGACCATCCCGCTCTTCTTCCTCATGCGCGACGCCGGACTCCTCAACACCCTCGGCTCGCTCGTCCTGCCGCACCTCGCCTTCTCGCTGCCCTTCGCGATCTGGATGCTGCGCGGCTTCGTCCGGGCCGTCCCCGAGGCGCTGGAGGAACAGGCCCGGATCGACGGGGCGAGCCACGCCCGCTTCCTGTGGACGATCCTCTTCCCGCTGGTCCTGCCCGGCCTCGTCGCCACCAGCGTCTTCTCGTTCATCTCCACCTGGAACGACTTCCTCTTCGCCAAGTCCTTCCTCATCAGCGACACCTCGCAGTCGACCCTCCCGATGGCCCTGCTCGTCTTCTTCAAACCCGACGAGAACGACTGGGGAGGAATCATGGCCGGGTCGACCGTGATGACGATCCCGGTGCTCGTCTTCTTCGTACTCGTACAGCGCCGCCTGGTCTCCGGACTGGGCGGGGCGGTGAAGGACTGACGCGATGACCGACCCGGACCTGATCCCGGCGCCCCTGACGGCCGGCCACCCGGAGGGCCTGCTCCCGCTCGGCGCGGACACCTCCCTCGACGCCGGACCCGGCACCGGCCCCACCGCCCGCTGGCTGCGCTCCGTCCTCGGGGCCGCCACCGGCCTGCCCCTGCCCGACGGCACCGGACCCGGCGCCGTCCGGCTGCGGATCTCCCCGCAGACCGGGCAGGAGCACGGCCCCGAGGGCTACCGGCTCTCCGTGACCGGCGACGGCGTCCTCCTCGACGGCGGCGGCCCCGCCGGGCTCTTCTGGGGCGCCCAGACCCTCCGGCAGCTCCTCGGCCCCGACGCGTACCGCCGGGCGCCGCTGCCCGGGCGGAGCTGGGCCCTGCCGCACACCGAGGTCACCGACCGCCCCCGCTTCGGCTGGCGCGGCCTGCTCCTCGACGTCTCCCGGCACTTCACCGCCAAGGAGGACGTGCTGCGGCTGCTCGACCTGATGGCCGCGCACAAGCTGAACGTCTTCCACTTCCACCTCACCGACGACCAGGGCTGGCGGATCGAGATCGAGCGGTACCCCCGCCTCACCGGGGCCGGGTCCTGGCGGGCCCGCTCCAAGTGGGGCCACCGCGCCTCGCCGCTGTGGAACGACACCCCGCACGGCGGCTTCTACACCCGGGACGACCTCCGCGAGATCGTCGCCTACGCCGCCGAGCGGCACATCACCGTCGTCCCCGAGATCGACATCCCCGGCCACTCGCAGGCCGCCATCGCCGCCTACCCCTGGCTCGGCAACACCGACGTCGTCGACACCGCCGCCCTCACCGTCTGGGACACCTGGGGCGTCAACCCGAACGTCCTCGCCCCGACCGAGGAGGTGCTCCGCTTCTACGAGGGCGTCCTGGAGGAGGTCCTGGAGCTCTTCCCGTCGACCTTCGTGCACATCGGCGGCGACGAGTGCCCCAAGGACCAGTGGAAGGCGTCCCCGGCCGCGCAGGCGCGCATCGCGGAGCTGGGCGTCGGCGACGAGGAGGGCCTCCAGTCCTGGTTCGTCCGGCACTTCGACCGCTGGCTCGCCGACCGGGGCCGCCGGCTCATCGGCTGGGACGAGATCCTGGAGGGCGGCCTGGCGGAGGGCGCGGCCGTGTCGTCCTGGCGCGGCTACGGCGGCGGGATCGCCGCCGCCGAGGCCGGGCACGACGTCGTCATGTGCCCGGAGCAGCAGGTGTACCTCGACCACCGGCAGGACGGCGGGCCCGACGAGCCCGTGCCGATCGGCTTCGTGCGGACCCTGGAGGACGTCTACCGCTTCGAGCCCGTCCCGCCGGGCCTGTCCGAGGCGGCGGCCCGTCACGTCCTGGGCACCCAGGCCAACGTGTGGACCGAGGTGATGGAGAACCGGGACCGCGTCGACTACCAGGTCTTCCCCCGCCTCGCCGCCTTCGCCGAGGTCGCCTGGTCCGCGCTGCCCGCCCCCGCCGCCCGCGACACGGACGGCTTCCTGCGCCGCATGGAGACCCACTACCGGCGCCTCGACGCCCTCGGCGTCGCCTACCGGCCGCCCGCCGGCCCCGCTCCGTGGCAGCGCCGCCCCGGTCTCCTCGGGCGCCCGATCGACGGACCGCCCCCGATCGTGTGAGCCACCTCGCTCTCCGGGGTCACCCGGGAGCGGCGAAACGGGAGTTACCTTCTCTGTCGGGGCGTCCCGTGGCGTCCCGGGACGGTTCCGGCCATCCCGGGCGTCCCGGCCGACCGGGGCACCCCGGAGGGAGGGGGCGCACGCGGCCCCTCGCTCCGGACGGCTCGGAAGATGTGCCAGAGTTGCCACGTCCGGCCTGTGAGCACGTACGGTACGCCCACACACAGGCGCGCCGTGTGCCTGCTCGCACGCGCGCGGCGGCCGGGCACAGTCGGGGACGTACCGGGACAACCGGGAAGGGGCAGCGGGTTGACCACGCACGCACCACAGACGGCGCAGTCCGTGACGCTGCCCGCCTCGCTCGACGAGGCGGTGGCCGCGCTGACCGCCATGCCGGCGGCCGTGCCCGTCGCCGGCGGCACCGACCTCATGGCCGCCGTCAACCGCGGTCAGCTCCGCCCCGCCGGACTCGTCGGCCTCGGCCGCATCAACGAGATCCGCGGCTGGCAGTACCAGGACGGCCACGCCCTCCTCGGCGCCGGCCTCACCCACGCGCGCATGGGCCGCCCCGACTTCGCCGCCCTCATCCCGGCCCTCGCCGCCGCCTCCCGCGCGGCCGGGCCGCCCCAGATCCGCAACGCCGGCACCCTCGGCGGCAACGTCGTCACCGCCGCGCCCACCGGCGACTCGCTGCCCGTGCTCGCCGCCCTGGAGGCGGACCTCGTCGTCGTCGGCCCGCTCGGCAGCCGCGAGATCCCCGTCTCGCACCTGCTCGCCGGCCGCGACCTGCTCGCCCCCGGCGAGCTCGTGGCCTTCGTCCGGGTGCCGCTGCTGCACGCCCCGCAGGTCTTCCTCAAGGCCACCGGCCGCACCGGCCCGGCCCGCGCCACCGCCTCCGTCGCCGTGGTCCTCGACCCGGCCCGGCGCGGGGTCCGCTGCGCCGTCGGCGCGGTCGCCCCGATGCCGCTGCGCCCGCTGGAGGCCGAGCGCTGGATCGCCTCCCTGGTGGACTGGGACAACGACCGGGGGCTCGCCCCGGAGGCCCTGGCGGCCTTCGGCGAGTACGTGGCCGCCGCCTGCGTCCCCGATCCGCCGGGCGAGGAACAGCTGCCGCCCGCCGTACAGCACCTGCGGCGCACCGTCGCCACACTCGCCCGCCGGGCACTGGGGAGGGCCCTGTCGTGAGCACCAGCAACCACGAGCCGAACGAGACGGCGGCCCCGGCCGCGCCGGGCGGCTGGGAGCCGATCCCGCAGAGCGAGGGGTACGACGAGGGCGCGACCGCCTTCGTCCACCTGCCGCCGGAGTTCATGCTGGACGGGGTGCCGCTGGAGGCGCCGGGCCACGGCTACACGCCGCCGATGATCGTGCCGCTCCAGCCGCTGACGCAGCCCGCCGAGGGCGTGGAGTTCTTCGCGCCGGGCCCCTTCCCGGAGCAGGGCACCTTCGCGGAGCAGGGGGCCTTCGCGGAGCAGGGACCCTTCGCGGAGCGGGGGTCCTTCCCGGAGCAGGGCACCTTTGCGGAGCAGGGGGCCTTCCCTGAGCAGGGGCCCGAGTCGCTGCCGCACGGGTACGGAGAGGAGCCCGCGGGCGTGCCGGCCGCGCGCCCGTACGCGGAGCACGACCCGCAGGCGACGGCGGAGTGGCACTTCGGCGGGACCGGACAGTGGGAGGCCCCGGCCGCCCCGGAGGCGGCGCGGGCCCTCCAGGAACCGCCGGGAGCGCCCGGCTTCCCGCCCGCGCGTCCCGAGTCCGCCGAGCCGGTCGCGACCGCCGAGTCGGTCGAGCCCGTCGCACCCGTCGAGCCGGCCGCGCCCGTCGCGTCCGTCGCGGAGGAGCCGGCCGTCCCCGAGCCCGTCTCGTACGAGCAGGCGCCGCCGACCCTGCCGGGCGGAGCGCCCGCGCCGTGGGCGGTGCCGGAGGCCGCGGCGGAGCCCGTACCGGAGCCCGTCGAGGAGCCCCCGTCCGCCGGGGAGCCCTCGTCCGCGGAGGAGCCGGAACCGGTGACGGAACCGGTGGCGGAGCCGGAGCCGGAAGCGGAGCCCGGGGCGGTCGTCGAGCCGGCCGGTGCAGAGCCGGTCGTCCCGGACCCCCCGGCCGTCCCGGCCGTCCCGGACGCCCCGGTGCCCTCGTACACCTCCGTCGACAGCGACGAGCACCCGCACACCTCCTACGTGCTGCGGGTCAACGGCGCCGACCGGCCCGTCACCGACTCCTGGATCGGGGAGTCGCTGCTCTACGTGCTCCGCGAGCGGCTCGGGCTCGCCGGGGCCAAGGACGGCTGCTCGCAGGGCGAGTGCGGGGCGTGCAACGTCCAGGTGGACGGCCGGCTCGTGGCCTCCTGCCTGGTCCCGGCCGCGACCGCCGCCGGGAGCGAGGTGCGGACCGTCGAGGGGCTCGCCACCGACGGCGAGCCGTCCGACGTGCAGCGGGCGCTCTCCCGCTGCGGCACCGTCCAGTGCGGCTTCTGCATCCCGGGCATGTGCATGACCGTGCACGACCTGCTCGAAGGCAACCACGCCCCCACCGAGCTGGAGACCCGCCAGGCCCTCGCCGGCAACCTCTGCCGCTGCTCCGGCTACAAGGGCGTGCTCCAGGCGGTCGAGGACGTCGTCGCCGAGCGCGCCGCCGGCGCCACCGAGCACGCCACCGCGGGCGAGGACGACGCCTCCGCCCGCATCCCGCACCAGCACGACGGAGGCAGGGCGTGAGCAGCGACGCGACGACCGCCATTCCCACGCTCCCCTTCGCGGAGGCCGCCGGGGCCGCGCCGGAGCCCGAGACCCCGCTCCAGGGACTCGGCGCCTCCCTCCCGCAGGCCGACGCCCGCGCCAAGGCCGAGGGCACCTTCCCGTACGCCTCCGACCTGTGGGCCGAGGGCCTGCTGTGGGCCGCCGTCCTGCGCTCCCCGCACGCCCACGCCCGGATCGTCTCGATCGACACCTCGGCCGCCGAGGCGATGCCCGGCGTACGGGCCGTGGTGACCGCCGCCGACGTGCCCGGCGCCGCCACCTACGGCCGGCAGGTCGCCGACCGGCCCGTCTTCGCCGACGGCCTGGTCCGGCACCACGGCGAGGCCATCGCCGCCATCGCCGCCGACCACCCCGACACCGCCCGGCTCGCCACCGCCGCCATCCTCGTCGAGTACGAGCTCCTGGAGCCCGTCACCGACCCGGAGAAGGCCTTCGCCGCCGAACCCCTCCACCCCGACGGCAACCTGATCCGGCACATCCCGCTGAGCTTCGGCGACCCCGAGGCCACCGGCGAGGTCGTCGTCGAGGGCCTCTACCGGGTCGGCCGCCAGGACCCCGCCCCCATCGGCGCCGAGGCCGGACTCGCCGTGCCCCGGCCCGACGGCGGCGTCGAGCTCTACACCGCCTCCACCGACCCGCACACCGACCGCGACCTCGCCGCCGCCTGCTTCGGCCTCGCCCCCGACCAGGTCAAGGTCGTCGTCACCGGCGTGCCCGGCGCCACCGGCGACCGCGAGGACCCCGGCTTCCAGATCCCGCTGGGCCTGCTCGCGCTGCGCACCGGCTGCCCGGTGAAGCTCACCGCCACCCGCGAGGAGTCCTTCCTCGGCCACGCCCACCGCCACCCCACCCTGCTGCGCTACCGCCACCACGCCGACGCCGAGGGCCGGCTGGTGAAGGTCGAGGCGCAGATCCTCCTCGACGCCGGCGCCTACGCCGACTCCTCCTCGGAGTCCCTCGCCGCCGCCGTCGCCTTCGCCTGCGGGCCGTACGTCGTCCCGCACGCCTTCGTCGAGGGCTGGGCCGTCCGCACCAACAACCCGCCCTCCGGCCACGTCCGGGGCGAGGGTGCCATGCAGGTGTGCGCCGCCTACGAGGCGCAGATGGACAAGCTCGCCGGCCGGCTCGGCCTCGACCCCGCCGAGCTGCGCATGCGGAACGTCCTGGCCACCGGCGACCTCCTGCCCACCGGCCAGACCGTCACCTGCCCGGCCCCCGTCGCCGAACTCCTCGCCGCCGTACGCGACTTCCGGCTGCCCGCCCTCCCCAAGGACACCCCGGAGGAGGACTGGCTGCTGCCCGGCGGACCGGAGGGCGCGGGCGAACCCGGCGCGGTGCGGCGGGGCGTGGGCTACGCGCTGGGCATGGTGCACATGCTCGGCGCCGAGGGCACCGACGAGGTCTCCACCGCCACCGTCCGGGTCCTGGACGGCGTCGCGACCGTCATCTGCGCGGCCGTGGACACCGGTTCGGGCTTCTCGACCCTCGCGCGCCAGATCGTCCAGGAGACCCTCGGCGTCGACGAGGTCCACGTCGCCCCCGTCGACACCGACCAGCCGCCGGCCGGCGCCGCCACCCACGGCCGCCACACCTGGGTCTCCGGCGGCGCCGTCGAACGCGCCGCCAAGATGGTCCGCACCCAGCTCCTCCAGCCGCTGGCCCACAAGTTCGGCATGTCGACGGAGCTGCTCCAGATCAGCGACGGCAAGATCACCTCGTACGACGGCGTCCTGTCGACCACCGTCGCCGAGGAGATGGACGGCAAGGAGCTGTGGGCCACCGCGCAGTGCCGCCCGCACCCCACCGAGCCGCTGGACGCCTCCGGCCAGGGGGACGCCTTCGTCGGCCTCGCCTTCTGCGCGATCCGCGCGGTCGTCGACGTCGACATCGAACTCGGCGCCGTCCGCGTCGTGGAGATGGCCGTCGCCCAGGACGTCGGCCGGATCCTCAACCCCGCCCAGCTCGCCACCCGCATCGAGGCCGGCGTCACCCAGGGCGTCGGCGCGGCCCTCACCGAGAACCTGCGCACCGCCCGCGGTCTGGTCCGCCACCCCGACCTCACCGGCTACGCCCTGCCGACCTCGCTGGACGCCCCCGACATCCACATCGTGAAGCTCGTCGAGGAGCGGGACGTCGTCGCCCCCTTCGGGGCGAAGCCGGCCAGCGCCGTCCCGGTCGTCACCTCCCCGGCGGCCGTCGCGGCGGCCGTCCGCGCGGCCACCGGCCGCCCGGTCAACCGCCTGCCGATCCGGCCCCAGGCGGCGGTGGCGGCGACCCCCTGACCGTCCGGGCCCGGGCCGGGTACGCCGGCCCGGGCCTCACTCCTGCGCGATCTCCACGCGGGACGTCAGCTGGGAGGCGGCCAGCACGCTCCCGCGCGTGAGGAGGGCGGCCAGCAGGACCGTCCCCCACCCCTCGACGTGCAGGGTTGAGATCTTCGGCGCCAGCCAGGACAGCAGCCACCAGATCAACGCGTCCTGCGCGAACCCGATCGCCCCGAACACGGCGAGCACCCGCACCGGCACCCGCCCCGAGGGCCCGACGTACACGAGCTGGGTGAGCACGACCACGACGAGCGCCGTGACCATCAGCCCGAGAAGGACGTCGACGCCCTCGCCGTCGAAGGTGATGCCGGGCAGCAGCCCCCCGGCCAGGCCGACACCCACGAGGGTGCCCAGTCTGCGTCTGCCGTGATCGTTCATGCGGCGGACTGTGGCACATCCCCGCACGGCCGGGGAAGGCCGAACGGGGATGCCCGGAAACAGAGACCGCGGCGGGATTCGAACCCGCGTCACTCGCTTTGCAGACGAGCCCCTGAACCACTCGGGCACACGGTCGTGTGGAGGTGCCGACCACGCGGTGTGGCGACAACGACGACGTTAGGCGGCCCGGGAAAGGGCCTCAAGGGCGAACGGACCCGCGCCACGGGACCGCAACGCCGCCGCCACACGCCGTTCATGGAAGGGCGCGCGGACCTGACGGATCAGCACCGCTGAGGGTTGGCCGATAGCAGGAGTAAACGTTCATCCGGGCATCGGAAGAGCCCTGTTCGGGGGGTGTCTCGTCGCGTCCAGCCATTTCCTGCATCAGGCCGGATCTCGACGCGTACGTCTGTGCGTGTCCCTGTGCGTAAGTAAACTTTGGGGCTTCGGTGCTGGACGGAGGGGGCGGCATGGCGTTCGAGGACGAGTGGGCTACGGCGAAGGGTGCCGCGATGCGGCTCAACGGGGTGCCGACCGACCCGGGGCGCTGGAGCCCCGGCGTCGACCTCTCCGTGAAGCAGGACCACCTCGGCGCGATCGGTCATGCCGCGTACGAGCTGCACGGCCGGCTCGCGAAGGACGGCAACCACGCCCGCATGGACAGCTACGAGGCGGCGACGGCGCTGTCCGGCCACGGCTTCCGTACGGGATCGGCCCTGTCCACCGTCCAGGAGACCTGGGGCTTCCAGCTCCGCACCCTGCTGCACGCGGTCGCGCACATCTCCAACCACCTCGACTACAGCGTGGCCTCGCACGCGAAGGACGACGTGGAGATCGGTGCCTCCCTCTCCGTGTCCAAGATCAGCGAATACTTCAAGTAGGCGGGGAGCGGACGGACCGTGCTGACTTTCGACGACGTGTACCGGGCGCCTCTGGGCCGGATGAAGGACGCGGCGGACCGCTGGTCCGAGATGAAACGCAAGCTGGACGAACTCGCCGAGGACGCCCGCCGCACGATGGTCGACCAGACCAGGGCGGAGGACTGGCGGGGCCTGAACGCCGAGGTGACGAAGCCGTTCATCGACAAGACCGCCAAGGAGTTCGCGGACGCGGCGAAGGCGGCCGAGGGGATCCAGAAGATCCTGAAGGACGGTTACGAGACGTTCAAGCAGGCCCAGGACGAGTTGAAGAAGCTCGTGGAGGTCGAGGCCCCGGATAAAGGTCTCCTCGTGAAGGCCGACGGGTCGGTGGAGTCCCGCCACTCGGTGGTGCCGGACGCCACTACCCGCAACGACCCGGAGCACGACCGGACCCTGCGGAACGAACAGTTCAAGGCCAACGCCATGGCGGAACGCATCAAGGCCGCCGTCGAACGCTGCGACGACGCCGACGTGTCCTGCGCGAACGCCCTGCGCGCCAACATCACCGGCGACGCGCACAACTTCAGCGCCCCGACGTACACGAGCCTCGACGCCGAGGAGGCCGCCCGGGCCGCCGAACTGGCGCGGAAGGGCCGGAGCCTCACGCACGCGGAGCTGGAGCAGCTCAACGAGCTGCTCGCCGACAACCAGAAGGCGGGGGAGTTCTCCCGGACCTTCTACGACCGGCTCGGTACCAAGGGCGCCCTGGAGTTCTTCGGCGAGCTGGCGGCCGACACCGGCGGACAGGGGTCGGAGGAGCGGGACGAGGAGCGCCTGGCGGACGTCCAGGCCCTCCAGAAGAATCTGGGCCTCAACCTCGCCAACGCCACGCGCGGGGACGAAGGGTGGGCCAAGGAATGGTCCGCCGAGCTGCGGAAGCTCGGCACCGAACGCGTCCCGCTCCCCTCGCGGCCCGACGGCAGCGGCCCGTACGGCTACCAGCTGCTCGGCGGGCTCCTGCGGTACGGCGACTACCACCCGAAGTTCCTCGTCCCGATCGCCGAGCACGTCACCCAGCTCCACGCGAAGGAACCGGACCTCTTCAAGCCCGACCGCATGCTGATGGGCCCCCGCGCCCAGGGCACGTACAACCCCTCCGGAACCAACGGCCACGGCTTCGACCCGGTGATCCCGGTCCTGGAGGCGCTGGGACACAGCCCGGAGGCGGCGAAGCAGTTCTTCTCGGCCGAGCCCACGTCGTACGAGCGGGACGGGAGCGCGGGCGGGACGCTGGACCTGGGGAAGGACAAGGAAGGCAACCCCGTCGACCAGTACCTCAACTTCTTCGCCGACGAGAAGTACGCGTCCTTCTCGGACCACGTCACCGAGGACGATGCCCCGGCGGCCAAGGACTACATGCCGGACGCGTTGGGCCACGCCCTGGAGGCGGCGACGCTTGGGCACGCCTGGGACGATGCGAGTGCCGGGCTCCGCAGGGATGCCACCACGGGCATGATCATGGCGGAGGTCGTGGAGACCTATGGTGGAGACGCCGAGTTCGTCAAGAAGCATCAGTCGGCTCTGGCCGACAGCCTGGGCAACATGGGGGCCGGCTACGTCGACGACCTGAGCTGGGCGTTGAACGGGAACGAACCGTCCTCCCCCTACGCGCCGGACGTCGAAGGCAAGTCGCTGAAGGACACCGCCGACATCAGGGCGGCCCACCCTGAGTTCGGCGAGCAGAACGCGATCAACTTCCTGAGCGTCCTGGGGCAGTACCCGGACTCGTACGCGACGATGTCGACTGCCGACCGCCTCTACACCACCAGCGTGCTGGAGGCACAGGTCGGCGCCGACGGGCGGATCGACGAGGACGCCGCCATCAAAGCCGCGACCACGGGGGCACAGTTTCAGGGCGTGCTCGACGAGTCGCGTGCGCGGCAGATCGTGGCCGAAGGCGAGAAGATCATCGAGGACTACGAGAAGGCGCAGGAGGAGCGCGGGGCGTGGGTGCAGTTCGGGACGACCGCCGCCATCGCGGCGGGGGTCGCCTTCGTGCCGGCCACCGTCGCCGCCGCGGGAGCTGCCGCCATCCTCGTTCCGCTCGCGGTCGACACGGGCGCGGGCGCCATGGAGACGCTGGCGGGCGTGGTCGTCGGGGACTGGTCCGAGAAGGCCAAGGAAGAACACAAGGATGCCACGGAGGACGCGATGGACGAGGACCGGCAGGCCGTCCACAGGGCCGGCAGGCACAGTGCCCTGTCCCCGACGACCCACTTCTCCGACGTGCACAGGGACCAGTGGCGCGAAGGGTTCGAGGGGAGTCTCTACGTGGCTGCCCGCGTCGGCTATCTCAACGGCAACTCGCTCGCCACACAGCTCGGCCAGGGACCGGAGACAGGGTGATCGTGGGACTGCCGAGTATTTCCGTCGGAAGAGTACTGAAGGGTGCCGCCTCAGGGGTGGCCATATGCCTCCTCGCCACCGCCTGCGGCGGGGACGAGGAACCGGAGCCGAAGCGCGTCGTGGCAGCGCAACAGTGCGACGACACTCTGTCTCGGGAGGCGGCCCATGCGCTGGAGACGGTGTTGAAGACGAAGACGTTCGACGATGCTCCGACGGGTGGGCTGGAACGGACCGCCGACGCGTTGGTTGCAGATTACGACAGGGGCCAGCGGAGATCGCCGACGCGCCGTCTGTGTCGCGCCAGTCCGGCCACGAGCTCGGACGCGATCACCATCGCGTTCCACCTCTACAGGGAGACCGAGCTCGCTCGGGGCGATCGCGTGGCGAGTCTTCATCCGTATGCCATGGGCGTGGAAGCCCTGTCCGGGCCGAAACGAGCGCGGCTCTTCGTCAGGTGCACCAGCCCCCGGCTCCAGGAGTCCGACAAGCGTCCCGCCCCCGTCATGGGGGAACTCAACTTCATCCGGTCCGATCTCCCCGACACCGCCTCCGTCCGCGAAGCCCACCTCACGATCCTCCACTCCGTCACCCTCGCCGTCGTCCGGAAGCTCGGCTGTGAGAACGACGCGGGGCTGGACGCGAAGCCGGTCTTCAGGCCGGGGAACGAAACGGGGTGACGTGTGAGGGCGTCTGTGCGGAGGGCACTGAGGGGCGCCGTTCTCGGGCTGGCCGTGTGTCTCCTCGCCACTGCCTGCGGCAGGGGCGAGGAGCCGGAACCGGAGCGCGTCATTGCGGCCCGGCAGTGCGACGACACGCTGTCGCCGGAGGCGGGCCGGGCGCTGGAGACGGTGCTGAACACCAAGAGGTTCGACCACGACCCGCGGGGTGGACTGGATCGGGCCACGGGCGAGCTGCTCGCGGACTACCCCGAAGCCGAGGGATGGGCTCCGAGGCGCTCCGTGTGCCGTGTCAGTGCTCCCACAAGCTCGGACGAGGTCAGCATCGAGTTCCGTCTCTCCGGAACGATCGATCTTCCCGGGGATGAGCATGCGGGGGACATGCATCCGTACGACATGGGGGTGGAGGCCCTTTCCGGGCCACGGAGGGTGGAGCTCTACGTCACGTGCGTGAGCCCCCGTCTCCAGGGGTCCGACAAGCGTCCTGCCCTCATCATGGGGAGCCTCACCTTCCTCCGTTCCAAACTCCCCGACACCGTTCCCGTCCGCGAGGCCACCCTCACGGTCCTCCACTCCGTCACCCTCGCCGTCGTGCGGAAGCTCGGCTGCGAGGACGATGCCGGCCTGACCGAGAAGCCCGTCTTCAAGCCGTTGCCCGGGTAGGGGGCGTAGGACCAAGGAGGGAGCGGCGGATACGACCCGCGACAGGGGTCACATCCTGGGACGACCCTTACCCTGGGCCCATGAGCGCCCTTGAACCCCGTGAGGCCGGCACCGACGCCGGACCCGTAGCCGCCGTCGACGCACCCCGGGGCTCCGTCCTCGACGCCGCCCACCGGGCGCTCAGCGTCGGCATCGTCTCCGTCGTCCTGCTGATCGCCTTCGAGGCGACCGCCGTCGGGACGGCGATGCCGGTGGCCGCGCGGGAGCTGGACGGGGTGTCCGTCTACGCCTTCGCGTTCTCCGCTTACTTCACGACCAGTCTCTTCGGGATGGTCGTCGCGGGGCAGTGGTCGGACCGGAGCGGGCCGCTGGTGTCGCTGACGGCGGGGATCAGCGCCTTCGCGGCGGGGCTGCTGCTGTCGGGGACGGCGGGCGCGATGTGGGTGTTCATCCTCGGGCGGGCCGTGCAGGGGCTCGGCGGCGGGCTGGTGATCGTCGCGCTGTACGTGGTCGTCAGCCGGGCGTACGAGGAGCACCTGAGGCCCGCGATCATGGCGGCCTTCGCGGCGAGCTGGGTCGTGCCGTCGGTGGTCGGGCCGCTGGCCTCCGGGACGATCACCGAGCACCTGGGTTGGCGGTGGGTCTTCGTCGGGATCCCGGTGCTCGTCGTGCTGCCGCTGGCGCTCGCGCTGCCGGCGATCCGGCGGACCGCCTCCGGGCCCGCCGACCCTTCGGCGCCCGTCGCGCCCTGGGACCGGCGGCGGATCCTGCTGGCGCTGTCGATCTCGGCGGGCGCCGGGCTCCTCCAGTACGCGGGGCAGGAGCTGCGCTGGCTGTCGCTGCTGCCCGCCGCCGTGGGCGCGGCGCTGCTGGTGCCGGCCGTGCGCGGGCTGCTGCCGCGCGGCACGGTCCGGGCGGCGCGCGGGCTGCCGGCCGTGATCCTGCTGCGGGGCGTGGCGGCGGGGTCCTTCATCGCGGCGGAGTCGTTCGTGCCGCTGATGCTGGTCACCCAGCGGGGGCTGAGCCCCACGCTGGCCGGTCTGTCGCTGGCCCTCGGCGGACTGACCTGGGCGCTCGGCTCCTGGATCCAGTCGCGGCCGTGGACGGAGCCGTACCGGGAGCGGCTGGTGGTGCTCGGGATGCTGCTGGTCGCCCTCGCGATCGCCGCCGCCCCGAGCGTGCTGCTGCCGGCCGTGCCGGTGTGGGTGGTGGCGGTGGCCTGGGGCTTCGGCTGCCTGGGCATGGGCGTGGTGATCGCCTCGACGAGCGTGCTGCTGATGAAGCTGTCCCCGCCGGAGGAGGCGGGCGCGAACTCGGCGGCGCTGCAGATCTCCGACGGGCTGGCGAACGTGCTGCTGCTCGCGGCGGGCGGCGCGGCCTTCGCGGCGCTCGGCGGGGGCGCGGCCGGACACGCGGTCGCCACCGCCGGTGACGCTTCGCACCCGGGTGCCTTCGCGGCCGTCTTCCTGCCGATGGCGGTCGTCGCGGCGGGCGGGGCGTGGGTGGCGACGCGGCTGCGGGGCGGGCGGGACGGCGAGTAGTACCACTCTGGCCCCATGGTTGGTACCGTTCTGGTATGGCCATGAACCTGCGTCTCCGCGACGACCAGACGGAAGCACTCAAGCTGCGCGCCGAGCAGGAGGGCACCAGCATGCACGCGCTCCTCCTCAGGGCGGTGGACGACTACCTGGCGCGCACCGCGCAGGAGGCGATCGTGCGCAGGACGGCCATGGAGCAGGCCGCCAAGTGGCACGAGCTGATGGAGCGGCTGAAGTGAGCTGTGTCTACCTGTCCACCGAGGACGTCCTGGTCGTCGCCGAACACGCGGTCGACGACCAGAAGGTCGTCATCCGGGACGCGGGGCTGCTGGACTCCGCCGTCCACCGCCCCTCGGCCGCGGTGTTCGGCGAGGAGGCCTATCCCGACCTCCTCGCCAAAGCCGCCGCCCTGCTCCAGTCGCTCGCCGTGAACCACCCCTTCGTCGACGGGAACAAGCGGACCGCCTGGCTGTCCTGCGTCACCTTCCTCGCCGTCAACGGCGTCCAGCTCCGGCCGGACATCGACGCGGCGGAACGCCTGGTCATCGCCGTGGCGACGGGGGAGACCGACGCCGTCGAGGCGATCGCGGAGGGCCTGCGCGCACTGATCGACACGGACGACCGCGGCGCGTGACACCGGCGTGAGGTGGGTCGCAAAGGCCCCGCCGCCGCACCGTTTCGATCGAGGTTCCGTCCGCCCCGCCGGTAAGGTGGCCCGGTTGTCATACCTGGACGAGCGTCGAACCGGAGATCGTGACTACCACCGCCACTTCCTCTCATCACCTCTCTCCCGCCTTCCCCGGCCGTGCTCCCTGGGGCACCGCCAACAAGCTGCGAGCCTGGCAGCAGGGCGCGATGGAGAAGTACATCCAGGAACAGCCCCGTGACTTCCTCGCGGTCGCCACGCCCGGCGCCGGCAAGACCACCTTCGCGCTGACCCTCGCGTCCTGGCTGCTGCATCACCACGTCGTGCAGCAGATCACGGTCGTCGCCCCCACCGAGCACCTCAAGAAGCAGTGGGCGGCCGCCGCGGCGCGGATAGGGATCAAGCTGGACCCGGAGTACAGCGCCGGGCCGCTCAGCAAGGAGTACGACGGCGTCGCCATCACCTACGCCGGCGTCGGCGTACGACCCATGCTCCACCGCAACCGCTGCGAGCAGCGCAAGACCCTCGTCATCCTGGACGAGATCCACCACGCCGGTGACTCGAAGTCCTGGGGCGAGGCGTGCCTGGAGGCATTCGACCCGGCCGCGCGCCGGCTCGCCCTCACCGGCACGCCCTTCCGTTCCGACACCAATCCGATCCCCTTCGTGACCTACGAGGAGGGCAACGACGGCATCCGGCGGTCCTCCGCCGACTACACCTACGGATACGGGAACGCGCTCGGCGACGGCGTCGTCCGGCCGGTCATCTTCCTCTCCTACAGCGGCAACATGCGCTGGCGCACCAAGGCCGGCGACGAGATCGCCGCCCGGCTCGGCGAGCCGATGACCAAGGACGCCGTCTCGCAGGCCTGGCGCACCGCGCTCGACCCGCGCGGCGACTGGATGCCGAACGTGCTGCGCGCCGCCGACCAGCGCCTCACCGAGGTGCGGAAGTCCATCCCGGACGCGGGCGGCCTGGTGATCGCCTCCGACCAGGACTCGGCCCGTTCCTACGCCAAGCTGATCCGCGAGATCACCGGCACCAGGGCCACCGTCGTCCTCTCCGACGAGGCCGCCGCCTCGGCCCGCATCGACGAGTTCAGCGAGTCCACGGACCGCTGGATGGTCGCGGTCCGCATGGTGTCCGAGGGCGTCGACGTGCCCCGCCTCGCCGTGGGCGTGTACGCGACGACGATCTCGACGCCGCTGTTCTTCGCGCAGGCCGTCGGCCGCTTCGTGCGATCGCGCAGGCGCGGCGAGACCGCCTCGGTGTTCCTTCCCACCATCCCCAGCCTCCTCGGCTTCGCCAGCGAGATGGAGGTCGAGCGCGACCACGTGCTCGACAAGCCGAAGAAGGGGGGCGAGGAGGACCCGTACGCCGAGTCCGAGAAGGAGCTCGCGGAGGCGGAGAAGCTCCAGGACGAGGACACCGGCGAGCAGGACATGCTGCCCTTCGAGGCGCTGGAGTCCGACGCCGTCTTCGACCGCGTCCTCTACAACGCCGCCGAGTTCGGCATGCAGGCCCACCCCGGCAGCGAGGAGGAGCAGGACTACCTCGGCATCCCCGGCCTCCTCGAACCCGACCAGGTGCAGCTCCTCCTCCAGAAGCGGCAGGCCCGGCAGATCGCGCACAGCCGCAAGAAGCCGGACACCGAGGCGGACCTGCTGGAGCTTCCGGCGGAGCGGCGCCCCGTCGTTTCCCACAAGGAGCTCCTCGAACTGCGCAAGCAGCTCAACACGATGGTCGGCGCCTACGTCCACCAGAGCGGCAAGCCGCACGGCGTGATCCACACCGAGCTGCGGCGGGTCTGCGGCGGCCCGCCGAGCGCGGAGGCCACCGCGGGACAGATCCGCGAGCGGATCAAGAAGGTGCAGGAGTGGGCCACCCGGATGCGGTGACCTCCCGGCCCTGGACGAGGGGAGAGGCCCGTACGACGGCGGTCGTACGGGCCTCTCCGCCGTTCCGCGCGAAGCGGTGCGGCACCGGGGCCGGCCCCCACGGACGGCCGACCGGCACCCTCCACGCTACGGGCACGACATAGCGGTTCTTGTCAGCCAAAGTCCCGAGGAGGGCCGACGAAGGTCCTGAACCGTCCGCATCCGGTCGCCCGCGCCCGGATTCTGGACGAGGTCTTCCGCTGAGCGGAGCGGGTCGCTACTGTCCCGGCACAAAGCAACCGCCCCGTGGCAGCGCCGCCGCGGAGCGCAGCCGGTGTTTCCCCTTCCTGCCGGCGGCCTCTGACGTGCGTCGCCGACGGGACCGGCGCCGCGAACCCCGTGGGAGCCGCCGCCACTTTCTCTTTCGAAGGAGAGGGCGTCGTGACCGCGGAGACCTCCCAGACGCTCGACAGGGGACTCAGAGTCCTCAAACTGCTCGCCGACACCGACCACGGCCTGACCGTCACCGAGTTGTCCAACAAACTCGGGGTCAACCGGACCGTGGTCTACCGGCTGCTCGCCACCCTGGAGCAGCACGCCCTCGTCCGCCGTGACCTCGGCGGCCGGGCCCGCGTCGGCCTCGGCGTGCTGCGCCTCGGCCGGCAGGTCCATCCCCTGGTGCGGGAGGCGGCCCTGCCCGCCCTGCGCTCGCTCGCCGAGGACATCGGCGCGACCGCGCACCTGACGCTCGTCGACGGGGCGGAGGCGCTCGCCGTCGCCGTCGTCGAGCCCACCTGGACGGACTACCACGTGGCCTACCGGGCCGGCTTCCGCCACCCGCTGGACCGGGGCGCGGCGGGCCGGGCGATCCTCGCCGCCCGCCAGGGCACCCTCATCGAACCGGGCTTCACCCTCACGCACGGCGAGCTGGAGGCCGGGGCGAGCGGGGCCGCGGCGCCGCTGGTCGGAGTGACCGGCGTCGAGGGCAGCGTCGGCGTGGTCATGCTGGCGGACGCGGTCCCGGAGCGGGTCGGCCCCCGCGTGGTGGACGCGGCCCGCGAGGTGGCGGACGCGCTGCGCTAGCGCCCTGCCGTACGCACCGCGCCGGCGCCCGGGCGTACGCCCGCCGTACGCCCGCCGTACGCCCGCCGTACGCCCGTGGGGGCACCCGCCGTCCGGTGGGTGCCCCCACGGCGTTCCGGGAGGGCCGCGCTGCGCCGGCGGCGCCGGGGCCGCCGGGTCCTCGCCGCCCGCCCCGCGCACGGCCCGCGCAAGGCCCGCCCCCCCCCGCAAGGCCCGCCCGCGCCCGCCCCCTCCGCACGGCCCCCCCGCAAGGCCCGCCCGCGCACGGCGGGCCGTCCCCGGGCGCGCCCCGGCCCGTGCCCGCCGCGGACCCCGGCCCAGTAGATTGGGTCCGTGCTCTCGCGTCTCTCCCGTATGCCCCGGTCCCGTGTGATCGCGGCGTGCGCCGTGCCCGTCGTCGCGCTGGTCGCCGTGGCGGGTCTCGCGCCGCTGCCGTTCGCCATCGCCCAGCCCGGCACCACCGCCGACGTCCTGGGGAAGGACAAGGGCCGGGAGGTCATCACGATCACCGGCGCCCCGGTCCGCCCCACCACCGGGCAGCTGCGGATGACGACCATCCTCGCCACCGGCCCCGGCACGGACGTGGACCTCGGGGACGTGGCCGACGCCTGGTTCCGCACCGACCGGGCGGTGCTGCCGCACGACAGCGTCTATCCGCCGGGGAAGTCCGACGCCGAGATCGAGAAGCGCAACCTCGGGCAGATGAAGGAGTCCCAGGACGCCGCCGCCGTCGCCGCCCTGAACTACCTGAAGCTGGACCCGGAGCAGGTGGAGGTCGGCCTGCACCTGGCCGACGTCGGAGGCCCCAGCGCCGGGCTGCTCTTCGCCCTCGGGGTCGTCGACAAGCTCGACGGCGACGGCGACGGCGGCGACCTCACCGGCGGCGAGGTCGTCGCCGGTACGGGCACGATCGCGCCGGACGGCAAGGTCGGGGCGGTCGGCGGCGTCTCCCTCAAGACCCAGGCGGCCTCCCGCGACGGCGCCACCGTCTTCCTCGTGCCCAAGGACGAGTGCGCGGACGCGGAGGCCGAACTCCCGGACGGGATGCGGCTGGTGCCCGTCTCCACCCTCAGCGACGCGGTGGCGTCCCTGCGGGACCTGGGGCAGGGGCAGGAGTCGAAGGTCCCGTCCTGCTGACCTGGGGCCCCGCGGCCGGCCTCGCGTCCAGGCCGCGCCAGGCGGGGAAGACCGCCGGGGCGAGCGTCACCAGGAAGTAGAGCGCGGCGACGCCGAGCAGCGCGGCCGTCAGCCCCGCCCGCTCGACCACCAGGCCCGTCACCAGACCTCCCAGCGGGGTCGCCATCAGGACCCCGGCCGTGCTGGCGCCCGCCACCCGGCTGCGCAGCTCCTCCGGCACCCGCTCGTACATCACGGTCGTCAGGATCGGGTTGAGCACCCCGGCCCCGAGCCCGGCCGTCACCGCCACCACGAGGAGCGGCGCCACCGTCTCGGTCAGCGCCGCCACCACGAACAGCGGGGCGCCGGTGAGGACGAAGCCGACCGTGAAGATCCACCGGCGCGGGAAGCGGTGCCCCACCGCCCCGTAGAGCAGTGCCCCGGCGAGCGCGCAGCCCGCGAAGACGGCGACCAGCAGGCCCTGCGCGGCCGGACCGCCCAGGTGCTCCCGGGCGTGCAGCGGCAGCAGCACCGAACTCCAGCTGAGGGCCAGCCCGTTGGTGACCATGACCAGCAGCATGATGCCGAGCATCAGCCGGTCGCCGAAGAGGTACGCGTACCCCTCGCGGAGGTCGGCGCGGTAGCGCTCGGGGGAGAGCGGCGGTCCGTCGCGGCGCGGCGCGGCGGCGGCGAGCCCGCGCAGCCCGGCGGCGGTGAGCGCGGCGGAGACGCCGAAGGTCGCCGCGTCGAAGAGGAGCACGGTGTCGGCGCCGACGACCGCCACCAGGACGCCGGCGAGCGCGGCGCCGCCCATCCTGGCCCCGCGCGACACGGCGTCGTACAGGCTCGCCGCCCTCGCCAGCGGCGTCCCGGCCCGGGCGGCGAGGTCCGGCACCAGGACGTGCCGGGCGGTCTCGCCGGGCGCGTGGAAGAGGCCGTTGAGGCCCATCAGGGCGCACAGCATCCAGTAGGAGAGGACCCCGGCGTGGTGCAGCGCCGGGATAGCGGCGAGCGCGAGCCCGCACACGACGTCGGAGACGATGCCGACCCGGCGCCGCCCGATCCGGTCGACGACCGGCCCGCCGGCGATCGCGGAGAGCACGACCGGCAGCGCGGCGCAGAAGGCGACGAAGCCGGCCTTGCCGGGGGATCCGGTGGTCTCCAGGGCGAACCACGGCACGCCGATGAGGGTGAGCGAATTGCCCGCGATGGAGATGGCGTTGGCGGTCAGGACGGTGAGGAGGGGCTTTCTGTCGGCCCCGTTCGGCTGCTTTCCCCCCGGGGCGCTCATGCGGCGAGGGTGACCGTGAGGTCGGTCGGTCCGCCCAGCCGCAGGCCCGGGACGACGGGCGCCCGGCCGGCCCGCTTCCGGACCGGTCCCGCCCGGCCCGCCGCGGCGGCCCTCCGACGGGCCTCGGCGGCGGACGTCCGGTGCGGCAGGAGGTGGATGTCGGCGTGCATGATCTCGTTCCCTTCCGTGGTGGTGGGCGGTGCGGAGGCGTGCGGAGGCGCGGCCCCGCCGGCGGACGGACTCCGGTGCCGGGAGGGCCGGGGCGGGGGAGGAGCCCCGGGCGGCGGTGCCGCGCCGCGGTCAGTCCTCGCGCTGCGGGAAGGCGTGCAGGTGGAGGCGGAGGCGGGCGGCGTCCGGGGCCTGGGCCTCGGGGGAGTCGCGGTACTCGTCGATCAGCGCGTGCAGCCGCGTGCCGAGTTCGCGCGCGGCGGCGGGCGGCAGCCGCAGGGTGAAGTCGCTCATGTCCGACGCGCCGGTCCAGTCGGGCCATTCGTGGCGGGTGGCGAGCCAGGTCGACAGTTCCTGGGTGTGGTGGGCCGCCATCTCGTGGAGGAGCAGGTCGGCGGCGCCCCGCACGTCGGGGTCGGTGTTCCGGTCCAGGGACTCGTCCCAGCGGATGCCCTGCTGGGCGGCCTTCCACCACCGCTCGCGGCCCTTGCCGAGGCTGGGGTCGTCCTTGACGAAGCCGTGCGCGGCGAGCTGCCTCAGGTGGTAGCTGGTGGCCCCGCTGGACTCGCCGAGGCGTTCGGCGAGCTGGGAGGCGGTGGCGGGCCCCTGGTGGCGCAGGGAGCGGAGGAGCTGCACGCGGAGGGGGTGGGCGAGGCCGCGCAGGGAGCGCGGGTCGAGCACGCGGGTCTCGTGCTCCTGGGGGGCCTTCGCGGCCTTCTCGGGCTCGGGCATGCCCTGAGCGTAGACATGCAAAGAAGTAGTTGCAAGGCTTTCTTTGCAACTACTTCTTTGCATGTCCGGGGGAGATCCCGGGGAGGTCGCGGGGAGGTCCCGGGGGCTACTCCGGCTCCCCGCCCGCCGCCTGCTCCACCAGCGGGATGACCCGCAGCGGCACCGCGTTCTCCATCACGATCGCCGTCGACGCCCGCACGATCCCCCCGAAGGCCACCACCTTGTCGATCACCCGCTGGAGGTCCGCGTTCGACCGGGCGACCAGCCGGCACAGCATGTCGCCGTGGCCCGTCGTGGTGTGCAGCTCCAGCACCTCCGGCACGGTCGCCAGGTGCTCCCGGACGTCCGCGCCCTGCCCCTGCTTGATCTCCAGCGTCGCGAAGGCCGTCACCGGGTAGCCCAGTGCCGCCGGGTCCACCTGCGGGCCGAAGCCCCGGATCACCCCGCTCGCCTGGAGCCGGTCGAGCCGCGCCTGGACGGTGCCCCGGGCCACCCCGAGCCGCCGCGAGGCCTCCAGCACGCCGATGCGCGGCTCGCGTGCCAGGAGCACGATCAGCCGGCCGTCCAAATGATCGATCGCCACAGCGCCCTCCGAGTGGTCACGATGTACAAGTCGTCCGCACATACTCCCGGTGGGCTGTACAGATTGCCCACCCCTCCAGCGAACTATTGCGCACCTTGCCGGACGGCGGGACGCTGCTGCCATGACTGAGACCCTGGATCACACCCCTTCCACCGCGCGTGAGGCCGACCCCTTCCCGGTGAAGGGCATGGACGCGGTCGTCTTCGCCGTGGGCAACGCCAAGCAGGCCGCGCACTACTACTCCACCGCCTTCGGCATGAAGCTGGTCGCCTACTCCGGACCGGAGAACGGCAGCCGCGAGACCGCCAGTTACGTCCTCACCAACGGCGCCGCCCGCTTCGTGTTCACCTCCGTCATCAAGGCGGGCACCGACTGGGGCCGCTTCATCGACGCGCACGTCGCCGAGCACGGCGACGGCGTGGTCGACCTGGCCATCGAGGTCCCGGACGCCCGCGCCGCCTACGCCCACGCCGTCGCGCAGGGCGCCACCGGCCTGGTGGAGCCGTACGAGCTGAAGGACGAGCACGGCACCGTCGTCCTCGCCGCCATCGCCACCTACGGCCAGACCCGCCACACCCTCGTCGAGCGCTCCGGCTACACCGGCCCGTACCTCCCCGGCTACACCGCCGCCGCCCCGATCGTCGAGCCGCCGGCCAAGCGGACCTTCCAGGCGATCGACCACTGCGTCGGCAACGTCGAGCTCGGGAAGATGAACGAGTGGGTGACGTTCTACAACGACGTCATGGGCTTCACCAACATGAAGGAGTTCGTGGGCGACGACATCGCCACCGAGTACTCCGCCCTCATGTCGAAGGTCGTCGCCGACGGCACCAAGAAGGTCAAGTTCCCGATCAACGAGCCGGCGATCGCGAAGAAGAAGTCGCAGATCGACGAGTACCTCGAGTTCTACAACGGCCCCGGCGTCCAGCACATCGCCCTCGCCACCAACGACATCGTCGCCACCGTGCGCGCGATGCGCGCCGCCGGCGTCGAGTTCCTGTCCGTCCCGGACGCCTACTACGACACCCTCGGCGAGTGGGTCGGCGACACCCGCGTGCCGATCGACGAGCTGCGCGAGCTCAAGATCCTCGCCGACCGCGACGAGGACGGCTACCTGCTCCAGATCTTCACCAAGCCGGTCCAGGACCGCCCGACCGTCTTCTTCGAGATGATCGAGCGCCACGGCTCCATGGGCTTCGGCAAGGGCAACTTCAAGGCCCTGTTCGAGGCCATCGAGCGCGAGCAGGACAAGCGCGGCAACCTGTAGGACCCGCGCACGGCGTCCGGGGCGGGATCACGGGGCCCGCTCCGGACGCACGGCCGGCTCCCCGCCCCCCTTCGGGGGCTTCAGCGCGTCCTTCGGCACCACGTCCGGGTCCGGCTCGCCCAGCTCCGCGAGCGCCGCCCGGGCCCGCGGCGCGTGCAGCGGCGAGAACGACGGATGGATCCGCAGCGCCTCCTCCAGGTGCCGCCGCGCCGGCCCCGTCCTGCCCAGCGCCCGTTCGGTCTCGGCCAGGTGGTACGTGAACGAGGCGCTGCGCACCCCCTCGTCGGTGGCCCTGCGCGCGAACGGCAGCGCCTCCTCCGCCCGGCCCGCCCGCAGCAGCGCCCAGCCCAGCGCGTCCGCCACCGCCGCCGACCGGTGCCCCCGCGCCCACGCGGCCCGCAGCCGGGTCACCGCGGCCCCCGGATCGCCGTGGTCCGCGTCCAGCAGCCCCAGCACCACCTCGGCCGACCCGGAGACCCAGCTCCCGCCCCGCAGCCGCTCGTACGCCGCCCACGCGTCCCCGTCCAGGCCCAGCGACTCCGCCAGCTCCCCGGCCTCCAGGACGTACTCCGGCAGCGGCTGACGCGCCAGCGCCGCCCTCCAGTCCCGCTGCGCCTCCTCGGTCCGCCCGAGGGCCGCCAGCGCCCGCGCCCGGCCCGCCAGCGCCGGCCCGTGGTCCCCCACGGACCGCAGCGCCGCCCCGTACCGCTCCAGCGCCTCGGCCGGCTCGCCCCGCTCCCACGAGAACTGCCCCAGCCGGGTGTGGGCCACCGCCTTCTCCGTGTCCGTGGCCGCCAGCGCCGCCGCGTCCAGCGCCGTGGCGTCGGCGTCCTCCCGCCAGCCCCGGTCCCGGTAGACCCCCGCCGCCCGGCCCCGCACCACCGCCCCGCCGTGCAGCTCCTCCAGGCGCTCCATCGCCTTCCGGGCCGCCACCGGGTCCCCGAGGCCGTTGTACGCGTCGATGAGCAGCGGGTACGCGTTCCACCGCCGGGGCGCGGCCTTCCGCACCCGCTCGCCCCACTCCTTCGCGGCCTTCCAGTCGCCCCGCGCCCCCGCGAGCACCCCGAGGCCCAGCTGCGCGTCCACGTTCCCCCGGGCCGCCGGCAGCTCCGCCAGCGACCGGTTCAGCGCCCGCTCGGCCCGCGGCAGGTCCCGTACGTCCCCGAGCCGGGTGCCCCGCTCCGTATAGGCCGCGCCCAGCGCCGCCCACGAGGCCGCGTCGTCCGGGTGCTTCCGCAGCCACCCCTCCCGGTCCCCGATCAGCGCCACCAGGTCCGGCAGCGACGCCGGGGCGCCCGCGTGCGCCGCGCTCGCCGCCCGCTCGGCGGGGCCCGGCGGCCGCGGCGGCGCGTCCCGGCCGAGGAACTCCGGCAGGTACAGCAACGCCGTCGCCGCGAGCACCGCGCCCACCCCGGAGGCGAGCACCACCCGCGACACGTTCTGGCTCTTCATCGGGCTCATGCGCCTCACTGTGCGCCCGCCCGCGCTCGTAGGAAGAGCACACCGGCCGCCCGCCCCGGCGGGTTCACACCGATGGCCGCCGGTGCCAGGCTGGAGCCATGGACGATCTCCAGACGCCCCACGAGACCCGCCACGCGGCCCTCCACGCGGCCCTCCGCGCCGGGCTCCCCGCCGACGCCGTTCTCACCGACCCGGACGTCACGGCCTCCTACGCCCACGACATGGCGAGCTTCTGCACGGCCGGCACCCCCGCGGCCGTCGTGCTCCCGCGCACCGTCGAACAGGTCCGGCACGTGATGCGGACCGCGACCGCGCACCGCGTCCCGGTCGTGCCGCAGGGCGCCCGCACCGGACTCTCCGGGGGCGCCAACGCCTCCGAGGGCTGCGTCGTGCTCTCCCTCGTCAAGATGGACCGGATCCTGGAGATCGACCCCGTCGACCGCGTCGCCGTCGTCGAACCGGGCGTCGTCAACGCCGTCCTGTCCCGCGCCGTGTCCGAGCACGGCCTGTACTACCCGCCGGATCCCTCCAGTTGGGAGTCGTGCACCATCGGCGGCAACATCGGCACCGCCTCCGGCGGCCTGTGCTGCGTCAAGTACGGCGTCACCGCCGAGTACGTCCTCGGCCTCGACGTCGTCCTCGCCGACGGACGCCTGCTCACCACCGGCCGCCGCACCGCCAAGGGCGTCGCCGGATACGACCTCACCCGGCTCTTCGTCGGCTCCGAGGGCAGCCTCGGCATCGTCGTGAAGGCCGTCCTCGCGCTCAAGCCGCAGCCGCCCGCCCAGCTCGCCCTCGCCGCCGAGTTCCCCTCCACGGACGCCGCCTGCGCCGCCGTCTGCGCGATCATGGAGCGCGGCCACACCCCCTCGCTCCTCGAACTCATGGACCGCACCACCGTCCAGGCCGTCAACCGCATGGCGCGGATGGGCCTCCCCGAGACCACCGAGGCGCTGCTCCTCTGCGCCTTCGACACCCCCGACCCGGCCGCCGACCTCGCCGCCGTCGGCGCGCTGTGCGCGGACGCCGGCGCCACCGAGGTCGTCCCCGCCGCCGACGCCGCCGAGTCCGAACTCCTCCTCCAGGCCCGCCGGCTCTCCCTCACCGCCCTGGAGACCCTCAAGCCCGCCACGATGATCGACGACGTCTGCGTGCCCCGCACCCGGCTCGCCGAGATGCTCGCCGGCACCACCGCCATCGCCGAGAAGTACGCCCTCACCATCGGCGTCTGCGCCCACGCGGGCGACGGCAACACCCACCCCGTCGTCTGCTTCGACCACACCGACGAGGACGAGTCGCGGCGCGCCCGCGAGTCCTTCGACGCGATCATGGCGCTCGGCCTCTCCCTCGGCGGCACCATCACCGGCGAACACGGCGTCGGCGTCCTCAAGAAGGAGTGGCTGGCCCGCGAACTCGGCCCGGTCGGCCTGGAACTCCAGCGGGAGATCAAGCACGTCTTCGACCCGCTGGGGCTGCTCAACCCCGGAAAGCTCTTCTGAGCCCGCCCGTCCGCCCGCCGGCACGGACTCACAGCTCGCCGTCCTGCGACTCGTCCGCCCACGGGTCGCGCAGCCACAGGTCGTCGCCGACCACCGTGGTGGCGAGCAGCTCGGCCAGCCCGTCGTCGATGCCGAGCCGCTCCGACTCGGTGCCCGGCGGGACCGTGCGCAGGGTCCGCTCCAGCCAGGCGGACACCTGCGCCGACGGGGCCTCCAGGAGCGCGTCGCCGTCGGGGGAGGAGAGGGCCATCAGGATGACGCCGCGGCCGTCGACCTTGGTAGGCCAGATCCGCACGTCGCCGTGGCCGCAGGCCCGGAAGACGCCCTCGACCAGCAGCTCGCGGGCGAAGGTCCAGTTCACCGGGTGCTCGGAGCCGATGTGGAAGGTCATGTGCACGGCGTACGGGTCGTCGGTGCGGTAGGCCAGCCGGGCCGGCACCGGGACCGAGCGCTCGGGGGACAGGACCAGCTTCAGCTCCAGCTCGCGCTCGACGGTGGTGTGCTCGGTGTACGGCATGGCTGTGCCTCTCGCGTAGGGGCCCCGGACGGGCCTTCACCTGGAGAGAGCGCGGCCGGCCGGGTTCATTACGCGACTTCGGGAAATTTTTCCGGGAAGTTCTCTCCGGTCCGGCCACGGGCCTTCGCCGGGTCCCGGCGCGACCCCCGCCACCGTCCCCGCCACCCCCGTTCCCGGGCCCGAACCTCACGTGGAGTGAGGGATTCCGGCCCGTGTCGCCCGAAGGCGGCCTTTCTCGCGGGCTCTTTCTCCCCTCGGCGGCGTTCTTGGTTACTGTGCCTCCTTAGTGTGGTGACGGAACGTTGTGACTGAACGGAGTCGGGGCAGTGGCTACTCCTCCCGGAGGCGGCGGCGAGGTACCCCAGGCGGGGTACTACCCGGACCCGTCGATCCCCGGATACATCCGGTACTGGAACGGCGGCTCCTGGGTGCCCGGCACGAGCCGGCCCGCCCCGAAGGACGGCGAGGCCGCACCGGTCCCGCCCGCCTCGGCCGGGCCCGCCGGACCGGTCCTCGCCGCGAGCCCGGCACCGGCCCCGACGCCGGCGCCCGCCCCCGAACCCGAACCGGCCCCCGAACCCGCCCCGGCCGCCGCCCGCGTGCCGGCCGCCGTCGAGGAGACCGGGCCCGTCTTCTTCGACGAGGAACCCCTCGTCCGGGAGCCGGCCACCGCCTGGGGGGCCGACGCCTCCCGGCAGCACGGCCCCGCCGCCGGGCAGGACCGTCCGGCCGCCTGGGCCGCGCCCGCCGCGCCCGAGCCCGCCGCGCCCGCCGCCGAACCGGCGCCCGCGCCCTCCGTCCCCGACCCGAGGTCCCCGGTCGAGTGGCCGGCCGCCCCCGCGCAGGCCGAGGCCCCCGCCCCCGACCCCCGGACCGCGAGCGCCCCCGCCCGCCTCGGCGGCATGCCCGTCACCCCGGCCCCCGCCCCGGCGCCCGTCCACGAGACCCCCGCCCCGGCCCCCGCGCCCGCACAGCCCCAGCCCCAGCCCCACCCCCATCCGGCACCCGCCCCGGCCCCGGCGCCCGCCCCGGCCCCCGCGCCCGTGGCCCCCTCCTGGGCCCAGCCGCAGCAGCACCAGGCCCAGCCGCAGCCCCCGCAGGCGCAGCAGCAGCCCCAGCAGCCCGTCGTGCCGTGGAAGCCGCCGGTCGAGGACCCCTTCCTCGCCGCCGTCCGCGAGCAGTCCTCCGCGCCCCCGGCCGGGCTCGGCCGGCGGCTCCTCGCCCGCGTGGTCGACACCCTCCTCCTCGGCGCGATGGCGGCCGGCGCGGCCTTCCCCTTCGTGGCCTCCGCCCTGGAACACATCGAGGGCAAGATCGAGGCGGCCGAGCGGTCCGGCGTCACCGTGCAGGTCTGGCTCGTCGACGGCACCACCTCGGTGCAGTTCGGCATCGCGCTCGGCCTGTTCCTCGTCCTCGGCGTGCTGTACGAGGCGCTGCCCACGGCCAAGTGGGGCCGCACGCTCGGCAAGAAGCTGTGCGGCGTCCAGGTCAGGGACATCGAGGCCCACGAGCCGCCGACCTTCGGCCGCGCGCTGCGCCGCTGGTTCCTGTACACCTTCCTGGGCCTGCTGGTGATCGGCGTCCTCAACGTGCTCTGGTGCGTCTTCGACCGCCCGTGGCGCCAGTGCTGGCACGACAAGGCGGCCGGCACCTTCGTCGCGAAGGCCTGAGCCCGGGCCCCGGCCGGAGGATCCGGCCCCGGGGCGCCGGCCCCGGGGCGCCGGGCCCGGGACCTGCCGGGGGATCAGGTCCCCCGAACGGGCGTCCAATCGTTGCGGCCCCCCGGTGCCCGGGATGCGATGCCCCCATGAGCACCGACCAGCCGCCGCCCGGACCGCCCCCCGACGACGACCCGTTCCGCAAGCGGCCCCAGGAGCCCCCGCAGGGCCCGCCCCCGGGCACACCGCCGCCGCCCGGGCCCCCGCCGCCGGGGAGCCCGTACGACTCCCCGTACCCGCCCCCACCGCCGTACGGCGGCTACGGCGGCGGCTACGGCGGCACCGACCCGCTCTCCGGGATGCCGCCGCTGGCCGACTCCGGGCGCCGGATCCTGGCGCGGCTCGTCGACTTCGTCATCATCGCGGTGCCGCTCGCCGTCATCGGCATCCCGTTCGACGTCTACGAGCGGGCGACGGTGGACGGCGACGACTTCCAGACCACCTGGACCGGCGGCGGCCAGATCGTCTTCCAGCTGCTCACGATCGTCGCCTTCGTCACGTACGACACCGTGCTCACGGCGAAGAACGGCCAGACCGTCGGCAAGCGGCTGATGAAGCTGCGCGTCGCCATGCTCAACGACGGCTCCACGCCGCCGATGAACCAGTCGCTGCTGCGCGCCGTCGTGCTCTGGCTGCCGGCGCTGATCTGCTGCGCCTGCCTCTGGCCGCTGCTGCTGCTCGTCCTCATCCTGGTCGACAAGCCCTACAAGCAGGGCCTGCACGACAAGGCGGCGAAGACGGTGGTCGTCACCGTGCCGCAGTAGCCGGCGGCGGAACGGACGGACTCACGGACCGGTCCGGGTATCGGCTCCCGCGCCCACCTGCGCGGCCGGCACCCGGACCGCGTCGTTCCCGGAGCGCGCGGCGGGGGCGGCGGAGGTCTTGACGGGACGCGCCCCTGCGGGCATCGTCACCGCCACGAGGACGCCGAGCAGCAGTCCGGCGACACAGGCCGCGGCGACGCCGGGCGGCCCGGTGGCCCCGGTCAGGAGCAGGAGCGCGGCGGTCGCGAGGACCACGACGGCCGAACCGTAGGCGTACTGCGCTGCGTTCGGACGCTGCATGACGGATACCGCCCCTCCGGACTTCGGGTCGACTCTACGACGCTCGATGCCCGGGAGGAGCGGCGGGTAAGCGTGACCTGACCCACGGTGCCGGGGCACGGGGGGCGCACGGGTGGCACGGACGGGCACGAACCCCCGCCCGGCACCCGGACTTTCCCTTTCTTTACCCGACCGGACCGTCCGCATACCGGATTTCGACACCCGCATAGTGCACTTGGTGTGTGCAAGTCAAGATCTGTCTTTTCTCCTCCCACTCCGGTCGAATGTCGTCACTTGTGACGCGCGACCCCGCCCGGACGGACACCCCACCTCCTGGTCCGAGGGCGTGGGCGCCGGGGAGGAACGACACCAAGTGACCAACAGACGACGGGCCATTCGAGCGTCCGCGGTCGTCGTGGCGCTCGCGGCCACCGCCGCCACCGCCTCGACGTTCAGCACCGCCTGGGCGAACGAGGACGGCAGGATCTCCGCCGCGGACGTCCGCCAGGACCCCGCGCCGGGCGGCGAGGCCGACAAGACCACGGTCGACCACGACCTCGAAGGCCCCTTCAGCGAGCAGCAGGCGCAGCAGCGCAAGGCCGCCCTGGAGCAGGTCCTGAGCGGCGAGGCCAAGGTCGAGAACCGCGGCGGCTCCAAGGTCGTCAAGCTCGACGCCAAGAAGTACGTCGAGCTCGGCCGGGAGAAGACCGACAAGATCTTCACCATCCTCGTCGAGTTCGGCGACCAGGTGGACACCACCACGCTCGTCGACCGCAAGGACGACGAGACGGACGAGCTGAAGCCGAAGTACGGCGGCACGCCCGGCCCGCTGCACAACGCGATAGCCGAGCCCGACCGGTCGAAGGACAACTCGACCGCGTGGCAGGCCGACTACGACCAGAAGCACTTCCAGGACCTGTACTTCGGCTCCGGCAAGGACCCGAAGACCGGTCAGCCGAAGCAGTCGCTGAAGACCTACTACGAGCGCACCTCGTCGGGCCGCTACTCGGTCGACGGCACGGTCTCCGACTGGGTCAAGGTCCCGTACAACGAGGCACGCTACGGCTCCAACTACTGCGGCCAGACCAACTGCGCCAACGTGTGGGACACCGTCCGCGACGGCGTCAACGCCTGGGTCGCCGACCAGAAGGCCAAGGGCAAGACCGACGCCCAGATCAAGGCCGACCTGGCGTCCTACGACCAGTGGGACCGCTACGACTTCGACGCCGACGGCAACTTCAACGAGTCCGACGGCTACATCGACCACTTCCAGATCGTCCACGCGGGCGAGGACGAGTCGGCCGGCGGC
The DNA here is from genome assembly GCF_043084305.1 of Streptomyces sp. NPDC014656. NCBI lineage: Bacteria > Bacillati > Actinomycetota > Actinomycetes > Kitasatosporales > Streptomycetaceae > Streptomyces > Streptomyces sp. NPDC014656. The sequence continues at coordinate 85,113 of NZ_JBIBZN010000011.1, forward strand.
GGCGCCCAGGAGACGGACGCCCTGTGGGCGCACCGCTGGTACGCCTACGGCACCAGCGCGGGCAAGACCGGTCCGGCCGGCAACAAGGCCGGCGGCACCCCGATCGGCGACACCGGCATCTGGGTCGGCGACTACACGATGCAGCCCGAGAACGGCGGCCTCGGCGTCTTCGCCCACGAGTACGGCCACGACCTCGGCCTGCCGGACCTGTACGACACCGCGGGCGGCGAGAACTCGACCGGCTACTGGTCGCTGATGTCCTCCGGTTCCTGGCTGGGCCTGGGCAAGGACTCCATCGGCGACATGCCCGGCGACATGAACGCCTGGGACAAGCTCCAGCTCGGCTGGCTCAACTACACCAAGGTGAGCGACGAGCAGCGCGGTACGAAGTCCACCCACAAGCTGGGCGTGGCCGAGTACAACACCAAGAACCCGCAGGCGCTCGTCGTCGAGCTGCCGAAGAAGGCCGTCACCACCGAGATCGTCGCCCCCGCCGAGGGTTCCGCCCAGTGGTGGAGCGACATGGGTGACGACCTCAAGAACACCCTGACCCGCCCGGTCGACCTCACCGGCAAGTCGTCCGCCTCCCTGGAGCTCCAGGGCTGGTACGACATCGAGGCCGAGTACGACTACCTCTACACCGAGGTGTCGACGGACGGCGGCGCCAACTGGACCGCCGTGGACGGCACCGCCGACGGCGTGGCCCTCCCGCGCGACGCGGCCGGCTCCCCGGCGCTGACCGACGTCTCCGGCGCCCACAAGAAGCTCGTCTACGACCTCTCGGCGTACGCGGGCAAGAAGTTCGACCTCCGCTTCCGCTACCAGACGGACGGCGGCGCGGGCGGCAAGGGCTTCACCGCCGACGCGATCACGCTGACCGCCGACGGCGCCCCCGTCTTCGCGGACGGCGCGGAGAACGGTGACAACGGCTGGACCGCCAAGGGCTTCTCGCGGGTCGGCAAGGGCTTCACCAACGAGTACGAGCAGTACTACATCGCCGAGAACCGCCAGTACGTCTCGTACGACGCCACCCTCAAGGTCGGCCCGTACAACTTCGGCTTCACCGGCGACAAGGCGAGCTGGGTCGAGCACTACCCGTACCAGAACGGTCTGCTCATCTGGAAGTGGGACCTGTCCCAGAAGGACAACAACACCTCCGTCCACCCGGGCCAGGGCCTGATCCTCCCGGTCGACGCCCACCCGACCCCGCTGAAGTGGAACGACGGCACCCTGATGCGCAACCGCGTCCAGGCGTACGACTCCACCTTCGGAACGTACCGGACGGACGCTTTCCAGCTGCACCTCAAGGACGCCCCGACCTGGGTCCGCTCGCAGCCGGGCAACCCGGTCTTCGACGACCGCAAGGGCACCTACTGGTTCCAGGAGACCGCGCGCGCCGGCGTCAAGGTCACTGACACCAACACCAAGATCCAGGTCGTCAAGGAGCCGAAGAACGGCCAGACGATCACGGTCCAGGTGGGCCCGTCGACCCGTTGATCGACTAGCCATCCGGTAAAACCGCAGGTCAAAGCGTGATCGGCCGTCGCCCCCTAGCGGGCGGCGGCCGATCGTGTTTAGGTGCAGCTGACCGAGTTCTCACGGACTCCTTATTGACAGTCGGCTCACGGGGGAATGGTTCCGCATGCCTGGTGGAGGGTTCTGCAAGTTGCCGGGAGGCAGTGTGGTGGTCGCGATAGGACTGCCCAGCCCGGCCGGGGACGGCGCGAACGTGCGCTTCCTCGTCCATGCCGCGAACCGCGCCCGCGCCCTGACCAGGCTGCGAAACCTGGGCCTGCGGTCGGTTTACCTGCGGGGGAACGCCGAGCCGCCCACCCCCGACGAGATCACGGCCGTCCTCCACCACCCCGACGGCCTGCTGTGGAGGTCCGCGCCGGGCGCGGCCCAGGAGCTGTGGCACCCGGCCCGCACCCTGCCCAGGGCCCCGGCCGCCTGAGGCGGTCCCCGCCTACCCGACGACCGGCTCCCCGGTGAGGACCACGCCGGCCTCGCGGAGCTCCGCGAGCGCGCGGTCGGTGGTCCCGCGGGCGACGCCCGCCGTGAGGTCGAGCAGGACGTGGGTGCGGAAGCCCTCGCGGGCCGCGTCCAGCGCGGTGGCCCGGACGCAGTGGTCGGTGGCGATGCCGACCACGTCGACCTCGGTCACGTCCCGCTCGCGCAGCCACTGCGCCAGCGTCTGCCCGTTCTCGTTCCGCCCCTCGAAGCCGCTGTACGCGGCGGCGTAGGCGCCCTTGTCGAAGACGGCCTGGACCGCGCCGCCGGCGACGGCCGGGGCGAAGTTCGGGTGGAAGCCGACGCCCTCGGTGCCGGCCACGCAGTGCCGCGGCCAGGAGTCGACGTAGTCGGGGGCCTCGCCGTCCGGGGCGAAGTGGGCCCCCGGGTCGATGTGGTGGTCCCGGGTGGCGACGACGTGCCGGTAGGCGGCGCCGGCCGCCTCGCCGACCAGCTCGGTGATGGCGGCGGCGACGTCGGCGCCGCCCGTCACCGCGAGGCTGCCGCCCTCGCAGAAGTCGTTCTGTACGTCCACGACGATCAGTGCGCGGTGCATGGCGGGTGTCCTCGGGGGTCGGTCGGGCGGTCGGAAGGAGGTGGCCCCGAGCCTAGAGACTCCGCCTCCGCTCCGGGAGGGGACGTCGCCGGGGTCTGGACGTATCTCTAGACGTACTCGGTCGGCAGCACCGGCTCGCCGCGCGACAGCTGGACGGCCGACATCGGCAGCCCGGCGCGGGCCGCGATGTGCCGGGCGCGGGCCGCCTCCAGCGGCTCCCGGGCCACCACCTCGCCGCCCTTGACCAGCTCGACCAGGAGCTGGTCGGCGGCGAGCGCGTCCGGGACCTGGCCGGTGCCGACCACCTCGGCGGCGGCGACCCCGTCGGCGTCCTTGCGGCGCGCCGCCCACTTGCGGCCGCCGACGGACGCCTTGCCGCCCAGCGACTTCTTCGCCACCGGCACCAGCGGCGCCTTCGGATCGGCCGAGGCGGCGCGGGCGACCAGCTTGTAGACCATCGAGCAGGTCGGGTGGCCGCTGCCGGTGACCAGCTGGGTGCCCACCCCGTACGCGTCGACGGGCGCGGCGGCCAGCGAGGCGATGGCGTACTCGTCCAGGTCCGAGGTGACCACGATCCGGGTGTCCCGGGCGCCCAGCTCGTCCAGCTGCGCCCGCACCCGGTGGGCGACGAGCAGCAGGTCGCCGGAGTCGATGCGGACGGCGCCGAGCTCGGGCCCGGCGATCTCGACGGCGGCGCGGACCGCCTCGGCCACGTCGTAGGTGTCGACGAGGAGGGTGGTGCCCCGGCCCAGGCTGTCGACCTGGGCCCGGAAGGCGTCCCGCTCGCTGTCGTGGAGCAGGGTGAAGGCGTGGGCGGAGGTGCCGACGGTGGGGATGCCGTAGCGGAAGCCGGCGGCGAGGTCGGAGGTGGAGTCGAAGCCGCCGACGTAGGCGGCGCGGGAGGAGGCCACGGCGGCCAGCTCGTGGGTGCGCCGGGCGCCCATCTCGATGAGCCGGCGCCCGCCGGCCGCGGCCGACATGCGGGAGGCCGCGGCGGCGATGGCCGAGTCGTGGTTGAGGATCGAGAGGATCACCGTCTCCAGCAGCACGCACTCGGCGAAGGAGCCCTCGACGCGCAGCACGGGGGAGCCGGGGAAGTACACCTCGCCCTCGGGGTAGCCCCAGATGTCGCCGGAGAAGCGGTAGCGCGCCAGCCACTCCAGGGTCGGCTCGTCGACGATCTCCCGCTCGCGCAGGAAGCCGAGGACGGCCGGGTCGAAACGGAAGTTCTCGACGGCGTCCAGGACCCGGCCGACGCCCGCGAGGGCGCCGTAGCGCCGGCCCTCGGGCAGCCGCCGGGTGAAGACCTCGAAGACGGACCGCCGGTCGGCGGTGCCGGCCCGGAGGGCCGCCTGGAGCATGGTGAGCTCGTACTGGTCGGTGAAGAGCGCGGTCGACGGCACGTCCACCGGGAGCCCAAGGTCCGCAGCGTTCATGTCACCGATGCTAGCGCACTATTCGTCAATCTGACGAATACCAGGGCGGTGTCGGCGGACGGCCCGGCGGCGGCACCGGCGGGGCGGCCCGTTTGTGCGACAGGGGGTCCCGGGTGGCAGCATGGGGTAAGTGAGCATCGCGCCTATCGAGATCGAACGGACCGAGTCGGCCGAGGAGGTCTCCGCGGTCGTCGAGCCCGACGTCCCCTGGGTCACCCTCGTGCACAACGACCCGGTGAATCTGATGAGCTACGTCACCTACGTCTTCCAGGCGTATTTCGGCTACTCCAAGGACAAGGCGCACAAACTGATGCTCGACGTGCACCACAAGGGCCGCGCGGTGGTCTCCAGCGGCACCCGCGAGGAGATGGAACGGGACGTGCAGGCGATGCACGGCTACGGACTGTGGGCCACCCTCACCCAGGACCGCGGCTGATGGCCGGCCACTTCGAGGCCGTGCCCGGCGGCGGAGCGGCCGTCGCGCTCGACGAGGTCGAGGTCTCCATCCTGCGCTCCCTCGCCGTCCAGCTCCTGGAGCTGATCGGCCCCGGCGACGAGCCCGGGGCGGACGCCGACCCGCTCGCCGCCCTCTTCGCCGAGGGCCCCAGCAAGCCGCCCTCCGACCCCGCCCTGCGCCGGCTCTTCCCCGACGCCTACGGGGACGACACCGAGGAGCTGCGGGCCGCCGCGGCCGACTTCCGCCGCTACACCGAGAACGACCTGCGCGCCCGCAAGCGCGAGGACGCCCTCGCCGTGGTGCGCGCCCTGGACGGGCTGACCTCCGGGGGGCCCGAGGAGTCCGCCCTCCTGAAGCTGACCCCCGACGAGTCCCGGGCCTGGCTCGGCACCCTCAACGACCTGCGGCTGACCATCGCCACGCGCCTGGAGATCACCGAGGACGAGGAGAGCGAGCGGCTCTACCGGCTGCCCGACAGCGACCCCCGCAAGCCGATGGTGATGGCCTACCTCTGGCTCGGCGCGCTCCAGGAGTCACTGGTCGAGACGCTGATGTCCTGAGCCCCGACGCGGCAGGGCGTTCGCTCAGCGGACGCTCAAATCCGGATAACGAACTCGTTATCAGGGCGGGCGCTTTGTCGTCTTGAGTTCCTTTTGCACCCCTCTTTTCGTGGTGCGCGCCACACCCAACTCCGTCGATCACCCCCCACCCCGTGATAAATCTTCACGACCACTCGGGCACGCCACCCCTGTTCCCGAGGGCGCTCGGGCCGGCTGACCGCCGGTAGCACTCCATCCACATCCGGGGGGATAAGGATCCGATCCGCAGCAGACGCAGCAGCGGTCGCGCGGATCAGCATGGAGAAAGGCGCACCACCATGACCTCAGTGCGGGTCGACAAGCAGCACGACGGCAATGAGGCCGCGGACTCCGCCCCGGGCGAGGGGTACCACCGGGCACTCGGCGCCCGTCAGATCCAGATGATCGCGATCGGCGGTGCCATCGGCACCGGCCTCTTCCTCGGAGCCGGCAAGGGCATCTCCAAGGCGGGCCCCAGCCTGATCCTCGCGTACGCCCTCGCGGGCCTCGTCATCTTCTTCATCATGCGGGCGCTCGGCGAACTCCTCATGTACCGCCCCGTCTCCGGCTCCTTCTCGGAGTACGCGCGGGAGTTCATCGGCCCCTTCGCGGGCTTCGTCACCGGCTGGACGTACTGGCTCTTCTGGGTCGTCACCGGCATCACCGAAGTCACCGCCGCGGCCACCTACATGACGTACTGGTGGGACATCCCGCAGTGGCTGTCCGCCCTCGTCTTCACCGTCATCCTGTACGGCGCCAACCTGATCTCCGTGAAGCTCTTCGGCGAGCTGGAGTTCTGGTTCTCCATGGTCAAGGTCACCGCCATCGTCGGCATGATCCTGATCTGCGCCGGCATCCTCACGATCGGCTTCTCCGACGCCGGTGACACCGCCTCGATCACCCACCTGTGGGACCTCGGCGGCTTCTTCGCCGGCGAGGACGGCATCGTCTCCACCCTCATGACCCTCCAGATGGTCATGTTCGCCTTCCTCGCCGTCGAGCTGGTCGGCGTCACCGCCGGCGAGTCGAAGGACCCGAAGACCGTCCTGCCCAAGGCCATCAACACCGTGCCGTGGCGCATCGCCGTCTTCTACGTCGGCGCGCTCATCATGATCCTGTCGGTCGTCCCGTGGACCCACTTCAAGCCGGGCGTCTCGCCGTTCGTCGCCGCCTTCGAGGAGATGGGCTTCCAGGCCGGCGCCGCGATCGTCAACTTCGTCGTCCTGACGGCCGCCCTCTCCTCCTGCAACTCGGGCATGTACTCCACCGGCCGCATGCTGCGCGACCTCGCGCTCAACGGCCAGGGCCCGAAGCTCTTCACCCGGCTGACGAAGAGCGGCACCCCGCTGGTCGGCACCACCTTCTCCGCCGCGCTGATGATGGTCGGCGTCTGGATCAACTACCAGTGGCCCGGCGAGGCGTTCAACTACGTCGTCTCCTTCGCCACCATCTCCGGCATGTGGGCCTGGATCATGATCCTGATCTGCCAGATCCGCTTCCGCCTCAAGGCCGACCGGGGCGAGCTGCCCCAGTCCTCCTTCAAGGCCCCCGGCGGCATCTGGGCCAGCGTCTTCGCCCTCGCCTTCATCGGCCTGGTCGTCGTCACCATGGGCATCGACGAGGGCAACCGCGTCGCCCTCTACGGCGCCCCGGTCTGGGGCCTCCTCCTCGCCGTCGCCTACCTGGTGCTCAAGGCCCGCGACCCCGAGGGCGCCGCCTTCGCCAAGCGCTCCTGACCCACCCCGTCCCAGCATCCGGGCCGCCCCGTACCACCCCTCGGTACGCGGCGGCCCGGATGCTTATCCTGTCGGCATGCTGACCCTCACCCGAGACCTGTACGACCGGATCGTGGAACACGCCCGGGCGGACCACCCCGACGAGGCCTGCGGCGTGGTCGCGGGTCCGGTCGGCTCGGGCCGCCCCGAGCGGTTCATCCCCATGCTCAACGCGGCGCGCTCGCCCACCTTCTACGAGTTCGACTCCGCCGACCTCCTCAAGCTCTACCGCGAGATGGACGACCGGGACGAGGAGCCCGTGATCATCTACCACTCGCACACCGCGACCGAGGCGTACCCCTCCCGCACCGACATCACCTACGCCAACGAGCCCGGCGCCCACTACGTCCTCGTCTCCACCGCCGACACCGACGGCGCCGGCGACTTCCAGTTCCGCTCCTACACGATCGTCGAGGGCGTCGTGACCGAGGAGGACGTCAAGGTCGTCGAGGCGTACGCGTAGCCGTACCGCTAGTCTGACCGCGACCTTTCAGGGCGGCAGGACCCAGGAAGCCGGTGCGAACCCGGCGCGGTCCCGCCACTGTGACCGGCCCCCTCCCCGGGGGCCGCCAGCCAGGAACTGACCTGCCGCCTTCTCACCGCCGATCGGGGACGTGGAAATCCCCGGAGGAGGCTCCGCCATGACCCGGCGCCGCACGCTGCCGTCCGCGCTCGCCCTGCTCCCGCTGCTCGCCGCCTGCGCCGCCCCGCAGGCCGCGCCCACCGCCGCGAAGCCCGCGCCCGGCTTCCCGTACACCGTCACCAACTGCGGCGTGACGACCACCTACCAGGCCCCGCCGAAGCGCGCCGTCACCATGAACCAGCACGTCACCGAGGTGCTGCTCGCCCTCGGCCTGGAGAAGTCCCTCGTCGGCACCGCCTACCTCGACGACGCCGTCCTCCCCGCCTATCGGAAGGCCTACGACGCCGTCCCCGTCCTCGCGAAGGAGTACCCCTCCAAGGAGGCCCTCCTCGCCGCGAACCCCGACTTCGTCTACGGCGGCTACACCAGCGCCTTCGACGCCAAGGCCGGACGCGCCCGCGACGACCTGGCGAAGGCCGGCATCACCAGCCGCCTGAACGGCGAGTACTGCGCCGACGGCCCCGTCTCCGTCGACGACCTCTACCGCGAGGTCACCGAGGTCGGCCGCACCTTCGGCGTCCCCGACCGCGCCGCGAAGTGGACGCGGGACGCCCGCGCCTCCCTCGCCGCCACCGCCGAACGCATCGAGGGCGTCGACCCCGTCTCCGTCTTCGTCTACGACAGCGGCGACAGGACCGCCTTCACCGCCGGCGGCGACGGCATCGGCGACGACCTCATCACCCGCGCCGGCGGCCGCAACGTCTTCGCCGACCTCGCCAAGCCCTTCGGCGACGCCACCTGGGAACAGGTCGTCGCCCGCAAGCCCGAGGTCGTCCTCATCTACGACTACGGCACCACCACCGTCGAACAGAAGAAGCGCCGCCTCCTCGACGACCCCGCCCTGAAGGACGTCCCCGCCATCAGGAACCGCCGCTTCGCCGTCCTCCCCCTCTCCGACACCGTCCTCGGCGTCCGCGTCCCCGCCGCCGTCGACAAGCTCGCCGCCCAGCTCCACCCCGCCACCGCCCGATGACCGCCACCACCACCGTCCGCCCGGACGGCCGGGCCGCCGCGCCCGAGCCGTCCGGCCCCGGGCGGCTCCGCCACGCCGCCGTCCTCGCCGGACTCCTCGCCGCGCTCGCCGCCGCCGTCCTCGCCTCCCTCGCCCTCGGCTCCGTACGGATCCCGCCCGGCCAGGTCCTCGACGCGCTCACCGGCCGCGCCGCGCCCTCCCCGTACCGCACGATCGTCCTCGACGTGCGGCTGCCCCGGGTCCTCCTCGGCGCCGTCGTCGGCGCCGGACTCGCCGTCGTCGGCACCGTCCTCCAGGCACTCGTCCGCAACCGGCTCGCCGACCCCTTCCTGCTCGGGATCTCCTCCGGCGCCTCCACCGGCGCCGTCCTCGTCATCGTCCTCGGCATCGGCGCCTCCACCGCCCTCGCCCTGCCCGCCGGCGCCTTCGCCGGCTCCCTCCTCGCCCTCGTCCTCGTCTACGGACTCGCCCGCCGCGGCTCCACCATGACCGGCCCCCGCCTCGTCCTCGCCGGCGTCGCCGTCTCCTACGTCCTGTCCGCCCTCACCACCCTCCTCCTCGTCACCGCGGGCCGCCCCGAGCACTTCCAGGAAGCCCTCCACTGGTCCCTCGGCGGACTCGGCTCCGCCCGCTGGGACACCCTCCCGCTCCCCGCCGCCGTCCTCGTCCTCGGCACCGGCGTCCTCCTCGCCCTCGCCCGCCCCCTCGACCTCCTCCTCACCGGCGAGGAGGACGCCACCGCCCTCGGCCTGGACACCGGCCGCTTCCGCGCCGCCGTCTTCGTCCTCGCCTCCCTCGTCACCGCCGTCATGGTCGCCGCCAGCGGCGCCGTCGGCTTCATCGGCCTCATGGCCCCGCACGCCGCCCGCCTGGCAGTCGGCGCCCCGCACCGCCGACTGCTCCCCGTCGCCGCCCTCGGCGGCGCCGTCGCCCTCGTCGCCGCCGACCTCGGCGCCCGCACCCTCGCCGCCCCCCAGGACATCCCCGTCGGCGTCCTCACCGCCCTCACCGGCGGCCCCTTCTTCCTCTGGCTGATGCGCCGCCGCCCCGAAGGAGCCGCCCCGTGACCGGCCTGCGCCTCGAAGCCCTGAGCCACCACGACCGGCTCCGCGCCGCCGACCTCACCGCCCGCCCCGGCGAGACCGTCGGCCTCATCGGCCCCAACGGCAGCGGCAAGACCACCCTCCTGCGCTGCGTCTACGGCACCCTCGCCGCCACCTCAGGCCGCGCCCTCCTCGACGGCACCGACCTCACCCGGCTCGCCCCCAGGGAACGCGCCCGCAGGGTCGCCACCGTCCCCCAGGACTCCGCAGCCGACGTCGACCTCACCGTCCGCGAACTCGTCGCCCTCGGCCGCTCCCCGCACAAGCGCTTCTGGGAGGGGGACACCGCCGACGACCTGGCCCGCGCCGACACCGCCCTCGCCCGCGTCGGCCTCACGGCCCTCGCCGGCCGCGCCTGCCCCACCCTCTCCGGCGGCGAACGCCAGCGCGCCCTCGTCGCCCGCGCCCTCGTCCAGGAACCGGAACTCCTCGTCCTCGACGAACCCACCAACCACCTGGACATCCGCCACCAGATCGACGTCCTCGCCCTCGTCCGCACCCTGGGCACCACCAACCTCCTGGCCCTCCACGACCTCAACCTCGCCGCCGCCCACTGCGACCGGCTCTACGTCCTCGAAGCGGGCCGGATCGTCACCGGCGGCACCCCCGCGGAGGTCCTCACCCCCGAACTGCTGGCCGCCGTCTACGGCGTGGAAGCCGAGGTCGTCCCGCACCCGAGGACCGGCACCCCGACCGTCCTCTACCTGCCCAGTCCGCCCACCGGTCGGAAAACATCCAGCATCTGAGATCACATTCCGGAACCCGGACCGGGAATCGATACGATGAGCCCATGGTTTCCCACGACGTGAGCGAAGAGACTCCGGGCACCGTGCTGCTCGCTGCGTTCGCTGGCGCTCATTCCGCCTCCGCCCTCTTCATGGGAGCCTTCGGAGGCGGAGCGGCACGCCTGCACGTCGACCTGTGCCGCCTGGCCAGCGCGATCTGTCCGTCCCGCGCCGCGCTCTGAGCGACCGGCCGAGCGCCCTCACGCACGACCCCCCTCCGCGCGGGGGCCCCAGCAGCGCGCCCACCACGTCACGTACGAGTCTTCCGACAGGAGCCCACGCCATGGCCATCGAGGTCCGCATCCCGACCATCCTCCGCACCTACACCGACGGCGAGAAGGCCGTCGAGGGCAGCGGTGGCACCCTCGCCGAGCTCTTCGCCGACCTGGAGACCCGCCACGCCGGCATCGAGGCCCGCATCGTGGACGAAGGCAAGCTCCGCCGCTTCGTCAACGTCTACCTCAACGACGAGGACGTCCGCTTCCTGGACGGCATCGAGACCAAGCTGGCCGACGGCGACAGCGTCACGATCCTGCCGGCCGTCGCCGGCGGCATGGTCTGATCCACATGCGCTACGACTCCTCGCTGGCGGCGGTCGGCAACACGCCGCTCGTCCGCCTCCCCCGGCTCTCGCCCTCGGACGACGTCCGCATCTGGGCGAAGCTGGAGGACCGCAACCCGACCGGCTCGGTCAAGGACCGCCCCGCGCTCCACATGATCGAGCAGGCGGAGAAGGACGGCCGCCTCACCCCCGGCTGCACCATCCTGGAGCCGACCAGCGGCAACACCGGCATCTCGCTGGCCATGGCCGCCAAGCTCAAGGGCTACCGCATCGTCTGCGTCATGCCCGAGAACACCAGCGAGGAGCGGCGGCAGCTGCTCGCCATGTGGGGCGCCGAGATCATCTCGTCCCCCGCCGCGGGCGGCTCCAACACGGCCGTCCGCGTCGCCAAGGAACTCGCCGCCGAGAACCCGGCCTGGGTGATGCTCTACCAGTACGGCAACCCGGACAACGCCGGCGCCCACTACGCCACCACCGGCCCCGAGATCCTCGCCGACCTGCCCTCCATCACCCACTTCGTCGCCGGACTCGGCACCACCGGCACCCTGATGGGCGTCGGGCGCTACCTCCGCGAGAACAAGCCCGACGTCCGGATCGTCGCCGCCGAGCCGCGCTACGACGACCTCGTCTACGGCCTGCGCAACCTCGACGAGGGCTTCGTCCCCGAGCTCTACGACGCCTCCGTCCTCACCACCCGCTTCTCCGTCGGCTCCGCCGACGCCGTCACCCGCACCCGCGAACTCCTCCAGCAGGAGGGCATCTTCGCGGGCGTCTCCACCGGCGCCGCCCTCCACGCGGCCATCGGCATCGGCAACAAGGCCCTCAAGGCCGGCGAAACGGCGGACATCGCCTTCGTCGTCGCCGACGGCGGCTGGAAGTACCTCTCGACCGGCCTCTACACGGCCGCCACCACGGAGGAGGCCATCGCCGCGGTCCAGGGCCAGCTCTGGGCCTAGCGGAGGAGGCGTGGGCAGCCGTTCCGCGGGGCGGAACGGACGGGCACACCGGAACGGCGCCTTCCGCCGCGTCGGGCCTCAAGCGGCCCGAACCCGCACCCGCGGGAGGCGCGCCCCGCTAGCGCGCGAGATGGCGGACCCGGTCCCACAGGACCGGGTCCGCCTCGCCCACCCTCCGGCGGAAGTCCGCCAGCGGCACGTCCCGCAGTTCGTCCGTCTCCAGGAAGCTCGGCCGCCCCCGCGCGTCGCCCACCGCACCCGGCGGCAGCGCGATCACCCCCGGCCGCTCGTCGTGGTACTTGCTGGTGATCTTCGCGACCAGCGCGCCGTCACCCCGCACCGCCAGCACCAGACACGGCCGGTCCTTCGAACCGGGCCCGTCCTCGAAGGGCACCTCGGCCCACCAGATCTCCCGCGCCCGCGGCTCCCGCACCCCGGGCTTCCGCGCGGGCGGCCGCGTCCGCCCCGACGGACGTCCCGGCGGCCGGGTCCGTGCCGGGGTCCGCGTCCTGCCACCCACGACCGCCACCACCAGCGCGATCACCACGACCGCGGCCAGCGCGGGCCACCACGACGTGTCCATACCCCATGACGTTACCGGTGCCGGGCACACCGCGCCGCCGCGCCCCACCGTCCATCCGAACCGGTGACAGAGCCCGTGAGTTCGCCCACAACGGGCCGCCACGAAGGAGCGACCGGCCCCCGTGCGCCTTACTCTCGTCTGACCGCACGGCCTCCCCCTCCCCTTTGCGTGCCTGACCGCACCCGTCCACGGAGGTTCACGCTCCTATGAAGCTCACCGTCGTCGGCTGCTCGGGGTCGTTCCCTTCCGCGGAATCGGCCTGTTCGAGCTACCTCGTCGAGGCCGACGGCTTCCGGCTGCTCCTCGACATGGGCAACGGCGCCCTCGGCGAGCTGCAGCGCCACATCGGCCTGTACGACCTGGACGCGATCTTCCTCAGCCACCTCCACGCGGACCACTGCATCGACATGTGCGGCTACTTCGTCGCCCGCTACTACCGCCACGACGGCGGCCGCTGCGACGCGATCCCCGTGTACGCCCCCGAGGGCGCCGAGCAGCGCCTGACCACGGCCTACGCGGACACGCCCTCGCCCAGCTCGATGAGCGAGGTCTTCGACTTCCGCACCCTGGGGTCCGGCACCTTCGAACTGGGGCCCTTCACGATCCGCACCGAGAAGGTCAGCCACCCGGTGGAGGCGTACGGCATCCGGGTCGAGCACGGCGGCCGCTCGCTCGCCTACTCCGGCGACACCGGCGTCTGCGACGCCCTGCACGCGCTCGCCGACGGCGTGGACCTCTTCCTCTGCGAGGCCTCCTTCACCCACGGCAAGGAGGACATCCCGGAGCTCCACCTCAACGGCCGCGAGGCCGGCGCCCAGGCGGCCCGGGCCGGCGTGGGCCGCCTCGTCCTCACCCACATCCCGCCGTGGACGGACGGCGAGCGGAACCTCGCCGACGCCCGGGACGTGTACGGGGGCCGGGCGGAGCTGGCGAAGGCGGGCGCGGTCTACGAGGTCTGAGCGCGCGTGAGCACGGAGAAGGCCCCGGAACCATGGGCCCCCGCTCCTTCGGAGCGTGGGGGAGGTTCCGGGGCCTTCGCCTCGTGCGGTGGGGGAGGGCTCACGCCTTGGTGAGGTCCTCGATCTCCTCCTCGGGCTCGCGGCCCGGGGTGGGGAGGTTGAACTTGGTGATCGCGAAGCGGAAGACCACGTAGTAGAGGGCTCCGAAGACGAGACCGATCGGGATGATCAGCCACGGCTTGGTCGCGTGCGTCCAGTTCAGGGCGTAGTCGATGAAACCGGCCGAGAAGTTGAAGCCCGCGTGGACACCGAACGCCCAGGTGACGGCCATGGAGAGGGCGGTCAGCACGGCGTGGAGCACGTACAGGATCGGCGCGATGAACATGAAGGAGAACTCGATCGGCTCGGTCACGCCGGTGACGAACGAGGTCAGGGCCAGCGAGACCATCATGCCGAGGACGACCTTGCGGCGCTCCGGACGGGCGCAGTGCGCGATGGCGATCGCGGCGGCCGGGAGGCCGAACATCATGATCGGGAAGAAGCCGGACTGGAACATGCCGGCCGACGGGTCACCGGCCAGGAAGCGCGGGATGTCGCCGTTGACGACCTCGCCGGCGGCGTTGGTGAAGTCGCCGAGCTGGAACCACGCGACGGTGTTGACGAACTGGTGCATGCCGATCGGGATCAGCGCGCGGTTCACACCGCCGAAGAGGGCGGCGCCACCGGCACCGAGACCGGTCATCCACTCGCCGAAGCCGGCGATGCCGTCACCGATGGGCTCCCAGACGAGGCCGAAGAACACGCCCACGACGAGGCCGACGAAGGCCATGATGATCGGGACGAGACGGCGGCCGTTGAAGAAGCCGAGCCAGTCGACCAGCTTGGTGCGGTGGAACTTCTGCCACAGCACGGCGGTCAGCAGGCCCATGATGATGCCGCCGAGGACACCCGGGTCGTTGTACTTCGCGGCGATGTCCGCGCCGGCCTGGACCTTCGCCTCGACGACGGGGAAGGCCTGGAGGACCTTGCTGTAGACGAGGAAGCCGACGACCGCGGCGAGCGCGGTGGAGCCGTCGGCCTTCTTGGCGAAGCCGATGGCCACGCCGACGCAGAAGAGCAGGGGGAGGGCGCCGGTGATGGCGCCGCCCGCGTTGCCGAAGACGGCGGAGACCTTGTCCCAGCCGAGACCGTCGGCGCCGAACACGTCCGGCTGGCCCAGCCGGACCATGATGCCCGCGGCCGGCAGCACGGCGATCGGCAGCTGCAGGCTGCGACCGACCTTCTGCAGGCCCTGGAACAGGCCGGATCCGCGCTTCTTCGCGGGAGCGGCGGCCTGGGCGGTGGCCGTACTCATCAACTTCCTCCAGTAGGCAAGGCGCCGCCAGAGGACAGTGGAAAGGGGGTGACGGCGGCGTCTCGTGGAACGCGGTGGTCTGGACCGCGTGGTCTACACCAATGAGTGGTGTAGACCAGTTGTAGCACGTGAGACTTAGATAAGGAACCTGCGAATTTTTGTCGCGGGGGCATAGTGATGAAGGCGTGACAAAAGGCCCCCGGACCAGGAGGTCCAGGGGCCTTTCGCGAGGCTCGGGAGGGGCCGGGAGTCCCGGCACGGCCGGGCCCGGACGGGTGGCCGCGACACCGCGTCACGCCGTCGGGCCGCCGCCTCACTTGACGTTGTCGCGCTCCATCTCCTCGCCCACCTCGTCCGGCTCGCGCCCGGGGGTCTGGAGGTCGAACTTGGTGATCGCGAACCGGAAGATCACGTAGTACACGACCGCGAAGGCGAGACCGATCGGAATGATCAGCCACGGCTTCGTCGCGAGGTTCCAGTTGATCACGTAGTCGATCAGGCCGGCCGAGAAGCTGAACCCGTCCTTCACGCCGAACGCCCACGTCACCGCCATCGACACGCCCGTCAGCACCGCGTGGACCGCGTACAGCAGCGGCGCGATGAAGAGGAACGAGTACTCCAGCGGCTCCGTGATGCCCGTGACGAACGAGGTCAGCGCCACCGAGAGCATCAGGCCGCCGACCTCCTTGCGGCGGTGCGGCTTCGCGCAGTGGGTGATCGCGAGCGCCGCCGCCGGCAGCGCGAACATCATGATCGGGAAGAAGCCCGTCAGGAACTGGCCCGCGTCCGGGTCGCCCGCCAGGAACATGGGGATGTCGCCGTGCACCGTCGTGCCGTCCGGCTTCTCGTACGTGCCGAACTGGAACCAGATGGGCACGTTCAGGAACTGGTGCAGGCCGATCACCAGCAGCGCCCGGTTCGCCAGGCCGAAGATGCCCGAACCCCACGCGCCGAGCCCGACCAGCCAGTCGCTGAAGCTCTCCAGGGCGTCGCCGATCGGCGGCCAGATCCACAGGCAGAGCGCGGCGAACGCGATCGCCACGAACGTCATGATGATCGGCACCAGACGGCGGCCGTTGAAGAAGCCCAGCCAGTCGACCAGCTTCGTCCGGTGGTACCGCTGCCATAGGTACGCGGTGAGCAGACCCATCACGATGCCGCCGAACACGCCCGGGTTCTGGTACGTGTAGCCCGCGAAGGAGTCGTCGAGGCCGAGGCAGCCGCCACCGATGTCCTTCGTGCCCTCGGGGCAGTCCTTCGGGAACTGGCGCAGCACCGTGTAGTAGACGAGGAAGCCGACGACCGCGGCCAGCGCGGTCGAACCGTCCGCCTTCTTCGCCATGCCGATCGCGACGCCGATGCAGAACAGCAGGGGAAGGCCGAGACTGCCGTCGAGCAGCGCGCCTCCCGCGCCGGCCATCACCTTGGCGACGTTGTCCCAGCCCAGGCCGTCGGCGCCGAAGACGTCCGGCTGGCCGAGCCGGTTGATGATGCCCGCGGCGGGGAGCACGGCGATGGGGAGCTGGAGGCTGCGCCCCATCTTCTGCAGGCCCTGGAAGAGATTGCCCCACAGGGACTTCCGCGGCCGCGCCGCGGCGCTGTCCGTACTCATCGGCGACCTCCCTGCCCCGGAACAACCCGGGGCCGCATCACGTTGCAGACTGGTGTAGACCACTTGCGGTAGGCTCCGGGAGCCCGCTGAGGACAGGCCGCCGGTGATCGTCATCATTCGGCAGAACGGCGGCACTCGCTCGCGAAGTTGGGCCAACCGTGGGTTACCGTGACGAAGCGGACCATCGGTGCGCCGAGATTCGCGTGTCCCGCGAACGGAACGGACAGGGAGAAACACATGGCCACCAAGGCTGAGAAGATCGTCGCCGGGCTCGGCGGCATCGACAACATCGAAGAGGTCGAGGGCTGCATCACCCGCCTGCGCACCGAGGTCGCCGACGCCGGCCTCGTCGACGACGCCGCGCTCAAGGCCGCCGGCGCCCACGGCGTCGTGAAGATGGGCACCGCCATCCAGGTCGTCATCGGCACCGACGCGGACCCGATCGCCGCCGAGATCGAAGACATGATGTGAGCAGCTGACACCGGCTGACGAGGGCCCGTTCCGGCAGGGGAACGGGCCCTCGTGCGCACCCGGCCGGGAGGCCGGGCCCCACCCGGAAAGGGCTAGGCTCGTCCCATGTCTCGCATCGACGGCCGTACCCCCGAACAGCTCCGCCCCGTCACCATCGAACGCGGCTGGAGCAAGCACGCCGAGGGCTCCGTCCTCGTCTCCTTCGGCGACACCAAGGTCTTCTGCACCGCCTCCGTCACCGAAGGCGTCCCCCGCTGGCGCAAGGGCAGCGGCGAGGGCTGGGTCACCGGCGAGTACTCCATGCTCCCGCGCTCCACCAACACCCGCGGCGACCGCGAGTCCGTCCGCGGCAAGATCGGCGGCCGCACCCACGAGATCTCGCGCCTCATCGGCCGCTCGCTCCGCGCCGTCATCGACTACAAGGCCCTCGGCGAGAACACCATCGTCCTCGACTGCGACGTCCTCCAGGCCGACGGCGGCACCCGCACCGCCGCCATCACCGGCGCCTACGTCGCCCTCGCCGACGCCGTCACCTGGGCGCAGAACAAGAAGCTGGTCAAGCCCGGCCGCAAGCCCCTCACCGGCACCGTCTCCGCCGTCTCCGTCGGCATCGTCGGCGGCGTCCCCCTCCTCGACCTCTGCTACGAGGAGGACGTCCGCGCCGACACCGACATGAACGTCGTCTGCACCGGCGACGGCCGCTTCGTCGAGGTCCAGGGCACCGCCGAGGCCGAGCCCTTCGACCGCGCCGAGCTCAACGCCCTCCTCGACCTGGCCGCCGCCGGCTGCGCCGACCTGGCCGACCTCCAGCGCAAGGCGCTCGACGCCACCCTCTGAGGAACTCCCCCGCCCCGGGCTGCGTCCTTTACGGCAAGGGGCGCGCGGCCGTACCGTGCGCCCCGCCGACATGTACGCAGCCAGGGGAGGACCCGAACAGTGAAGCGCCGCCGCACCATAGCCCTCGCCGTCGCCACGGCGGCGGCAGTGACGACCCTGCTCACGGGCTGCGGAGCCCTCGACAAGGCGATGGACTGCGTGAAGACCGCCGACGCGATCGCCACCTCGGTGGGCAAGCTCCAGCAGGCCGTCTCCAACGCCTCGAACGACGTCACCCAGATCGAGGAGTCCCTCAACTCCATCTCCACGGAGCTGGGCAACCTCAAGAACACGACCGACAACGCCGACCTGTCCAAGGCGGTCGACGACCTCACCAAGGGCGTCGAGTCGGTCCGCACGGCGGTGAAGAACGGCGACACCACGCCCGACATCGCCCCCATCACCGACGCGGCCGCCGAGATCGGCAAGGTCTGCACCCCGGGATAATCGGGGGCATGACCCGACAGCGCCTGATCCTCGCCACCCGCAACGCGGGCAAGATCACCGAACTCCACGCGATCCTCGCCGACGCGGGCCTCGACCTCGACCTCGTCGGCGCGGACGCGTACCCCGAGATCCCCGACGTCAAGGAGACCGGCGTCACCTTCGCCGAGAACGCCCTCCTCAAGGCCCACGCCCTGGCCCAGGCGACGGGCCTCCCGGCGGTCGCCGACGACTCCGGCCTCTGCGTGGACGTCCTGAACGGCGCCCCCGGCATCTTCTCCGCCCGCTGGTCCGGCACCCACGGCGACGACAAGGCCAACCTGGACCTGCTCCTGGCCCAGCTCTCCGACATCGCCGACGAACACCGCGCCGCCCACTTCGCCTGCGCCGCCGCCCTCGCCCTCCCCGACGGCACGGAACGCGTCGTCGAAGGCCGCATGGAAGGCACCCTCCGCCACGACCCGGTCGGCACCAACGGCTTCGGCTACGACCCCATCCTCCAGCCGGCGGGCCACACCGTGACCTGCGCGGAACTCACCCCGGCGGAGAAGAACGCCATCAGCCACCGAGGCAAGGCCTTCCGCGCCCTGGCCCCGGTGGTGCGTGAGCTGCTGGGCTGAGGACGGCATGGGAACGGCTCAGTGCGTGGACCGCACTGAGCCGTTCCTGCAGGTACGCCCGGTCGGATTCGAACCGACAGACACGACCACCTAAAGATCGCCGCTCAGCCCTTGGCGTACGGGCGCGTACACGGTGCTCTACTTTACTCGCCGTCCGCCCCGGCACCAGGTGTCCGTGACCGCATGACAGTTGGGACACAGCAAGCGCAGGTTCTCACGCCGGTCGTCGCTCCAGTCCCCGTTGACGTGATCGACCTCCAGGGTGATCGGGTCTCCGAGCCACTCAGGCCCGGTACCGCATTCGGCGCACTGCTCGGGCACGCCCACCTCGCGGAGTGCCCGTCGGAGCAGATGCGTTCTGGTCCTGCGCCTGCCTTCGTGGCGGACCAGGATCGCTGCCGCCGGTCGCGTCGGGCCCTTCCTGCCCCGCTGATGGGCCTGTCCCAGGAAGTGGGATGTGGACAGGCCGTCTTCCTCCGCCCACCGATGAAACAGTTCACGCATCTGCCCGCTGTCCTTCCTGCCCAGGAGACGTAGGGCCCCCGAGATGGAGAGGGATCTCTCGACTGCGCTCCGCAGGTCCTCCGGCGTCGGGCGAAGCGGCTGTTTGCCACGTTTCCCGTGAGGAAAGTGCGAGACATCGATGCCGTAGTCGGCGAAGCGCCTCAGGAGGTAGCGGCGCAGCTTGTCGTACGGCTGCGCTCCGAAGAACTCCATGACCTCATGGATGTCCGCACACCGCGATGCTGCTTCGGTCATCCGTTCGCGGGTGTATCGGATGCCCTCTCTCACTGGCCCCTGCCCTTCCCGCGCCCCCGGTAGTTCTCCGTCACCGAGTGACAGTTCGGGCAGAGGAACCGCAGGTTCTCCAGGCGATTGTTGCTCCAGTCGCCGTCGACGTGGTCGATCTCGAGCCGGATCGGACGGTCGCGCCACACGCCTTCATTGCCGCACCGCGCGCACTGTTTCCGGATCCCGGCCTCCGTCATCGCCCAGGCGAGGCGATCGCTCGGGACGCGCCTGGCCCGCGGGCCAGGCTGCTGCACAAGGAAGGTCTCCGGCGTCCGGGGCCGCCAGGGCTTGCCCTGTCGTGACGGCGCGCGGAAGTGCGAGACGTCGATCCCGTACGCCTTGATCCGGCGGCTGATGTGCGTGTGCTGTCCGCCCACGACCTCCACGCCCAGTCGCCGCAGCACCTCGCACATGTTCGTGGACGCCGCCACCGCCTCCTCCAGCACCTCCCGCGTCCACCGCACTCCCTCCCGCTCGAAGTGCGACGTGTCCACGCCCAGCTTCCGCATGCGGTCGTGCAGGTACCGCCGCGACCCGCTCTTCGGGTCCACCCCCAGCCGCTCCAGCGCCTCCGTCAGCGTCCGCGCCCCCCGCGCCGCCGATTCCAGCCGGTCCTTCGTGTACGGACTCGTTCCCATCGGAACGGACCCCCTCCCCAGTGCGGATCTCGTACGGGTTAACGAGCCGAATATCGGACGGTTACGCCGGTCGGCGTACGGAATGCGGACGGGCCCGCACCCCTGGTGGCAGGGGTGCGGGCCCGTCGTGAGGACCGGTGGCGGTCAGACGCCCAGGTCGCGGATGATCTTGGCCACGTGGCCGGTGGCCTTGACGTTGTAGAAGGCGTGCTCGACCTTGCCCTCCTCGTCGACGACGACCGTGGAGCGGATGACGCCCGTGACGACCTTGCCGTAGAGCTTCTTCTCGCCGAAGGCGCCGTACGCCTCCAGGGTCGACTTGTCGGGGTCGCCGACCAGGGTGACCTTGAGGTTCTCCTTCTCGCGGAACTTCGCGAGCTTCTCCGGCTTGTCGGGGGAGACGCCGATGACGTCGTAGCCGGCGGCGGCCAGCACGTCGAGGTTGTCGGTGAAGTCGCACGCCTGCTTGGTGCAGCCGGGGGTGAGGGCGGCCGGGTAGAAGTAGACGATGACCTTGCGGCCCTTGTGGTCCGCGAGGGAGACCTCGTTGCCGTCCGCGTCCGGCAGGGTGAAGGCGGGGGCGGTGTCGCCGGGCTGCAGTCGCTCGCTCATGGCTCGCTCTCCTCGGGGGTGTGCGCGTACGTGATGAGCCTAATGGGGGTCGGGGACGGCCTCCCGGCGGCGGAACTGACAGACTGTCCACCAACGACCGGATCACGACTACGGAGGCAGCGCGGTGTCGGACGCCAGGACCCCTGCGCAGATCGAGGCGGACATCGTCCGCCGGCGCGACCAGCTCGCCGTCACGCTCGACGAGATCGGCATTCGGATGCATCCGAAGACGATCATCGGAGACGCGAAGGCCAGGGTCGCCTCGACCGTCGACGAGACCGCGGGGCGGGCGTTCGTCGCCGTCAACCGGGTCGTGTCCGACGTGAAGGCACGTTTCACCGACGAGGAGGGCGCACCGCGTCTGGAGCGGGTGGTGCCGGTCGCGCTCGTGGCCGTCGCCGTCGTCGGGCTGCTGTTGGGCTCCTCCCGGCGGCACAAGGGCTGAGCCGGGCCGGTAGGTTCGTTCCCGTGAGCGAGAACACCCACGACAAGCTGCCCATCCGGATGCTCCACGACCGGGTCCTGGTCCGCACCGACTCCCCGGAGGGGGAGCGGCGCTCCGGGGGCGGGATCCTGATCCCGGCGACCGCCGCGGTCGGCCGCCGCCTGGCCTGGGCCGAGGTGGTCGCGGTCGGGCAGAACGTCCGGACCGTCGAGATCGGCGACCGGGTGCTGTACGACCCCGAGGACCGCGCCGAGGTGGAGGTGCGGGGCGTGGCCTACGTGCTGATGCGGGAGCGGGACCTGCACGCGGTGGCGGCGGACCGCTTCCAGAGCGCGGACTCGACCGGGCTGTACCTGTAGCGAGCGGCCGGTCGTGGGCCCTGGTGACCGGTGTCACCAGGGCCTTTGCCTGTTTCTTGCTAGGCTGGGGGGACCCCGACGAGACGCGCCGTACCGGGTCATCCGAAAAGACGACGCACCTTTCCCGTTCCGTCTCGCGGAGGTGTTCTCGTCATGGCCTGGGTCCTTCTCATCGTCGCCGGTCTGCTCGAAGTCGGCTGGTCGATCGGCATGAAGTACACCGAGGGCTTCACCCGTCTGTGGCCCAGCGTCTTCACCGGCGCCGGGATCGTCGCCTCGATGATGCTGCTGTCGCAGGCCGCGAAGACCCTCCCGATCGGTACCGCCTACGGCGTCTGGGTCGGCATCGGCGCGGCCGGTGCGGCGGTGCTCGGCATGGTGGTGCTGGGTGAGCCGGCGACCGCCGCCCGGATCTTCTTCGTGGTGCTGCTGCTGGTGGCCGTGGTGGGTCTGAAGGCGACCTCGGGGCACTAGCGGCCGGCGCGCCGGGGGTCCGGGCGCTTCGCGGGCCCCGGGCCCGCCTCGCCCGTCTCGTACCAGCCCTCCTCCCCGCCCCCGTCCCTGCCCCTGTCCCCGTCCCCTTCGTCCTCCGTGCCGTCCGGGGTCGGCGGCACCTCGGGGAGTTCGGCGCCCGGCA
Source organism: Streptomyces sp. NPDC014656 (assembly GCF_043084305.1). Taxonomy (NCBI): domain Bacteria; kingdom Bacillati; phylum Actinomycetota; class Actinomycetes; order Kitasatosporales; family Streptomycetaceae; genus Streptomyces; species Streptomyces sp. NPDC014656. Next base: position 107,349 of record NZ_JBIBZN010000011.1, read on the forward strand.
TCAGGCGCAGGTCGAAGTCGCGTACGGGCGCGTCGCCCAGGGCCTCGCGGGTGAAGCGGGCCCAGATCTCGGCCGGGGGGCCGCCGCCGTTGACGCGGGGGAGGCCGAGGGCGCCGTACAGGGGCTGGTGGGCGCCGGACTCGGGGTCCTGGCCCATCAGGGCGACGACGGTCGCGAGTTCGGGGGTGTAGCCGGCGAACCAGGCCGCCTTGTCGTCCTCCGCCGTGCCGGTCTTGCCGGCCGCGGGGCGTCCGGCGGCCTGCGCGGCGGTGCCCGTACCGGTCTCGACGACGCCGCGCAGCACGGCGGTGGTGGTGTCGGCGGCCTCGCGGCCGACGGCCTGCCGGGGTTCGGCGGAGGGCAGCGGCAGCGGCTCCCCGTCGCGGGAGACGGCGGTGACGAGGGTGTGGTCGCCGCGCCGTCCGTGGGCGGCGAGGGTCGCGTAGGCCCGGGCCATGTCGAGGACGCTGGCGGTGGCGGGGCCGAGCGCGATGGAGGGGGAGGCGGTGAGGTCGGGGGTGGTGGCGGGCAGTCCGAGGGCGACGGCGGTGCGGCGCACGCGCGCGGGTCCGACGTCGACGGCCATCTGGGCGTAGACCGCGTTCACGGAGAGGTCGGTGGCGGCGCTGACGGGGATCTCGCCGTAGCTCTCGCCGTCCTCGTTGGCGGGGTCGTACGGGCTGCCGGGCCAGCCCTCGACGGGCCGCCGGTCGGTGCCGTCGTAGAGGGTGTACGGGGTGATCGGCTCGCCGTACTGGGTCTGGGCGCCGCTCTGCACGGCGGCGGTGAAGACGAAGGGCTTGAAGGTGGAGCCGACCTGGTAGTCGCGGCGGGTGGCGTTGTTGACGTACTGCTCGGTGTAGTCGACGCCGCCGTAGAGGGCGGCGACGCGGCCGGTGGCGGGTTCGACGGCGGCGGCTCCGGCCCGCACGTACCGGTCGGCGGGGTTCGCGGCCGGGTCGAGGCGGTGGGTGACGCGGTCCTCGACGGCGCGGACGAGCGCGGCCTGGCGGTCGGGGTCGAGGGTGGTGACGATCCGGAAGCCGCCGCCGGCGAGGGTCTTCTCGTCGACGATCCCGCGGCCGGTGAGGTACTCCTCGACGGCCTGCACGAGGTAGCCGCGCTGGCCGGAGAGGCCGGTGGCGGGGCGGGCGGTCTGGGGGTCGGGGAAGCTGAGGGCGGCGCGTTCGGAGGCGGTGAGCCAGCCTTCCTTGACCATGCCGTCGAGGACGTAGCCCCAGCGGGCGAGGACGGCGGGGCGGTTCTCGGGGCGGGTGGTGACGTCGTAGGCGCTGGGGGCCTTGAGGAGGGCGGCGAGGTAGGCGCCCTCGGCGGTGCCGAGGCGTTCGACGTCCTTGCCGTAGTAGGCGTGGGCGGCGGCCTGGATGCCGTAGGCGTTGCGGCCGAAGTAGCTGGTGTTGAGGTAGCCCTGGAGGATCTCGTCCTTGGTCTTCTCGCGTTCCAGCTTGATCGCGATGAAGAACTCCTTGGCCTTGCGGGTGAGGGTCTGCTCCTGGCCCAGGTAGTAGTTCTTGACGTACTGCTGGGTGATGGTGGAGCCGGACTGGCGGCCCTTGCCGGTGACGGTGTTCCAGGCGGCGCGGACCATCGCCTTGGGGTCGACGGCGCGGGAGGTGTGGAAGTCGCGGTCCTCGGCGGCGAGGACGGCCTGCCGGACGGTGAGCGGGATCCGGTCGAGGCGCACGTTCTCGCGGTTGACCTCGCCGTCGCGGGCGAGGACGGTGCCGTCGCGGTAGAGGTACAGGTTGGACTGGGCGACGGCGGTGGCGTTGGCGGCCGGGATGGACACCAGCAGGTATCCGGCCGTGAAGGCCCCGGCGAGGAGCAGTCCGCCGAGCAGGAACAGCCCGAGGACGGCGCGCAGCAGGCGGCGGGGGAGCGAGCGCCGGGGCCGGCCCGCGCGCGGTGCGGGGAGGGTGGGGTCCCTCGGTGCCCAGCCCGGGTCGTCCGGTGGTGGCGGCGCGGCGGGCGAGGCGGGGCGTACAGAAGGGGACATGGCACCACATAGTGCACATAAATCGGGCGAAACTCCCGAAGGTGGGGGGTGACTGACGGGAAAACCGCTCGCGGCGCGGTGCCGGGGACCACTAGGGTCGTGCGCTTCATCCCCCTTCCTCCCCTTCCCCCTCCCCCCTTCCTCCCTCCCTTCCTTCCCCCTTCCCTCTCTTCCTCCGTGCGCGCACCGAAAGGGCGGCTCCATGCTGCGGCTGTACGCGACCGTGGCCGCCGGCGGCTTCCGGCGGTACGCCACCTACCGGGTGGCCACGCTGGCGGGCCTCTTCACCAACACGGTCTTCGGATTCGTCTTCTCGTACACCTACATCGCGCTGTGGGCCGAACGCCCCCAGCTCGGCGGCTACTCCATGGCCGACGCCCTCGCCTACGTCTGGATCGGCCAGGCCCTCATCACCGTCTGCGGCATGATGGGCGGCGGCTTCGAGGACGAGCTGATCGAACGGATCAGGACCGGCGACATCGCCGTCGACCTCTACCGCCCCGCCGACCTCCAGGCCTGGTGGGGCGCGGCCAACGCGGGCCGGGCCGCCTACCAGCTGCTCGGCCGCGGCGCCGTCCCCCTCCTGATCGGCGCGCTCGCCTTCCGCTTCACCCTTCCGGCCGGTCCGGCCGGCTGGGCCGCCTTCCTGCTCGCGGTGGCCCTCGGCTCGTTCGTGTCGTTCGCGCTCTGGTACCTCGTCGCCATGAGCGCCTTCTGGCTGCTCGACGGCCAGGGCGTGGTGCAGGTGGCCTGGCTCGGCGGCCTCTTCTTCTCCGGGATGCTGCTCCCGCTGAACGTCTTCCCCGGCGCGCTCGGCGAGCTCGCCCGGGCGCTGCCGTGGGCCGCCCTGCTCCAGGTCCCGGCGGACGTCTACCTCGGCCGGTACGGCCAGGGCCCGGGCCTCCTCAGGGCGTACGGCTTCCAGCTCGGCTGGCTCGTGGTGCTGCTGGCGGCGGGGCGGGCGGCGCAGGCGGCCGCCACGCGGAAGGTGGTGGTGCAGGGTGGGTGAGCAGCCGTCCCGCGACCGGTTCCGGGAGGAGGTGCCGTCCCCGGCCGGCGACGCCCTCCGTGCGTACCGCATGGTCGCCGCCATGTGGATCCGCTCCACCATGACCTACCGCGCATCCTTCGCGCTGACCCTCCTCTCCTCCTTCTGCGTCACCTTCTTCGACTTCGTCGTCATCCTGCTGATGTTCGGGCAGGTCCAGGGCCTCGGCGGCTTCTCCTTCGCCGAGGTCGCCTTCCTGTACGGCACCACCGGCACCGCCTTCGGGATCGCCGACCTGACGCTGGGCTCGCTCCAGCGGATGGGGCGCCGGATCCGGGACGGCTCGCTCGACGTGTTCCTGCTGCGGCCGGTGCCGCTGCTCGCGCAGGTCGCGGCGGACAAGTTCGCGCTGCGCCGGCTCGGCCGGGTGCTCCAGGGGCTGATGGTGCTGGTGTGGAGCCTGGTGCTGCTGCGCGGCGAGGTGGCGTGGTCGTGGGCGAAGGTCCTGATGGTGCCGGGGATGGTGCTCTGCGGGGCGGTGATCTTCATGGCGGTGATGGTGCTGGGCGCGTCGGCGCTCTTCTGGCTCCAGGACGCGGCCGAGGTCACCAACTCGTTCACGTACGGCGGGAACACGCTGCTCCAGTACCCGCCGACGGTCTTCGCGCAGGACCTGGTGAAGGGCGTGGTCTTCGTGGTCCCGCTGGCCTTCGTGAACTGGCTGCCCGCCCTGTACGTCCTCGGGCGCCCCGCCCCGGCCGGGGTGCCGTCCTGGGCGGCCTTCGCCTCCCCGCTCGTCGCCCTGGCCTGCTGCGCGGTCGCGGGCCTGGCGTGGCGGGCGGGCGTCCGCTCGTACCGATCGACAGGAAGCTGAGGTCCCGTCATGGGAGTGCCGCTGATCGAACTCGACGGCCTGGAGAAGACCTTCACCGTCCGCCGGAAGGCGGGGTGGCTGAAGCGGGAGCGCCGGGAGGTCCGGGCCGTCGACGGCATCTCGTTCACCGTGGACCGGGGCGAGATGGTCGGCTACATCGGCCCCAACGGCGCCGGGAAGTCCACCACCATCAAGATGCTGACGGGCATCCTCACCCCCAGCGGCGGCCGCCTGCGAGTGGCAGGCATCGACCCGGCGCGCGAGCGGACCCGTCTCGCGCGCCGCATCGGCGTCGTCTTCGGCCAGCGGACCACCCTCTGGTGGGACCTGCCGCTGCGCGACTCGTACCGCCTCACCCACCGCATGTACCGGATCCCCGACGCGCGCTACCGCGAGAACCTGGACCGCTGCGTGGAGCTCCTGGAGCTGGGCGACCTCCTCGACGTGCCGGTCCGCCAGCTCTCCCTCGGCCAGCGGATGCGCGGCGACATCGCCGCCGCGCTCCTGCACGACCCGGAGGTGCTGTACCTGGACGAGCCGACGATCGGCCTCGACGTCGTCTCCAAGGCCCGGGTCCGCGCCTTCCTCCGCGAGCTGAACGCCGAACGCGGCACCACGGTCCTCCTCACCACCCACGACCTCACCGACATCGAACAGCTCTGCTCGCGGGTGATGGTCATCGACCACGGGCGGCTCGTGTACGACGGCGACCTCGCCGGCCTGCACGAGGCCGGCGACGGCGAGCGGATGCTCGTGGTGGACCTGGCGCGCGAGCTGCCGCCGATCGACTCCGTGCCCGGCGCCCGCTTCGTACGGGCGGACGGGCCGCGCCAGTACCTCGCCTTCCCGGCCTCCGCGTCGGCCGCGCCACTGGTGGCGGCGGTGGCCGGGGCGTACCCGCTGGTAGACCTCTCGGTGCGGGAACCGGACATCGAGTCCGTGATCGCGAAGATGTACGGGGGAGCGCCCGGGGGAACTCACGAGGAGCGCCGGGAGTCCCTGATGTAAGGAGGTCGGGACGGCATGGTGAGTTTCTCGTACACGGCTGCGGACGAGGAGAAGAGCAGGGGCGTCCGCCGCATGAAGGCCCTGGCGACGGCGCTGCTGGCCTTCGTGGCGGTGGTCTACGCGCTGGCGACCTGGGCGGAGAACTCCGGCGCGGGCGCCTGGGCCGGTTATGTGGCGGCGGCGGCCGAGGCCGGCATGGTCGGCGCGCTGGCGGACTGGTTCGCGGTGACGGCGCTCTTCCGCCACCCGCTGGGCCTGCGCATCCCGCACACGGCGATCATCCCCACCAAGAAGGACCAGCTGGGCGCCTCGCTCGGCTCCTTCGTCGGTGAGAACTTCCTCTCGGCCGACGTCGTACGGGGCCGGCTGCGGGCCCTGGGGGTGGCGAGGCGGCTCGGTGCCTGGCTGGCGGACCCGGCCCACGCGGACCGGGTCACGGAGGAGCTCTCGACGGCCCTGCGGGGCGCCCTCACCGTCCTGCGCGACGCCGACGTGCAGGCGGTGGTGGGCGAGGCGATCACCCGGCGGGCGGAGCAGGCGGAGATTGCCCCCGGCGTCGGCAAGACCCTGGAGCACATGGTGGCGGACGGTGCCCACCGTCGCGCCGTCGACCTGGTCTGCACCCGCGCCCACGACTGGCTCGTCACCCACGGCGACTCGGTCATGGACGCCGTCCAGGGCGGCGCCCCCGGCTGGACCCCCCGCTTCGTGGACCGCAAGGTCGGCGAGCGCGTCTACAAGGAGCTCCTCCGCTTCGTCACGGAGATGCGCGACATGCCCGGGCATCCCGCCCGCGGCGCCATCGACCGCTTCCTCACCGACTTCGCCGCCGACCTCCAGGCCGACACGGACACCCGCGCCCGCGTGGAGCGCCTCAAGTCGGACCTGCTGGCCCGCCCCGAGGTCCAGGACGTCATCGCCTCCGCCTGGTCCTCCGTCCGTACCCTGATCCTCGCGGCCGCCGAGGACGACCAGAGCCAGCTCCGCCTGCGCGCCCGTGCCTCCCTGATCTCCCTCGGCAAGCGCCTCGCCTCGGACACCCGCCTCCAGTCCAAGGTCGACACCTGGCTGGAATCGGCGACGACCCACCTGGTCACCACCTACCGCCCCGAGATCACCTCCCTGATCACGGACACGGTCGCCGGCTGGGACGCCGACCAGACCTCGAAGAAGATCGAGGCCAACATCGGCCGCGACCTCCAGTTCATCCGCATCAACGGCACGGTGGTGGGCGCCCTGGCCGGCCTCCTGATCTACACGACCAGCCACGCCCTGGGCGGCTGAACCGTCCGGTACGCGCCTCAGCCCCGCCCGTGGCTGCGGGGCCGAGCGGCCCGCTCCCGGGCGCACCCGCGAAGCCCGCGCGCACGGCTCCGGCGTGTCCGGGCCCGCTCGCGGGCGGCCACCCGAAACGGAAAGCTCAGCCCCGCTCGCGGGTCACGGCCCAGGAGACGGCCCCCATGGCCCCGGCCACGGAGAACACCGCCGGCCACGCCCCCACCTTCTTGGCCAGCGGATGCGACCCCCCGAACGCCGCCACATAAGCGGCCGACAACCCCACGGCCGCCTTCACCCCGCCCACCCGCCGCCACTCCCGAGCCGCCACCCCACCGGCCACGGCCAGCACCACCCCACCGAGCGGCCGCTTCTTCGTCCACCGAGCGACGGCATAACCGCCCACGAGCCCGGCGGCGGCGACGGCGGGGGAGGGGATGCGGGGCATGGTGGGGCCTTCTTCCGGTCGGAGGATGTTCGTCCTTCGATCGTACGAGGTTCAGCGAAGCGCCCCTTAGGAGGGCTTCTGGCGGAGGCCGCCCTCTCGCACTCGGAGGACGGGCCGGAATGGCTCGGGGGAGGCCTCTCCTGCCCGGCCGTCTGGGCGTGGTGCGGTGCGGTGATGGGTTAGTGGCTCAGGCTCAGCGTATGGCGGCCGTCTGCTGGCGGGGGATCAGGCCCCTCTAGTCACGGGGGGAGAGGCCTGTGACGAGCACACTCCCTCGACGAAGGCCCTCCAAGCGTCGGCATGTACGCGAGCACGGGGTCACGGGGACCGGCAAGGCTTGTGGTGCGAGCTGACGCTCGGGGCCTACGTCTTAGGAGATGCATGAAGCCTTGTGACCGGCCGCCAGGTGCATTTCCTCGCGAAGGGCATCCGGGGTGCGCCAGGACTGCCCCGCGTGGCTTCTGTGGCACATGCGGTGGCAGTTCGCGCAGAGCAGCGCGAGGTCTTCGAGGCGGGTCTTCCGGGGGCCGGAAATGTAGAGGGGTGTGACATGGTGTACCTCGACGTAGTCGGCTCCGAGAGGGCCGTACGTAAGGCCGAAGTCGAAGGAGCAGACCTCGCACCGGAGAGGCTGGCCCAGCTTCCGTACTTGCTGGATCTTCCTGCTTCGCAGGCCGCGGTCCCGTTCCCGGTGGAGGGCCCAGCGCCGCAGCAGACGGCCTTCGGGAGCCTCGGAGACTTCGGAGTCGTCAGTCTCGTCGGCTGGGGCGGGAATCAGGTGGAGCTCCCCGCTCGCTACGCCCTCTCGCATCGCGTGTGCTGCCGCCAGCATCTCGGAAGGGTGCTCAAGGAAGTCGGCGACGATTTTCCGGGTGGCGCGGCCGCCCTTGGTCATCGGACCGGCATGATGAGGGTGCGCTGTGGCGATGTCGGTGGTCTTGCGGCTGACGCTGTTCGGAGAGCGGAAGCGCTGGTCGACGGCAGCGTCCCCGTGTAGAGGGAGCGAGCGGAGCAGGTCGGAGAGTTCTAGGACCTGCGGGTCGCTCTGACGCAGTTCGCGCCAGTCATTCTCCGCGACGAGTGCGCATGCAAGCAGCAGTTCGTCCCTTACCCACGAGATTTGCGCCATGACGCTGATCGTACAAGTGTTCCCTTGTGTGGGGAGGGGCTGAAGCTGCTTCTTGATGCCGCACACTTAGAAGGCGCTGTCAGTGCGGTCTGTCACTCTCTGTGACATCTGGCGGACAAGGCGCCAGTGAAGTACGTGGTCGAAGGAGGGTGCATGACCGGCACTGAGGCGGAGTTCACTTCAATCGAGATCTGCGCTGGAGCGGGCGGGCAGGCGATCGGGCTGCACGCCGCCGGCTTCCGGCATCTGGCCCTCGTGGAGATCGACAAGCACGCGAGGGAAACGCTGCGGCGGAACATCGAAGCGCGGCCGGACTGGGCCTGGGAAAAGCAGTACTGTGACCTCAGTCACGAGGACGTCACGACGTTCGAGCCGTTGGAGAGCGTGAAGGCGTATGGCCGGCTGATCAAGCCCAAGGAAGTTGATCTGCTGGCTGGTGGTGTCCCCTGCCCGCCATTCTCCCACGCAGGCAAGCAGCTCGGCAGGGACGACGAGCGGGATCTCTTCCCCCGGATGCTTGAGCTTGTCGAGAAGCTCAAGCCCCGCGCGGTGATGATTGAGAACGTGCGCGGGATCCTGGACCCGAAGTTCTCTGACTACCGGGACTACATCAAGGCCAGCCTGGAGGGTGGCACGTACCGCGAGGCAGACGGCACACTCGTGACGCTTCCTAAGGAAGAAGCGGACTACACCGTCTGCCACTGGGGCCTTCTGGAGGCCAGCGACTTCGGTGTTCCGCAGCTCCGGCCCCGGGCGATTCTCGTTGCTATTCGTAAAGACGTCCTGGAGGACGTGAAGTACGAGTGGCCCACCCCGACGCACGAGAAGGCCGTCAGTGTCGCGAAGGCCCTCGAGAAGTCGATGGCTGCGCGGTTCGAGGCGTACTACGGCGGCCCGCATGACCGGAGGGCCCGCGCTGCCCACGCGAAGTGGCTGGACACGGCGTCCAGGCGCCATGAGGAGCTCACGGCGAAGGACGGGGCAGGCATCGCACCCACGCTCGTAGGCGGCTCCAAGAAGCACGGCGGAGCCGACCTCGGGCCCAGCAGGGCGAAGGCTGCCTGGAAGCTGCTGGGCGTCTCTGGTCTCGGGGTGGCCAACGACATCGAGACCGCCAAGAAGAAGGGCTCCGAGGAGAGGGATCTCCTCGGGCCTGACGGTCCGATGCTGACAGTCGAGCAAGCAGCCATCATTCAGGGCTTCCCGAAGGACTGGATCTTCGACGGTGGTAAAACGGCTCAGTACCGGCAGGTCGGAAACGCTTTCCCGCCGCCGGTGGCAGAGGCGGTAGGCCGTTCGATCATGGATGTCCTGACGGCTGCCCGGGAGCGGGACGCGCAGAAGTCCTGATCATGTCGTGCCCGTGCCTCGTGCACGGGCACGACGCTTTTCAACTTCGGCCGCAATGCGAACGGCGCAGTCCTCTGAAGGCTCATGTTCCCAGAACCTGAGAACCTTCCACCCCGCCTCTTTCAGCAGCTGATCCGTGTTCCGGTCCCGTGCGATGTTCCGGGCGACTTTTTCAGACCAGTAACCGGGGTTTGTTTTAGGTGGCACATAGTGCTCAGGGCATCCGTGCCAATAGCAGCCGTCAATGAAGACAGCCACCTTTACGGGCCGGAATACGATGTCCGCGGTCCGCCGAAGACCAGCTAGCGGTTTGGCGGCGACTCGGTACCTCAAGCCCTGTGCATGCAGAAGCCGCCGGACTCGCTGCTCGGGTTTTGTGTCACGGCTGCGGATGGCTTGCATGTTCCGGCGCCGGGCGGCAGATGAGGCCCACGAGCCAGCAGGTGGCGTCCATTCGTCGTTCATGAAGAGTCACTCGACCGGTCGGGGAGGTACGGCCCGGGCTGAGGGGGGTCGAATTCGTCTGCGAGTACCCATTCCTTGCCGTCCAGCTTAACCCGGGGGCGGCCCCCATGGTGTTCCGCCGCCTCCGCGACGCGGAAGGCGACGGCTTCTCCGTTGCGAGGCATCCTCGGGAGGGGTACCCCGAGCTGGGCGAGCACCTTGTGGTGGGTTTTCCAGTGAGTGGCGATCAGGATCCCCTCCGAGCGGAGGACCGTCCTTGACCGGCCCTTGCCTTCGCGCAGCCGGGCCATGCCGTCTCGCTGCTGTGCCACCGTGTCGATGGACTCGCCGTCGACAATACGGTTCTGGACCAGCCGGAAGAACCGGTTCACGCGCTCCTGGCCGGAGGCTCCTTCTCCGAAGATGTGCCGGACCTGTGACGCGGGCAGAGAGAGCAGCAAGCTTTTAGGGAACGCAGAAACTTCATGCAGCCACTGGATCCGCTTCTTGCCGGCGGCCGAAACGCTACGCTTTCCGTCCTTGTTGGTCGACCCTGTGAGGAACTCTGACCTTGCTCGAAGGATCCCTGCGCTGAAGTACTCTTTCTTCTCGTTCACCCGGACGAGAAGGCAGAGCTGGCCGACAGCTTCCGTGGGGATTTCCCAGGTCGCCTGGCTGGTGAACTTGCAGTCCACCTGGTGGCCGCGGATGAGGTAGTCCATTCCCTTCTTCGGGCCCTGCGGAATCTCAAACGCATCCTGGAGGACAATCTCGACCTTCGTGCCCAGGTACGTCTTCTCGGTCTTCCTGAGGGAATCGATAGAGAACCGGCCCGTCCGTCTTCCGTCCAGAACCTCGTCTACGGCGGTCCGGAGGGATTCTCTGAACCTGCTCTCGTGACCCCGCTGGACGGCGAACCAGTCCAGGACCTCCTGGAGGGCGGAGTCGGATGTCTCGCAGTACGCCACGTCAGACTGCTCGCCCATCTAATCCGCCTTAGCCGTGTGCGAGGGGAGGGGAGGGGCTGTCGTGACTTCATCGTCTGGCGCCGCGACCCTCCAGAGGGATCCTGAGATGAGCGCTTGCGGACCCGGTGCTCCCTCGGGCGCCCTTGCCAGGCGCGCGCTGACGAACTCGCCCTCCCGCGGTGCGGGCAGTCCGAGCTGGCCCGCGATCTCCTGGTGGGATCTGTAGTCCCCCATGATGATGATTCCCTCGTTCTGGAGGGAGGACCTGGATCCCCCGTTCCCTCGTACCCGCTTCATGTAGTCCTTCTGCCGCGCGACCGTACGTACGACGTTGCGGCCGATGCGCCGGTGCTGATAGCGGCGGAACAGCTCGTTGAGCCGTGCCTGGCCCGAACCAGCGCCGAAGACCGCTGTCCGGTCGGCCGGGTCCATGTGAAGCAGCGCGTTCACCGGAAGGTCCCCGTCGCGCCACAGCCACAGGATCTTGTTCCGGTGCTCTGCCTTGATGGTGAGCTTCTTGTCCCGGTTGTTTCCCGGGTTCAGCCACTGTTCGCCGATGCGCAGCAGGCCTGCGCTCCACTTGCTCTTGTAGTCGTCGGCCCATACCAGCAGACAGAGGTGTCCCAGAGCTTCTGGAGGGATCATCCAGCCGCCGAACTGCTGGGAGTACTTGCAGTCCACATCGATCCCGTCGATCCGGTAGTCCATCTCGATGCCGTCATCGAACTTGAACTCGCGCTGCAGGTTGATCTCGACGAGCGTTCCTGCATGGGTCTTCTCGGTCTTGAAGAGGGTCTTCCAGTCGTAGCGTCCGGTTACTTCTCCATTGAGCAGCTGGTCGATGGTGTCGCGGAGCACTGCGGCGAACCGCAGCCCCTCCGGGTCGAGCTTGAGCAGCCGCCGGTACACGGTGGCCAGCTCCGGATCCCCGTTCAGGAGTGTCTGAACGGGGATGCCGGATGCGGCGGACACATCCTGGAAGAAGGGGAGCATCAGTGCGTTCCTGTTCGGTCGGGCCAACGGCACCGAGGGATCTGGCCAGGCGATCAGCCGTCTTACTGCCCCGACCGCTTTGCCTGGTAGCGGAGCAGCCGGAGCGATGAGTCGTTCGCCGCGGTCGGAGGGATCACTGTGAAGGCGAGCATGACCCGCGAGGGATCCGCCACCCCGTGAGGTGCCGCGCTGCGGAGCCCGGCGTCGTCGCTGACCTCCACTGCGGCATAGAGCAGCACCACACCCCTGCGGCTTCCGAGAGCGTGAGGCCCTGGAGCCGCCGGGCCGGCCGCGTGGGCGTCGTCGATCAGGCGCTGGGCCCACCGGCGGTGCTCAAGGCCTGAGATTCGCCCGAAGGCGACCTTCCCCAGCTGGCGGTTACGCCGGACGAGCGAGGCCGGGCCGTGGCCTAGGATGCGGCCTTCCACGCGGCGGTTCGCCGTGGTCAGCGGGGCCACGAGCAGCCAGTCGTCGACCCGGGCCAGCGAACCGTCGAGCTGGGCAAGGTAGTTGAGGTGGGGAGTGAAGTGGTTGTCCCCCTCCCACTCCAGCTGGCGCAGCACACTGATCAGGTCCGCGTGCGGTACCACGGCCGTCGTCGCCTGGAAGGTCCGCGTGAGCGGACTGCCGCTGTCGGGCGGCAGAGCCAGGGTGACGGGATCCGCGTCGAAGACAGGCAGCAGGGGCCGCCAGCGCTCGGCGTTCCGGGCTGTCCGTACCGGGTCCCGCGGATAGGCAGCCGGCTCGATGGGCTTTCCGGGGGAACGGATCTCGACGAGCTCGGAATTGAACATCTTGTTACGCGCGGACGGCTTGATCAGCGCCAGGTGCTGTGAGACGAGGGGCAGCATCTGCTCCGGCGTCAGCTGGGGCTCGCCGTCGATCACCTCGGCGTACTGCGCGAGCTGGCTCCGGAACACCTCCTCGTCCTGGCAGATTGCCTCGAACGCCTCGTAGAGGTCGAGGGTCTTGTCCTTGCCGTAGGGTTCCTCGCGGCCGATGTACAGGCGTACCAGGTCGCGGTACCGGTCACGGAAACCGAACCACCGGCCCATCTGCATCAGGGTGTCCGCCTGCTGCGTCTTCCGCCGGTAGTACGTCACGGTGAGGCCCTCGACGGTGAACCCGCGCGAGAGCTTGGTGCCTCCGACGAGGATCTTCCACACGTTGGGGGTGCGGTCGAAGTCAAGGTCCGCTTGCTCGTAGTCGCGTTCCTTGTCACCGTTGACCACGATGACGGGGCTGCTCCCCGAGCTGATGAGCTGGCGCGCCCGGCTGATGTAGGGCCTGAGGACCTCATAGGACTCCGGGACTGGCGCGTTCTCCGCGCGGACGTCGCAGACCGGCTTGAAGTCCTCCTTGAACAGCCGTGCAAGCCGCTCGTGCGCAGCGCTGCTGCCGTACGACTCATTCCACATCGAGTTCAGACGCAGGGCCAGCGCGGTGTGGTCCGCCATGCGTACCGAGTCGTGGACCAGCATCGTGTGGTGGCGGAACTTGTTCTCGGCCGTGCCTTGACTGATGCGGTAGAGCTTGATCGCGCCTGAGAGCACGAAGGCGTCCAAGGCTTCGAGAAGCCTGTCGTCGGGGCCGTCGAAGACCCCTCGGACGTGCGCCTTCTCCTGGGAATTGGCGATCGTGCGGTCGCTGGCGGAGACCGCCGAGTCGAGGTCGTGGAAGTCCTGTACCCCCATGTAGCCCGCAGGGCGGGGCAGAGAGATGAGGAAGTCCCTCGGGAAGATGTCCGCGGCATCGTCCGGGTTGACGAACACGTTGGCGAAGGGCGTTGCCGTGTAGCCGACGTACTGAGCCCGCGGAAGCAGCTGGAGCAGCTGCGAGATCAGACCGTTGATGGCCGTACGGGACTCCTTGCCCTCGGTCTGCTTCGCCGGGCTGACCGTGTTCACCGAAGCCTGATCGGACTCGTCGTCGATGATCAGGACAGGGAGTTCGCCGAGGATGTTGCCCACCCTCTTGAGGTCCCTGACCAGGTTCGTGAGGACGGACTTGTTCTTCTTCACCACCATGACGCGGGCTGCCGAGGGGTGCAGGTTGACCGGGTCGTGCAGGGGGCGTGTGGGGTCTGTCTTCGGGATGTCCAGCGCGCTGATGCCCTGTGCCAGACCCCGGTAGTCGTCGTCGCGTGTCGTCAGACGCTCGATGTCGAAGGCTCCGCGGTCGGACGGGCGGCCGCTGTGGGAGACGAACTTGCCGGGCCAGTCCTCGTCGTCCTGGTAGTCGATGCCGATCAGGCTGTCGACGTCATCGGGACTGATGCCGCGCAGGATGTTCTCCCTGCCGATCAGCTCCATGTCCAGCCTGCGCTGGGTCTGGCCACGCAGCAGGTTCAGGGTGCCGCCGAGGATGATGACCAGCCGGTATCCGGCGTCCACGGCCTTGGCGATGACGCCGGTGAAGTTGGCGGTCTTGCCCGACTGGACGTAGCCGACCACCAGGCCCCGTGCGCTGTACGCCTCATCGCGGGTGGGGTCCGCCAGACGCTCCACCACGCTGTGCGAGGCCTGGTCGAGACTGGCGATAGCGGCCTCGCTCCAGCCCTTGCCGCGGAGAACGCCCTCGTAGGCCGACCAGTAGAAGGAACGGGCCGTGCCCTTCTCCTTGGTGTACCAGGGCTTGAAATCCCGGCTGAGGACGACCGGCCTGGCCGCGGAGACGAGGGGGACGGCGGTGTCGAGCGCCTTGCACAGCTCGTCATCGAACCCGAGCTTGGCGTATGTGTCGGCGCGTCTCCCCTCCGAGCCTGCCGGGGCAGACGACCAGGGCGCCGGATCGGCGGTGTCCCAGACTGTCAGCTTCTGCTTCCAGAGGGCGACGAACTCAGGCTGCCCCGCGAGGAGCAGGCCGCGGAACCCGTCCAGGTCCGCGTCCGAGGGGTCTTCCAGGTCGGACACCGCGAAGGCGATCTTGGCGAAGTCCTTCGGCCCGCGGTTCATCGCGCCCAGTGCGTCGAGATGCAGGTCGAGCAGGTCGTCGTTCACTGGGCGGCTGCCTCTCCACGGGTCATTTCGCACTGCGCAGCGGCCAGCAGGACGCTGTTCCACAGGGCCATCTCGTCGTCTCGCTGTGCGCTCGACCGTCCCATGCGGAAGTTCTTCTCCAGCATCAGGTAGAGCATGGCCTTGAGGACGGGGGCGTCGTTCGAGCCGGCGCGGCGGTCTGCATTGAACGCCTGCCGGAACTCCTTGTTCAGCCGGACGACGTGTTCCTCGCGGTCGATGTCGAAGAAGACGTCGGCCGGCAGGCTTTCCCAGCGGAACGTGATGGGTTCCTCGCCCTCCAGTGCGGGAAGCTCATCACGCAGCGTCCGCTTGAGCTTCGGGTCGACGCCCTTTCCCGGCGGGATGACTTCCTTGCGCTGGACCTCGGTGGACCGGCGCGCGGCGTCCCGGTAGGTCTGCTCTGCCTCGCTCAGGTACTGCGTGAACGTGCCGCCGTCAGCGTCCTCCGCCTTCTCCAGGCCTCGTGCGAACGCCGGAGTGACGTTGACCCCGTCCTTCTTCACGGTGAGGGAGAAGACACGGTTGGGCTGGGAAGGCAGATCGACGGCGATGCGGGCGAGGTTGTGATGGTTCTCGGCGCTGCGGGTCCCGTTCCACCCGCCTGCCTGCACCAGCCGGTCGTTCCGGTAGATGTAGAAGCCCTGGCGCTCAGCGAGGGGGCCGATACCCCGGTAGGCGACGAGCGGGGACTTGGGCGGCCAGACGTGGGCCGTCAGCTCAAGTGCCCCGACCCCTTCGACCGGTGCTGTGTACGTGCGCGGGAAACCTGCGCGTCCGGGGACGCGGTACCCGAACGGGTCGATCGGCTCCACGCCCCTGTGGTCGAGTTCTTCCCGGGTGCGGACATCCTCCACGACGATATCGATGTGGAAGCCGTCCCGGGCCAGGAAGCGGTGCAGATACAGGCCCAGGTGGGTTTCTAGCCGTTCGATCGTCTCGTTCAGGAACCGGTCGGTCTGGCCGGCCGTGATGGTCCCGAAAGCGCGGATGCCGTCCCAGCGGACGATCGTGCCGTGCCAGCCGATCACGCCGTCGTAGCGGTCGACGAGGTCCTGGCAGTACCGCGGGTCGACGATGTCGCAGGTGAAGTCATCCTGCGCATGGGCGGTCAGCCACCGGCGGCCCGTTGAAGGGCTGCGCTTGGTGCGGCTGATGACCGTAAGGGCGTCTGCGTGCGACAGCGAGGCGGCTTTCAGACCGGCCCCGAAGTGGCCCAGAGCCTCGTCCGAGTACTCCCGCTGTCCGCCCACGGTCATGGCAACATCGAGGGCCTCGTCGTGCATGCCACATCCGTCGTCGATCACCAGCAGGCTGACGAGCTGGTCGTCATCCCGGAGGAAACTCACGACGACGTTCTTCGCGCTGGCGTCGATCGAGTTGTCGATCAGGTCAGCGATGGCAGCCTCGAAGCCGTAGCCCTGGTGGGTCAGGGACTCCACGTAGCGGGGAGCAGGCGGAAGGCGCTTGCTTCCGCTGGTAGGCACGTCGAACTGCCAGTCAGAGACAGACTCGTAGGGCAAATCTTCTTCCTCATGCACAGGACTGACCTGGCAGAAGAAGCGGCCAGTCGGACAGCGATGCGACGCCTGTGACGTTACTCCAGCTGACTGATGCGGCGCGAGGAAGCCCTTGATGCGGACAGAGTCACTCCGCCCCGTGGCACTCCCCGTACGTCCTCTCCGAGCCGCACCAGCACGCGTGCGTGCGGAGTGGGGGCCAGGGGGTGGCTCGGGAGCGGGCGGCGAGGGTGGTGGCGTATTGGGGGAGGAGGGCCGCTTGGGAGGGGTGGGTGGATTCTGAGGCGGCGAAGGCTTCGTAGGAGGGGACGGTGGCTCGGACGATGCCGAGGTTGGGGGTGCCGGCTGCCGCGAGTTCCCGGAGGGAGGCTTCGAGGTCCGTCAGGTGGGCGCGGTAGGTGGGGTACTCCGTTTCCAGTTCCGGGTAGGCCGCGAGGAGTTCCGTCAGCTCCGGTTCCGGCCAGTGGAGGACCGCCACCGGGAAGGGGCGGGAGAGGGCCGTGCGGTAGGTGCCCAGTTCGGAGCGGAGGCGGGCGATCTCGGCCTGGAGTTCCGCCGGGTCCGAGGAGCCCAGGGACCAGAGGCGCTTCGGGTCGTGGAGTTCGTCCAGGGGGACCTTGCCCTGGTGGAGGGCGTCCGCCCGGGCGTCCCAGTCGTCGTGGGGCCGGGCCAGCATGCGGCGGACGCGGTGGCGGGTGGCGAGGAGGGAGCGGGTGGGGTGGGGGAGTTCCGCGGTGCCCGGGGGGACGAGGAGCGTCGCCGCCTCCGTGAGGGTCTGCTCCGCCGCTTCCAGCTCGTCGTGGGCCTCCAGCGTCTCCGCCGCGATCTCCCACGGGGGAGCCTCCGAGGGGCGTGAGCGGCGTACGCCCTCGATGATGGCCCTCGCCTCGGCCTCGTGCCCGTACTCCCACAGGTTCGACGCCTTCAGGGCGCGGATCAGGTGGGGGTCGGCCGGGGTGCCGGCCAGGAGGTCGTCGTAGAGGGCCGTCGCGCCCGGACGGTCGTCCGCCAGTTCCAGGTGGGCGGCGGCCCGGAGCAGCAGCGGTTCCCGGTCGCCGGGGTACTGCTTGGCGGTGCGCAGCAGGCGCTCGGCTTCGGCGGTGTGTGCGGCAGGCGTGTCGGGGCGCATGCCTTCACCGTACTGCTGTACGGCCCTGGAGAGTTGGCGCCGCAACGCCTATCGTGCCGGGCGTGCGAGACAGGGGACGCGGGGGACGGGAGCGGGTGCCGGTCGTCGTCCAGGCGCGGTCGGGACGCCGTGGGCTCGCCCGCGTGCTCTGGGTCGGCGCCGAGACCGTCGTCACCTGCGGTGTTCTCATTCTGCTGCTCGTCGTGCACCAGCTGTGGTGGACCAACCAGCAGGCCCGTGCCGAGGCCGGTGAGCAGGTGGCCGTGCTGGAGCGGGAGTGGGGGATCTCTCCTCCAGGGGGAGGGGGGTCCTCCGGGGGCGGGGCCGGGACGGTCCCGTCCGCGTCGCCCCCGCCCTCGCCGTCCGCCGCCGGGCCGTCGGCCGTACCGCCCGCCCGTCCGCCCTCCGGCGGGGCGAAGCCGTCCCCCGCGCCCGGCCGCACGGCCTCCGGCGAGGCGTTCGCCGTGTTGCGGATCCCGCGGATCGGGCTGACCGTGCCCGTCGCCCGGGGGATCTCCAAGGGCAAGGTGCTCGACAAGGGGTACGTGGGGCACTATCCCGGCACCGCCTCGCCCGGGCGGCCCGGGAACGTCGCGCTCGCCGGGCACCGGAACACGCACGGCGAGCCGTTCCGGTACGTCAACCGGCTGCGGAAGGGCGACGAGATCACGCTGCGGACGCGGGAGGGGACGTACACCTATCTCGTCGACCAGGTCCTGCCGGTGACCTCGCCCCGCGACACCGGCGTCATCCAGCCGGTGCCGCGGTCGATCGTCAAGCCGTCGTACGGGTACTCCAGGGCCGGCTCCTACCTCACCCTCACCACCTGCACGCCCGAGTTCACCTCCCGCTACCGGCTCATCGTCTGGGCGACCCTGCGACGGTGAGGGCGGCGCCGGCCAGGGCCAGGGCCGCCGAGGCCACCAGGGCCGTGTCCGGGGCCGTCGCCGACAGGGCGAGCATCAGCGACACGCCGGCCGCCGAGCCGATGTAGCGGGCGGTGTTGTTCGCGCCCGAGCCCATCGCCGCGCGTTCCGGCGGGACGGAGTCGACGGCGAGGCGGGGGAGCGCGGCGTTCAGGAGGCCGCTGCCCGCGCCCGCCACCACCAGGCCGGCGACCAGCCGCGGCCAGGGGAGGGCGGGGGTGTCCGCGGTGCCGAGGAGGACGAGGACGCCCGCCGCCGACAGGACGAAGCCCAGGGCCAGTTGGTGCGGGGCCGAGAGCCGGCCCGCGAGCCGGCGGGCCTGGAGCGCGACCACGAACGCCGTGCCCGACCACAGGACGAAGAGGCCCGCCGCCGCCAGCGCCGACAGGCCCGCCCCCCGCTGGAGCAGCGCCGGCAGCACGCTGAACAGACCGATCACCGCCAGGCCCGTGAACAGCGCCCCCACCGTCGACACCCGGAAGGCCGGCCTCCGTAGCAGCCCCGGGTCGATCATCGGGGCCGCCACCCGGCGCTCCACCAGCAGGAACAGCGCCACGAGCGCCACCGACGCCAGGAGCAGCAGGCCGGGCGCGGGCCGCAGCCAGCCGTCCCGGCCCAGGGTGAGGGCCGTCAGCAGCGCGGCCGGCGCCAGCGCCAGGATCGTCGCGCCCGCCAGGTCCGGACGGCCGCCGCCGCCCGGAGGACGTACCACCGGAGGACGTACCGCCGGAGGCTTCGCGAGGGTACGGGCCCCGAGTGCCGCCGTCACCAGCGCCACCGCGCCCAGCGCCGCGTACGCCGAGCGCCAGTCCACCAGGGCGAGCGCCCCGGCGAGCAGCGGGCCGAGCGCGATCCCGCCGCTCACCGCCGCGCCCCAGACGCCGGTGGCCCGGATCCGGTCGCGGCCGGAGGGGTACGCGTCGGCGAGCAGGCCCAGGCTTCCGGCGAGGATCGCCGCGCTCGCCGCGCCCTGCGCGATCCGCGCCGCGGTGAAGAGCGCCGTCGAGCCCGCGAAGGCGCCGAGCGCCGTCGTCACGCCCAGCGCCAGCGTGCCGAGGAGGAAGATCCGCCGCCGGCCGTGCGCGTCGGCCAGCGCGCCCGCGACCAGGAGCAGGGCGGCGAGGCCGAGCGGGGTGCCGTTGAGCAGCCACGCCTGCGCCGAGGGCGGCGTCCCGAAGGACGCCGCCATCTCCGGGAGGGTCGCCATCGGTGCCGTGTAGTTCATGAGGGCGACGGCGGTGGCGAGGGCGGTGACGGCGAGCGTGGCGCGACCGGGGGCGTCGGCGGGGATGGTGGCTGGGGTGGGGACGTCGGGTGGGGTGGTGGCGTCGGGGGTGGGGACGTCGGTCGGGGTGGTGGGGTCGGGGGTGGGGGGGTCGGCTGGGGTGGGGGAGTGGGCTGCTGTACGCATGGGGCCTCCGCCCGGGTGTGGGGCACGACAGTCGGTCGGGTCGGTGCGCGGTGCGGTCGGTCTGTGCGGTCTGTGCGGTCTGTGCGGTTTATGCGGCCGGTCGGTCAGGCGGGTGACTCGACCGATGCAGTCGGTTCGTTGATTGAACCCAGACCTTACCCCTATCGGTTCGTTCAATGAACCCTCTTTCGGTACGCTGGTTCCCATGGCCCTCGGCAAGGACTACGCCCAGCAGCAGTGCTCCATCGCCCGCGCCCTGGAGATCGTCGGCGAGCGCTGGACCCTGCTCCTCGTGCGCGACGCCTTCTATGGCGTCCGGCGCTACAGCGACTTCCTCGCCCACCTCGGCGCCCCCCGCGCGGTCCTCGCCGCCCGGCTCCAGGCCCTCGTCGACGCGGGCGTCCTCGACCGGCGGCGCTACCAGGACTCCCCGCCCCGCGACGAGTACGTCCTCACCGACCGCGGCCTCGCCCTCTGGCCCGTCCTGTGGGCCCTCGGTGCCTGGGGGCGGGCCGAGGTGCCCGGCACCCTGCCCCTGCGCCACTTCCACCACGCCGGCTGCGGCACGGAGCTGGGCCCCTCTGGCGCGTGCCCCGCCTGCCACGTCCCCGTGGCGCCCGCCGACGTCGAGATGCGGCCCGGCCACGGGCTCGACCCCGACCCCGCCGAGCCCGTCGCCCGGGCGCTCCTCGCGCCGCGCCGGCTGCTCACGCCGCTGGACCCGACGGCTCTCTGAAACGCCGGGAACTCCCTCGTACGGCCGTTCGTCCTACCCGACGGACAGTGAAGTACGGGGAAGGGGGGGTGCGGTGAGCGGGAGTCCGGTCCTGCGGCGCGTCGCGCCCCTCGTTCTGCTCCCGGTGCTCCTCCTGGTGGCCTTCGCGGGGCTCGCGCTCGCGGACGGCTCCGTCGGCGGGGCCGTCGTCCTCGCCGTCTCCGCCGTGGCCTGCGGCTTCTTCGGGGCCCGTACGGCTCCGACCGTGCCGTCGACGCGCGTACGCACCGCGCTGCGCGACCGGGCCCGCCGTACGGCCTTCCTCCCGCAGCGCGATCCCGACGCCGCCGGCCGGAGCCGGCCCCGGGCGCCCGGGCGTTCCCTCCCGACGACCGCGTAGGCGTTCCCGCACCCGCACCGCCGTGGCACCCGCAGCGCCGTACCGCCGCGTCACGCGCGGCGCCGCACCGCTGCGTCCCTGACCCGCCACAGCGGCCCGCCGCCGGGTCACCGCACCCCGCGGCCCGCCGCCGGGTCACCGCACCCCGCGGCCCGCCCCGCGAGACGCCTTCGCGCGGTCCGTCATGCCGAGACGCACCATCCCATCCCCGGCACGACGAACCCCGGAGGGTTCCCATGTCCGTCTTTCCGTCCCCGCTTCTCGACGCCTTCTCCGCGCTCGTCGACCGGCTCGCCGGGCTGCTCCAGCCGCTCGCCGCCGACTCCTCGGCCGCCCTCGCCGTCGTCCTCTTCACCGTGCTCGTCCGGATCGCCGTCCACCCCCTCTCCCGCGCCGCCGTGCGGGGGCAGCAGGCCCGGGTGCGGCTCGCGCCCCGGATCGCCGAGCTCCAGGAGAAGCACAAGCGCCGGCCGGAGCGCCTCCAGCGGGCGATCCTTGACCTGCACGCCCAGGAGAAGGTCTCGCCGTTCGCGGGGATCCTGCCGAGCCTGCTCCAGGTGCCCGCGTTCCTCCTCCTGTACTCGCTCTTCTCCTCCGGCGACCGGACGGGCGGGCACCGGCTGTTCGCCGCGCCCCTCGACGGCCGCTGGTCCGGGGCCCTCGGCGACGGCGGTCCCTTCGGTCCGGCCGGGCTCGTCTACCTCGCCCTCTTCGCCGTGGCCGTCGCCGTCGCCGCGTACCAGTACCTCAGGACCCGCCGGGAGACGGCACAGGCGGCGGCCTCCGGGCGGGCGCGGGCCGGAGGGGACGCGGCGGCGCTGGGCCGGTTCCTGCCGCTGCTCTCCTTCGGGACCGTCGTGACCGTCGCCGTCGTGCCGCTCGCCGTCGCCCTCTACCTCGTCACCAGCACCACCTGGGCCGTCGTCGAGCGGGCGCTGCTCATGCGGCGGCCGCTCCCTCCGCGCGTTCCTACTCGCGCGTAAGGGTCCGCTGGCTGAACGGGGTCTTGCGGGCTGAACGGGAGTCTTGGAGGATCGGACGATCCTCCGATGGCCGCACTCCATCGGCCGGGGCACCACAGGGCCTCCCTCCGGGCCCACCTCGACCACAGGGAGAAGACCATGAAGCTGCTGCGAGTCGGCCCGCCGGGCGCCGAGCGTCCCGCCCTCCTCGACGCGGACGGCACCCTCCGTGACCTGTCCTCCTTCACCGACGACGTCGACGGCGGCCTGCTCTCCGACACCGCCGCGCTCGATCGGATCCGCGCCGCCGCCGAGGCCGGAGTGCTGCCCGCGTACGGCGGCTCCGGCGACTCCACCGGGCTGCGCGTCGGCCCGCCGGTCGGCCGGATCGGCAAGGTCGTGTGCATCGGGCTGAACTACCACGGCCACGCCGCCGAGACCGGCCAGGCCACCCCGGCCGAGCCGGTCGTCTTCCTCAAGGCCGCCGACACCGTCGTCGGCCCGGACGACACCGTGCTCGTGCCGCGCGGCTCGGTGAAGACCGACTGGGAGGTCGAGCTGGCGATCGTCATCGGCCGGACCGCCCGCTACCTGGAGACCGACGAGGAGGCCCTGGCGCACGTCGCCGGGTACGCGCTCGCGCACGACGTCTCCGAGCGCGAGTTCCAGATCGAGCGCGGCGGCACCTGGGACAAGGGCAAGAACTGCGAGACCTTCAACCCGCTCGGGCCCTGGCTGGTCACCGCCGACGAGGTGCCCGACCCCCAGGACCTCACGCTGCGCCTTTGGGTCAACGGCGAGCTCAAGCAGGACGGGCACACCTCCGACCAGATCTTCCCGGTCGCCGAGGTCGTGCGGTACGTGAGCCGGTTCATGACGCTCTACCCGGGCGACGTCATCAACACCGGTACGCCCGCCGGCGTCGCCATGGGGCAGCCGGAGCCCAAGCCCTACCTCCGCCCCGGCGACGTCGTCGAGCTGGAGATCGAGGGCCTGGGACGCCAGCGCCAGGAGCTCAAGAGCGCCTGACCCGCCGACTCGTCGAGCCGTCGGCTCGCTGACCCGTCACGGGTTCACCGCTGTACCACTTCACTGCTGTACCGCTTCACCGCTTCACCGCTTCGCCCCGCTCCGAGGGCGTCGATTCTGGCGGCACCCCGCGTGGGGTGCCGCCATTTTCGTAGCTTTTTCTGCATATTGCGACATATGGAACCTGTGAAGTCCGCACGAGTCACCGACCGCAGAGCGCGTCTCGCCCTCTCCGCCGCGACGGCCGTCCTCGCCGCCGGCGCCCTCGTCGGCGGTCTCGCCGTCACCGGCGCCGCCGACCCGCTGCCCGGCGGGCTCGGCCCCTGCAAGCCGGGCAAGTGCCCGCCGGCGTACCCCGACATCAACAACGGGACCGTCGTGTGGCGCGACAACGCCGTCAACGTCTTCGTCGGCGGCGACTTCCTGGTCCGCGAGGCCGCCGCCGAGGCCGAGGGGAAGGTCGTCGTCCTCGGCGGCTTCGACCAGGCCAAGCGCGCGGGCGTCTCACAGGTCTACAACGTCGGCGTCGCGGGGGTCGGTTCGCGCGTGGTGCCGGACAACGGCAGCGCCTTCCTCAGCGTAGGGAAGGACATCACCGTCGCCCCCGGGCAGCGCCTCCTCACCGAGGAGGGCGCCGTCACCGGCAAGACGCTGTACGCGGGCGCCGTCACCGGCACCGTGAGCCCGGCGCCCGTCAAGGACGCCGCCGCGGTCGCCCCGTACACCGCGCTGCGCGACGAACTGACCGCCGCCAGCCGCTGTTACGCGTACCCGACGGCCGGCGCGTCCACTCCCCGCACCCCCACCGGAACGGCCGTCAACAAGGGCTCCGAGACGGTCTTCACCGGCGACGGCGCCTCCGCGCTCCAGGTCTTCAACGTCGACTTCGACCTGGAGTCGCCGTCCGGCGGGCAGCAGGGCATCTCCTTCGCGGGCATCCCCGCGAACGCGACCGTCCTCGTCAACCTCCTCGGCGGCGAACGGACCGTCGACACCTACATCGCGGGCCTGCCGGGGCTCCGCGACCGGCTGCTGTGGAACTTCCCCGACGCGACCCGGGTGAAGTTCGAGGGCACCGCGCAGTTCGCGGGCAGCGTCCTCATCGGCAACCAGGCCAGCACCGCCACCATCACGATGCCGGGCATGAACGGCCGCTTCTTCACCACCGGCGACCTGACCCACGCGTCCGAGCCGGGCGGTGGAGGCGGCCAGGAGATCCACAACTACCCCTTCGACGGCGACCTGCCGTCCTGCGACGAGGATCCGACGCCCACCACCCCGACGCCGACGCCCACCACGCCGACGCCGACCGAGACCACCCCGACGCCGACGGAGCCGACCCCGACCGACACCACCCCCACCCCCACGGAGCCGACGCCGACCGACACCACCCCGACCCCCACCGAGCCCACCCCGACCGGCACCACCCCCACGCCGACGGAGCCGACCCCGACGGATCCCACGCCGACCGAGCCCACCCCCAGCCCGACCGACTCCGCCGACGGGGGAGCGACGGACGGGGGAGCGACGGACGGGGGCATGACCGACGGTGGCGGTTCCGACGGCGGCGGTTCCGACGGTGGTTACGGTGACGACTCCGGTGGGAGCACCGGCGGCCACCCCGGCCCCGACGGCGGCGGCCGGCTGCCCGAGACCGGCGCCGGCACCGGGAAGGCCGTCATGGGCGCGACGGCGGCCGGCCTCGCGCTCGGCGGCGGTCTCCTCGTCGCCGTCAGCCGCCGGCGCCGTCGGCGGGAGGGGACAGCCTGACCGTGACGCCCTCGCGGGCCGACCGCCGGGCCGCCTCCAGGACGTCCAGGGCGGCGGCCGCCTCCAGCGCGGTGACCGGGTTCGGCCCGGTGCCGCGCAGGGCGGCGGCGACGGCCGCGTAGTACGCCGGGTAGTCCCCCGGCACCGACTCGACCGGCGTCCCGCCGCCGGTCAGCGGGGACTCGCCGGAGCCGATCCGGCCCCACAGCGGCTCGGGCTCCACGCCCCACGCCGTGCCGGGGCCGGGCCGCAGCCCCTCGCGCAGCGCCGCCTCCTGCGGGTCGAGGCCGTACGTCACGAAGCCGGCGCGCTGCCCGAGCACCCGGAAGCGGGGACCGAGCTGGGCGGCGGTGGCGCTCACGTAGAGGTGGGAGCGGACGCCGTTCGCGTGCGTGATCGCGATGAAGGTGTCGTCGTCGGCCCCCGCGCCGGGGCGGCGCACGTCCGACTCGGCGTAGACGGAGACGGCCGGGCCGAAGAGGACGAGGGCCTGGTCGACGACGTGGCTGCCCAGGTCGTACAGCAGGCCGCCGATCTCCTCCGGGGCGCCGGACTCGCGCCAGCCGCCCTTCAGCTGAGGCCGCCACCGCTCGAAGCGGGACTCGAAGCGCTGGATCCCGCCCAGCTCGCCCTCGTCCAGGAGGCGGCGGAGGGTGAGGAAGTCGCTGTCCCAGCGCCTGTTCTGGAAGACGGAGAGCAGCAGGCCGCGCTCCTCGGCGAGCGCCGCGAGGCCGCGCGCCTCCGCGGCGGTGGCGGCGAGCGGCTTGTCGACGACGACCGGCAGTCCGGCCTTCAGGGCGGCCTCGGCGATCGGGACGTGGGTCTTGTTCGGGGAGGCGACGACGACGAGGTCCAGCTCCGGGGCGCCGTCCGCCCAGAGGTCCTCGGGCCGGGCGAGCACCCGGACGCCGGGGTGGGCGGCCCGCGCCTCGGCGGCGCGCTCGGGGTTGCCGGTGGTGACCGCGGCGAGCGTCAGGCCGGGGGTGGCGGAGACCAGGGGGGCGTGGAAGACGGAGCCCGCGAGGCCGTAGCCGACGAGGCCCACGCGGAGGGGGAGGGGGGTGGTGGTCATGCACGCCACTTAAGCAACGCTGTTGCCGAAGTGCAAGCAGGGGAGAGAATGGGCCGGTGACGGTGATGAGGAGAGACCCCGGCGGCGCGAACCTGTCGGCACTGCGCGGCCACAACGCGGCGCTCGTGCTCGACCTGCTGCGCACGGCGGGGGAGGAGGGCATCAGCCGGCTCGAACTCGCCGAGCGCACCGGCCTCACCCCGCAGGCCGTCAGCAAGATCACCGCCCGGCTGCGCGCCGAGGGCCTGGCCGCGGAGGCCGGCCGCCGCGCCTCGACCGGCGGCAAGCCCCGTACGGTCCTCCGGCTGGTCCCCACCGCCGCGTACGCCGTCGGCGTCCACCTCGACCGCGACGAACTCACCCTCGCCCTCACGGACCTCACCGGCGCCCCGCTCGCCGTCCGCCGCCGCCCCCTGGCCCTGGCCGACGGACCGGACCCGGTCCTGGCGGCGGTGACGGACGGCGTACGCGCGCTGCTGGCCGGGGCGCGCACGCCCGCGCCGGACGGGAGGCCGCGCCCCGGGGCGCACGGCGCACCTGAGGGCGGCGTCGCCGGGCCCCCCGCCCCCGGCTCCGGCTCCGTTCCCGCCCCCGGCTCCGCCCCCGGCTCCGCCCCCGGCTCCGCCCCCGGCTCCGTCCCCGCCCCCGTGCTGGGCGTCGGGGTGGCCATGCCCGGCCCCCTGGACCACCGGCTCGGGGTGCCGGGGCGGGTGACGGGGGCGCCGGTGTGGGAGGGGTTCGCGGTACGGGAGGTGCTGGAGGGGCGGCTCGGGCTGCCCGTCGTGCTCGACAAGGACACCAACGCCGCCGCCCTCGGGCTCGCCGTCCGGCCCGGCGCGCCCCGCTCCTTCGCCTACGTCCACCTCGGTACGGGGCTCGGCGCCGGTCTGGTCGTCGGCGGCGCCCCGCTGCGGGGCGAGCGGACCGGGGCGGGCGAGCTCGGCCACCAGACGGTCCAGCTCGACGGGCCCCGGTGCGGCTGCGGGGCGCGCGGCTGTCTGGAGGTGCTGTGCCTGGCGGCGGTGGCGCGCGGGGAGCTGCCCGGGGCCGCGCGGATCCTCGGCACCGGCGCGGCCAATCTGGTCCGGCTCCTCGACATCGACCGCGTCCTGCTCGGCGGCCGGGTGGTGCTGGGGGCGCCCGAGGTCTTCGCGGACGGCGTCTCCGCGGTCCTGGCGGACCTCCGGCTGCCGACCCCCGTGGAGGTCACGGCCGTCCCGGACGCCGTGGTCCTCGGGGCCGCCCAGCTGGCCCTGGCCCCGTTCTTCGGCCTGGCTCCGCCGCCGGGTGCGGCGCCGGGTCCTGCGCCGGATTCGCCGACGGGGTCGCCGCCGGATTCGGCGCCGGGCTCGTCAGCGGGTTCGTCGGCGGACCGGTCGGAAGAGCTGATCACCTGACCATAGGCCGATCGGGCGGATCCGGCGGGCCGGTCGCGGCCCGGCCGGTGTCGCCGGGCGTTCCGGGGCGGGCGGTGTGGCAGCGTCGCGGGCGAGCCGTACGTCCGCGAGCAGCAAAGGCATCCGCCCATGGCACCCGCCCCCCGGACCCCGCGCGGCGCCCGCGCCCTCGCCGCCGCGGCCGTCACCCTGGCCGGCACCCTGTTCTCCACGCCCGCCCCGGCGGCCTCCGCGGCCCCGGCAGCCCCGGCGGCCCCCGCGGACTCCGCCGCACCGGCCCCCGCGCCCGCCTGCGGCCGGGTCTCCGACGCCGGGTTCCCGCTCGACACGCGGATCCACGACGGTCCGGCCGACTACCCCGCCGGAGGGGCGTTCAAGTCCTGGGAGCTGGAGCTGCGGAACACCACCGGCAGCGCCTGCACGGGGGTGCATCCGGTGCTGGTCCTGGCGGACGAGGGCCGGGTGCTGCGGCCCGAGCAGATCCGGCTCGAGTTCTACGACGCGGGCGGCGAGCGCTGGCGGCGGGTCGCGTTCGAGGCGACCGAGGAGGCGGAGAGCGTCGGCGCGTTCACCGGCTTCGACGGCTTCGCCGTGCCCGCCCGCCGGACCGTCACCGTCCCCGTCCGGCTGGCCTTCCGGGCGGACGCCGTGCCCGAGGAGGTCGTGGTCAACGCCGCGCTCGTCCAGCGCCGGGGCGCCGACGGCGACTGGGTCGGCCGTTCCGACGACTACCGCCTCACGATCGGTCCGCCCGAGCCCGACCCTCCCGCGGCGCGGGCCACCCCGTCCGTCCCGCCCGTCCCCGCGGACCCGACGGCCCCCGCGCCCACCCCCGTACCCACCGCCGCGCCCGCCCCCGTACCCACCGCAGGGCCCGACGGACCGGCCCCTCCCCAGCCGCCGCCCGCCGACCGGTTCCCCGGCGACCCGGCCCGCCCCGAACTCGCCCGCACGGGACGGGAGGAGGCCGCCCCCCTGGCCCCCTGGGCGGCGGCCCTCGCCCTCGCCGGCGCCCTCCTCACCCGCACCGCCCGCCGCCTGCGCCGCCCCTGACCCCGCCCCCGGACCACCCCCGACTCCACCCCCGACTCCCCCCACGGACCGCCCCTGACCCCCGCCCCCCACGCACCGCCCCCGACCCCACCTCCCCCCCACAGACCGCCCCCCGCCCCGAACCCGCGGGTCACCCCGCGTACACCCTCCCGTTCACCCCCGTCTGCGACGATCGCCGGATGAACCACCACCACGCCCCGAGCGCCCCCGGCGCCCCCGTCCGCTCCGGTGTCCCGGAGCACGGCCGGGTGCCCAAGTACTACGCCGTGAAGGCGCGACTCGCCGTGCTCGTCGACGAGTTGGGCGAGGGCGGCGCGCTGCCCACCGAGCGGGACCTCGCCGTCCGCTACGAGGTGTCGCGGGAGACCGTCCGGCAGGCCCTGCGCGAGCTGCTCCTGGAGGGCAGGCTGCGCCGGCGGGGGCGGGGCACGGTGGTCGCCGGGCCCAAGCTGGAGCAGCCGCTCTCGCTCGCCAGCTACACCGAGGGCGTCCGCCGCCAGGGCCGCCGCCCGGGCCGCAGCATCGTCTCCCTCGACCGGTTCCCCTGCCCCGAGGCGCTCGCCCCCGAGGTCGGCGTGGAGCCCGGCGCGCCCGTCTGGCACATGGAGCGGGTGCTGCTCGCCGACGACGAGCGGGTCGGCCTGGAGAGCACGTACGTCTCCGAGGCCCGCGTCCCGGGCCTCGACTCCGACTTCGACCCCGACTCGTCCTTCTACGGCTACCTCCGGGACCGGCTCGGCATCTCCTTCGGCGACGCCGACGAGCGGATCGAGACCGTGCTGGCCACCCCGCGCGAGGCCCTGCTCATCGGCACTCCGCCCGCCCTGCCGATGCTGCTGCTGCACCGCCTCTCCCGCGACGAGGACGGGCGGCCCCTGGAGCGGGTCCGCACCCTCTACCGGGGCGACCGCTTCAGCTTCACCACCCACCTCGGCCGCCAGGACTGAGCGGACGGGGCCCGCTGTCGACCGGTCATCGACATCACGGGAAGGTAACGGGTCTAGTCCAAGCTTGTCGGGCCGTTCACCGTCCCGTCGCCCGCCCGACCGTCCCGGGCCACCCGCCGCCCCGACCGTGGACGGCATGAAGGTGATCGTCGTAGGAGCCGGCGTGGTGGGCACCATGCACGCCTGGCAGGCAGTGGAACGCGGCCACGAGGTCGTACACATCGAGCGCGAGGCCGAGGCGCGCGGAGCCTCCCTGAGGAACTTCGGCCAGATCTGGGTCAGCGGCAGGGCGGGCGGCGAGGAGCTCGACACCGCCCTGCGCGCCCGCGAACTCTGGGAGGGGATCGGCGCCCGCGTCCCCGGCCTCGGCTTCCGGGCCATCGGCTCCCTCACCCCCGTCCGGGGCGAGCTGGAACGGGCCGTCGCCGAGGCCGCCGTCGCCCGCCCGGACGCCCCCGCGCGCGGCTACGAGCTGCTCACCCCCGAGGAGGCGCGGGCGGTCAACCCGGCCCTGCGCGGCGACTTCGACGCCGCCCTCTGGTGCGAGCGGGACGCCGCCGTCGAGCCGCGCACCGCCCAGCTCGCCCTCCGCGAGGCCCTCCTCGCCTCCGGCCGCTACGCCTTCCTCCCGAACCGCGAGGTCCGCGAGGTCGTCGGCGAGCACGCGGTCCGCGACGACCACGGCGAGCTGCACAGCGGCGACGCCGTCGTCCTGTGCACCGGCGCCTGGCTCTCCGGCCTGGTCCGCGAGGTCGCCGGCGCGGTACCCGTCCGCCGCGTCCGCCTCCAGATGATGCAGACCGCCCCGCTCGGCGAGCCGCTGACGACCTCCGTCGCCGACGCCGACTCCTTCCGCTACTACCCGGCCTACGCCTCCGGGGCGCTCGACGCGCTCAACGCCGGCCAGGAGCAGGACCCCGTCGCCGCCGCCCACAAGATGCAGCTGCTCATGGTGCAGCGCCTCGACGGCGGGCTGACCATCGGCGACACCCACGAGTACGAGCACCCCTTCGCCTTCGACACCGTCGAGGACCCCTACGAGCACCTCGTCCGCGTCGTCGAGTCCCTGCTCGGCCGCCCGCTGCCGGCGATCCGCCGCCGCTGGGCCGGGGTGTACGCGCAGTGCGTGGACACCACCCGGGTCGTGCACCGCCAGCGGGTGCGGGACGGGGTCTGGCTCGTGACCGGACCCGGCGGCCGGGGCATGACCTGCTCGCCCGCCATCGCCGAGCAGACCGCGAACGAACTGGACTGGTGAAGCAGATGACCACCGACGGCAAGCAGCAGAACCTCGTCGTCCTCGACATGGCCGGCACCACCGTCGCCGACGACGGTCTCGTCGAGCGGGCCTTCACGGCCGCCGCCGAGCGCCTCGGCGAGGACCCGGCCACGATGATCGACCACGTCCGCGCCACCATGGGCGAGTCCAAGATCTCCGTCTTCCGTCACCTCCTCGGCGGCGACGAGGCCCGCGCCCGGCAGGCCAACCTCGCCTTCGAGGAGGCCTACGGCGCCCTGGTCTCCGAGGGCCTGATCGCTCCGGTCCCCGGCGCCGCCGAGACCGTCGCCGAACTCCGCGAGCAGGGCCGCACGGTCGTCCTCACCACCGGCTTCGCCCGCGTCACCCAGGACGCGATCCTCGACGCGCTCGGCTGGTGGGACCTCGCCGACCTCACCCTGTGCCCGGCCGACGCCGGCGGCCGCGGCCGCCCGTACCCGGACATGGTCCTCGCCGCCTTCCTCCGCACCGGAGCCGTGGCCGACGTCCGGCGGGCGGTCGTCGCCGGCGACACCTCGTACGACATGCTCAGCGGCGCCCGCGCGGGCGCCGGGATCGTGGCGGGCGTGCTGACCGGCGCCCACGACGGGGCCGCGCTCACGGCGCACGGCGCCACCCACGTCCTCGCCTCCGTCGTGGAACTCCCGGCGGCGATACGGGAGTACGAGTCGTGACCAGCGGCATCCGCTTCGACGGCGTCACCGTCAGGTACGGCGACACCACCGTCCTCGACGCGCTCACCCTCACCGTCGAACCCGGCGAGGTGATGGCCCTCCTCGGGCCCTCCGGCTCCGGCAAGACGACCGCCCTGCGGACCGTCGCCGGCTTCGTGACGCCCTCCGCCGGCCGGGTGCGCATCGGCGACCGCGACGTCACCGACCTTCCGCCGTACAAGCGGGGCATCGGCATGGTCGTCCAGCAGTACGCCCTCTTCCCGCACCTGCGGGTCGACGAGAACGTCGCCTTCGGGCTCAAGGCGCGCAAGCACCCCAGGGCCGAGATCCCCGGCCGGGTCGCCGAGGCCCTGGAGATGACCGGGATGGGCGCCTACGCCAAGCGTCACCCCCGCGAACTCTCCGGCGGACAGCAGCAGCGCGTCGCCATCGCCCGCGCCCTCGCCATCCGCCCCGACGTCCTCCTCCTGGACGAACCGCTCTCCGCGCTCGACGCCCAGCTCCGCTCCGGAATGCTCGCCGAGCTGGCCCGGCTGCACCGCGAACTCCCCGACGTCTCGATCCTGTACGTCACCCACGACCAGGTCGAGGCGCTCACCCTCGCCGACCGGATCGCCGTCATGGACAAGGCGCGGCTCCGGGACTGCGGCACCCCGCGGGAGCTGTACCGGCGGCCCCGCACCGAGTTCACCGCCTCCTTCGTCGGCAACGCCAACCTGCTGCCGGTCCGGGTCGGGACCGACGGCGTCGACCTCGCCGGCACCGCCCTGGAGGTCCCGGTCGGCGACGCGGCCCCCGGCGCCACCGCCACCCTCTGCGTACGCCCCCACCTCATCGGCCTCGGCGAGGGCCCCAACGCCCTGCGCGGCCGGATCGCCGAGGTCCAGTGGCGCGGCGCCACCCACCGGCTGTACGTCGACGTCGACGGGCACCGGGTGAAGGCCGACGTCCGCGAGCTGCGGGACACCCCGCCGCTCGGCTCGGAGGTGGTCCTGCACTTCGCGCCCGAGGACGCCGTGCTGCTGGGTTCGGGGGTCGGCGATGGCTAGCGCCTCCACCACCGCCCCGCCGGTCCTCGGGACGGTCCGCCCGCCCCGGAGCCGTACGGCCCCGAAGTGGCTCTGGGCCCTGCCGCCCGTCGCCGTCCTCGGCCTCGTCTTCCTCTACCCGCTCGGGCTCGTCGTCCGGGAGTCGCTCGCCCCCGGCGCCTACGCCGAGGTGTTCTCCTCCGCGTCCTTCCGGGACGCGCTGGTCACCACCGTGTGGCTCGCGGCCGGCGCCACCGTCGGCTGCCTCGTCCTCGGCTTCGCCCTCGCCCTGGTCGTGGCCTTCGTGCCCTTCCCCGGCGCGAAGGCGGTCTCCCGCTTCATCGACGTCTTCCTCTCCTTCCCGTCCTTCCTCATCACCCTCGCCCTGCTCTTCGTGTACGGCACGGTCGGCATGGCCAACGGGCTGTGGACGGGCGCCACCGGGGCCGCCGAGGGGCCCTTCGCCTTCCTCACCACCCCGTGGGGCGTGCTCCTCGCCGAGATCACGTACTTCACGCCCTTCGTGATGCGGCCGCTGCTCGCCGCCTTCTCCCAGCTGGACACCGCCCAGCTGGAGGTGGCGTCCTCGCTCGGCGCCCGGCCCGCCCGGATCGTGCGGAAGGTGATCCTGCCCGAGGCGCTGCCCGCGCTCGCGGCCGGCGGCAGCCTCGTCCTCGTCATGTGCCTCAACGAGTTCGGGATCGTCCTCTTCACCGGCGCCAAGGGCGTCACCACCCTCCCGATGCTCGTCTACTCCCAGGCCATCCTCGAATCCGACTACGCCGCCGCCTGCGTCGTCGCCGTCGTCAACGTCGCGATCTCCGTGGGCCTCTACGCCGTCTACCGGGTGGTGAGCCGCCGTGCTGGTGCATAGCCGTGGCGGACGGTGGGCCTCCTGGCTCGTCTTCGCGGTCCTCTTCGTGCCGCTCTTCGCCGTCCCCCTCCTCGTCATCGCCGCCGCGTCCCTCTCCACCCACTGGTCCGGCGCCTTCCCCTCCGGGCCGACCGCCGGGCACTACACGGCCGCCGTCCGCGGCGAGTCCCTCCAGGCGCTGACGACCAGCCTCGTCACCGCCGCCGCCGCGAGCCTCCTCGCGCTCACCCTCGGCACCTGGGCCGCGCTCGCCGCCGCCTCCCTGCGCGGCCGGGGCCGCCGGATCCTGGACGCGCTGTTCGTGCTGCCGCTCGCCGTGCCGTCGGTGGTCGTCGGCCTCGCCGTCCTGGTGGCCTTCTCCCGGCCGCCGCTGCTCCTCAACGGCACCCGCTGGATCGTGATCCTGGCCCACACGGTCCTGGTCACGGCCTTCGCCCACCAGTCGGTCTCGGCGGCGATCCGCCGCCTCGACCCGATGTACGAGCAGGCGGCGGCCGGACTCGGCGCCCGCCCCTCGTACGTCCTGCTCCGGGTCAAGCTGCCCCTGCTGCTGCCCTCGCTGAGCGCCGCCGCCGGGCTCTGCTTCGCCCTGTCCATGGGAGAGCTGAGCGCCACGATGATGCTCTACCCGCCGGACTGGACGCCGCTGCCGGTGCTGGTCTTCACCGCCACCGACCGCGGGTCCCTCTTCACCGGATCGGCGCTGGCCGTGGTCCTCATGGCCGCCACCCTGCTGGTCCTGCTCGCCGTCTCCCGCATCCGCACCAAGGCTTCCTACCGCTAAGCCCCCCAGCCAGGAGAGAACGACGTCATGCTTACGCACGCCAAGCCGGTCGCCGCCGTCGCCGGTGCCCTCGCCCTCGCCGCCTCCCTCACCGCCTGCGGCGGCTCCTCCGCCGCCTCCGACGAGAAGGTCGTCACCGTCTACAGCGCCGACGGCCTCAAGGGGGAGAAGGGCGACGGCTGGTACGACAAGGTCTTCGCGGACTTCGAGAAGGAGACCGGCATCAAGGTGAAGTACGTGGAGGGTGGCTCCGGGGAGATGGTCCAGCGGGCCCTGCGCGAGAAGTCCAACACCCAGGCCGACGTGATCGTCACCCTCCCGCCCTTCATCCAGCAGGCCGGCTCCAAGGGCCTCCTGCGGAAGTACACCCCGAAGGGCGCCGACCAGGTCGACGGCGCCGACAAGGCCGCCGACGGCTCCTGGACCTCCGTCGTCAACAACTACTTCGGCTTCATCCACAACAAGAAGGAGCTGCCCGAGGCCCCCGGCACCTGGGAGGCCCTCCTCGACGGCAAGTTCAAGAACAAGCTCCAGTACTCCACCCCCGGCGTCGCCGGCGACGGCACCGCCGTCCTCATCAAGGCCGTGCACGACTTCGGCGGCCGGGCGCCCGCCATGGAGTACCTGAAGAAGCTCCAGGCCAACAACGTCGGCCCGTCCTCCTCCACCTCCAAGCTCGCCCCCAAGGTCGACAAGGGCGAACTCCTCGTCGCCAACGGCGACGTCCAGATGAACTTCGCCCAGGCCAAGTCCATGCCGAACCTCGCCATCTGGTTCCCGGCCAAGGAGGGCGGCAAGCCCACCACCTTCGCGCTGCCCTACGCCGCCGGCCTCGTCGACAGGGCCCCGCACACCGAGAACGGCAAGAAGCTCCTCGACTTCATGCTGAGCGAGGGCGCCCAGCGACAGGTCAGCGCCGTCGGCGGCGGCTTCCCCGCCCGCGAGGACGTCAAGCCCACCGACGCCAACGCCATCGAGCTGGCGAAGCTGATCGAGGGCGTCGAGATCTTCGAGCCGGACTGGGCCGACATCGACGCGAACCTCTCCTCCTACGTCGACGCGTGGAAGTCCGCGACCGGCAGCTGAGAGTTCACCGCACGGCCCTCGATCCCCTCCGCAGATAGCGGAAAGATAACGGGTACGGACCAGCGCCCCTGAGGAATCAGGGGCGTTGGTGTGCGCATCCGCCTCTTTCACCCCTCTCGTGGAGGACTCCGCCATGCCGAACCCCGGCCTCTCCCGCCGCACCGTGCTCGCCGCCGCCGGCGCCGGCACCGCCCTCGCCGCCACCGGCCTCGCGACCGCCCCCGCCGCCCTCGCGGCGACCCCGCCGACGCTCCCGAACGGCACCAGCCCCGACAAGGTCCTCGTCGTCGGCATGGACGGCCTGCGCCACGACCGCATCGACGCCGCGAACGCCCCCGCCCTCAAGTCCCTGATGGCGAACGGCACCTACGGCCGCTCCCTGCTCTACGCCGCCCCGATGGCCGCCACCTCCTCCGGCCCCGGCTGGTCGACGGTCTCCACCGGCGTCTGGCCCGACAAGCACGGCGTCAAGGACAACACCTTCACCGGCAAGAACTACGGCCAGTACCCCGGCTTCCTCGCCCGCCTCCACCAGATCCGGCCCCAGCTCTCCCTCTTCGCCGCCGTCGACTGGCCCGAACTCGACACCCACGGCACCGTCACCGCCGGCGCCGACGCCAAGCTGGTCTACGACAACGACTACGCCGTCAACGACGCGCTGATCACCGACCTCACCGAGCGGGTCCTGCGCGACCAGAACCCCGACGTGCTCTTCGTCTACTTCGGCGAGACCGACGCCGCCGGGCACTCCTACGGCGCCGCCAGCCAGAAGTACCTCGACGCCATCGCCGTCCAGGACGGCTACCTCGGCCGGCTCCTCGCCGCGATCAAGGCCCGCCCCGCGTACGCCTCCGAGCGCTGGACCGTCATCGTCACCACCGACCACGGCCACACCGACGCCGGCGGCCACGGCGGCTCCGCCATCGAGGAGCGCCGCACCTTCGTCCTCGCCCAGGGCCCCGGCATCGCCGCCGGCGCCCGCCCCATCGACACCCGGCTCGTCGACGTCGCCCCCACCGTCTTCCGCCAGCTCGGCATCGTCCCCGACCCGTCCTGGGGCCTCGACGGCAAGCCGGTCCAGGAGCGCACCACCGACCCCTTCGACACCCTCCAGTCCTCCCTCGCCGGCCGCGCCGACGAGACCGGCGTCCCCGCCGGCGTCCTCGGCTTCACCCACACCCCGCCGAGCGGCTGGTCCGTCATCAACGGCGCGATGGGCACCGGCGGCGTGAGCGAGTGGCGCGGCTGGTCCTTCGCCACCGACGAGTTCTGGTCCCGCTCCCAGCGCGACCAGTGGCGCGAGCTGAACGTCCGCGCCCGGGGCGTCTTCGCCGTCGCCGACTCCGACGAGTGGGCCGACAAGACCTTCTCCGGGAGCTACGACTCCACGCTGGTCACCCCCGCGTACGACGTCTCCGGCGCCTCCGCCGTCACCCTCGGCTTCACCACGCTCTACCGTCAGGAGGGCGCCCAGACCGCCCAGATCCTGGCCTCCTTCAACGGCGGCACCCCCACCGTCGTGAAGAGCTACACCGCCGACGTCCTCTCCAGGGCCCAGACGGTCGCCGTCCCCGTGCCGGCCGGCGCCTCCAGCGTGAGTTTCCGCTTCCGCTACACCGGGTCCAACAACTGGTACTGGACGGTCGACGGGGTCACCGTGACGGCTTCCTGACCTAGGCTGGGGGCGTCGCCACAGCGCTGTCGCGTCGCCCCCAGCACACGCACGTCACGTACGGCAGGAGTCCCGCACCCATGGCAGAGCGCAAGCCGATCGAATCCTGGCTCACCGACATGGACGGCGTCCTCATCCACGAGGGCGTCCCGATCCCCGGCGCCGACGCGTTCATCAGGAAGCTGCGGGAGACCGGCAAGCCGTTCCTGGTCCTCACCAACAACTCGATCTACACCGCCCGCGACCTGCACGCCCGGCTGCGCCGCATGGGCCTCGACGTCCCGGTGGAGAACATCTGGACCTCGGCGCTCGCCACCGCCCAGTTCCTCGACGACCAGCGCCCCGGCGGCACCGCGTACGTCATCGGCGAGGCCGGCCTCACCACCGCCCTCCACGACATCGGCTACGTCCTCACCGACCACGAGCCCGACTACGTGGTCCTCGGCGAGACCCGTACGTACTCCTTCGAGGCGATGACCAAGGCCGTCCGCCTCATCAACAACGGCGCCCGCTTCATCTGCACCAACCCCGACGAGACGGGCCCCTCGCTGGAGGGCCCGCTGCCCGCCACCGGCTCCGTCGCCGCCCTCATCACCAAGGCGACCGGCAAGGACCCGTACTTCGCCGGCAAGCCCAACCCGCTGATGATGCGCACCGGGCTCAACGCGATCGGCGCCCACTCCGAGTCCAGCGCGATGATCGGCGACCGGATGGACACCGACATCCTGGCCGGCCTGGAGGCGGGCATGCAGACCTTCCTCGTCCTCACCGGTCTCACCACCGAGGCCGAGATCGACCGCTTCCCGTTCCGCCCCTCCAAGATCGTCAAGTCGATCGCGGACATCGTCGACCGCATCTGATCCCCTGCCGGACCCGCCCCTGCGGATGCGAGAACCACCGATCCGGGTGACCCTGCCAGTACCAGGAGGTCACAATGCGTTCAGGTCCCCTCGCTCTCCGTGCCGCAGGGGCGGCACTGGCTCTGGTGCTCGTCCCCGGCGCCACCGCCTTCGCCCACGACGGAGTCCAGGCCACCGTCACCCCGTCCACCGCCGCACCCGGAGCCGACGTCGACGTCCGCGCCCAGGGGTGCAAGGGCACCACAGGCGCCGCCAAGTCCCCGGCGTTCGTCGCGGACGCCGAACTCACCGGCCGTGACGGCGGCGACCACGCCGTCTTCGGCGGCGCCACCCTCCGGACGGGCCTGGAGGACGGCACGTACAAGGTCTCCGTCACCTGCGACGGCCACGACCACCCCGACGTCGGCACCCTCACCGTCCGCCGCCACCACGAGCAGCCGACCCACCGCCCGGTCCCGGTCGCCCCGGTCCGCGCGGGCGGCGGCGGCACCGCCGCCTTCGCGGCCCCCGCCGCGCCCGGCGTCGCCCAGACGGCGAGCGGGGACGGCCTCGGCACCCCGTACACCCTGCTCGGCCTCGGCATGGCCGGCGCCGCCGCCGTCGCGGTCGCCTTCCGCAGCTCCCGCCGCCGGCGCACGGAATAGGGATGGCCGCGTCGAGCCGCCCGGTCACCGGCACGGCCTGGGCGGTCCTGCTCCTCGGGCTCTGGCTCTGGGGCCACGACGCGGCCCGGGGGCCCGGCGGCAGCTCGGCCCCCACCCACGGCGACATCGCGGCGGTCGGCCGCCCGCTGGGCGTGGACCTGCCGCCGTCCCGCGCGCCGACACCGGACGCGGCCCCGCCCCGCCGGGTCGAGATCCCCGCCCTCGGCATCGACGCCCCCGTCGTCTCCCGGGGCCTCGACGCCACCGGGGCGGTCGACCCGCCGCCGTACGAGATGCCGCACACCGTCGGCTGGTACGGCCCCGGCGCCGCGCCCGGAGCGGCGGGCCCCGCCCTCCTCGTCGGCCACGTCGACACGGAGACCCGCCCCGCCGTCTTCTACGGCCTCAGCGCCACCCGCCCCGGCGAGACCGTCCGCGTCACCCGGACGGACGGTTCGGTGGCGGTCTTCACCGTCGACGACGTCTCCGTCGTCCCCCGCGACTCCTTCGACCCCCGGAAGGTCTACGGCCCCCACGCCCCCGGCCGCTCCGAGCTCCGCCTGATCACCTGCGGCGGCACCTTCGACCGCGAGACCGGCCTGTACACGGCGAACGTGGTCGTCTCGGCGTACCTGACGGGCTCCGAGTAGGAGCGGCGGCCGGAGCTTCCCGGAAGGACCCGGCCGGGGAGGACCTGGCCCCGGCCGGCGGCCCGCGTCCCACGCGCCGCCGGCCGGGCCGGTCCTCGACCGCGGGCCCACGGGCTGCGGGAGGAGCCCGGCGCCGCCGCGGGAGGCGGGAGTTCCGCACACTGTAGAGGGCCGTGCCTCGCACGGCCCAGAGCGCTGCCGTGTCACGATGGTCACGACTCCGCCACCCCGCACGCGCCCGAGGCTCCCGCATGCCCGCACGCCCGCCCGTGTCCCCCGCCGCCCCCGTCCTGCCGGCCGCCGCCCTGGGCCTCGTCCTCGTCCTCGCCGGCTGCGGCGGCCCGGGGACGCGATCCGGCACGGAACCGGGCGCGCCCGGCCCGTCCGCGACCGCCGCCGCCGTCCCCTACTGGGTGAACCCGGACGGGAAGGCCGCCCGGGCCGTCGCCGCCCACCGCGCGGCGGGGCGGACCGCGGAGGCGGCGCTGCTCGGCCGGATCTCGACCCGCCCGGTCGCCGAGTGGATCGGCCCCGACCGGCCGGAGGCGGAGGCCCGGGCGCTCACCGAGGCGGCGGCGGAGGCCGGGAAGACCGCGCTGCTGGTCCTCTACGCCATCCCGAACCGGGACTGCGGCCTGCACTCGGCCGGCGGCGCGGCGGACGGGACGGCGTACCGCGCCTGGGTGGACGCCGTCGCCCGGGGGATCGGCGGGCGGGCGGCGACGGTGGTCCTGGAGCCGGACGCCGTGATGCACGTGGTCGACGGCTGCACCGCCGAGCAGCACCACGGCGAGCGGTACGCCCTGCTCAAGGCGGCCGTCGAACGTCTGAAGCGGCAGCCGCGGGTCACCGTCCACCTGGACGCGGGGAACGCGGGCTGGGTCGCGCCGGAGAAGCTCGCGCAGCCGCTCCGGCAGGCGGGCCTCGCCGCGGCGGACGGCTTCGCGGTGAACGTCTCGAACTTCCGCACGACCCGGGAGAGCGTGGCGTACGGCCGCGAGCTCTCCGCCCTGGTCGGGGGGAAGCCCTTCGTCGTCGACACCAGCCGCAACGGGAACGGCCCCTACACGGCGGGCGACCCCGCGGAGAACTGGTGCAACCCGCCGGGCCGGGCGCTGGGCGAGCCGCCGACCCTGCGGACGGGCGATCCGCTGGTCCGCGCCTATCTGTGGATCAAGCGGCCCGGCGAGTCGGACGGGGAGTGCCGGGGCGGCCCGAGGGCGGGGGAGTGGTTCGACGCCTACGCCCTGGAACTGGCCCGCGACGCACGGTAGTTGACCTGCGGCAACGAGAAGGCCCCTCGCTTTCGCGAGGGGCCTTCTCCGTCGGTGCGCCGCCAGGGACTCGAACCCCGGACCCGCTGATTAAGAGTCAGCTGCTCTAACCAACTGAGCTAGCGGCGCCTGCTGACAGAGAGAACTCTACCCGACCTGCGGGGGTGCTCCTGACCAACCGCGACCGTCTCCGGCCTGTCGGATGGTCTTATCAGGCCGTTGATCCGTCAAAATGCGATTTGTCCAGACAGTTGAGAAACTGGCGCCCGAAACGAGGCCCAAAAGATCTTGACGAGTGTGGAGGGGAAACGCATGAGCGTGCCGGTCTTCGAAGAATTCGAACCCGCGCCCGACTGTGGCTGCCCGGGCTGCGCCCGGCGGCGCCGCGACCTCGCGCTGGGCCTGCCGGTCCGCGCGGGCGGCCACCCGGCGGCGCACGGCGCCCGCCGGGCCCTGGTCCTGGTGACGGCGGCGGGCGCGGTGCTGGGCGGGGGAGGGGCGAGCGGCATCGCGGCGGCCCTCGCCCCCGCCGCCCCGGCGGACGCGACGGACGCGACGGACGCCGCCCTGGGCTCCGACACCCCGCAGGGCGGCCGCGCCCCGCTGCACGGCCCGCCGGCCGCGCAGGCCGACGGCGGGCCCACCCCCGGCGCCGTCCCGACGACCAGTCAGATCTCGACGGAGACGCTGCGGAGGACGACCCGCACGGAGATCATCAACCGGGCCAAGAGATGGGTCACGGCCCAGGTGCCGTACTCGATGGAGAAGTACTGGTCGGACGGGTACCGCCAGGACTGCTCGGGCTACATCTCCATGGCCTGGAACCTGAGCAGCAACGAGTGGACGGGCAGCCTCGACCGCTTCGCCGTCCGCATCGACCGGACCGAGCTCCAGCCCGGCGACATCCTGCTCTTCCACAACCCGGCCAACCCGACCCGCGGCTCGCACGTGACGATCTTCGGCGGCTGGACGGACTACACCCACACCTCGTACGTCGCCTACGAGCAGACCAAGCCGCGCACGCGGAAGCAGGCCACGCCGATGGCCTACTGGGAGAACTCCTCCCGGTACGTCGCCTACCGCTACAAGGGCCTGGCCGGCGGCAGCACCGGCGCGGGCAGCGGTGCGACGGTGCCCGCGGGCACGGCGTACCCGGGCGGGTCGGAGTTCGGCCCGGGCGCGGACAACGCCCACGTGACGAAGCTCGGCCGGATGCTCGTCGACCGCGGCGGCAAGCGCTTCTACACCACCGGGCCCGGTCCGAAGTGGGGCGAGGCCGACCGGCGGGCGACCCGGGCGTTCCAGCTCGCGCAGGGCTGGAAGGGCAAGGAGGCGGACGGCCTGCCGGGACCGCACACCTGGAAGCTCCTCGTGTCGGGCACGGGCAGGGACATCGGCGGTTCGAGTGGTTCGAGCGGCCCGAGCACAGATGCGAACGGGTTCCCCGGGCGTGGCTCCTTCCGTCCGGGCCAATCCAACGCATATGTGGAGAAGCTGGGCAAACAACTGGTGAAGCGGGGCTTCGGCAAGCACTACCTGTCGGGACCCGGTCCGCGCTGGACGGAGGCGGACCGCCGCAACGTCGAGGCGTTCCAGCGGGCACAGGGCTGGCGCGGCGCAGCGGCCGACGGCTACCCGGGCCCGGAGACCTGGCGGCGATTGTTCCGATGACCCCGAGAGCATGAGGTGGACCCCGAATGACGGCAGTACCCCCGAACGACTCCGGCGCGGCGGCCTCGCGCGACGCCGCCAGATCCGCCCGCCGCCTCACCGACGGCACGCTCCCCCGCAGACCCCCCACCCCGGACGCCCCCCTCCCCCCACCGACACCCCCCACGACCGAACCCCCGACCGACCCGCCCCCGCCCACGGCCGAGACGGTCGCCGCCCCGGCCGGGACCACGCCGGCCGCGACAGCTCCGGCCGCGACCGCTCCGGTTGCCGCCACCCTGGCTGGGGTCGCGCCTGCCGCGACCGCGCCGGGCGCCGCCGCTCCGGCCAGGACCGCACCGGTTGCTGCCGCTCCGGCCAGGACCGTCCCGGGTGGGGTCGCGCCGGTTGCTGCCGCGTCGGCCGGGACCGTCCCGGGTGGGGCCGCCCCGGTCCCCGCCGCCCCGGTCGCCGCCACCCCGGGTGGGGCCGCTCCGGTTGGGACCGCCCCGGTCGCCGCCACCCCGGCCGGGACCGCTCCTGCCACGACCACCCCGGCCGGGACCGTGCCGGTCACGACCGTGCCGGTCACGACCGTGCCGGTCACGACCGCCCCGGCCAGGACCGCGCCGGCCGCCGCGCCGGTCGCCGCCGCCCCGGTCGCCCTCTCGTCGGCCGAGGCGTCGCCTGTCGCGCGGACCGCCGCGCCGGCTCCGCCGCCGGCGTCCGCCGCACGCGAGGCGGCACCGCCCGCCGCCGGGCCCGGTCCGGCGGCGGTGGCGCCCCCGTCGCCGGAGGCACCGGCCGCCCCCTCCCGTCCGTCGCCGGCCGTCGGCGCGTCCACGAGTACGGCCGCGTCCCCGGGTACGGCCGCGCGCCCGACCGCCGCCCCCGCCCCGGCGGCCGTACCCCGGCGGTCCGACACCCGGGCGCCGCAGCCCCCCGCCCCGGTGGGCGCGGCGCCGGCCGCCGGGGGCCCCGCCGCCGAGCGCCCGGCCCGCGTCGGCGCGGGCGCCACGCCCGCCTCGGCACCGGCCTCCCGTCCCGCGGCCCCCGCGCCCGTGGTCACGGCCGGTCCGCTCCGGCCGTTGACGGCCGTCGGCGTGGCGGCCGGGGCCCGGCCGGTCCCGGTGACCGCCGCCGGCCCCGCACCCGCCCCGGCCCGCGCCCAGGCTCCCGCGCCCACCTCGGCTCCCGCGCCCACCTCGGCTCCCGCGCCCGCCCCGGCCGCGACCCCGGCCGTGTCCGACCGCCCGGTGCTGCCCGTCCGTACCCCCGTCGGGTCCGCGTCGGCGGCGCGGGTCGCGGGGGGCGGGCCGGGCGTCGGCAGGCCCGTCACCGGACCGGCGGCCGAGAAGTCCGCCGCGGGGGCGCCCGGCAGCTCCGACCTGCCGGGCGTCCCGCGGATCGGGGTGTTCAAGGAGGAGAGGGACCTGCTCGACTTCGGGCGGATCACGGGCATGCGGGTGGCGTCGGTCGCGACGCCGGTCGCGGCGGTCGGCCGGCTGCCCCGGCGCAAGAACGTCATCGGGACGGAGACGACCGGCTCGATCCCGGTCCACCTGCTGTTCCGGGACGGCGGCGGCGCGGCCGGTCCCGTGGCGGCGGGCGCCGACGACGGCGGTCCCGACACCGTCGCGATGGCCCCGCCGACCGGCCGGAAGGAGCGGGCCGTCATCCCGAGGCCCGCCACCAAGCAGGTCCGCCCGGTCTCCGCGCGGCCCGCGCCGACCGCCGATCCGGGTCTCGTGGAGCGCCCGGCGGCGGTGCTGCCGGGGTGGGTCGGGGTGGCCGGCGGGCTGCTGGCGCTCGCGGGGTGCGCGGCCGTCGTGTG
Organism: Streptomyces sp. NPDC014656; assembly: GCF_043084305.1. Taxonomy (NCBI): domain Bacteria; kingdom Bacillati; phylum Actinomycetota; class Actinomycetes; order Kitasatosporales; family Streptomycetaceae; genus Streptomyces; species Streptomyces sp. NPDC014656. The sequence continues at coordinate 150,500 of NZ_JBIBZN010000011.1, forward strand.
GTGGGCGGGCGCCGTGCCCGCCGGGGCCGCGCGGATGCTGCGGCTGCCGCCGCGTCCGTACCACGGCATCCACCTCGCGCAGTGGGCCCTGCTGGCGTTCGGCGTGCTGGCGCTGCTCTTCGCGGTGGGCGGTCTGGGGCGGGGCAGGGTCGGGTACGCCTGGGTGCTGACCCTGTTCGGCGAGTACCGCGGCACCGTCCGCCGCACCGGCCTGGTCTGGGCGAGCCCGCTGCTGCTGCGCCGCCGGGTGGACGTCCGGCTTCGGCACTGGCGCAGCGAGCCGCTGCCCGCGGTGGACGCGAAGGGGACCGCGCTGGACGTGACGGTGCTCGTGGTGTGGCGGGTCCGGGACACGGTCCGGGCGGCGCTGGGCGTGGACGGCCACGAGGACTACCTGCGCGAGCAGGTGGAGGCGGCGATGGCCCGGGTGCTGTCGCAGCTTCCGGCGGACGCGTTCCACGAGGACGCGCCGACGCTGCGGGACGCGGAGGCGGTCGGCGAGGCGCTGACGCGGATGCTGTCGGCGGAGTGCGCGCCGGTCGGCCTGGACGTGTTCTCGGCGCAGCCGACGAGGATCGAGTACGCCCCCGAGGTCGCGGAGGCGATGCGCCGGCGCCGGATCGCGGCGATCGACGCGAAGCACCGGGACAGCGTCCTGACGTCGGTGGTGGACGCGGTGGACGACGTGGTCCACCGGCTGACCAGTCGTGGTCTGGTCGAGCTGGACGACTACGAGCGCAAGTCGCTGGTCAAGGACCTGACGGTGGCGTTCTACACGGGCCGTGGGGGCCCGGGCGAGGGCGCCTGACCTCTTCGGGGAACCGGCCGCGGGCAGCTGTCCGCGGCCGGTTCCCTTTGTGTTCCGGCCACCTCGCCGTTGGTATGGACATGTTCAACTTCCGTCCCTACCTTGGTACTTGGTCTAGACCTGAAAGCAGAGCAGTTCCCTCCGCACGCGTGCGGCACGACCCATGGGCATCACAGAACTCCCCCACGTTCTCCCTGGAGCGACAGCATGCGCAAAAAGACAGGGCTGGCCGCCGTGGCGCTCGGCGTCACGGCCGCCTCCCTCTTCGCCACCAGCACCGCGAACGGCCACGGCTACACCGACTCCCCGATCAGCCGCCAGAAGCTCTGCGCCAACGGCACGGTGACGAACTGCGGCTCCATCCAGTGGGAGCCGCAGTCGGTCGAGGGGCTCAAGGGCTTCCCGGCCGCCGGACCCGCCGACGGCACCATCTGCGCCGGCGGGAACTCCCGCTTCGCGCAGCTGGACGACCCGCGCGGCGGCGCCTGGCCGACGACGAGGCTCACCGCCGGGCAGAGCCACACCTTCCGCTGGCAGTTCACGGCCCGCCACGCGACCACGGACTTCCGGTACTACATCACCAAGAACGGCTGGAACCCGAACAGCAAGCTCACCCGGGCCCAGCTCGACCCCCAGCCGTTCCTCACCGTCCCGTACAACAACCAGCAGCCGCCGTCGACGCTCTCGCACTCCGGGACCGTCCCGGCGGGCAAGACGGGCCGCCACCTGATCCTGGCGGTGTGGACGGTCGCGGACACCGCGAACGCCTTCTACGCCTGCTCGGACGTTCAGTTCTGACGTAGCGTCAGCTACAGTCCGGGGCCATGACGGCCACGACACGGGCAGGCGCGGACACCGTCGCGGAGCTGATACGGCGCCGCTGGGGCGACCACCGGACCGGGCTGAGGGACGAGCACCACACCCTCAGCCACCACCGGGCCGCCGCGGCCGCCGCCGCCCGGGCCGCCCTGCTCGTGGACCTCATGCCACCCCGGCCGGGGGGCGAGCCGCACCTCGGCCTGCTGCTCGACAACACGCCGGAGTACCCGCTCTGGCTCGGCGCGGCGGCCCTCGCGGGGGCCGCCGTCGCCGGCGTCAACCCCACCCGGCGCGGCGCCGAGCTGGCCCGCGACATCACCCACACCGCCTGCCGGGTCCTCGTCACCCAGCGCGCCCACCTGCCGCTCCTCGACGGCCTGCCGCTGCCCGGCGTCCGCCTCCTGGTCACCGACACCGAGGCGTACGAGGAGCTCCTCGCGCCCTACGCGGACGCCCGCCCCGGCGACGCCGTCCTCGGCCCCGTCGGCCCCGGCACCCGCTACCTCCTCACCTTCACCTCCGGCTCCACCGGCGCCCCCAAGGCGGCGCTCCGCAGCCAGGGCGCGGTCGCCTCCGCCGGCGCCGCCCTGGCCCGGGCCTTCTCCACCGGTCCCGACGACACCCACTACGTCTGCATGCCGATGTTCCACGGCAACGCCGTCATCGCCGACTGGGCCCCGGCCCTCGCCGCCGGGGCGGGGGTCGCGCTGCGGGCCCGCTTCTCCGCCTCCCGCTTCCTCTCCGACGTCCGCCGCTTCGACGCCACCTACTTCACCTACGTCGGCCGGGCCGTCCAGTACCTCCTCGCCACCCCGTCCGGCCCGCACGACCGCGACCACCGGCTCCGGCTCGGCTTCGGCACCGAGGCGGGCGCGGTCGACGCGGTCCGCTTCCGCGAGCGCTTCGGGGTGCCGCTGATCGAGGGGTACGGCTCCTCCGAGGGCGGCGCGTCGGTCCAGCGCACCCCCGACACCCCGCCCGGCGCGATCGGCCGCGCGGCGCACGGCGACGACCTGGCCGTCGTCGACCCCGAAACCCTGCGCGAGTGCCCGCCGGCCCGCTTCTCGCCCGCCGGCCGGCTCCTCAACGCCGACGAGGCCGTCGGCGAACTCGTCAACCGCGGCGGCACCGGCACCTTCGAGGGCTACTGGCGCAACCCCGGCGCCGAGGAGGCCCGCCGCCGCGGCGGCTGGTACTGGACCGGCGACCTCTTCTACCGGGACGGCTCCGGCTTCCTCTACTTCGCCGGCCGCGCCGACGACCGCCTCCGCGTCGACAGCGAGAACCTCGCCGCCGCCATGATCGAGGCGATCCTCGCCCGCTGGGACCGGGCCGCGGGCGTCGCCGTCTACGCCGTCCCCGACCCGGTCGCCGGGGACCAGGTCATGGCCGCCCTGGCCCTCCGCCCCGGCGAGGACTTCGACCCGGCGGCCTTCGCGGCCTTCCTGGCCGCCCAGCCCGACCTCGGCACCAAGATGCCCCCGCGCTTCGTCCGGGTGACCCCCGCCCTCCCGCTCACCGCCACCAACAAGATCCACCGCGTCGCCCTGCGCCGCGCGTCCTTCCTCTGCGACGACCCGGTCTGGTGGCGCCCCGCCCCGAAGGCCCCGTACGAACGCCTCACCGCCCCCGCCCTCGCCGCCCTCCGCGCCGAGTACGCCCGCCACGGCCGCGCGCCGGCCTGAGCCCCGGGGTAGGGCCGGCCCCACCCCCGCACACCCTCCCGCCCCATGGCCCGGGCGCACCGGCGCCGCCTACGGTGGGCGGTCATGGAAGATCGTGACGTCCTGCGGGCGCTCGTCCGGCGGCCCCCGCGGTACCCCTTCGGCGTCTGGCCGTGGCGGAGCGCCGCGTACCTGGTGACCGGGGCCGTCGGCGGCGCCCTCGCCTGCGCGGCCCTGCTGGTGCTGCTGCTCGCCTCCCTGCTCCTCGTCGGGATTCCGCTGCTGCTGCTCGGCGGGGTCGCGCTCGGCGGGGCCGAGCGGCTGCGGCTGCGGCTCGTCGACCGGGTGCCCGCCCCGGACCCGCACCGGCTGCCCGCCGCGCCCGGGCTCGGGGCGTGGGCGCGGACGCGGGCGGGGGAGCGGGCGACGTGGCGGGAGCTCGGGTACGCGCTCCTCTTCGCCACCGTCCTGTGGGTCCTCGACGCGCTCGTGCTCGCCGTCGCCGTCGGCGCGCCGGTCACGCTGCTCGCCGCCCCGCTGCTGCTCGCCGCCGACGGGCACGAGACCAAGCTCCTCAAGACCGTCCTGGCGACCTCGTACCCCGGCGCCCTCGCCGGGGCCGCCGCCGGCGCGCTGGCCCTGGTCGCCCTCTCCTACCCCCTCGGGCTGTACGCGGCCGGCCGGGGCGGGCTCGCCCGGGCCCTGCTCACGGCCGGGGAGCGGGACGGGCTCGGCGAGGTCATCGCCTCCCGGGCGCGGCTCGTGGACGCCTTCGAGGCCGAGCGCCGCCGCATCGAGCGCGACCTGCACGACGGCGCCCAGCACCGGCTGGTCGCGCTCACCATGACCCTGGGGCTCGCGCGGCTGGACGCCCCGCCGGACGGGCCGCTGGCCGAGCGCCTCGGGCAGGCGCAGGAGGAGGCGGGGCGGGTCCTCGCCGAGCTGCGCGAGCTGATCCACGGGATCCATCCGCAGGTCCTCGCCGACTACGGCCTCGGCCCGGCCCTCGCCGACGCCGCCGACCGGACCGCCGTCCCGGTCGGCACCGACCTCGACGGCCTGCCCCGGCTGCCCCCGGCCGTCGAGAGCGCCGCGTACTTCACCGGCCGCGAGGCGCTCGCCAACGTGGACCGGCACAGCGGCGCCTCCCGGGCCCGTCTCGCCGCCCGGCACGACGGCCGGGTCCTCGTCCTCACCGTCGAGGACGACGGGCGCGGCGGCGCCGATCCGGCGCGGGGTTCCGGGCTCACCGGGCTCGCCGACCGGCTCGCCGTCCTCGATGGCACACTGGCGATCACCAGCCCGCCGGGCGGGCCGACGGTCCTACGAGTGGAGATCCCGTGCCGCGTTCGCTCCGCGTCGTCCTCGCCGAGGACGGCGTCCTCCTCCGGGAGGGACTGATCGGGCTGCTGTCCCGTTTCGGCCACGAGGTCGTGGCGGCGGTCGGTGACGCGGAGGCACTGCGCGCGGCGGTCGCCGCCCACGGCCCGGACGTGGTCCTGACCGACGTGCGGATGCCGCCCGGCTTCCAGGACGAGGGGCTGCGGGCCGCCGTCGCCCTGCGCGCCGAGCGTCCCGGCCTGCCGGTCCTGGTCCTCAGCCAGTACGTGCAGCGGGACTACGCGGCCGACCTCCTCGACTCGGGGGACGGCACCGGCGTCGGCTACCTGCTGAAGGACCGGGTCGGGCAGGTGGAGGAGTTCGTGGACGCGCTGGCCCGGGTCGCCGCCGGCGGCACGGTCGTCGACCCGGAGGTCGTACGGCAGCTGCTGCGCCGGCGCCGGGACCCGCTGGCCGCGCTGACCCCGCGCGAGCGGGAGGTCCTGGCGCTGGTCGCGGAGGGGCACTCCAACGGCGAGGTGGCCCGCCGGCTCGTGGTCACCGAGGCGGCCGTCGGCAAGCACATCGGCAACATCCTGACCAAGCTGGACCTGCCGCCGGACGGGGACACCCACCGCCGGGTCCTCGCCGTCCTCGCCTACCTCCAGGCGTGACGGGCCCGGGCATGCGGAAAGCCCCCCGCTCGCGCGAGGGGCTTTCCGTGTCTGTGCGCCGCCAGGGACTCGAACCCCGGACCCGCTGATTAAGAGTCAGCTGCTCTAACCAACTGAGCTAGCGGCGCCTGCTGACAGAGAAAATACTACCTGGTCCCGGCGGGTGCTCGTGACCACCGTGCCCGCCGCCCCGGGCGCGCCGCGGAGGGCCGGTTCAGAGGGCCAGCGACAGCACCACGGGCGCGGCCCGCCGGTTCAGCGTGTCGGCGGCCGAGCGCAGCCGGTGCGCGTGCTCGATGGGGAGCGAGAGCGCCAGGCAGCCCACGGCGGAGCCGGCCGTCAGCGGCACGGCGGCGCAGACCGTGCCGACCGCGTACTCCTGGAGGTCGAGGACCGGGACGGTGGCCGGCTGGCTGTCCAGCTTGGAGAAGAGCACCTTCTCGTTGGTGATCGTGCGGGAGGTCAGCCGGGCGGTCTTGTGCCGGGAGAGGTGGTCGCGCCGGCCGTCGAGGTCGAGCTGGGTGAGCAGGCACTTGCCGACCGCGCTGGCGTGGGCCGCGGAGCGGAAGTCCACCCACTCGTTGACCTTGGGCGTGCGAGGGCCGTCGGCGAACTGGGTGATCTTCACTTCGCCGTCGATGTACCGGCTGATGTAGACGGCGGCCCCGACGGAGTCGCGCAGCTCGGTGAGGGTCTCCTGGAGCTTGGCCTCCAGGGCCTCCCGGCGGGTCGAGCCGGAGCCGAGGAGGACCAGGGAGTCCCCGATGACGTACGCCCCGTCGGAGACCTGTTCGACGTACCCCTCGCGCCGGAGCATGAGGAGCAGCGAGGCCAGGTGGTGGACGGGCAGGCCGGTCTCCCGGGCGATCTGGACGTCCGACACCCCGCCGCCGTGCCGCGAGACCGTCTCGAAGACGCGCAGGGCGTACTGCACCGAGTGGAACGGCGCGGTGGGCTCGGGCTTCAGCGCCACGGTTTCCCCCTACCAGGTTGTGACCGCAAGCTTCCGTACCACGATAGCCGCCAAGGGGCCTTCGCGGGGCGGCTGTTGGCGAGATTCGTGCGGAGGGGCGGGGCCTTGTACTGGGCCGCGCCACCCTGGCATATGACATGGGCATGAACGGAGGGAAGAGGAGGAGGTCAGGGCGGCGCGGGCTCCCGTTCGCGCACGCGTTCGGCCTGGAGGGGAAAGGAGATTTCCTACGGGGCGGCCGGCCCGGAGGCCGGTCCTCCGGTGGCCGGAATGTGACCCCGACCACCCGGAACGCGCCCTTCGCCCCGAAAACGGGCGCGATGGAATAAGAACCCCCGCGCCCCTGTTGCCGCTCCGTTGGACGTACCCCCACGGAGGAAGGACCGGACGGTGAGCGAGACCGGCACCCAGGCAGACGCAGGCACGGCGGGCGACCCCATACGCGGGCAAGCCCTGGGCACCGCGCCCGTGCCCCTCTCCGTCCTCGACCTGGTGACCGTGGGCAGCGGCTCCACCGCGAGCCGGTCGCTCGCCACCAGCGTGGAGCTGAGCAAGCTCGCCGAGCGGCGCGGCTACCACCGGCACTGGGTGGCCGAGCACCACTCGATGCCCGGGGTCGCCTCCTCCTCCCCGGCCGTGATCCTCGCCCACCTCGCGGCCCACACCCGCCGCATCCGCCTCGGCTCCGGCGGCGTGATGCTCCCCAACCACGCCCCCCTGGTCATCGCCGAGCAGTTCGGCACCCTGGAGGCGCTCGCCCCGGGCCGCGTCGACCTCGGCCTCGGCCGCGCCCCCGGCACCGACGGCGCCACCGCCGCGGCCCTGCGCCGCACCGACACCCTCAACGAGGGGGCCGACGACTTCCCCGAGCAGCTCTCCGAGCTGACCCGGTTCCTGGACGACGACTTCCCCGACGGGCACCCGTACGCCCGGATCCACGCCGTGCCCGGCCCCGTGCAGGGCCCGAAGGGCCGGCCGCCGGTCTGGCTGCTCGGCTCCTCCGGCTTCAGCGCCCGGCTCGCCGGCCTCCTCGGCCTGCCCTTCGCCTTCGCCCACCACTTCTCGGCCCGCAACACCGTCCCCGCGCTCGACCTGTACCGGCAGTCCTTCCGGCCCTCCGCGGTGCTGGACGAGCCCTACGCCCTGATCGGCGTCGGCGCCCTCGCCGCCGAGGACGAGAAGGAGGCGCACCGCCAGGTGCTCACCGGCGCGCTGTCGATGCTGCGGCTGCGCACCGGCCGGCCGGGGCTCATCCCGACCCCGGAGGAGGCGGAGGCGTACGCCTTCTCCCCGGCGGAGCGGGAGTTCGCCGACGGCTGGCTGTCGAACGTCGTGTACGGCACCCCGGACGCGGTCCGTTCGGGCCTCGACGAGCTCCGGAAGCGGACCGGCGCGGACGAGCTGATGATCACCGCCAACGCGCACGGCGGGGAGGCCCGGCTGCGGAGCTACGAACTGATCGCGGACGCCTACGGGTTGCCGGTCCTCGACCCGGCGCGGGGCTGAATCCGGGATTCCGTACGGCGGCTGGTTCACCGTGGAACCAGTCCGCCGGCTTCCCTAAGCGAACCTTAAACCGCTCGTCACCGATGGTGGCGGGCGGTTCCGTTTTGTGCTGCACGCCTCTGACGAGGGCTTTCTCCCTCGAATTGGTCTAGTCCTCAATCTGGTTCAGACCATTGACGCGCCGTTCGCGCGGGGGCTATCACTTCACCAACTCCTGTACGGCACCACCAGTACCCCCCATCGGAGGACGCTCGTGCACCCCCGTAAGTCATTGATCGCCGCGCTGCTCAGCTCGGCCCTGGCCGCCGGTGCCCTCGCCGCGACCGCGGGCCTCGGCTCCGCCCAGGCCGCCGACGCCTCGACCACCGCCTCCGCCGGCGGCGTGCGCATCGCGTACTACGACCAGTGGAGCGTGTACGGCAACGCGTTCTACCCCAAGCACCTCGACACGCGGGGCATCGCGAGCCAGCTCGACGTCATCAACTACTCGTTCGGCAACATCCACCCGACGAACCTCACGTGCTTCATGGCCAACAAGGCCGCGGGTGACGACAACAACCCGAACGCGGGCGACGGCGCGGGCGACTCCTACGCCGACTACCAGAAGTCCTTCTCCGCGGCCGACTCCGTCGACGGCGTCGCCGACAAGTGGGACCAGCCGATCGTGGGCGTCTTCAACCAGTTCAAGGAGCTGAAGGCGAAGTACCCCCACCTGAAGATCAACATCTCGCTCGGCGGCTGGACCTACTCCAAGTACTTCCACGACGCGGCGAAGACGGACGCGAGCCGCAAGAAGCTCGTCTCCTCCTGCATCGACCAGTACCTCAAGGGCGACCTGCCCGTCGAGGGCGGCTTCGGCGGCGCGGGCACGGCGGCCGGCATCTTCGACGGCATCGACATCGACTGGGAGTACCCGGGCTCCTCCGGCGGCCACCTGGGCAACCACTACGGCCCCGAGGACAAGCAGAACTTCACCCTGCTCCTCGCCGAGTTCCGCAAGCAGCTCGACGCGTACGGCGCGGCCAACGGCGGCAAGAAGTACCTGCTGACCGCGGCCCTCCCGGCCGGCCAGGACAAGATCAAGTACATCGAGACGGACAAGATCGGCGCGTACCTCGACTACGCGAACATCATGACGTACGACATGCACGGCGCCTGGGACGGCGACGGGCCGACGTACCACCAGTCCCCGCTGTACTCCGGCTCGAACGACCCGACCGACGTGATCGCGCCGGGCCAGGAGAAGTACTCGATCGACGCCGCCATCGACTCCTGGATCGACGGCAACCCGACCTACGGCATCACCGGCGGCTTCCCGGCGAACAAGCTGACCCTGGGCTACGAGTTCTACTACCGCGGCTGGAAGGGCGTGCCCGCCGGCGCCGCCAACGGCCTCGCGCAGCCCGCCACCGGCGGCTCCAACGCCCGCCCGCTCTCGCAGCAGGCCGGCATCGCGCACTACAAGGAGCTCGGCGGCATCGTCGACAACGCGGCGACCACCTTCTGGGACGACCAGGCCAAGTCCTCCTACTTCTACAAGGACGGCGAGTTCTTCACCGGCCTGAACCAGAAGTCCATCCAGGAGCGCGTGAACTACGGCAAGCAGCGCGGCCTGGCCGGCGCGATGATGTACTCGCTCCTCGGCCTGGACGAGAAGGCCACCCTGCTCGGCCAGATCAACTCCGCGCTCGGCGGCACCACCGTCCCGCCGACCACGCCGCCCACCACGACGCCGCCGACCACCCCGCCGACGACGCCTCCGACCACCCCGCCCACCACGCCGCCGGCCGGCTGCGGCTCGGTCCCGGCCTACGTGGCCGGCACGGTCTACAACACGGGCAACGAGGTCTCCCACAACGGCCGCAAGTACAAGGCCAAGTGGTGGACCCAGAACGAGACCCCCGGCACCACGGGTGAGTGGGGCGTCTGGCAGGACCTCGGCGCCTGCTGAGTCCCGCCCGCCCGCACCACCGCATGAACCGCTGCCCCCGCCCGGAATGTCCCTCCGGCCGGGGGCAGTTCCATGCCCCCGCGCCCTCCCGCGGGTTCAGACCCGCAGCGGCGTCGTGCCCTCGATCATCGCGGCGATCCGGTCCGGGGCCACCGGCCGCGAGTACAGCCAGCCCTGCCCGGTGTCGCAGCCGATCCGCCGCAGCCGCGCCGCCTGCCCGGCGGTCTCCACGCACTCGGCGGTCACCGTCAGCCCGAGCCGGTGCGCCAGCTGCACCAGCGCCTCCACGATCAGCTCGTCCGCCGGGTTGGCGTGCTCCTCGTCCTGGAAGCCGCGCACGAAGGAGCCGTCCAGCTTGAGGACGGATACCGGCAGCCGGCTCAGATAGGCCAGGTTCGAATAGCCGGTGCCGAAGTCGTCGATCGCGATCCGCACCCCCATGTCGCTGAGCGCCTGGAGGGCCTGGAGCGGGCGGCCCGCCGAGCCCATCACCGCGGACTCGGTCAGCTCCAGCTGGAGCAGGTGCGGGGCGAGCCCGGTCTCGGCGAGGATCCCCGCCACGTCCGCCACCAGGTCGGAGTCCCAGACCTGGCGGACCGCCACGTTGACGCTCACGAACAGCGGGCGCTCGCGCGGATGGTCCTTCTGCCACTGCCGCGCCTGCTCGCAGGCGGTCCGCAGCACCCACCGGCCGAGCTCGACGATCGAGCCGTCCTCCTCGGCGATCCCGACGAACCGATTCGGCGGCAGCACCCCGAACCGCGGGTGGTTCCACCGCACCAGCGCCTCCACCCCGCGCACCGCCCCGCCGGTCAGATCGACCAGCGGCTGGTACTCCAGGGCGAACTCCCCGCGCTCCACCGCCGGGCGGAGCGTGGAGGAGAGCGCCTGCCTCGTCATCCGGTGCGCGTTGCGCTCGGGGTCGAAGAGCGTCCAGCGGGCCTTGCCGTCGGCCTTCGCCCAGTACAGCGTGGTGTCGGCGGCCTGCATCAGTCCGGTGGCGGTGGTGCCGGCGGCGGTCCGCTCGACGACGCCGATCGAGGCCGAGACCGAGAGCCGCTGCCCGCCGAGGTCGAAGGGTCGCTCCAGGGAGGCGAGCACCGAGCGGGCCAGATCGGCGAGTTGTTCCGTACCGGTCGACTCCTCGACGAGGACGGCGAACTCGTCGCCGCCGAGCCGGGCCACCAGATGGCCCCCGCTGCGGGTGTAGCCGGCGTTGTCGGCGCACTCGGTGAGCCGCCCGGCGACGGCCGCGAGCAGCCGGTCGCCGACCCGGTGCCCGAGCGTGTCGTTGACCGCCTTGAAGCCGTCCAGGTCCAGGTAGCAGAGCCCGATCCGCCCTGTTCTGCCATGGCCGTGTGAGGGACGGGACAGATACGACCGGTGCGGGCGGTACGGCTCCGGGGCCCCGGCCGGCTCGGCCGGGCCGCCCGCGCCCGTCTCGGCGCTCTCGGCCGCCGCCGTCTCCAGGGCGGCCGAGAGGCGCTCGAAGAAGAGCGCCCGGTTGGGCAGCCGGGTCACCGGGTCGTGCATCTGGAGGTGGCGCAGCCGGGCCTGGAGCTCGCGCCGGTCGCTGATGTCCGCGACCGAGAGGAGCACCCGGCCGGTGTCGGGCACCGGGGCGACGGTGACCTCGGCCCACAGCTTGCGGCCGTCGGAGTGCTTGAGCCGGCGGGTGCAGCGGAAGCGGGAGCGGCGGCCGCGCAGCACCTCGCGGTAGGCGTGCCAGGTGCGTCCGTCGGCGGCGAGGTCCACGAGGTCGGCGGCGGCCTGCTCGCGCAGGGCGGTGCTGTCGGTGCCGAGGAGGGCGCCGAGCGAGTCGTTGGCGGCGACGACCAGGCCGTCCCGGTCCACGAGGGCCATGGCGAGCCGGGAGACGCGGAAGGCGGCCCGGTAGTCGCGGAGTTCACGCTCCGTGAGTGCCGGACGGGCCGGCGGGATGCCGGGCGGTTCTGGGTGTACCGGTCCTTCGGGGGTTCCGCTCACCGCTCGCTCCCGTGGTGCAGGGGGGCCGTTCACATGTGGTCGGGATGGTCGGCCTGGGACAAGTGTGCCGATCATAGAGCCAGCACGGGGGCCGTTCCAGCTCCGGGGCGGGTGACCGGGGGCCCGGACGGTGTGAGGCCTGCCACCGGACGCCGCCTCCCCGACCGAATCCGCCCGGGTCTGACGCACGGCGCCATCGGGATGACCGAATGTGACTTTCCGTGAGCTGGAGTCTGCCCGTCTCGCGTCCACTCCGCGCCGCTCCCTCACCCGACCGGGGCAGCGGAAACATGCGAAACACCGCGAACCATCACAAGGTGGTGGAGGTGTCCCGCACTCGCGAACCGGAGGTCCACGTGGAGGGTCAGCAGCCACCCGGGGGAGTGGAGCGCTCCCGGCTGCGCGCCGGAGCCGCCTCCTTCACGGCGCTCGCCGCGCTGGCGGCCACCGGCCTGGTGGCCGGCCCCGCCGCGGCCGCGCCCTCGGCCGGGCCGTGCGCCCTGCCCCGTACCGCCGCCCACCACTCGCTCGGCCTCTCCAGCTGGAACGACTCCTACCCGCGCCCCGAGCGCTCGCTCGACGCGGTCATGATCTTCCTGTCGTTCCCGGACGCCGCCCCGCTCATCACCCCCGAGGAGCTGACCGCCGACCACTTCCCGGCCACCACCGAGTTCTTCCAGCGGGCCTCCTACGGACGCTTCACCCTGCGGCCGCACCCGCGCACCGCCTGGACGCCGATGCCCCGCCCGTCCACGGACTACGACATACGGCGTGACTGGGACGCCGGGAAGCGGGCCGCCTACCTGCGGGACGCGGTCGCCGCCGCCGACGGCTCCGTGGACTTCTCCCGGTACGACATCGTCTACCTGGTGGCCGACCCGGACGCGCCCGGCGTCGACTCGGACGCCACCAAGGTGGTCAACCTGGAGCGCCCGCTGGAGGCCGACGGCGCGAAGATCCGGCGGGTCGTCACGGTCTTCGAGCGGCACCCGCCGGACCGGAACGTCCTCGCCCACGAGACCGGCCACGTCTTCGACCTGCCCGACCTCTACCGCCGCCCCGCCGACGGCAAGGGCGACTGGGACACCCACGTGGGCGACTGGGACGTCATGGGCAGCCAGTTCGGGCTGGCCCCCGACCCGTTCGGCTGGCACAAGTGGAAGCTGGGCTGGCTCGACCGTTCCCAGGTGGCCTGCGTCCAGGGCGGCGAGCCGCGCGTGGTCGGCCTGGAGCCCGTCTCCGCCGCCCCGGTGACCCCCACCGCGCGCGGCACCCGGCTCGCCGTGGTCCGCACCGGTCCGGACAGCGTCCTCGCGGTCGAGGCCCGCGCCGCCACCGGCAACGACGCCGACACCTGCACCGAGGGCGTCCTCGTCTACCGGGTCCGGGCCCGCGCGGCCTCCGGCGACGGCCCGGTCGAGGTCGTCGACGCCCACCCGGACACCGAGGGGTGCTGGGAGCGCTCGGTCTACCCGCCGCTCGCGGACGCCCCCCTGGAGGTCGGCGAGACGCTCACCGTGCCCGGCACGGGCGTCCGCGTCGAGGTCGCCGACCGCAGCGAGGCCGGCATCTGGACGGTGAGGATCACCCCGCCCGGCGCGGAGTGAAGCGCCGGGCGCGGGCGCACGGGAAGACGGTCCGGAGCACGGGAAGAACGGTCCGGAACGACGGGAAAGCCCCTCGCTCTCGCGAGGGGCTTTCCCTGTCTGTGCGCCGCCAGGGACTCGAACCCCGGACCCGCTGATTAAGAGTCAGCTGCTCTAACCAACTGAGCTAGCGGCGCCTGCTGACGTCGTAGACATTAGCACCCTCACCGGCGGGAGCGAAAATCGATACCCGCACGTCGGCCGCGGAAACCATCCGGACGGCCCTCACGCAGGCCCAGAGCATCACCTCGGGTCCCGGCAGCCACGGGTTCCTGGTGTCCGGGGCGACCATCCAGCGCGGCCGGGAGGACTCCGGCCCGGCCGGCACCAGCGGCGGCACGGTCACCGCGTCGCCCGCCCCGTGGCAGAGCGGCCGCGGCACGGCGTCGCCCCACTCCTCCCAGTCGAGCAGCGCGGGCAGCCGCTGGGCCGTGCCGGGCGCGGCGAAGAGCAGCATCCGGCCCCGGTGCGCGGCCACCGGACCCGAGCCCGGGCCCTCCTCCCACAGCCGGTCCAGCATCCGCCGCCCGAAGACCGGATCCACGTTGACCACGTCGAAGGCGGTTCCGCACGGCAGCACCGCCGGCGACTCCGGCCGCGCCTCCCAGCGCGCGAGCGCCGCCCCGGGCTCCCCGCCCGCCGCCGAGGCCAGCCAGGCGGCGCCGTCCGGGGTCGCCCGGGCGGTCTGGTGCCGGTCCTCGTCACCCGTCCGCAGGAAGCGGAAGACGCCGTACGGGGTGTCCGGGGTGGTTTCGTCGCGCAGCCAGGTCGTCGTCGTCATGCGGACAGGTCTACCGCCCGTGACGAGACGAACGCCGGGAGTTCCGCGAAACGCGGACGAGGCCGCACCCGGAGGAGTATCGTGCGCCCCGCATATGCCGAACGCCCGTTCCGAACGCCCGTTCCGGACGGCGGGGGCGGCCGGCGGCGCGGCCGGAGGATCACTCCTCCGCCGGACGCCCTTCGGCGCGGATCAGGTCCCGCCCGAACTCGATCATCTTCCGGGCGTAGTCCTCGGTCCACGCCGCCCGCTCCGCCACGTCCGCCGCCGTCAGCCGGTCGAACCGCTTCGGATCGGCGAGCTGGGCCGCCGCCACGGCCTGGAACTCCACCGCCCGGTCCGCGGCGGCCCGGAACGCCAGGGCCAGCTCGGTCGCCCGGGCCAGCAGCTCCCTCGGGTCCTCCACCGACTCCAGGTCGAAGAAGTGCTCCGGGTCGGCGGTCGCCTCGGCAGGCTCGAAGACCAGGGGCGCCGGCCGCAGCCGCCGCTGTCCGCTCCGCTCCGCGGGTTCCGCCATCGTTCCGCTCCTCCTCGACCGCACACGGCCCGCGATCGCCGGGCCACCCCCCATTCTCCCGCGCCCCGCAAGACCGCCTGCCGGGCTCAGCCGCCGAGCCCCCGCAGCAGCAGGCGGAGCCCGCCGAAGAACTCCTCGTCGGGGGAGACCCCGCGGGCCTCCCGGGCCGTCGCGGCGAGCAGCGGGAAGCGGTCCCCGGGCAGCGCGGCGATGGCCTCCGTGCCCGGTCCGGCGAGCGGCCCCCGGTGCTCCAGCTGGATCGCGCCGGTGACGTACCCGTGCAGCGCCCGCAGGGCGACCACCCGCCGGGGGCCGTCGACGCCCGCCTCCGCGAGGATGCCGAGCACGGTCTCCGACCAGAGCAGTCCGCCGGGGGAGCGGTGGCGGTGGGTGAGGGTGAGCGGGACGGCCTCCGGGTGGCGGGCGACGGCCTCCCGCAGGCGCCCGGCCATCACCTCGACGCGCGCGGACCAGGGCCCGTCCGCCGGCGGCGGGGCGGTGTCCAGGTCGCCGAGGATCCGGTCGGCCACCAGCCGCTCCAGTTCCTCGCGGTCGGCGACGTACCGGTAGAGCCCCATCGGGCTCATGCCGAGCTCCTTGGCGACGGTGCGCATGGAGAGGGCCGCGAGCCCGTCGCGGTCGACGACGGCGAGCGCGGCGGCGGCGAGCCGGTCCGGGGTGAGCGAGCGGGGGCGTGGCATGGCGGTTGACAGCGTACGCCGGACGCCTACCCTCGTAGGAGTACGCCGTACGCCTACGAGCTTCCCTCCGGAAGGTGGCCCATGCGCACGTCCTCGTCCCGGCCCAGCGACACCCCGTCCGGCGATCACCCGTCCGGCGCTCCCGAGCCCGGCACCACCCCGTCCGGCGCCGCTTCGCCGGAGCGCGTCTCCGGCGGCCGGCTCGCGCCGGGCGACTCCGTGCCGGTCCGCACCCTCACCCCGGTCGTCGGCCCGTCGCTGACCGTGCCGGATCCCGGACGTGCGGTCCACGTGCAGTTCCGGCGCTTCGCCGGCTGCCCCGTCTGCAACCTCCACCTCCGCTCGATCGTCCTGCGCCACGACGAGATCGAACGGGCCGGGATCCGGGAGGTGGTGCTCTTCCACTCGCCGGCCGGCGAACTGCGCGAGCACGTGGCGCGGTTGCCGTTCGCCGTCGTCGCCGACCCCGCCAAGGAGCTGTACGCGGAGTTCGGCGTCGAGGCCCACCGCAGGGCCCTGACCGACCCGAGGGGCTGGCCCGCGATCGTCCGGGGAGTGGCCCTGGGCGCCCGGGAACTGCTCCGGGGGCGCGGACGGCTGCCCGCCGCGTCCCAGCCGGCCGGCCGGACCGGCCTCCCCGCCGACTTCCTGATCGCCCCCGACGGACGGATCGCCGCGGCGAAGTACGGCGAGCACGTCTACGACCAGTGGTCGGTCGACGAACTCCTCGCCCACGCGGCCGCGTCCGGAGCACCGCCCGGCACCCCCGGACCCACACGCTGACGGACTCCGTCCGGCTGCGCGGGTCCGTGGGGCCGGGGTGCGCAGGCCGCCCGGCGGGGTCAGGGTGTCCAGGTCACCCGGTGTTCGGCCAGGTGGGAGAGGACCGCGTGGTTCGCCTCCCAGCCGTCCGGGCTGTGTTCCCCTGCCGCCTGCGGCGGCGTGCCGGACTCCGTCCGGCTGCGCGGGTCCGTGGGGTCAGGGTGTCCAGGTCACTCGGTGTTCGGCCAGGTGGGAGAGGACCGCGTGGTTCGCCTCCCAGCCGTCCGGGCTGTGTTCCCCGGCCGCCTGCGGCGGCGTGCCGGACTCCGTCCGGCTGCGCGGGTCCGTGGGGTCAGGGTGTCCAGGTCACTCGGTGTTCGGCCAGGTGGGAGAGGAC
>NZ_JBIBZN010000011.1:167102-314479 GCF_043084305.1 Streptomyces sp. NPDC014656
ACCGCGTGGTTCGCCTCCCAGCCGTCCGGGAACTTCACGGTGACGCCGAGCTGGACCGGTTCCGTGGAGGGGTGGGCGTCGAGGAGGTCGGTGACGCCGGCGCGGCAGACGACGACGCAGGCGTGGCGGTGGCGGGAGGCGAGGACGCAGAGGCGGCCGGTCTCCAGGTGGAAGGCGGTGGCGTCCGGGCGGCCCGACAGGGGGTGCAGGACGACCGTCACGTCGTACTCCCGGCCCTGGAGGCGGTTGGCCGTGTCGACCGTCACGTCCGACACGCCGAGCGCCGCCAGGGCCGCGCGGACGGCCGCCGCCTGGTCGCGGTGGGCCGTGCCGACCGCGATCCGGTCGGCGGTCACCGGCACGGGCGTGTCGGAGCGCTCGCTGACCGCCGCGCCGCCCCGGTCCAGGAGGCGCCGGACGACCAGCGCGACCGCGTGCACGGCCTCCGGGTCGGTGCGCGGGGTGTGCCGGGCGGGGAGCTCCAGCAGGCCCCAGCCGGACTCGGCGGCCTCGTCCAGGACCCGGTCCGGCGCGGAACCGTCGGAGGCGACGCCGAAGGCGAGCCGCCGGTCGCCGGGGCCGGTCCCCGAGCGGAACGGCGTGTACGGGTAGAACGCGTCCGACACCAGCGGCGCCGCCGAGGCGGGCAGCCGCCAGGAGACCGGCAGCCGGTGCTGCGGCAGCTCCGGGTTGTGGGCCAGCAGCGTCGACACCGCCGAGGCCGAGGGGTCGTACGACAGCCCCGCCCACTGGTCCGCGCCGACCACCGAGAAGGGGTCCAGCTGCCCCGGGTCGCCCACGAACAGCGCCCGCTCGAAGAGCCCCGCCACGGCGAGCAGCGCGTCCGAACGCATCTGGTACGCCTCGTCCACGATCGCGTGCGCCCACGGCTCCACGTTCTTCACGTGCGCCCACTTGGCGGCCGTCGAGACGACCACCGGCAGCCCGGCGAGGTCCCCGGCCTTCGCCGACTTCCGTACGCGTTCCAGCGCGTCGAGCGCCTTGTCGTACGGGTCGCCGTCGCTGGAGTGCAGCCGTCCCACCTCCAGCTCCGGCTCCTTCTCGGCGAGCCGCAGCACCAGGTCGTCGACCTGCGCGTTGGTCTGCGCGACCACCATCAAGGGGCGCCCGGCGGCGGCCAGTTCGAGCGCGGCCCGCACCACGAGGGTGGACTTCCCGGCGCCGGGCGGGGAGTCGACGACGACCCCCCGGGCGGAGCCGCGCAGGGTGCTCTCCAGGATCTCCGCCGTCGCCTTCGCGGCGGCGGCGCCGGGGTCGGGCACGGCGGGGTCGTACACGGTCACAGCAGGTCCTCGGGGGTCACGGCGTCGGGCAGTTCGGCGGTGTCGGCGGAGCGCGGCGGGCCGCCGTGGGTCCACGGCGTCTCCTCCGGATCGGGCAGCTTCGGCCCCACCCGCGTGTCGTGCTCGAAGAGGGTCCAGGCGATCCGCTCGCCCTTCTCCGGCACCGTGCCCGGCGCGGGCTCCTTCGACCTGCCCATCCTGTCCAGCAGCCGCAGCACCAGCGCGCCGTCCTCCTCGCGGGCCACGAACTCCGCGGACTGCGGCTTGCCGTCCAGCGAGCGGTACACCTTCACGCCCGCGTCCAGGTGCGGCCGGTCCCCGGTGCGGACCGTGAGCAGCGGGCGCGGCGCGGGCCGCTTCGACTCCGTCCACGCCATGGTCACCTCCCTCACCTCCCCGGTGAACGCCTCGCCGGACAGCCGCCGCCCCGCCAGCACCAGCGGATCGTCCAGCGCCTCCTGGGCGTCCAGCTGCCCCTGCGCCTGCTCGCGCGCGGCGAGCTTGGCGGCGGCGGTCACCGCGTCGTCGCGGCGCGGCTGCGGCGGCTCCCCGGCGGCGATCCGGTCCCGGTGCGCGGTGAAGGACCAGCGGTCCCGGGTCCACCGGTCGGGGACCCGCGCCCCCTCGGGCAGCTCCCGCAGCAGGTCCAGCGCCCGCCAGGTCGCGTCCCAGGTCGGCCGCAGCTGCGAGACGACCAGCCGTCGGACCTCCCGCTCGGCGCGGTGCAGGGCGCCGAGGGCCGCGTCGGCCGTCTCGCCGTCCTCGGCGGCGCCGACCGCCTGCCGGGCCCGGTCGTACGCCTCGATCGCCGGCGCCAGCAGCTGGTTGTCGAAGGCCGGATCGGTCGCGGGCCCGGCCGGCGGGCACAGCAACTGCCCCCGCTCGTCCCGCCCCAGCTCGGCCCGGTGGGCGGCCTCGGCGCCCGGCTCGTCGTCGTACGGGTCGATCCAGGCGAGCAGCGCCCCCAGGTGCTGGTCCTCCAGGGAGGACTGCCCGGTGGCCCAGTGCCGGTTCAGCAGGTCGGTCGCCGCGAGCAGCAGGGAGGAGCCGGGGACGCGGGCCCGCTCCCCGTAGTGGGTCAGCCAGCGGCCGAGCAGCGGCACCCGAGGGGGCGCCGGGTACGGCGTGTCCGGGTCCTGCTCGGCGGTGCGCCGGAAGCGCGTCGACCGCCCCAGGAGCCGTACGTACTCGATCCCGGCCCGGCTCGGCACGATCAGCTGCGGCGCGTCCGCGCACAGTTCGACCTCGACCCTGGACCTCGTCCCGGTCTCCGGATCCGTCTGGTTCCGCTCGACCAGCTCGACGGCGTCCGTGAACCCGTCGACGTACGGCAGCACCTCCTCGGCCAGCTCGGCGAGGAACGCGAACCGCAGCTCCCGGTCCCGCGGCTGAGGCACCACCAGCAGCCGCGGCTCGTCCGGATCGGTGCCGACCAGCGCCCCGAGCGGGGCGCCCGCCTCACCGGCGGTGGTCAGCGGCACGAGGACCAGCGGCCGCCCGCCGAGGTGCCGGTGCCGGACGGTCGCCAGGGGCTGTGCCCGGCCCGCCTCCACGGCCTCCATCCGGGCCAGATGCGCGATCAGCGACACGCGGCTGCCTCCGCCCCGTCCAGCGCCTCCTGCCGCAGGGCCCACGCCCGGCGCAGCGTCACGACCGCCGGATCCTCCGGTTCGCCCGCCTCCGGGCCGTCGGCGCCGCCGGAGCGGGGGTCGCCGGCGCCGCGCGCGGCGGCGAGCACCGCGCCGATCGTGGTCAGCCCGCCCAGCTCGCCCCGGACCGCACGGCCCAGGGTCTGCACCGCGTCCGCCTCCCGGGCCCGCGACCGGCAGTGGAAGCCCAGCTCGCAGGCGGTCAGGCACTCCGGCGCGTAGGCGTGGGGGACCGCCTCCACGGCCTTGGACAGCTCCTCGGCCGAGCGGCCCTCCAGGTCGAAGCTCAGCCCCTCCGGCAGGGCCCCGGCGATCTCCTCGATCCGGGTCAGCCGCTCCAACTGCCGCCGGGTGACCGCCCGCTGGCGGCGCACGTCCACCGCGGAGGCCGTCGGCAGGTTCGAGAAGTCCTTCGGGCAGACCAGCAGCACCGTGTGGCGGACCTCGGCGCCCTCGGTGAGCGCCGCCACCCGCTCCAGCGCCAGCACGTACACGGCCGCCTGCCGGGCCGCCGCGCCCACCTTCGCCGCGTCCGCCGCCCCGTCCACCATCGGGAAGGACTTGATCTCCACGACCGTCCACCGCCCGGACGGGTCCACCACCACCGCGTCCGGCTCCAGGTGCACGGGGGAGCCCGCCACCTCCAGGGTCAGCAGCGGGTGGTCGAGCAGCGTCCACCCGCCGGCCGCGGTCGCCTCGCGCAGCGCCAGCGCCGTCCGCGCGGTCCGCCCCTCGGGTCCGGACGCCGACAGGTCGGGTACGGAGACGGCCCCCGGGTCCTCGACGCCGAAGAGCCGCAGCAGCTCGCGCCCGCCGTCCGCCTTCACCTTCGCCTCGAAGCTGTTGCCCCGCACGATCGCGAACTGCGACTGGCCGAACGGCGCGGGCGAGCCCAGCCGGGAGGCCAGCGCCGCCTTGTCCACCCCGGCGCCGTCGAGCAGCGCGCGGCGGCTGCACCCCGGGTTCGCCGCCAGCGCGGCCAGCGCCCGCGCGTCCAGCGGGCGCGGCGGGACCGCCGGGCCGCGCAGTTCGGCGAGTCTCTCCCGCGTCCTGCGGCGGCTCGCCGGGGTCGGCACGGGGTCCGTCGTCTGAGGCGGCCGTGACCCGCCGTCGTCCAGGGATGCGCTCACCCGCGGAAGTCTCCCATCCGCCACTGACAACGCGGGCGCGTTCCGGCCCGGGGACACCGGGAGTTCGCGCCCGGGACACCTGCGCGATGATGGGAGGGGACCCTCCGCCAGGGCACCCGGCGGAAGGGCGTCCGGCGGAAGGACCCCGTACCCCCGTACCCGCGCAATCTCTGGAGAGCCCCGCCCATGGCACCGCGCATCCTGCTCGCCCGACACGGCCAGACCGAGTGGTCGCTCCTCGGACGGCACACCGGCAGGACCGACATCCCGCTGCTCGACGAGGGCCGGCGCGGCGCCGAGCTCCTCGGCGAGCGCCTGCGCCGGGGCCCCTGGCAGGGCCTGCCCGGCGTCGAGGTGCGCACCAGCCCGCTGGTCCGCGCGAGCGAGACCTGCGACCTGGCCGGCTTCGGCGACCGCGCCGAGCCCTGGGACGCCCTGATGGAGTGGGACTACGGCGCCTACGAGGGCCTCACCCCGGCGCAGATCCAGGAGCTGCGCCCCGGCTGGCTGATCTGGCGCGACGCCGTCCCGGAGGGCGAGTCCCTCGCCCAGCTGTCGGCCCGCGCCGACCGGGTCGTGGAGTGGGCCCGCTCGGCCGACCGCGACGTGCTGGTCTTCGCCCACGGCCACATCCTCCGCTCCATCGGCGCCCGCTGGCTCGGCGAGGACGTCTCCTTCGCCGCCCGCATCCGCCTCGACCCGACGAGCCTGTCGGTCCTGGGGTGGGCGTACGGGGCGCCCGCGATCGAGCGGTGGAACGACACGGGGCACCTGGAGGGCTGAGCGGGTCTGGATTCGACCTCCCGGATCTCGGATCCAAGCTTCCCGGATCTCGGATCTCGGATCCAAGCTCCAACCTCCCGGATCTCGGATCTCGGATCTCGGATCCAAGCTCCAACCTCCTGGATCCCGGATCCAGCCCTCACGCCCCCGTCAGGATCAGCCGCGTCTCGGCCAGCAGCCCCCGGATCCGCGCCGACGCGATCCCGTCCAGCGAGTCCGCCACCCGCCGCGCCTCGGCCTCGGCCTCGTCGCGGCGGCCGGCGCGGGCGAGGTTGCCGGCGAGCTGGGCGCGGTAGAGGGCGAGGTTGCGGGCGAAGCGGGGGTGCTGGAGGACGGTGGCCCGGTGGGAGTGGCGGGCGGCGCGGGTCCAGTCGCCGAGCGCGGCCCAGCAGTGGGACTCCAGGGCCTCCAGCTCGGGCTCGCCGAAGAAGGACATCCACTCGGGGTCCTGGTCGGCGTGGCCGTGGCCGAACTGCTCGTGGGCGCGGCCGAGGCACTCCTCGGCGGAGGAGCGGTCGCCGAGTCCGGCCCAGGCGGCGGCCTCGCGCAGCGAGAGCAGGGCGAGCAGCCGGGGGGAGCCGAGCGGTCCGGCGGCCCGCAGCCCGGCCTGGGCGGCGCGGGCGGCCTCGCGGTAGCGGCCGGTGTCGCGGGCGAGGAAGGACGTGTTGCAGAAGGCGTGCGCCTCCAGGGCCGCGTTCCCGGAGACCCGGGCGGTGGCGAGGGCCTCGGCGTAGTGCGAGCGGGCGTCCTCGTGACGGCCGGAGTCGTGGGCGAGCCAGCCGACGGAGAGGGACAGTTCGCCGGCGCCGGCCAGCAGCCGGTCCTCGGTGGCGCGGCGGGCCGCGGTGCCCTGGTCGAGCAGGGCGTAGGCGGTGCGGAGCGGCTGGGCGGCGACCTTGTAGAGCCCGTCGGCGCCGTGCCGGTCGTCGAGCAGGCGGATCTGCCGTACGGCGTCCTCGACGGCGAGGACCTCGGCCTCGCCGATGCGGTGGGTGCCGCGGGGGCTGGGGATCGCGACGGCGGTGGAGCCGAGTCCCCAGGAGGCGGCCGCCAGGGTGGCGGTGCCGCTCGTCATGAATGCGCGACGCAGCACGTCGCTCTCCTCATCGTTCCGGGTCGGGAGGGCGGGGGGCCCCGAGGCCCCGGCCGGGGCGGCCTGCCGTCGGCCGCGTACCGCCTCCCGCGCAGAGAAACCCAGGTCGGCAAGGGTCAGCCCGGGGAACATGTGCAGGAAGACCCGCTCGTACGCGTAGTTCGGGCAGCGGATCTCGCCCGCCTCCACGCGCCCGATGTAGCGGGCGTCGCACGCGACCTGTTCGCCGATCTCCCGTGCCGCCCGGCGGACCACGGCGGCGAACTCCGCCGGGGAGTGCTGTCCGCGGAGCCGCCGGAAGGCGAGATTGGGAACTGCCCGTGACAGGGACATGGCCGAGCCCTCTCCTGGTGCTGCCGGGTGTTCCGGCGGCATGAACGTACCTGCTGTGACCGGATGCCTACGCTGAGTTTGGCTACAAATCGGATATCTCGCCTGCGATCTGCCATGAACTGCCATCCTTTGCGGCGGCGTGCCGCCGTAGCCGTTGACGCGCACGGGCGTTGAACCGTATGGGAGAGACGGAACGTGTCTCCTCTGGGAAGCGAGGAGGGGTCCATGTCCGAGAACGCCGCGCCTTTCGAGACGACCGTGACGACCGTACCGACGCCGACGACCGTGCCGACCGCGACGACCACCGGGACCCCCGGGACCCCGGGCCGCGCCGGGGCCGAGGAGCCCTGCGACCTGGTGACCGTGCCCGTGCGGCAGGGGCTGGAGGCCGTCGACATCCTCCGCCGCCGGGGCGTCCCCGCCGTCGGCCCCGTCCTCCACGACGGCGCCTGCGACACCCTCGGCTTCCTCGTCCCGCCCGGCACCGCCGCCGCCTGGGACCTCCCCGGCAGCGCCTGCACCCGCACCTCCGGCCGGGGCCTGCGCCTCCCCGAGCTCCCCGAACTGCCCGAGCCCGCCGGCGACGCCCCCCGCCCGGCCGGCTGGCTGCTGCCCCCCGGCGACACCGGCCCCGTCACCGACCCCGCCGTGCTGCGCCGCGCCCTCGGCGAGGCGGCCCGCCTCATCGAGGCGGCCGACGGCTGTCACTGAGCACCGTCACGGAACACCGCCGCCGGACACCGTCACCGGACGCCCCGCCCCCGTCCCGCCGATAATGGACGGATGGCCAGGAACAAGCAGCGCGAGCGGGCGGCGGCCGACGCCGTCTCCGAGACCGTCGACGGCGGGCTCGCCGAACTGATACCCGACCGCGACCGCCCCCGTGCCTGGACGCTGCTCCTCGACGGAGCCCCGCAGTCCCACGTCGACCTCGACGATCCCGCCGCGCTCACCTTCGAGTACCAGAGGCGGCTCGGCCACGTCGCCGACCTCGCCGCCCCGCCCGGCCGCCCCCTCCAGGCCGTGCACCTCGGCGGCGGCGCCCTCACCCTCGCCCGGTACGTCGCCGCGACCCGGCCCCGCTCCACCCAGCAGGTCGTCGAGATCGACGAACCCCTGGTCCGCCTCGTCCGCCGCGCGCTGCCGCTCGACCCCGGCGCCCGGATCCGGGTCCGCGCCGTCGACGCCCGGGCCGGCCTCGCCAAGGTCCCGGACGGCTGGGCCGACCTGATCATCGCGGACGTCTTCCGCGGCGCCCGCACCCCCGCCCACCTCACCAGCACCGAGTTCCTGGACGAGGTCCGCCGCGCGCTGCGGCCCGGAGGCACGTACGCCGCCAACCTCGCCGACGGCCCGCCGCTCGCCCACCTCCGCGGCCAGGTCGCCACCGCCGCCGCCGTCTTCCCCGAGCTGGCCCTGATCGCCGACCCGACCGTGCTGCGCGGCCGCCGCTTCGGCAACGCGGTCCTGGTCGCCTCCGGCCGCGAACTGCCCGTCGCCGACCTGACCCGCCGGGTCGCCACCGACCCGCACCCCGGCCGCGTCGAACACGGCCGGGCCCTCGCCGACTTCACCGGCGGCGCCGCTCCGGTCACCGACGCGACCGCGAAGGAATCGCCCGCGCCCCCGCCGTCCGCCTTCCACTGACCGGCCGGGTCAGACCGCCCGTTCCTCGATCTGCACCCGCGGCGCCGAGTCGTGCCACAGGCAGAACACGGAGACCTCGCGGCCGTCCTGGGTGAAGGTCACCCGGATCCAGGTCGGCTGCTTCCACACCTGCATCCGCCACCCGGACGCCGGGCTCGCCGAGACCAGCTCGGCGGAGGTCTCGCCCAGGTCGAAGGTCACCCGGCCGCCGTCCGACGGGTAGCTCTTCACCGAGGAGCCGCCCGCCGCCGGCGCGGTGGTGGCCGGGGCCGGGGCGGTCCGCTGCGGGGCGGCCGGCCTGCCGGACGGCGGGACGGCCGGCTTCGGCGGAGACGACGACGGCGTCGGCGACGGGGGAGCGGCGGCCGGCGGCGTGGTCGACGGGCGGCGGGTCGAGGACGTCACGGGGTCGCCGATGGAGGTCTCGGCCGGCACGAGGTCCGCCGGGCTGCCGGCCGGCAGGGGCAGGGCGCGCGGCGGGTCGTAGACCGTGCCGGACAGCACCGTGTGCACTCCCCACCAGGAGAGCGTGACCGCCGCGCCGGTGGCGAGCGACCAGGCCAGGGCGTGAACGAGTCCTCTTCGCATCCCGCACATAGTGCACCACGCCCGTCCCGCGCGTACCGGAAGGTGCGCCGTGACCGGCGGTCCCCCGACGTGACCGGGGGGTCCCCCGGATGGCGTACGGTGCGGGCCATGGCAAGTGTGCTCGTGGTCGAGGACGACCAGTTCGTGCGCTCCGCCCTCATCCGGCAGCTGACGGAAGCCTCCTACACGGTACGGAGCGTCGGCACGGCCCTGGAGGCGCTGCGCGAGGTCGCCCATTTCCGCTTCGACGTGGTCGTCCTCGACCTCGGTCTGCCCGATCTGGACGGGTCCGAGGCGCTGAAGATGCTGCGCGGCATCACCGACGTGCCGGTGATCATCGCGACCGCCCGGGACGACGAGGCGGAGATCGTCCGGCTGCTGCACGCCGGAGCCGACGACTACCTCGTCAAACCCTTCTCCGTCGAGCACCTCACCGCCCGGATGGCCGCCGTGCTGCGCCGGGCCCGGGCGGTGTCCGGGGAACCCGCGCCGAGCACGGAGATCCGGGTCGGCGGCCTCGCCATCGACCCGCTGCGCCGCCAGGCCGAACTCGACGGCGCCCCGCTCGACCTGACCCGGCGCGAGTTCGACCTGCTCGCCTTCCTCGCCGGCCGGCCCGGGGTGGTCGTCCCGCGCAGGGAACTGCTCGCCGAGGTGTGGCAGCAGGCGTACGGCGACGACCAGACCATCGACGTCCACCTGTCGTGGCTGCGCCGGAAGCTGGGCGAGACGGCCGCCCGGCCCCGCTACCTGCACACCCTGCGCGGCGTCGGCGTGAAGCTGGAGCCGCCCCGGGAGCACCGCCCGTGAGCCGGGGCACCCGCCGAAGGACGGGGAAGCGGCCGTGAGGTGGGCGCTCGTCAAGGTGTCGCTGGCCGTCACCGCCATGGTCGTCATCGCCTTCGCCGTGCCGCTCGGCCTCGTCGTCAAGGAGATGGCCCGCGACCGGGCCTTCTCCAACGCCGAGCGGCGCGGCGCCGGGCTCGCCCCGGTCCTCGCGATCACCACCGACCGGGTGGAGCTGGAGAAGGCCGTCGCCACCACCGAGGACGGCGCCGCGGGCCGGCTCGCCGTGCACGTCCCGCCCGCCGCGCCCGACGGCCGGGCCCTGGAGATCGGCACCCGCCGGGCCGGCGCCGACGAGCTGGCCGCCACCCGCACCCTGGGCCGGGCCTCCATCGCCGAGGTCCCCGGCGGCTACGCCCTGCTCCAGCCCACCGCGCTCAGCTCAGGGCAGGTCGCCGTCGTCGAACTCTTCGTCCCGGAGGGCGAGGTCACCAACGGCGTCGCCACCGCCTGGCTGGTCCTCGCCGGCGTCGGCGTCGCCCTGATCGTCGGCTCCCTCGCCGTCGCCGACCGGCTCGGCGTCCGCATGGTCCGCCCCGCCCAGCGCCTCGCCGGCGCCGCCCACGAGCTGGGCGAGGGCCGGCTCGGCGTCCGGGTCGCCGAGGAGGGCCCGCCCGAACTCAAGTCGGCCGCCGTCGCCTTCAACTCGATGGCCGACCAGGTCGTCCAGCTCCTCGCCAACGAGCGCGAGCTCGCCGCCGACCTCTCCCACCGGCTGCGCACCCCGCTCACGGTGCTCCGCCTCAACGCCGCCTCGCTCGGCTCGGGGCCCGCCGCGGACCAGACCCGGGCCGCCGTCGAGCAGCTGGAGCGCGAGGTCGACACCATCATCCGCACCGCCCGCGAGGCCAAGCCGCAGACCACCCCGCCGACCGGTCCCGGGGCGGGCTGCGACGCCGCCGAAGTGGTCCGCGAGCGGATGGAGTTCTGGTCCGCGCTGGCCGAGGACGAGGGGCGTCTGGTCCGCCTCGCCGGGGTCGAGCGGCCGGTACGGATCCCGGTGGCGCGCCCCGAACTCGTCGCCGCCCTCGACGCCCTGCTCGGCAACGTCTTCCGGCACACCCCGGAGGGCACCGCCTTCTCCGTCGACGTCCACAACGGCGACGACGCCGTCATCGTCCTGGTCTCGGACGCCGGCCCCGGCATCGCCGACCCGGACGCCGCGCTCGCCCGCGGCAACAGCGGCACCCGGGCGGGCTCCACGGGCCTGGGCCTCGACATCGCGCGCCGGATGGCCGAGTCCACCGGAGGCGACGTCCGGATCGGCCGCTCGGTCCTCGGCGGCACCGAGGTGCGCATCTGGATCGGGCTCGGCGGGCACCGCCCCGGCGGCTCCGAGGGCCGCGGCTCGCGCCGCCCGGCCCGCCGCCGCAAGGCGTCGAGGCGCTGAACCTTTGCCCGCGCTGATGGCTCCCTTAAGCGGACCCTAAGGATTCCGACCGCCTTCCTCCGTACGGCATTTGTCCGGATCCCTGGCGCTAGCGTGCTGCCGCGTCCCCACACCCCCCCGCACCACGGAGGCAGCACGCATGGGCAGCAACGGACACCGGCGCAGGACGAGCGGCCGTACGAAGGCGGTCGGCGCGGTCGTCGCCGCGGCGATCACCGGCGGCACGGTCTTCCTGCTCACCGGGACCGCCCAGGCGGCCGCCGTCGGAGCCGCCTACACCCGGACCTCCTCCTGGACCGGCGGCTACACCGG
Source organism: Streptomyces sp. NPDC014656 (assembly GCF_043084305.1). Lineage (NCBI taxonomy): Bacteria > Bacillati > Actinomycetota > Actinomycetes > Kitasatosporales > Streptomycetaceae > Streptomyces > Streptomyces sp. NPDC014656. The sequence goes on from NZ_JBIBZN010000011.1 coordinate 178,178, forward strand.
CCAGTACGTGATCACCAACGAGACCTCCGCCGCCCAGTCCGACTGGACGCTGGAGTTCGACCTGCCCGCCGGGACCACGCTCGGCTCCCTGTGGAACGGCGACCACACGGTCTCGGGCCGGCACGTCACCGTGAAGCCCGCGAGCTGGAACCGGCGGCTCGCCCCCGGCCAGTCCGTCACCGTCGGTTTCGTGACCTCGGCGGCCGGACGGGCCGGGGACCCGGCCGGCTGCCTCATCAACCAGGCCGCCTGCTCGGCCGGCGGCCCCGCCCCCACCCCCAGCGGCCGTCCCACCGAGCGGCCCACCGCGACGGCGACGCCCACCGCCACCGCGAGCCCGAAGCCCACGGCGACCGCCACCACGCCCCCGAAGCCGACCCCCACGGCCACGGCGACCGCCACCACACCCCCGAAGCCGACCCCCACGCCCACCCCGACCCCGGCGCCCACCCCCACCGGGACCCCCGCCACCGCCGCCCGGTACGCCCCCTACGTCGACACCTCGCTCCACCCCGCGTACGACCTGCTCGCCACCGCCGACGCCACCGGCGTGAAGGAGTTCAACCTCGCCTTCATCACCTCCGGCGGCTCCTGCGCCCCGCTCTGGGGCGGCGTCACCGACCTCGCGTCCGACCGGGTCGCCGCCCAGATCGGCGCCCTGCGCGCCAAGGGCGGCGACGTGCGGGTCTCCTTCGGCGGGGCGGCCGGCCACGAGCTGGCGCTGAACTGCGCGAGCGCCGCCGACCTGGCGAAGGCGTACGGCAAGGTCGTCGACCAGTACCGGCTCACCAAGGTCGACTTCGACGTGGAGGGCGCCGCCCTCCCCGACACGGCCGCCAACACCCGCCGCTCCCAGGCCATCGCCCGGCTCCAGAAGGACCACCCCGGCCTGAACGTCTCCTTCACCCTGCCGGTGATGCCCGAGGGCCTCACCCAGCCCGGGGTGAGCCTGCTCGCCGACGCGAAGAGGAACGGCGTCCGGATCGACGCGGTCAACATCATGGCGATGGACTACGGACCCGCCTACAGCGCCGACATGGGCACCTACGCCATCCAGGCGGCGACCGCGACCCAGGCCCAGCTCAAGGGCGTCCTCGGCCTCTCCGACGCGGCCGCCTGGAAGGCCGTCGCGGTCACCCCCATGATCGGCGTGAACGACGTCACGACCGAGGTCTTCACGGTCGACGACGCCACCCAGCTGGTCGACTTCGCGAAGTCCAAGGGCCTCGGATGGCTCTCGATGTGGTCCTCGACCCGGGACAAGCAGTGCCCGGACGGCGCCGTGAACCGCGCCGACGCCACCTGCTCCTCGATCCTCCAGCAGCCGCTGGCCTTCACGAAGGCATTCGCCGCCTACCGGTAGGCCCCCTCAGCCACTCCTCGCCCCCCACAGCGCGTGCCCCGGCCGACGACACCCCACCCTCGGCCGGGGCACGCCCCTGTACGTCCGCCGGGCTCAGGCCCGGGAGCCCTTCCACTCCTGCGCGTAGTCGTCGAAGATGCCCCGCAGGTGGTGGCCGATCTTCAGGTAGTCGAGGTCGTCCAGGTTGGCGAGGGAGACCCGGACCGACCACTCGGGGCCGTCGAAGCCGCCGCCGTTGAGGAGGACGACCCCGGTCTGCTCGGCGAGCCGGAACAGCGGGTCGACGGGCTCGTAGTTCTTCTCCAGGAAGTCGGCGAAGTCCTTGCCGTGGACCCGCTCGGCCTCCGCGAGGAGGTCCAGCTCGATGTAGTAGCCGGCCCGCTGGTCGTCCTCGGCGATCTTCATCTGGGCGCCTTCGAGGAGCAGGTCGAGCCGCTGCTTCACGATGGACCGCAGCCGCTCCTTGTACGCCTGGCCCTCGGGGAGCATGTCGAAGAGCGAGAACAGCGTCATCATGACCTGCTGCGGCAGCGACAGCCCGGCGGTGTGGTTGAGGGCGACCTGCCGGGAGTCCGCGACCAGCCGGTCGATGAACTTGATCTTCTCCGGCTCCAGGGTGAGCGTCCCGTACCGCTTGGCCAGCCGCTCCTTCTCGGCGGCGGGCAGCTCCGCGATCATCCGGTCGATGACGTTGTCGTCGTTGAGGCCGATGACGCCGAGCCGCCAGCCGGTGGCGCCGTAGTGCTTCGAGTACGAGTACACGAGCAGGGTGTTCTGCGGGAGGTCGGCGGCGATCGAGCGGAATCCGGGCACGAAGGTGCCGTAGACGTCGTCGGTGACGATCACCAGGTTCGGGTTCTTCTCGGCGACGATCTCCTTGAGCTGGTCCGCGACCCGCCGGCTGAGCGCCAGGGACGGCGGGTTGGAGGGGTTGACCAGGCAGAGCAGCTTGACCGACGGGTCCTCCAGCTTGGCGACCTCCTCCGCCGGGTAGCGCCACTCGCGGACGCCGGTCTCGGCGAAGAGGGAGGCGTTGACGTGCACGACGTCGAACTCGTACGTGTCGAGTTCGGGGATCTCGATGTACGGCGTGAAGACCGGCACCATCAGGGCGATCCGGTCGCCCTTCTTGAGGATGCCGTTCTTCATCAGGGAGTCGAAGACGTAGCACATGGCGGCGGTGCCGCCCTCGGTGGCGAAGTACGAGACGTTCCCGGCGGGCGGCCGGCGGTCGAACATCTCGTCGTCGACGTAGCCGCGGACGACCTGCTCGGTGTGGCTGAGGATCCGGTCCGGCACCGGGTAGTTGTCGCCGATGGAGCTGTCGGTCAGCTCGTGGACGAAGGCGTCCTTGTCGAAGCCGAAGCGCTCGACGGCGTACTCGACCGACTTCTGGAGCAGTTCGATGCCGGGCAGGTCCGGGTGCTGCCGCACGAAGGTGTCGAAGCGGGCGCCGGAACCCTGGAGTTCGGGCATGCCGCCGAGGTCGTCGGCGGTCCACACCCGGCGGGACTCGGCGAGCGCGAAGTAGCCGAGGGCGTGGAAGGCCTCGCGGGGACTGGTGGCGGTCCAGTTCGGGTTGCCGCGGCCCGCGTTGAGCATCTGGACCGAGGACTTGCCCTTCTGGCCCGGCTGGTCGGCCTGGACGGCCCGGGCGAGGGTGATGAACTTGTCCTTCAGCTCGAACGGCGAGAGCCGGCCGAAGGACTTGATCTCCTCGCGGGTGAACGTGGTCTTGGGCATCGGACGTCCTTCGCTGGTCAGTGGTTGAGGATGACGATCACGGCGCCCCAGATGGTCAGCAGCACGTTGCCCACCGCGTAGGGGATCGTGTAACCGAGCGTGGGGATCTGGGACCTGGACTGTTCGTTGATCGCGCCGATCGCCGCGGTCGTGGTCTGGCCGCCGGCCAGCACGCCCATCAGGATCGGGAAGCGGATCTTCTGGACGTAGTGGCCGACGGCGAAGCCGACGAGCAGCGGGATCAGGGTGGCCACCGCGCCCCACAGCAGCAGCCCCCAGCCGGCCGAGGACAGGCCGCTGGTGAAGCTCGGTCCGGCGTTGATGCCGACCACGGCGACGAAGGCGCACAGCCCGAAGGTGTCCATGAACCACTGCGCGCCCGGCGGCACGTTGCCGTACGTCGGGTACTTGCCGCGGATCCAGCCGAAGACCAGGCCCATGATCAGCGCGCCGCCGGAGGTCGACAGCGAGATCGGCACGCCGGAGACGGTGAGCGCCGGGATGCCGACGCAGCCGCCGAGGAAGACGCCGAGGCCGACCCAGAGCATGTCGGTGGCGAAGGAGGTCGGCACCGGCTTGCCGATCGCCCTGCCCGCCGGGTCCACGAGCCGCTTCGGGCCGGTCAGGACCACGGTGTCGCCGCGTTCGATCTCCGTCGACAGGCGGTAGGGGAACGCGGAGCCGGAGCGGTAGATCCTGTCGATGTAGACGCCGACCATGAAGGGCTCGCGGCGCAGGTCGGCGACGGTCTTGCCGAGCTGCTCCTTGTTCGAGGCGACGACGTGCAGGGACTCGGTCTGGTAGCCGAGGAGTTCGACGTCGTCGGTCTCGGGGCCGATGTGGGTGCGGGCGTCGAAGTCGACGAGGGAGCCGCGCAGCGCGGAGACGGCGACGACGTCGCCCTCGCGGAGCACGGTTTGCTGATCGTGGTCGAGGACCGTGCCGTCGCGCCGCACCCGGGTGAGGTAGATGCGGTGGCCGAGCGCCTTCTGCTGGTCCTCGAAGTCGTCGATCGTGCGGCCGACGAGGTCGGGGCGCCGGATCGTGTACGCGCGCAGCACGACCTCGTAGTAGCCCTCGGCGAGGTCCGGGTCGTCGCCGGGGGCGTCCAGTTCCTCGGCGAGCTGCGCGGACTCGGCGGCCAGGTCCCGCTTGTAGAGCCGGGGGAGGAGGTTGGCGAGGAGGATGGCGCAGAGGATGGTGCCGAGCGGGTAGGTGACCGCGTATCCGATGGCGACCAGGTTCTCCTCGGTCTTCACCTGGTCGGCGGACAGGCCCGGCAGGTTGCCGATGGCGTCCTGGGCGACGCCGATGACGGCGGACTGGGTGAGCGCGCCGCCGAGCAGGCCGGCGGAGAGGCCGGGGCCGTACCCCAGCATCACGGCGAAGCCCCAGGAGACCAGCAGGCCGGTGACGCAGACGACGAGCGCGTTGACGACCTGCGGGAGTCCGTCCTTCTTCAGTCCCCGGAAGAACTGGGGGCCGACCTTGTAGCCGAGGGCGAAGAGGAAGAGGGTGAAGAAGAGGTTCTTGACCGTCGCGTCGATGGTGATCTCGAACTGGGCGCCGAGCAGCAGTCCCGCGACGAGGCAGCCGGTGACGGCGCCGAGCGCGATCGCCCGGTAGCGCAGCTTCCCGAAGAGGAAGCCGAGGGCGACGGTGATGAAGACGAGCAGTTCGGGGTGGGGCTGGAAGATGTTCCGGTTGAGGAAGTCGACCATGGGTGGGGCGCCGCCTCTCAGGCTCCGAGGATGCCGACCAGGAGCGGTCCGGTCAGCGGGAGCAGGAAGTTGGAGAGGGTGTACGTGATGGTGTAGCCGAGCATCGGGACCGAGCTCTGGGCGACCTGGGTGACGGAGGTGATCGCCGGGGTCGAGCACTGCTGGCCCGCGATGGCGCCGATCAGCAGCGGTTTCTCGATCTTCAGCAGCTTGCGGCCGACGAACAGCGAGATCGTGGCCGGGACGAGCACCATGGCGATGCCCGCGAACGGCAGCAGCGCCCCGTACTCCTTGAGCAGCGGTCCCGCCTGCGGGCCGGAGACCAGGCCGGTGCAGGCGATGAAGATGGCCAGGCCCATGTCCTTGATGGTGGTCGCGGCCTGCGGGGGGAAGGCGCCGAAGGTCTGGGTGCGGGAGCGGAACCAGCCGAAGAGCAGGCCGGAGATGAGGCAGCCGCCGCCGGTGCCCAGGGACATGGGGACGTCGCCGAACTTCACCACGACCTGGCCGAGGAGCGAGCCGCAGGCGATGCCGAGGCCCAGGTAGATGAAGTCGGTGGCGTCGTTCTTGACGATGGCGCCGACCTTGGAGGCGAGCCGGCCGAGCGAGGCGCGGGCGCCCACCAGGGTGAGCACGTCACCCCGCTGGACGACGGTCTCCGGGGTGGCGGGCAGATGGGCCTCGTTGCGGAGGACGTCCGTCACGTAGACGCCGCCGGAGGCGATCTCCGGGTGTTCGGTGGTCAGCTGGTCCAGGGACTTGCCGGCCGCCGCCTTGTCGGTGAGGGAGACCTGCTGGGTGGCGAGCGGGGTGTCGAGGCCGGGGACGGCCGGGGTCTCGGGGCCGATGAGCCGGCCCGCCTCGATGATGTTGGCCCGCCGGCCCACCGCGAGGACGAGGTCGGAGAGGGTCAGCTCGAAGCCGGGCGGGGGAGGGGTGAGGATCTCGCTGCCCCGCTTCACCGCCTCGACGGTCACCCGGTTGCCGAACTGCCGCTCCAGGTCCTCGACCTTCGCGCCGTCGGCGAGGGTGACGAGGAAGGTGCGGCCGACCATGCCGGGCAGCGCCTCGCGCTCGTCGGACTCCAGGCCGCCGCCGGAGCCCCGCATCTTCTCCCACAGCTCGCGGGAGGCGTCGCGGAGGTTGATCCGCATCAGCATCGGCATGATCTGGCTGGTGTAGATCACGATGGTGATGAGGCCGAAGAGGTAGCAGACCGTGTACGCGGTGGCCACGTGGCCCTGGTACTGGGTGATCTGCTCCTGCGTCAGGTCGGAGAGCTTGCCGATGGCCTCGGTGGCCGTGCCGACGACCGCGGACTCGGTGGCGGCGCCGGCCAGGATGCCGGCGGCGGTGCCGACGTCCAGGTCGAAGGCCTCGGCGAGCCCGAGGGCGATGCCGACGACGCAGACGACCTCGATGAGGCAGAGGGTGAAGAAGCGCAGGCTCTTCTTGTTGAGGTTGGCGAAGAACTGGGGTCCGGCGAGGTAGCCGAGCGAGAAGATGAAGAGCGCGAAGAAGATCGTCTTGACGTCGTCGGAGACGGTGACCTCCGCCCAGGCGCCCATGAGCAGCGAGACGATGAGCGTCCCGCAGATGCCGCCGAGCGTGATGGGTCCGACGCGGAGCTTGCCGAGGAGGTATCCCGCGGCGAGGCAGACGAAGAGGGCGAGTTCGGGATGGTCGCGCAGGACTCCCATCCGGCCTCACCCCGCCCACATGGGAAGCAAACCATTCATAGCGGACATAAGGGGACGCTAACAGCGGGGATCCCGCCGTGGATCGCCGCCGCGCCCGTCCGGGTGAACGCCCGCCGTGCCCCCCCGTGACCCCCGTCGCCCTGTCACTCCTTCACCCCTTCACCCCTTCACCCCTTCACCCCTTCACCCCTTCACCCCTTCACCGCCCCCCGCATCACCCCGCCCACGATCTGCCGCCCGAACAGCGCGAGCACCACCAGCAGCGGCAGCGTCCCCAGCAGCGCCCCCGCCATCACCACCGAGGTGTCCGGCACATAGCCCCGGCCCAGACCGGTCAGCGCCACCTGCACCGTCGGGTTGCCCGTCTGGGTGAGCGCCAGCACCGGCCAGAAGAAGTCGTTCCACGCGGCCACGAACGACAGCATCCCGAGCACCGCCATCGCCGGCCGTGCCGCCGGCAGCACCAGGTGCCACACCACCCGCGCCGTCCCCGCCCCGTCCATCCGCGCCGCCTCCAGGAGCTCCGGCGGCAGCGCGCCCAGCAGGTGCTGGCGCATGTAGAAGACCCCGAAGGCGGAGACCAGCGAGGGCAGCACCACCGCCTGGAGCTGGTCGGTCCAGCCGAGCCGGGCGATCAGCAGGTAGAGGGGGACGACCCCGAGTTGCGGCGGCACCAGCATCGTCGCCCCCACCAGGAGCAGCAGCGGCCCCCGGAAGCGGAACCGCAGCCGGGCGAAGGCGAAGCCGGCCAGCGTCGAGAAGGCCACCGTGCCCAGGGCCACCGCCCCCGCCACCACCGCCGTGTTGGCCAGCGCCTCGCCCATCCCGCCCTCGCCCCAGGCCACCGACACGTTCCGCGGCAGGTTCCGCCCGAACCAGAACGGCGGCGGAGACCCGGCCAGCCGCCCGCTCGTCCGCGAGGCCGCGACCGCCGTCCACAGCAGCGGGAAGACGGACACCGCCGTGAACAGCGCGAGGAGCAGGTAGGTCCCCCACCCCGCCCGCTCGTACGACTCCGGGCCCGCCCGCCCCGTCACCGCCGCCCGCCCTTCCCCCGGCCGAGCCGCACCAGCCCGAACACCACCACCAGGAGCAGCAGCATCGCCCAGGCGATCGCCGCCGCCCGCCCCAGGTGCAGGTTGACCCAGCCCTGCTCGTACAGGTACAGCCCCAGCGTCTGGTACTGGTGGTCGGCGCCGCCCGAGGCGCCCGCCCCGCTGCTGAACAGCAGCGGCTCGCCGAAGAGCTGCACCGCCCCGATCGTCGACACGATCCCGGTGAAGGCCAGCGCGGGCCGCAGCCCCGGCAGCGTCACGTGCCAGAACCGCCGCCACCGCGAGGCCCCGTCCAGCGCCGCCGCCTCGTACAGCTCCGGCGGGATCGTCTGCATCGCCGCCAGGTAGATCAGCGCGTTGTACCCCGTCCAGCGCCAGATCACGATCGACGCCACCGCGAACTTCGACGCCCACGGCCCGTTCTGCCAGTCCACCGGATCGAGCCCGACGAGGCCGATCGCCCAGTTCACCATCCCCTGGTCGCGCCCGTAGAAGAGCGCGAAGACCAGCGTCGCCGCCGCCACCGAGGTCGCGTACGGGGCGAGGGCCGCCACCCGGAAGAACAGCCGTCCGCGCAGCCGGGCGTCCAGCAGGTGCGCCGCGCCGAGCGCGAGCAGCAGCTGCGGGACGGTGGCGAGCAGCCCGATCAGCACCGTGTTCGCCAGCGCGTTCCAGAAGAACTCGTCGGTGAGCAGCCGCGCGTAGTTGTGGAGCCCCACCCACTCCCGGGCCTCCGGCGCGGTCAGCTCCACCCGGAACAGCGAGGTCCACGCCGTCGCCACCAGCGGGAACAGCCCGAACGCCCCGAACAGCAGGAAGAACGGCGCCACCAGCACGTACGGCGCCGAGCGCGACCGCAGCCGGCCCAGCCGCTCCCGGCGCGCCCCGCCCGCCGGCACCGCGGGCACGAGCGCCCGCTCCACCACGTCCTCAGCCATCCCCAGCCATTCCGCTCACCGGTCCAGCGCGTTGTCGATCGCCTTCATCGCCGCCCGCCACGCCGAGTCCGGCGACCGTCCCGTCTGGTCGACCTGGAGCATCCCGGTGTCGGAGAGGATCGTGTTCACCAGCCCGTCCTTCGGCCCGACCGGCGCCACCGGCACCCCCATGGCCGCCGCCGAGTAGATCCGGCCGACCGGCGCGTCCCCGAAGTACGGGTGCCGGGCGTCGCGTACCTGCGGCAGGCCGAAGGCGGCCTCGGCGCTCGGGAAGCTGCCGCGCCGCTCGAAGAGCACCGCCTGCTGCTCCGGCGCGGTCAGCCAGGCCGCCAGCTCGGCCGCCTCTTCGACGTGCTTCCCGGCGGCCGGGACGACCAGGAAGGAGCCGCCCCAGTTCCCGGGCCGGGGGGCCTTCGCGACGTCCCACTTCCCCTTGCCGTCCGGACCGCCCTTGTCCTGGATGTAGCCGAGCATCCACGCCGGGCAGGCGATCGAGGCGAACCGGCCGTGCGCGAAGCCCTGGTCCCATTCGGGGGTGAACTGCTGGAGCCGGGCGGTCAGTCCGTACCGGGCGAACTCCGCGCCGAGGTCCCAGGCGGCCCGCACGGCCGGGTTGACCGCCACCACGAGCCGCCCCTCGGCGTCGTAGTAGCGCGGGTTCGCGCCCGAGATCGCGGCGGCCATCACCCCGGACGCGGAGTCGGTGAACGCCACCCCCTCCGGCGCCCGTCCGGCGAACCGCCGGCCCGTCTCCAGGTACTTCCGCCAGTCCCCGGCCCACAGCCGCCCCACCTCCTCCCGGTCGGTGGGCAGCCCGGCGGCGGCGAAGTGGTCCTTGCGGTAGCAGACGGCCAGCGGCCCGATGTCGGTGCCGAGCCCCAGGACCCGCCCGTCGTCCGTCCGCGCCTGCGCCCACTTCCAGGGCAGGAAGGCGCTCTCCCGCACTCCGGGCGCGCGGGCCAGGTCGACGAGCCGGCCGGCCTGGGTGCCGACGACCTCCGCGATGTTCCCGACCTCGACCGCCTGGACGTCGGCGAGGCCGGCGCCGGCGGTGAGGTGGGTGAGGAGCTGCGGGTAGTAGACGTCGGCGCGGGCCAGCGAGGTCTGCCGGATCGCCACGTTCGGGTGGAGCCGCATGTACGTGTCGTACAGCCCGGCCTCCTTGAGCCCGAAGGTGCCGAAGACCCCGACGGTGAGCGTGACCGGCCGCCCCGACCCGTCCACCTCCGACCCTCCGCCCGGGGCGGCCGGTACCGGCGGGTCGGTGGCGCAGCCGCCGAGCAGCGCCGCGGCGGGCAGCAGCGCTCCGGCGAGCAGCAGGGCGAGGGCGCGCGGGCGCGCGCCGGTGCGCCGTCGTGGTCCGTTCCTCCACCCCATGGCCCCGACCGTAGGGGGCGGCGCCGGGGCGTCCGGCGGGGCGGCGCCGGGGTCCGGGCCCGCCTCACCCGTTCGGCCCACCGGCCGGGCGCGGTCGTCGAACGTCTTCGACGGGTCCCGTGTATTGACCGTGTTCTGACAGGACTCGGATAGTGGGAGCGCTCCCATACTTCACTTCCCGACGGGATACCCATGCGCAGACCACGACTCCTCGCCGGACTCGCGGGGCTGGCCCTCACGGCCGGGCTCCTCGCGGGCGCCCTCCCCGCCGGCGCTGCCGAACCGGCCCCGGCCCCGGCCGCGGCCCGGACCCAGGCGGCGGCCTCGTACACCTGGAAGAACGTCCGCGTCGACGGCGGCGGCTTCGTGCCCGGCCTGGTCTTCAACCGGACCGAGAAGAACCTCCTCTACGCCCGCACCGACATCGGCGGCGCCTACCGCTGGGACCAGGCCGGCTCCGCCTGGGTCCCGCTCCTCGACCACATCGGCTGGGACGACTGGGGCCACACCGGCGTCGTCTCGCTCGCCTCCGACACCGCCGACCCCGACAGGGTGTACGCCGCCGTCGGCACCTACACCAACGACTGGGACCCCGGCACGGGCGCCGTCCTGCGCTCCGCCGACCGGGGCGCCACCTGGCGGCGCGCCGACCTCCCCTTCAAGCTCGGCGGCAACATGCCGGGCCGCGGCATGGGCGAGCGCCTCGCCGTCGACCCGCACGACAACCGGATCCTCTACCTCGGCGCCCCCAGCGGCAACGGCCTGTGGCGCTCCACCGACTCCGGCGCCACCTGGGCGAAGGTCACCTCCTTCACCAACCCCGGCGGCTACCAGCAGGACCCCACCGACACCAGCGGCTACAACTCCGACGAGCAGGGCATCGTCTGGGTCACCTTCGACGAGTCCACCGGCACCGGAACCGGCACCGGCGCGACCGCCACGAAGACGATCTACGTCGGCGTCGGCGACAAGGAGAACGCCGTCTACCGCTCCACCGACGCGGGCGCCACCTGGACCCGCCTGGCCGGCCAGCCCACCGGCTACCTCGCCCACAAGGGCGTCCTCGACGCCGAGAACGGCTACCTCTACCTCGCGTACAGCGACACCGCGGGCCCGTACGACGGCGGCAAGGGCAGGGTCTACCGGTACGCCACCGCCACCGGCGAGTGGAAGGACATCAGCCCCGTCGCCGAGGCCGACACCTACCACGGCTTCAGCGGCCTCACCGTCGACCGGCAGCGCCCCGGCACGGTCATGGTCTCCGCCTACAGCTCCTGGTGGCCCGACACCCAGATCTTCCGCACCACCGACTCCGGCTCCACCTGGACCAAGGCGTGGGACTACTTCTCCTACCCCACCCGCTCCAACCGCTACACCATGGACGTCTCCTCGGTGCCGTGGCTGACCTGGGGCGGCAACCCCGCCCCGCCCGAGCAGGCCCCCAAGCTCGGCTGGATGACCGAGGCCCTGGAGATCGACCCCTTCGACTCGAACCGGATGCTGTACGGCACGGGCGCCACCGTCTACGGCACCACCGAGCTCACGAAGTGGGACGCGAACACGAACTTCACCATCCGGCCGATGGTGAAGGGCCTGGAGGAGACCGCCGTCCTCGACCTGGTCTCGCCGCCCTCCGGCGCCCCGCTGATCAGCGCCCTCGGCGACGTCGGCGGCTTCCGCCACACCGACCTCGGCGCCGTCCCGCCGATGATGTTCACCTCCCCGAACTTCACCTCCACCACCAGCCTCGACTACGCCGAGACGAAGCCGGACGTCCTGGTCCGCTCCGGCCACCTCGACGGCGGCCCCCGGGTCGCCTTCTCCACCGACAACGGCGCGAACTGGTTCGCCGGGCAGGAGCCCGCGGGCGTCACCGGCGGCGGCACGGTCGCCGCGGCCGCCGACGGAGGCCGCTTCGTCTGGAGCCCCGAGGGCACCGCAGGCGTCCACGCGGCCACCGGCCACGGCACCTCCTGGACGGCCTCGGCCGGCATCCCGGCCGGCGCCACCGTCGAGTCCGACCGGGTCGACCCGAAGACCTTCTACGGCTTCAAGGACGGCACCTTCTACGCCTCCGCCGACGGCGGCCTCACCTTCACCGCGAAGGCCACCGGCCTGCCCGCCAAGGGCAACGTCCGCTTCAAGGCCGTCCCCGGCAAGAAGGGCGACGTCTGGCTCGCGGGCGGCGCCCCCGACGCCGCGTACGGCCTGTGGCACTCCACCGACGGCGGCGCCACCTTCACGAAGGTCTCCGGCGTCGACCAGGCCGACGCCATCGGCTTCGGCAAGGCCGCCCCGAACGCCTCCTACCCGGCGCTCTACTCCAGCGCGAAGATCGGCGGCGTCCGCGGCGTCTTCCGCTCCACCGACGCCGGCGCCACCTGGGTCCGGGTCAACGACGACGCCCACCAGTGGGGCTGGACCGGCGCCACCATCACCGGCGACCCGCGCGTCTACGGCCGGGTGTACGTCGCCACCAACGGGCGCGGCATCGTCTACGGCGACACGAGCGAGACCGGCGGCGGGGACGACGGCGGCACCGGTCCCGGCACCCCGCCGGCCGGCGCCTGCAAGGTCGCGTACAAGATCACCAACCAGTGGCAGGGCGGCTTCCAGGCCGACGTCACCGTGACCAACACCTCCACCACCGCCTGGAACGGCTGGACCCTCGGCTGGACCTTCGCCGCCGGCCAGACCGTCGGCCAGATGTGGAACGCCGCCCCGGCCCAGACCGGCACCGCCGTCACCGCGAAGAACGCCGGCTGGAACGGCACGGTCGCCCCCGGCGGCTCCGCCTCCTTCGGCTTCACCGGCGGCTGGACCGGCACCAACCCGGCACCCGCCGCCTTCACCCTTGGAGGTGCCACGTGTTCCGCCGCCTGACCGCCGGCGCGGCGCTCCTCGCCGCCGTCCTCGCCCTCGCCGGGGCCGGACCGGCCCCGGCCGCCGACGCCCCGCTGCGGGACCTCGCCGAAGCCCGGGGGATCTACCTCGGCACCGCCGTCACCGGCGGGAAGCTGACCGGCGGGTACGCCGACACCGCCGCCGCCCAGTTCGGCTCCGTCACCCCCGGCAACGAGATGAAGTGGGGCTCCGTCGAGCCCGTCCGGGGCCAGTTCTCCTGGGCCGGCGCCGACCGGGTCGTCGACTTCGCCGAGGCCCACGGGCAGGAGGTCCGCGGCCACACCCTGGTCTGGCACAGCCAGCTGCCCTCCTGGGTCGAGAACGGCACCTGGACCCCCGACGCCCTCCGCACGGTCATGACCGACCACGTCACCACCGAGGTGAGCCGCTACAAGGGGCGCGTCGACCACTGGGACGTCGTCAACGAACCCCTGAACGAGGACGGCACCCTCCGGCGGTCCGTCTTCGGCGCCACCCTCGGCGAGTCCTACATCGCCGACGCCTTCCGGGCCGCCCGGGCCGCCGACCCGGCCGCGGAGCTCTACCTGAACGACTACTCCACCGACGGCATCGGCGCGAAGAGCGACGGCATGTACGCCCTGGTCGAGCGGCTGCTCGCGCAGGGCGTGCCGGTCGACGGGGTCGGCTTCCAGGCCCACCTGATCCTCGGCCAGGTCCCCTCCACCCTGGAGGCCAACCTCCGCCGCTTCTCCGACCTCGGCGTCGACGTGGCGATCACCGAGCTCGACGTCCGCATGACCCTGCCCGCCACCGACGCGAAGCTCGACCGGCAGAAGGCGGACTACGCGGCCGTGACCCGTGCCTGCCTGGCCGTCGCCCGCTGCGCGGGCGTCACCGTCTGGGGCTTCACCGACTCCGACTCCTGGATCCCGGACTTCTTCCCGGGCGAGGGCGCGGCCACCCCGTACGACGAGAACCTGAACCCGAAGCCCGCGTACGCCGGGATCGCCGGGGCCCTCGCCCCGGTCACGCCCCCGGGCCCGGCGGGCTGCGCCGCCGCGTACACGGTGCAGAGCCAGTGGGGCGGCGGCTTCACCGGCCAGGTCACCGTCCGCAACACCGGCACCGCCCCGCTGACCGGCTGGAAGGTCGTCTGGGAGTACCCGGCGGGCCAGCGGGTCGCCCAGGCGTGGAACGCCACCGTCACCCAGACCGGCACCACCGTGACGGCGGCGAACCTCTCGTACAACGGCACGGTCCCGGCCGGCGGCTCCGCCACCTTCGGCTTCAACGCCTCCTGGACCGGCGCCAACCCGCCCCCGGCCGTCCTCACCTGCGCCTAGGGGGAACGCGGAAACGACCGAGGCCCCGGTTCTTCCGAACCGGGGCCTCGGCCTTCAGGGTGAGTAACGGGACTCGAACCCGCGACATCCTGGACCACAACCAGGTGCTCTACCAGCTGAGCTATACCCACCATGACCGGCGGTTTTCCCGAAGGTTTCCCCGACCGGCCGAGAAGAAGTCTACAGGGTTCCGGGGGGTGCTCGCGCACACGTTTTCCCCGGGTGCGCGAGCGGGCCCCTCCGGGGGCGGTTACTCCGCCGGGACGACGTGGCGGGCCGCGATCTCCCGCGCGGTCTCCGAGTCGGGACCGGGCCGCGGGACGAAGACCGCCTCGCGGTAGTAGCGCAGCTCGGCGATGGACTCGCGGATGTCGGCGAGCGCCCGGTGGTTGCCGTTCTTCTCCGGACTGTTGAAGTACGCCCTCGGGTACCAGCGGCGCGCCAGCTCCTTGACCGAGGACACATCGACGATCCGGTAGTGCAGGTGCCCCTCCAGCGCGGGCATGTCCCGGGCGAGGAAGCCGCGGTCCGTGGAGACCGAGTTCCCGCACAGCGGCGCCTTGCCGGGCTCCTTCACGTGCTCGCGGATGTACGCCAGGACCTGCGCCTCCGCGTCGGCCAGCGTGGTCCCGCCGGGCAGCGCGTCGAGCAGTCCCGAGGCCGTGTGCATCTGGCGCACGATCTCCGGCATGGTCTCCAGGGCACGGTCCGGCGGGCGGATCACGATGTCCACGCCTTCGCCGAGCACGTTCAGTTCCGAGTCGGTGACCAGCGCGGCCACCTCGATGAGTGCGTCGTCCGTCAGCGAGAGCCCGGTCATCTCGCAGTCGATCCACACCATGCGATCGTTCATGCGTCCTACCTTAGGCGGGAAGAGTGGGGAACAGGCGCCCGCGGGCGCCCGTGGACATGCCGACGGGCGCCCGGGGGAGGTGGCCCCCCGGGCGCCCGCCGGTCACCGCGTCGCGCCGCTCGTGGCGGCACGGGTCCTGTCGCCGTCCGCCGCCGCTAGGGCGCGCTGCGCTGGCCGGGCAGGGCGGCGCGGCCCGGCGAGTAGGCGTCGCCCGGAGGCTTGCCCGGCTCCAGGGGGCCGCCGGGGCGGCGGATCCCCGCCCCCACCTGCGCGGGCACCACCGGGTCCAGGACGGCCGTGACCGGCTCGCCCTGGGGCCGCCGGGCCCGGTACGCCGCCCGGTAGGCGGCCGGCGAGGAGCCGAGCTGCCGCCGGAAGTGGCCGCGCAGCGCCACCGGCGAGCGGAAGCCGCAGCGGCCCGCGACCTCGTCCACCGAGTAGTCCGAGGTCTCCAGGAGCCGCTGCGCCTGGAGCACCCGCTGGGTGATCAGCCACTGGAGCGGCGCGGAGCCGGTCAGCGAGCGGAAGCGGCGGTCGAAGGTCCGCCGCGACATGTACGCGCGGGCGGCCAGGGTCTCCACGTCGAACTGCTCGTGGAGGTGCTCCAGCGCCCAGGCCACGACCTCGGCGAGCGGGTCGGAGCCGATCTCCTCGGGTAAAGACCTGTCGAGGTAGCGCTCCTGACCGCCGCTGCGCCGCGGCGGGACGACCAGCCGGCGCGCGAGCGCTCCGGCGGCCTCGGTGCCGTGGTCGGTCCGCACGATGTGCAGACACAGATCGATTCCGGCCGCGGTGCCGGCGGAGGTCAGCACGTCCCCGTCGTCGACGAAGAGCTCCCGCGGGTCCACGTGGACCGACGGGTAGCGCTTGGCGAGCGTCGGCGCGTACATCCAGTGCGTGGTCGCCGGGCGGCCGTCGAGCAGGCCGGCCGCGGCGAGGACGAACGCCCCGGTGCACAGGCCGACGATCCTGGCCCCTTCCTCGTGCGCCCTGCGGAGCGCTTCGAGCGCTTCCGGCGGCGGCGGCGAGGTGATCGAGCGCCAGGCGGGGACGACGACCGTCCCCGCGCGTCCGATCGCCTCCAGGCCGTACGGCGCGGTGAGTTCGAGCCCGCCCGTGGTCCGCAGGGGGCCCTCCTCGCCGGCGCAGACGAGCAGCCGGTAGCGGGGCACCCCGGCGTCCTGCCGGTCGATGCCGAACACGGAGAGCGGGATGGAGCTCTCGAAGATGGGGCCGCCGCTGAACAGCAGCACCGCGACGACTTCGCGACGGCGGCGCCCGGACAGCTTCCGTGCGACCTCCGGTGCGGCGGAGTCCTGGCTCATGACGCTAAGCCCCCCTCGGTGTTCGCGTCTCCCTGGTCGTGTCGCTGTGCCACGTTTCCCCTCGGTTTTGCACGAGACCCCAGTCTTCGGTACCCATGATCGAATCTACCTGTGTCCCGTGCCGCCGGCGTGACAAGTTCTCGATCCGGCACATTGTCGACAAGGCCACTTGGCGTGAAGCGATCGATCGGCGGGTGTCCGGCCGGACGGCCCCCGGAAGGGCCCCGGTGGGGGAGAAGTGGCCGTACGCGTAGGGTGCGGCCCCTGGGGGCGGGGCTTTTCCGGGGGATCGGGGAAGGGCTGGCGTACCGTTTCGGCAGGGACGCGCCAGGAACTTCAAGTTGGCTGAAAACATATGGGATCGGCTGTGCGAACCTGTCAACTCGACGGGGGTCCCTGGCGTCCTCTCAGCCCCGGCGGCGGCTTCCGGAGCCCCCGGCGCCCTCGGCGCGCAGCCCCCGTTCCGCGCGGCGCAGCAGCAGCCGGCACGCGGCCGTCACGGAGGCGAGTCCGAGCGCGGTCCCGCCGGCCCCGCCCAGCGAGGTCCCGAAGGCGAGGAGCACCAGCGGGACGAGGGCGCAGCAGAACACCGCCCAGCGGACCACGTCGCCGGCCGGGTCCCCGAGCGCTCCCGCCGGCCCCGCCCCCGCTCCCGCCGCCGGCCCCGGCTCCGTGCCCGCGCCCGGCCCGGCCGGGCGTCCGCCCGCCCCCGGGGCCAGGGGCGCCGAGGGGCCCGGGACCCGGGCGCGGCGGCGGGAGCGGACGGCGGGGACGGAGGCGGCGGTCGCGGCGGAGGCGGGGGTGAGCGGTGCGGGCACGGGCGGTCTCCCTGCGGCGGTGATCCGGACCTGTGGGGAACGAGGAACGGAACGTTCCGGTCACTCCGGGCGACGCCCGTTCGGCCCTCGCGGCGGCGGGGACGAGGGCGGGAAGGCCGGTGGGAGGCGGCCGGGGGGCGGCCGGGGAGGGACGCCTGTAGGGCACATCCGGCATTGCCAGATGGTGAATCCTTCGTGCATCCTCCGGAGGACACCGCGCGCGCCGCGCCGCGCACGGGCGGTGCGCACGCCGGGTGTGGCACGGCGGGCTCTGGGCAGGAGAGGAGTGTCGCCGTACCCTTGGGGGTATGGGCTTGGGAAGATGATTCCCGGACACAGCTCCGCCGCCACCCGTTGTTCCGCTCCCCTCCACCGTCCCTTCCCACGAGGACTTCCCTAGCCGAGACACCGATGGCCGGTCACGAATATCCCGAACCCGCGGACCGCAAGCGCGTCGCCGACTCCACGGTCGACCCCCTCGCGGTGGAACAGCCACGCCACGCCTGCGACCCGGCCTTCCGGCACGGGGTGGTCGTCGGCTTCGACGGCTCCACGTCCAGTGAGCGCGCCCTGGCGTACGCCATCGGCATGGCCCGGCGCTCCGGCTCCGGTCTGATCATCGTGCACGTGGCGAACCGGCTCCCCACCACCGTGTGGGCGGGCTGCGAGCCGCCGGTCTTCGTCGACGTCCCGGACCACCGCACCGAGGTCCTCGGCCTGGAGCTGGCCTGCGCGGAGCACCTCTCCGAGGTGCCGTGGATCCTGGTGGAGCGCGGCGGGGACATCTGTCACGAGCTGGAGGAGGTCGGCCGGGAGTACTCGGCCGACGCGATCGTGGTCGGCTCGACGCACGGGATCGTCGGCCGGATCTTCGGCTCGGTGGCGGGCCGGCTCGCGCGGCGCGCGCAGCGGCCCGTGATCGTCATCCCGTAGCCCCCGGCGCCATCGGACCGCCGGATCCCCTCGTATCACCTGACCCTTCCTCAACTCCCTTTCCGTGGCGATAATTTCTGCCCGCCTCAGGTGATTTGTGCGCTTGTGAAGGGTAGTTAAAGAGCACCGGAACACAGCAGCTCACGCGGCATCACCGCTCGTTCGAAGGGAGCCCCACGTGAACAAGGACGTCGCGTCGGGGAACGGCACCTCCACTCTCGGAAACCTCGCACTCGGACTGACCCTCCTGGCCTTCGGCCTGGGCGGCACCGGTGTGATCGACAACGTCGCGGCAGCCGATGCCGCGGGCCTCGCCACCTGGGTCGGCGGCGTGGCGCTCTTCCTGGTCGGTCTGCTCGCCCTGCGCGCGGGCAGCACCGGCGACGGCACGGCCTTCGCGGCGCTCGGCGCCTTCTGGTTCACCTGGGGGACCGGAGTGGGCGGCGGGGGCTCGGCGGACGCGGCCGGTCTCTTCCTGCTCCTGTGGGCGCTGCTGGCGCTCACGCTGACGCTGGCCGCCTCGGGCGGCGGGGTCTTCGGGCAGGGCGTGTACGGCCTGCTGTTCGTCGCGCTGCTGCTCTCGGGCATCGCCGCGCTGGCGGGCAACGAGGGCCTCGGCAAGGCGGGCGGCTGGGTGGCGGCCCTGGCGGGCCTCGCCGCCTGGTACGGCGCCACGGCGGCCGTGGCGGGCTGGCCGACGGCCCTGGGGCGCGCGAGCCGGGGCGGCACGGCGGCAGCGGCGTAACGGAGGGGCACACGGCAGAACGGCCCCCGCGCTCCTGGGAAGCGCGGGGGCCGTTCTTCGTGTCCGGTCGGTTCCGCCGGGGGACAGGCCCGGCGTACGGCTCCGGGGGACAGGCCCGGGGCCGTGGCGTCGTGCGGCGGGTGACAGGCCCGCCGGGCGACTACTCGACCGTGACGGACTTGGCCAGGTTGCGCGGCTTGTCGATGTCGCGGCCCATGGCGAGGGCGGTGTGGTAGGCGAAGAGCTGGAGCGGGATGCCCATGAGGATCGGGTCGAGCTCGTCCTCGTTCTTCGGGACCACGATGGTGTGGTCGGCCTTCTCCTGCGGCTGGTGCGCGACCGCGAGGATGCGGCCGGAACGGGCCTTGATCTCCTCCAGGGCGGCGCGGTTCTTCTCCAGCAGGTCGTCGTCCGGGACGATCGCGACCGTCGGCAGGGCCGGCTCGATGAGGGCGAGCGGGCCGTGCTTCAGCTCGGAGGCCGGGTACGCCTCGGCGTGGATGTAGGAGATCTCCTTCAGCTTGAGGGAGGCCTCCAGGGCGACCGGGTAGCCCCGGACGCGGCCGATGAACATCATCGACGCGGCACCGGCGTACTCGGCGGCGAGGCGCTTGATCTCCTCCTCGTCCTTGAGGATCTCCTCGATCTGCGAGGGCAGCTTGCGCAGGCCCTCGATGATCCGCTTGCCGTCGGTGACGGACAGGTCGCGGATGCGGCCGAGGTGGAGGGCGAGGAGCGCGAAGGCGACCACCGTGTTGGTGAAGCACTTGGTGGAGACGACGCAGACCTCGGGTCCCGCGTGGACGTAGACGCCGCCGTCGGCCTCGCGGGCGATGGCGGAGCCGACCACGTTGACCACGCCGAGGACGCGGGCGCCCTTGCGCTTGAGCTCCTGGACGGCGGCCAGCACGTCGTAGGTCTCGCCGGACTGGGAGACGGCGATGTACAGCGTGTCGGGGTCCACGACCGGGTTGCGGTAGCGGAACTCGGAGGCCGGCTCGGCGTCGGCCGGGATGCGGGCCATGCCCTCGATGAGGGAGGCGCCGATCATGCCGGCGTGGTACGAGGTGCCGCAGCCGAGGATCTTGATGCGGCGGATGGTGCGGGCCTCGCGCGGGTCGAGGTTGAGGCCGCCGAGGTGCACGGTGGAGAAGCGGTCGTCGATCCGGCCGCGCAGCACGCGGTCGACCGCGTCGGGCTGCTCGGAGATCTCCTTGTGCATGTACGTGTCGTGGCCGCCCATGTCGTAGGAGGCGGCCTCCCACTCGACGGTCTCGGGGGTCGCCGTGGTGGAGGCGCCCGCGACCGTGTAGGTGCGGAAGTCGTCGGCCTTGAGGGTGGCCATCTCGCCGTCGTCGAGGGTGACGACCTGGCGGGTGTGGGCGATGAGCGCGGCCACGTCGGAGGCGACCAGCATCTCCTTCTCGCCGATGCCGAGGATGACCGGCGAGCCGTTGCGGGCGACGACGATGCGGTCGTTGAAGTCGGCGTGCATCACGGCGATGCCGTAGGTGCCCTCGATGACCTTGAGCGCGTCGCGGACCTTGTCCTCCAGGGACTCGGCCTGGGAACGGGCGATGAGGTGGGTGATGACCTCGGTGTCCGTCTCGGAGGCGAAGACGACGCCGTCGGCCTCCAGCTTGGCGCGGAGCTCCTGGGCGTTGTCGACGATGCCGTTGTGGACGACCGCGACCTTGTTCTCGGGGTCCAGGTGGGGGTGCGAGTTGTGGTCGCTGGGGGCGCCGTGGGTGGCCCAGCGGGTGTGCGCGATGCCGGTGGTGCCGGAGAAGCGCTTGGGGACGCGGGCTTCCAGGTCACGGACCCGGCCCTTGGCCTTGACCATCTTCAGCGCCGCGCTCTTCGGGCTGTTGATGACGAGGCCGGCGGAGTCGTAACCGCGGTACTCCAGGCGGGCCAGGCCCTCCAGGAGCAGCGGCGCCACGTCGCGCTTACCGATGTAACCGACAATTCCGCACATAAAGGAAACCCCTCCGATGGGTGATGGTGGTGTCCGGTCCGGACGGTGCCGGACCGGACGGGGCCGGACTAGCCGTAGACGATCCGGCGCAGCTGCCGGAGCGAGAGCTCCGGCGGCGCGACGGCCCGGTGCGGCAGTTCGGCCGAGATCCGCTCGAAGATCTCCGCGTTCACCGCTCCGCCGGACTGCAGCTCGCGGTGGCGGCGGCGGACGAACTCCTCGGTCGTCTCGTCGAAGTACGCCAGCACGTCGAGCACCACCCGGGCGGCCTCACCGCGCTGGAGCGCGGTGCTCCGGACCAGGTGGTCGAGGAGGTCGTCGTGGGTCGGGCGGCGTTCGAGCACCCATGAATACTGAGGGGTACCCCCGGCTTCCCGCAAGAATCCTGCCCGAAATCGGGCAGGCGCCGCATGATCATCGGTCTGAACGGGGTTATTGGTCCAGACTTTGACCCCGGGTGGGGCGGCCGCACGCGCGGTGGCCGCGATGTGACCCAGCCCTCGGGGGCCCGGATCTGTTGATCGGTGTGAGGTTAGGCTAACCTCACACCGACTTGCCCAGGCCGACCCCGGCACGTATCGAAAGCGACCTCGCCATGCCCAGCAACGCCCGAGCCACCTCCCTCACCCGCCGCGGCATCCTCGCCGCGGGCGGCGCCCTCGGGCTCGGCGCCGTGCTCGCCGCCTGTGGCGACGGCGACAAGAAGGACGCGGGCCCCTCTTCCTCCGCCTCCGCCAAGTCCGGGTCCTGGGAGTTCAAGGACGACCGCGGCCAGACCGTGAAGACCGAGGCGGTCCCGAAGAACATCGTCGCCTTCACCGGCACGGCCGCCGCCCTCAAGGACTTCGGCGTCGAGGTCACCGGCGTCTTCGGCCCGACCTACGTCGAGGACCCGAAGACCAAGGAGAAGAAGCCGGACGTCCAGGCGGGCGACCTCGACATCACCAAGGTCAAGGTCATCGGCAACGTCTGGGGCGAGTTCAACATCGAGGAGTACCTCAAGCTCCAGCCCGAGGTCCTCATCACCGACATGTGGGAGAAGGACGCCCTCTGGTACGTGCCGGAGGAGCAGAAGGCCAAGATCCTGAAGATCGCTCCCAGCGTCGCCCTGTGGGCCGCCGGCAAGTCGATGCCGTCCGTCCTCCAGCGCCACGCCGACCTGGCCGCCTCCCTCGGCGCCGACGTGAACGGCGAGCAGGTCAAGAAGGACAAGGCCCGCTTCGAGGCCGCCGCCGAGCGCCTGCGCAAGGTCGCCCAGGGCAAGAAGGACATCAAGGTCCTCATCGGCTCCGGCGCCCCGGACACCTTCTACGTCTCCACCCCGGTCCGCCCCACCGACACGCTCTTCTTCCAGGAGCTGGGCCTCAACATCGTCACCCCGAAGAAGCTGGACCCGTCCGGCTGGTTCGAGCTCCTCAGCTGGGAGAACGTCGACGCCTACGAGGCCGACGTCATCCTCCTCGACAACCGCACCGGCACCCTGCAGCCGGAGCAGCTGAAGGCCAAGCCGACCTGGGCCGCGCTGCCCGCGGTCAAGGCCGGCCAGGTCTTCCCGCGCGTGACCGAGCCCGTCTACTCCTACGCCAAGTGCGCCCCGCTCCTGGAGGACCTGGCCACCGCCCTGGAGAACGCGAAGAAGGTGTCCTGACCCGATGACGAACGCCGAGACCGCCCCGTTCCAGTTCTTCTCCCTCCAGGTCGACCGGACGCGGCGGCTCGGCCCGTCGCTGGTCCGCGTCACCTTCACCGGGGAGGACCTCAAGGGCTTCGCCGCCGGCGGGCGCGACCAGTCGCTCTCGCTCTTCCTGCCGCACCCCGGCCAGGAGGCGCCCGTCCTGCCGCCGCTGGACAATCCGGACATGTACGCGATCCTCGGCGCCTGGCGGGCCATGCCCGACGACGTCCGGGCCGTGATGCGCTCGTACACCGTCCGCGAGCAGCGCGCCGAACCCCGGGAAGTCGACATCGACTTCGCCGTCCACGAGGACGGCGGCCCGGCCTGCCGCTGGGCGCAGCACGCGAAGCCCGGCGACCGGGTGGTCGTGCTCGGTCCGGCGGTCGCCGACAACACCGGTGTCCGCTTCCGGCTGCCGGAGGGCGCCGACTCGGTGCTGATCTGGGCGGACGAGACGGCGCTGCCCGCCGCCTCCGCGATCCTGGAGTGGCTGCCGGCCGAGACCCGCGCGCGGGTCTTCCTCGAAGTGCCGTACTCCGGCGACCGGACGGAGCTGTCGACGGAGGCGGACGCCACCGTCACCTGGCTCGTGCGGGAGGAGGGCGCGCCCTCCGGCCTGGAGGCGGTCGCGGGCGCGGAGCTGCCCGGCGAGTCGCCGTACGTGTGGATCGCCGGCGAGTCCGGCGCGGTGAAGGCGCTGCGGCGGCACTTCGTGCGCGAGCGCGGGCTCGACCGCCGCCGGGTGACCTTCGTGGGCTACTGGCGCAAGGGCCTGTCGGAGGACGCGCTGCGCGAGGTCCCGGACGAGGCGGCGCAGGACGCGGCCCAGGACGCCCCCGCGAAGTAGCTTCGCGCTCCGGCCCTTTGCCGCACGGCCCCTCGATCTTCACCGGTTGGGGGGCCGTTGTCGTATCAAATTAGGTTAGGCTAACCTTACTTAAGCATCCACGGCTGCGTATTCCGCGTCCCTCGTCCCGGAAGGGCCCCCCACATGCGTTCGCACCTGCTCAACGACACGACGGCGGAGAGCTACCGACGCTCCGTCACCGAAGGAGTCGAGCGGGTGGCGAGGAAACTCGCCACGACGCGCGGCCCGTTCACCGGCGTCACGCCCGCCGAACTGGCGCCCGTGATCGACGCCGTGGACCTCGACCGTCCCCTCGGTGACGCCTCCGCCGCCCTCGACGAGCTGGAGGACGTCTACCTCCGCGACGCGGTCTACTTCCACCACCCGCGCTACCTCGGCCACCTCAACTGCCCGGTCGTCATCCCCGCCGTCCTCGGCGAGGCCGTCCTCTCGGCGGTCAACTCCTCGCTGGACACCTGGGACCAGTCCGCCGGCGGCACCCTCATCGAGCGCAAGCTCATCGACTGGACCGCCGCCCGCATCGGCCTCGGCCCGCTCGCCGACGGCATCTTCACCAGCGGCGGCACCCAGTCCAACCTCCAGGCGCTGCTGCTCGCCCGCGAGGAGGCCGGCACCGCCGACCTGTCGAAGCTCCGGATCTTCTCCTCCGAGTGCAGCCACTTCTCCGTCCAGAAGTCGGCCACCCTCCTCGGCCTCGGCCGCGAGTCGGTCATCTCGATCCCGGTCGACAAGAACAAGCGGATGCAGTCCGTCGTCCTCGCCGCCGAGCTGGAGACCTGCCGCGCCGAGGGCCTCGTCCCGATGGCCATCGTCGCCACCGCCGGCACCACCGACTTCGGCTCGATCGACCCGCTGCCCGAGATCGCCGCCCTCGCCGAGGAGTACGGCGCCTGGATGCACGTCGACGCCGCCTACGGCTGCGGACTGCTCGCCTCGCTCAAGCGCCGCCACCTCCTCGACGGCATCGAGCGCGCCGACTCGGTCACCGTCGACTACCACAAGTCCTTCTTCCAGCCGGTCAGTTCCTCCGCCGTGCTGGTCCGCGACCGGGCCGCCCTGCGCCACGCCACCTACCACGCGGACTACCTCAACCCGCGCCGGACGGTGGCCGAGCAGATCCCCAACCAGGTGGACAAGTCGCTCCAGACCACCCGCCGCTTCGACGCCCTCAAGCTGTGGATGACCCTGCGCGTCATGGGCGCGGACGGCGTCGGCGAGCTCTTCGACGAGGTCTGCGACCTGGCCGCCGCCGGCCACGACCTGCTCGCCGCCGACCCCCGCTACGACGTGGTCGTGGAGCCGCAGCTGTCCACCCTCGTCTACCGCTACGTCCCCGAGGCCGTCACCTCGCCCGCCGAGATCGACCGCGCCAACCTCTACGCCCGCAAGGCGCTCTTCGCCTCGGGCGAGGCCGTCGTCGCCGGCACCAAGGTCGACGGCCGCCAGTACCTCAAGTTCACCTTGCTCAACCCCGAGACCACGGTCGCCGACATCGCCGCCGTCCTCGATCTGATCGCCGGCCACGCCGAGCAGTACCTGGGAGAGAACCTTGTCCACGCCTGAGAACGCCGGGATCCACGACTTCATCGGCATCGGGCTCGGTCCCTTCAACCTGGGCCTCGCCTGCCTGACCGAGCCCATCGCCGAACTGAACGGCCTCTTCCTGGAGTCCAAGCCGGACTTCGAGTGGCACTCGGGGATGTTCCTCGAAGGCGCCCACCTCCAGACGCCGTTCATGTCGGACCTGGTCACCCTCGCCGACCCGACCTCGCCGTACTCCTTCCTGAACTACCTGAAGGAGAAGGGCCGGCTGTACTCGTTCTACATCCGCGAGAACTTCTACCCGCTGCGCGCCGAGTACAACGACTACTGCCGCTGGGCGGCGGACAAGGTCACCTCGATCCGCTTCTCCACCACCGTCTCCTCGGTCGCCTACGACGAGGCCGGCGAGGTGTACGTCGTCACCACCGAAGCCGGAGAAACGTTCCTGGCCCGCCGGATCGTCCTCGGCACCGGCACCCCGGCGTACCTCCCCGACTCCTGCCGGGAGCTGGGCGGCGACCTCATCCACAACTCGCGCTACGTGCCGAACAAGGAAGCCCTCCAGCGCAAGAAGTCGATCACGATCGTCGGCAGCGGCCAGTCCGCCGCCGAGATCTACCACGACCTCCTGTCGGAGATCGACGTCCACGGCTACAAGCTCAACTGGGTGACCCGCTCCCCGCGCTTCTTCCCGCTGGAGTACACCAAGCTCACCCTGGAGATGACCTCCCCCGAGTACGTGGACTACTTCCACGCGCTCCCCGAGGAGACCCGCTACCGCCTGGAGACCCAGCAGAAGGGCCTCTTCAAGGGCATCAACGGCGACCTCATCGACGCCATCTTCGACCTGCTCTACCAGAAGAACTTCGCGGGCCCCGTCCCCACCCGGCTCCTCACCAACTCCGCGCTGCACACCGCCTCGTACGACGAGACGGCCGGCACCTACACCCTCGGCTTCCGCCAGGAGGAGCAGGAGAAGGAGTACGAGATCGAGACCGAGGGCCTGGTCCTCGCCACCGGCTACAAGTACGCCGTCCCCGCCTTCCTGGAGCCGCTGAGGGACCGCCTGCGCTTCGACGGGCAGGGCCGCTTCGACGTCGCCCGCAACTACGCCGTCGACACCACGGGCCGCGAGGTCTTCCTCCAGAACGCCGGCGTCCACACCCACTCGATCACCTCGCCCGACCTGGGCATGGGGGCGTACCGCAACGCCTACATCATCGGGCAGATGCTGGGGTCCGAGTACTACCCCGTCGAGAAGACCATCGCGTTCCAGGAGTTCGCCGTATGACCGCCCACGCCACCGCCGTCGTCGAGATCCGCCCCCTCGACCCCCTCAAGGACGCGGAGCTGATCCACCCCTGGGTCACCCACCCCAAGGCCGCCTTCTGGATGATGCAGGACGCCAGGCTCCAGGACGTCGAACGCGCCTACATGGAGATCGCCGCCCACCCGCACCACGACGCCTTCCTCGGCCTCGTCGACGGCGAGCCCGCCTTCCTCATGGAGCGGTACGACCCCGCGCGGGTCGAGCTGGTCGGGCTCTACGAGCCGCTCCCCGGCGACGTCGGCATGCACTTCCTCGTCGCCCCCACCGACACCCCGGTGCACGGCTTCACCCGCCTGGTGATCACCGCCGTGATGCGGGAGCTGTTCGCCGACCCGGCGACCGCCCGCGTGGTCGTCGAGCCCGACGTCCGCAACACCGCCGTCCACGCGCTCAACGAGGCCGTCGGCTTCGTGCCCGACCGCCCCGTCCGGAAGCCGGAGAAGGAAGCCCTGCTGAGCTTCTGCACCCGCGCCCAGTTCGAGACCGCCGTCGGAGCCGCGATATGAGCCGCCTGGACGTCACCGACCCGGTCGCGCACCTCACGCCCGAGCGCTGGGCGGACGCCAACCGCGCGCTGATCCGCAAGGGCCTCGCCGAGTTCGCCCACGAGCGGCTGCTCGACCCGCAGGAGCTGGGCGAGTCCCGCTACCGGGTGATCGCCGACGACGGCGCCACCGAGTACCGCTTCACGGCGGACCGCTTCGCCCTCGACCACTGGCAGGTCTACCCCGAGTCGATCAGCCGGCACCGCGGCGACGAGCAGCTGCCGCTGGACGCCCTCCAGTTCATCACCGAACTGCGCGGCGCGCTCGGCCTGAGCGACGAGATCCTCCCCGTCTACCTGGAGGAGATCTCCTCCACCCTGGCCGGCACCGCCTACAAGGCGACCAAGCCGCAGGTGCCCGCCGCCGAGCTGGCCCGCGCGGACTTCCAGGCCGTCGAGACCGGGATGACCGAGGGCCACCCCTGCTTCGTCGCCAACAACGGCCGCCTCGGCTTCGGCGTCGACGAGTACCGCGCCTACGCCCCCGAGGCCGCGAGCCCCATCCACCTCGTGTGGCTGGCCGCCCGCCGCGACCGGGCCGCCTTCACGGCCGGCGCGGGCATCGAGTACGAGACCTTCATCCGCGCCGAGCTCGGCGACGCGGCCGTGGACCGCTTCGCCGGGATCCTCACCGCGCGCGGCCTGGACCCGGCCGACTACCTCCTCATGCCGGCCCACCCCTGGCAGTGGTGGAACAAGCTGTCGGTGACCTTCGCCGCCGAGGTCGCGCAGCAGCGCCTGGTGTACCTCGGCGAGGGCGAGGACGCCTACCTGGCGCAGCAGTCGATCCGTACCTTCTTCAACACCGCCGACCCGGCCAAGCACTACGTGAAGACCGCCCTGTCGGTCCTCAACATGGGCTTCATGCGCGGCCTCTCGGCCGCCTACATGGAGGCCACGCCGGCCATCAACGACTGGCTGGCGCAGCTGATCGAGTCGGACTCCGTCCTCAAGGCGGCCCGCTTCTCGATCATCCGCGAGCGGGCGGCGGCCGGCTACCGGCACCTGGAGTACGAGGCCGCCACCGACCGCTACTCGCCCTACCGCAAGATGCTGGCCGCGCTGTGGCGCGAGTCGCCGGTGGAGCGGCTGGCCGGGGGCGAGCGGCTCGCGACGATGGCCTCGCTGCTGCACGTCGACCACGCGGGCGCGTCCTTCGCGGGCGCGCTGGTCGAGCAGTCCGGCCTGGCGCCGGAGGCCTGGCTGCGGAAGTACCTCGACGCGTACCTCCTGCCGGTCCTGCACTGCTTCTACGCCTATGACCTGGTCTACATGCCGCACGGCGAGAACGTGATCCTGGTCCTGGACGAGCGGGGCGCGGTCGACCGGGCGATCTTCAAGGACATCGCCGAGGAGATCTGCGTCATGGACCCGCACGCGGTCCTGCCGCCGGCGGTGGAGCGGATCCGCGCCGACGTCCCCGAGGACATGAAGCTGCTGTCCGTCTTCACGGACGTCTTCGACTGCTTCTTCCGCTTCCTGGGGGCGACCCTGGCGGCGGAGGGCGTCGTCGGCGAGGACGTCTTCTGGCGGACGGTCGCGGAGTGCGTGAAGGGCTACCAGGAGTCGAAGCCGGAACTGGCGGACCGCTTCGCGCAGTACGACATGTTCGCGGAGACCTTCGCGCTCTCCGCGCTCAACCGCCTCCAGCTGCGCAACAACAAGCAGATGGTCGACCTGGCGGACCCCTCGGGCGCCCTCCAGCTCGTCGGCGACCTGGTGAACCCGATCGCGCGGTTCGCCTGACCCCCTGAACCGGTGTGAGCCCCGGCGGAGTACGGTCCTCCGCCGGGGCTCACATCTGTCCGGGCCCCGCTACGAGGAGAAGCCCAGCTCGCGGGCGATCAGCATGCGCTGGACCTCGCTGGTGCCCTCGCCGATCTCCAGGATCTTGGAGTCGCGCCACATGCGGGCCACCGGGTACTCGTTCATGAAGCCGTAGCCGCCGTGGATCTGGGTGGCCTCGCGGGCGTTGTCGACGGCCACCGTGGAGGAGTACAGCTTCGCGATCGCCGCCTCCTTCTTGAAGGGCTCGCCCAGGACCAGGCGGGAGGCGGCGTCGCGCCAGCCGATGCGGGCCATGTGGGCGCGCGTCTCCATGTCGGCGATCTTGAACTGGATGGCCTGGTTGTCGCCGATCGCGCGGCCGAAGGCGTGGCGTTCCTTCGCGTACTTCACCGACTCGTCGACACAGCCCTGGGCGAGGCCCGTGGCCAGCGCGGCGATGGCGACGCGGCCCTCGTCGAGGATCCGGAGGAACTGGGCGTAGCCGCGGCCCTCCTCGCCGAGGAGGTTCTCCACCGGGACGCGGACGTCGTCGAAGGAGAGCTCGCGGGTGTCCGAGGCGTTCCAGCCGACCTTGGAGTAGGGGGCGGCGACGGTGAAGCCGGGGGTCCCGGAGGGGACGATGATCGAGGAGATCAGCGGGCGGCCGTCGGGCTTGCGGCCGGTGACCGCGGTGACCGTCACCAGGCCGGTGATGTCCGTGCCGGAGTTGGTGATGAAGCACTTCGAGCCGTTGACGACCCACTGGTCGCCGTCGCGGACCGCCGTCGTGCGGGTGCCGCCCGCGTCCGAGCCGGCGCCCGGCTCGGTCAGGCCGAAGGCGCCGAGCATCTCGCCCGCGCACAGCTTCGGCAGCCAGGCGCGCTTCTGCTCCTCGGTGCCGAAGAGGTGCAGCGGCATGGCGCCGAGCGAGACGCCCGCCTCCAGGGTGATCGCGACGGAGGAGTCGACGCGGGCCAGCTCCTCCAGGGCGATGCCGAGGGCGAGGTAGTCGCCGCCCATGCCGCCGTACTCCTCGGGGAAGGGCAGGCCGAAGAGGCCCATCCGGCCCATCTCGGCGACGATCTCGTACGGGAACTCGTGCCGCTCGTAGTAGTCGCCGATCTTCGGCGCCACCACGTCGTGGGCGAACTGTTCGACGGTGCGGCGCAGTTCCTCGTGCTCCGCGGAGAGCCGGTGGTCGAGGGACATGTCTTTCGTCACTCCTTGTGGGAGAGGGCGCGGACGGTACGGGACGGGCTCGGGCGGCCCAGCTGTTCGGCCATCCACCCGCTCGTGGCGGTGAGGGCGGCCAGGTCGACCCCGGTCTCGATGCCGAGGCCGTCGAGCATCCACACCAGGTCCTCGGTGGCGAGGTTGCCGGTGGCGGACTTGGCGTAGGGGCAGCCGCCGAGGCCGCCCGCGGAGGCGTCCACGGTGGTCACGCCGTGCCGCAGCGCGGCCAGCGTGTTGGAGAGCGCCTGCCCGTAGGTGTCGTGGAAGTGCACGGCGAGGCGGGAGGTGGGGACCCCGGCCCCGTTCAGGGCCGTCAGGAGCGCCTGTACGTGCCCGGGGGTGGCGACGCCGATGGTGTCGCCGAGGCTCAGCTCGTCGCAGCCCATGTCGGCGAGCGCCTTGGTGACGCGGACGACCTGCCCCACGGGGACGGCGCCCTCCCAGGGGTCGCCGAAGCACATCGACAGGTAGCCGCGGACCTTGAGGCCGGCCTCTATGGCCCGGATGACGACCGGCTCGAACATGGCGAGCGCCTCGTCGACGGTCCGGTTGAGGTTGGCCTTCGCGAAGGACTCGGTGGCGGAGGCGAAGACGGCGACCTCGCGGGCGCCGAGGGCGAGCGCCCGGTCGAGTCCGCGCTCGTTCGGCACCAGGACCGGGAGGCGTACGGGAAGGCCGTTGACGAGCGGGAACAGCGTCTCGGCGTCGGCCAGCTGGGGCACCCACTTCGGGTGCACGAAGCTGGTCGCCTCGACGGTGGAGAGCCCGGCGGCGGCGAGCCGGCGGATGAACTCCGCCTTCACCCCGGTCGGGACGGCCGTCTTCTCGTTCTGCAGTCCGTCCCGGGGGCCGACCTCGTGGATCCGGACCCGGGCGGGCAGGGAGGGGTCGGGGACGGTCATGGGCAGGCCGGTCATTCCGGGGCCTCCTCGCGGGGGGTGACGACGGCCAGGACCTGGTCCATGGCGACGGTCGTGCCGGGCGTGACGTCCAGTTCGGTGACGGTGCCGGCGTGCGGGGCGGAGATGACGTGCTCCATCTTCATCGCCTCGACGACGAGCAGGCTCTGTCCCGCCTCCACCTCGTCCCCGACCGCCACCTTCACCACGGTGACGGTGCCGGGCATCGGCGCGGCGAGGGTGTCCGCCCCGCCGTGCCGGGCGCCGGAGAGCGCGGCGGCCACCGGGTCGTGGTCCACGACGTGCCAGGAGTCGCCGTCCCGGCCGAGCCAGGCGCCGGCCCGGCGGAAGGCGTGGGTGACGCCGTCGACGGTGACGGTGACCGAGCGGTCCGTCACGCGCGCGCCGCCGGGTGCCCCGACCGTGACGGGTTCGAGTCCCGCCGCCCGGAGGGGGAAGGCGAGCGGCTTCGGCGTGCCGCCGAGGCGCCAGCCGCTCGGCACGTCGAAGGGGTCCGTCCAGCCGCCGCGCGGTTCGGCCGCGAGCCCCGCGCTCCGGACGGCCGCGGCCGCCGCGTACACCTCGTCCGGCACGCCGGCCGGGACCAGGCTCTCCGCGTCCCGCTCCACCAGGCCGGTGTCCATCGCGCCCGAGACCACGTCCGGGTGGGCGAGGAGCCTGCGCAGGAAGCCCGCGTTGGTGGGGACGCCGAGGGTGGTGAGCTCCGCCAGGGCCGCGCGGAGCTTGCGCAGGGCCGTCGGGCGGTCCTTCGCGTGGACGATGACCTTCGACAGCATCGGGTCGTAGAGGGAGGAGACCTCGGAGCCCTCCAGGAGCCCGGAGTCGGTGCGCACGCCGTCGCCCGCGGGCTCGTGCAGCGCGAGGACCGTGCCGCCGGACGGCAGGAAGCCGCGGGAGGGGTCCTCGGCGCAGATCCGGGCCTCGACCGCCCACCCGTCGAGGCGGACGTCGTCCTGGCCGAAGGAGAGCGGCTCGCCGGCCGCCACCCGCAGCTGCCACTCCACCAGGTCCAGGCCGGTGACCAGTTCCGTGACCGGGTGCTCGACCTGGAGGCGGGTGTTCATCTCCATGAAGTAGTACTGGGACGGGTCGCCGCCCGGGACGATGAACTCGACCGTGCCCGCGCCGACGTAGCCGCAGGACCGGGCGGCCTCCACGGCCGCCGCGCCCATCGCCGCCCGGGTCGCCCCGTCGAGGAGGACGCTCGGGGCCTCCTCGATGATCTTCTGGTGGCGGCGCTGGAGCGAGCACTCGCGCTCGCCGAGGTGCACCACGTTCCCGTGGGCGTCCGCCAGGACCTGGATCTCGATGTGCCGGGGCCGGTCGATCCACCGCTCGACGAGGAGCGTGTCGTCGCCGAAGGAGGCCCGCGCCTCGCGGCGGGCCGCCGCGATCTCGTCGTCCAGGACCGCCAGGTCCCGCACCAGGCGCATGCCCTTGCCGCCGCCGCCCGCGCTGGGCTTCAGCAGGACGGGCGGGCCCATCTCGCGGGCGGCCTCGGCCACCCGGGGGTCGGCGTCGCCCGGCACGACCGGCACCCCGGCCGCCTTCACGGTCTCCTTCGCCCGGATCTTGTCGCCCATCAGCGCGATCGCCTCGGCGGAGGGGCCGATGAAGACGAGCCCCGCCTCGGCGCAGGCGCGCGCGAAGGCCGCGTTCTCCGCGAGGAAGCCGTAGCCGGGGTGGACGGCCTGCGCGCTGGTGCGGCGGGCCGCGTCGAGCAGGGCGGGGACGGAGAGGTACGACTCCGAGGCCGGCGCGGGCCCGATCCGTACCGCCGTGTCCGCCTCCCGCACGTGCCGGGCGTCGGCGTCGGCGTCGCTGTACACCGCGACCGAGCGGACGCCGAGCGCCCGCAGGGTGCGGATGACGCGGACCGCGATCTCGCCCCGGTTGGCGACGAGGACGGTGTCGAACATCTGCTGCATCGTCAGGGTCCTCACATCCGGAAGACGCCGAACTGGGGGTCACCCAGGGGCGCGTTGGCACAGGCGGTCAGCGCGAGACCCAGCACCTGCCGGGTCTCCAGCGGGTCGATCACGCCGTCGTCCCAGAGGCGGGCGGTCGCGTAGTAGGCGCTGCCCTGGGTCTCGTACTGCTCGCGGATCGGCGCCTTGAAGGACTCCTCCTCCTCGGCGCTCCAGGCGTCCCCGAGCTGGTCGCGCTTGACCGTGGCGAGGACCGAGGCGGCCTGCTCGCCGCCCATGACGGAGATCTTGGCGTTGGGCCACATCCACAGGAAGCGGGGGGAGTAGGCCCGGCCGCACATCGAGTAGTTGCCGGCGCCGAAGGAGCCGCCGACGACGACCGTCAGCTTCGGCACGCGCGTGGTGGCCACGGCCGTCACCATCTTGGCGCCGTGCTTGGCGATGCCGCCGTGCTCGTACGCCTTGCCGACCATGAAGCCGGTGATGTTCTGGAGGAAGACCAGCGGGATGCCGCGCTGGTCGCACAGCTCGATGAAGTGCGCGCCCTTCTGGGCGGACTCGGCGAACAGGATGCCGTTGTTGGCGACGATGCCGACCGGGTGGCCGTGGATCCGGGCGAAGCCGGTGACCAGCGTCTGGCCGTACTCGGACTTGAACTCCTGGAAGCGCGAGCCGTCCACCACGCGGGCGATGACCTCGCGCACGTCGTACGGGGTGCGGGAGTCGACCGGGACGGCGCCGTACAGCCCGTACGGGTCGACCTTCGGCTCCTCTACGGGCTCGACCTTCCACGGCAGCGGGCCCCGCTCGGGCAGGGTCGCCACGATGTTCCGGACGATCCGCAGGGCGTGCGCGTCGTCCTCCGCGAGGTGGTCGGTGACGCCGGAGACGCGGGAGTGGACCTCGCCGCCGCCCAGCTCCTCCGCGGTGACGACCTCGCCGGTGGCGGCCTTCACCAGCGGCGGCCCGCCGAGGAAGATCGTGCCCTGGTCGCGGACGATCACGGCCTCGTCGCTCATCGCCGGGACGTACGCGCCGCCGGCCGTGCAGGAGCCCATGACGGCCGCGATCTGCGGGATGCCGGCGCCCGACATGCGTGCCTGGTTGTAGAAGATCCGGCCGAAGTGCTCGCGGTCCGGGAAGACCTCGTCCTGCATGGGCAGGAAGGCGCCGCCGGAGTCGACGAGGTAGAGGCAGGGGAGGCGGTTGTCGAGCGCCACCTCCTGCGCCCGCAGGTGCTTCTTCACGGTCATCGGGTAGTAGGTGCCGCCCTTGACCGTGGCGTCGTTGGCGACGATCACGCACTCGCGGCCGGAGACCCGCCCGATGCCCGCGATCACGCCGGCGGCCGGGGCCTGGTCGCCGTACATCCCGTTCGCCGCGAGCGGCGCCAGCTCCAGGAAGGGCGAGCCCGGGTCCAGGAGGGTGTCCACCCGGTCGCGCGGCAGCAGCTTCCCGCGCGCGGTGTGCCGGGCGCGGGACTTCTCACCGCCCCCGAGCGCGGCCTCGGCCAGCTTGGCGCGCAGGGCCTCGGAGAGCTCCTGGTGCGCCGCCTCGTTGGCCCGCCAGGCGGCCGAGGCGGGATCCGCCGCACTCGACAGCACAGGTGCCTGCTGCATCGACCGATCTCCCTTGTCCGGTTAATGAGCGTTAACGTACGCCGCTCAGGTTAACGAGCGCTAACCGCGTTGTCTAGGATTGGAGGCATGACCACGAGCCCGACGCGGACGGACGCGCCGACCCGCCGCGAGCAGATCCTCAAAGAGGCCGCCCGCCTCTTCGCCGAGCGCGGGTTCCACGGCGTCGGCGTCGACGAGATAGGAGCCGCCGTCGGCATCAGCGGCCCCGGCCTCTACCGCCACTTCCCCGGCAAGGACGCCATGCTCGCGGAGCTGCTCGTCGGCATCAGCGAGCGGCTGCTCGCCGGCGGACGGCTGCGGGCCGCGGAGGCGGACGGCGACCCGGCGGCCCTGCTGACCGCCCTCGTCGACGGCCACATCGACTTCGCCCTCGACGACCGCCCGCTGATCACCCTCCACGACCGCGAGCTCGACCGCCTCAGGGACGAGGACCGCAAGCGGGTCCGCCAGCTCCAGCGCCAGTACGTCGAACTGTGGGTGGAGGTCGTCCGCGCCCTCCACCCGGCCGCGGGCGAGCCCGAGGCCAGGGCCGCGGTCCACGCCGTCTTCGGCCTCCTCAACTCCACCCCCCACCTGCGCACCCCGCTGGCCCGCCCCGCCCTCGAACACCTCCTGAGGAACCTGGCCCACGGCGCGCTCGGCGCCCTGGACGCCCCGGCCCCCTGAGACACCGCCCCGGCGGGGGAGCGGGCGCGGCAGAATGTGGCGCATGCCGATACTCAGCCGTGACGCCCTCGTCGAGCACCTCCTCCGCAGCCGCATCGCGGGGGACGTCGCCACGCCCCGCGAGAACAACCTGGACCACTACCGGAAGCTCGCCAACGGCGACCGGCACTACTGGCTCGGCCTGGAGCTCGGCGACCGGTGGACGGACGAGCAGGACGTGCTGGCCGTGATGGCCGAGCGCTGCGGGGTCGTCGACGACCCGGCCCACCGCGCCGGCCAGGACACCATCGACCCCGAGCTGACCGTCGACGCCCTGGACCGGATGGCGGCCCGCCTCAAGGAGGCCGCCGCGGGCCGGCAGCGGGTGCTCTTCGCGACCGGGCACCCGGGCGCGCTGATCGACGCGCACAGCCGGGTCGCCGCCGCCCTGCGGGCACAGGGCTGCGACATCGTGCGGATCCCGGGCGGGCTGACCGCCGACGAGGGGTACGTCGTGCAGTTCGCGGACGTCGCCGTCTTCGAGCGGGGGGCCAGCCTCTGGCACACCCACTCCCCGGAGCCGATGAACGCGGTCCTCGACGCCCTCTCCCTGCTCGGCGAGGCCGTGCCCGACCTCGTCGTCGCCGACCACGGCTGGGCCGGCCGCGCCGCGCAGCGCGGCATCGACTCCGTCGGCTACGCGGACTGCAACGACCCGGCGCTCTTCGTCGCCGAGGCGGAGGGGACGATGAAGGTCACCGTCCCGCTGGACGACCACGTCGTGGACCCGCGCTTCTACGAGCCGATGACCGCGTACCTGCTCAACGCCGCCGGGCTGCTCGGCTAGGACGGGCCGCCCGGCCGGGACGGGCCCGGCGTCGGGTCCAGGTAGACCCGGCGCACCGAGGGGAAGCGGGCCCGCAGCCGCGCCTCCGCCTGCTCGCAGGCCCGCTCCACCTCGCCGGCCGTCACCACGTCCCGGAAGTCGACCTTCGCGGCGATCAGGACCTCGCCGGGGCCCTGGATCAGGGTGATCAGGTCCAGGACGTCCACCACGTGCGCGACGCCGAGCAGCTCGTCGCGCACCTCCGTCCGCATCGCGCGCGGCAGCGGGCGGCCGATGAGGAGCTGGGCGTTGGCCCGTCCCAGGACCCAGGCCACGTACACGAGCAGGCAGCCGATGAGGATCGAGGCGACGCCGTCCCAGACGCCGGAGCCGGTGATCTGGCCGCCGAGGAGGCCGCCGGCGGCGAGCATCAGGCCGGCGAGGGCGGCGGAGTCCTCCATGACGACCGCCTTGACGGTGGTGTCGGGGGTGAGCCGCAGGTACGCGGCGAAGGGCGCCCGCATCCGCTCCGCCTCCGCCTTCACCTGTCTGATGCCGGTCCGCAGGGAGAAGGCCTCCAGGACGAAGGAGACGCCGAGCACGACGTAGGAGACCAGCGGGTCGCCGAGCTCCTCGCCGTGGGTGAGGGTGTGGACGCCGTCGTAGACCGAGAAGACGGCGCCGCCGACGAAGGTGGCGACGGCGGCGAGCATCGCCCACACGTACCGCTCGCCCGCGTACCCGACCGGATGGTCCTCGTCGGCGGGCTTCTCGCTCCGCTTGAGCGCGGTGAGCAGCATGACCTCGGTGACGGTGTCGGCGACCGAGTGGGCGGCCTCCGACAGCATCGCGCTCGATCCGCTGATGACGCCCGCGACGGCCTTGGCGACCGCGATCCCGAGGTTCGCGCCCGCCGCCACGATCACGGTGACGGTGCTCTCGCCGTTGTCAGCCATGACCGGACGGTATGTCCGGTCGTCAGCGCGGGACGCGAACGACACCCTCCTGGATGACGGAGATCGCCAGACGTCCGTCCCGGGTCCAGATCCTGGCCTGTCCGAGGCCGCGCCCGCCGGACGAGGACGGCGACTCCTGGTCGTAGAGCAGCCACTCGTCGGCCCGGAAGGGCCGGTGGAACCACATGGCGTGGTCGAGCGAGGCGCCGACCACGTCGCCGACGGCCCAGCCGCCCCGCCCGTGGGCGAGCAGCACCGAGTCGAGCAGCGTCATGTCGGAGACGTAGGTGGCGAGGACGACGTGCAGCAGGGGGTCGTCGGCCAGCTTGCCGTTGGTGCGGAACCAGACCTGCGAGCGCGGCTCGCGCGGCTCCCCGACGGATCCCCAGGGCGGGGTGTCGGCGTACCGCAGGTCGACGGCGGCGCGGGCCTCGACGAGCCGGTCCGCGATCTCCCGGGGCAGGTGCCGGGGGAGCATCTCGGCCGGGGCCGGCAGCGACTCGGGGTCCGGCGCGGCCGGCATCTCCGCCTGGTGGTCGAGCCCCTCCTCGTACGCCTGGAAGGAGGCGGAGAGGTGGAAGATCGGCCGGCCGTGCTGGACCGCGACGACCCGGCGGGTGGTGAAGGACCGTCCGTCCCGGATCCGGTCGACCTCGTAGACGATCGGCGCGCCCGGGTCGCCCGCGACCAGGAAGTAGGCGTGGAGCGAGTGGGCGAGACGGTCCGCGGGGACGGTCCGGCCCGCCGCCACCAGCGCCTGGGCGGCCACCTGGCCGCCGAAGACGCGGGGGACGATCGCGGACCGGGACTGTCCCCGGAAGATGTCCTGCTCGATCCGCTCCAGGTCGAGCAGGTCGAGCAGGCCATCCAGTGCGGAAGGTGCTTCGGGCACTTACAGGCCCATGCTCTTCGCGATGATCGACTTCATGATCTCGCTGGTGCCGCCGTAGATGCGGTTGACGCGGTTGTCCGCGTACAGGCGGGCGATCGGGTACTCGTTCATGTAGCCGTAGCCGCCGTGCAGCTGGAGGCAGCGGTCGATGACGCGGTGGGCGACCTCGGTGCAGAAGAGCTTGGCGCTCGCGGCCTCGGCCGGGGTCAGCTCGCCCGCGTCCAGGGCCTCCAGGGCGCGGTCGGCGACGGCCTCGGCGGCGTCGACCTCGGCCTGGCAGGCGGCCAGCTCGAACTTGGTGTTCTGGAAGTGGGCGACCGGCTTGCCGAAGACGGTGCGCTCCTGCACGTACTGCTGGGCGAAGCGGACCGCGGCCTTGGCCTGGGCGTAGGCGCCGAAGGCGATGCCCCAGCGCTCGGAGGCGAGGTTGTGGCCGAGGTAGTAGAAGCCCTTGTTCTCCTCGCCGAGCAGGTCCTCGACGGGGACCTTGACGTCGACGAACGCGAGCTCGGCGGTGTCGGAGGTCTTCAGGCCGAGCTTGTCGAGCTTGCGGCCGATCGAGTAGCCCTCGGACTTGGTGTCCACGGCGAAGAGGGAGATGCCGTGGCGGCGGTCCTCGGCCGACGGGGCCGAGGTGCGGGCGCAGACGATCACGCGGTCGGCGTGGACGCCGCCGGTGATGAAGGTCTTGGCGCCGTTGAGGACGTAGTGGGTGCCGTCCTCGGAGAGCTTGGCGGTGGTCTTCATGCCCGCGACGTCGGAGCCGGTGCCCGGCTCGGTCATCGCGAGGGCCCACATCTCCTCGCCGGAGACGAACTTCGGCAGGTAGCGCTTCTTCTGGTCCTCGGTGGCGAGCATCTTGATGTACGGCAGGGCGAGCAGCACGTGCACGCCGGAGCCGCCGAACTGCACGCCGGCGCGGGAGGTCTCCTCGTAGAGGACGGCCTCGAACTTGTGGGTGTCGAGACCGGCGCCGCCGAACTCCTCCGGCACGTTGATGCCGAAGACGCCCAGCTCGCCGAGCTTGTAGTAGAAGTCGCGCGGCGCCTGGCCGGCCGCGAACCACTCGTCGTAGACGGGCACGACCTCGGCCTCGATGAAGGCCCGGATGGTCTCCCGGAACGCCTCGTGGTCCTCGTTGAATACGGTACGGCGCACGGTGCGACTCCTCCGGGGTGCGGGCCATTGTCTAAGCGCTTGCTCAGCCTGTCGTCTCCGAAGTTACCCAGCGGTCACCCGCCCTGTCCAGACTCCTCGCCTGTGATCCAGGCCCGTCCAGCCGAGTCGTACCCGTAGACCGGCCCTCCCGCCACCCCGCTCGTCCGGAAGGGTGCCCCCTCCTCGTCCCCGATCCGCACCGTCCCCCGCCGCCCCTCCGAGCTCCACTCCAGCTCCAGGTACCAGCGGCAGTCGCACTTCGCCGTCCGCGCCGAGACCAGCAGCTCCTCCGGCTCGGCGGCGGTGACCGCGTACGGGAAGGAGACCGCCGGGAGCGTCCGGCCCTCCTCGCCGGAGGCGTCGTACCCGTCCAGCGCCCGCGCCACCGGCCGCGGCCGGTCCAGGTCCGCCTCGAAACGGCGCGGGGTCACCGCCCCGCCGCACCCCTCGTCCATCCGGTACCCCGCCCACGGCAGCGGCGCGCCCCGCTCCACCACCCGCACGTGCAGCCCCTGGAGCACCACCGCCGCCGCCCCCTTCCCCTGCACCGACACCCGCACCAGCGTCTCCCCGCCGTGCACGGCCCCCTGGGCCACCGCCCAGCTCCGCGCGTCGGCCGCCTCCGGCGGGGGAGGGGGAGTCCGTTCGGCGAGGTAGGTGTGCCCGCACCCGTCCTTCCAGAGGTGCGAGGCGACCGTCCACGTCAGCGGCGGAGGCGGCGGGGCCTGCGGCTCCCGCCCCTTCCCGGGAAGGAGTACGACTCCGAGCGTCACCGCCGCCACGACCGCCGCCGCCCCGCCGGCCAGGCCCGCCCACCCCCACCGACGGCGCCCCCGCCCGGACGGGAGGCCCGGCACGCGCGCGTGCACGGGCTCCAGCTCGGGCGCGGGTTCGAAGGCGGAGGTGGACGCGGGCTCGAAGGCGGACGCGGGCTCGGGCCCGGACGCGGGCTCCGGCGTCCCGTCCGGTCCGGGCTCCGCGTCCGGTCCGGGCTCCGCGTCCGGCCCGGCCCCCGCGTTCGGCCCGGCCCCCGCGTCCCGTTCCGGCGTGGGCGTGGACGTGGGCGCGGGCGACGGCGGGCGCCGGGTGCCGTCCGCCCGGCCCCACGCGGCCTCCAGGGCCCGCCGCTCCTCCTCGTCCGCTCCGCAGAGCGCGGCCAGCCGGGCGACCACGGCGAAGTCCTCCGGGACGGTCGCGCCGGAGCAGTACCGGTGCAGGGTGGACGCGCTCACGTTCAGCCGCCGCCCGAGCGCCTCGAAACTCCGCCCGTCCCGCGCCTTCAGCGCGCGCACCAGCGCCGCGAACTCCTCCACGGCGGCGTCCTTCGGCATCCCGTCCCCCTCGACCCTGCGTCCCACGCCCTCACGTCCTTGCACGTCAGCAGGGGTGGAATGGTTCCGGGACGGCCGACGGGCGCGTCGCCGTTGCCCGGGGCGGGCGGTGGCCCCACGCTGGTGGAGCACTGACCGAACGACCCACGGGGGATCCACCACCATGAACAGGCTCCGCACCACGCTCGCCGCCACCGCCGCCGCCCTGGGCCTCGCCGCCCTCGCCGCCGCCCCGGCGCAGGCCGTCGCCCAGCCCGCCTTCCTCTCCGCCTCCCAGATGCCGGCGTCGTCGACGCCGTGGACCGCCACCCCGGTCTTCACGGGCGTGCCGGAGAACGGCGGCGCCCTCTGCGCCCCGTACAAGATCCCGGCGCAGAACACCCGCTACCGCGAGTTCAGCACCGAGCTCGACACCAACGGCGTCCAGATCACCCACGTCACCCGCACCGAGGCCGACGCCGTGAAGCTGGTCGACACCCTCCGCAAGGCGATCGCCGGCTGCGGCCCCCTCCTGGAGCAGCAGAACCCGGGCCTGGAAGCCGTCAGCGCCTACCACGGCAAGCTCGCCGTGGAGGAGGGCGCCTGGGTCTACAGCCTCGACACCGCCGACCCGCAGGTCGGCAACACCGACATCCACCTCTTCTCCGTCGGCCGCGACGGCCGCACCGTCACCTACGTCCGCTGGGGCCAGATGGGCGACCTCGCGGACGCCCCGCTGACCGCCTTCCGCACCACCACGAAGACGGCCGTCAACAAGCTCTGGTGAGCCCCGGCCTCACCGGAGCGCGAACCACAGCTCCATCCGCACGTCCGCGTCGTCCAGGTCGCGGCCGAGGAGGACCGCGCAGCGGGCGATCCGCTGGCGGACCGTGTTGCGGTGGACGCCCAGGGCGGTGGCGGTGCGGTCCCAGCTGCCGTGCAGGGACAGCCAGGTGCGCAGGGTCTCGGCCTGCGGCTCGCTGAGGGGGGCGAGCAGCGCGCGGGAGTGGGCGGCGGCCTCGGCCGGGTCGACGAGCCCGGCCAGGCCGCCGTCCGCGCGGTGGCGCACCAGGGGCGTCCGGGTCGCCTCCGCCCGCCGCAGGGCCCGGGCCGCCTGGGCGTCGGCCGCAGGGAGGCCGGACGGTCCGGCGGGGGCGCTCACCCCGAGCGTCCAGCCCGGCTGGGCCGTCGCCGCCGAGCCCGGCGGCAGCAGGAGCCGTACCGGGGGACCCGCGTCCACCAGCTCCGTGCCCAGCGCCGCCGCCAGCGCCGCCGCCGCGAAGGGGGTGCCGTCGCCGCCCCGGGCGCGCACCACCGTCCACGGGCCGGGGGAGAGGGCGGCGGCCGCCTCCGCCGCCGGGGCGCCCAGCAGCAGCCGGGTCAGCGCCCCGTCCCGCGCCGACGCGTCGCCGGCCCGGTGCGGGGCCGTCAGCAGGGACAGCAGCACCACCGCGACCCCGGCGACCGTGTGGTCGCCGGGGTCGCGCCGCTCCGTCGCCACCCCCAGGGCGAGCCCGTCGCCGCCGCCCAGCGCGTACGCCGCGAGCCGCAGCCCGCCGCCCTCGCCGCTCGCCGACGCCGGCCCGCCCGGCCGGGGGCCGACCACCCCCGCGAGGTCCGCCAGGACCCGCTCCGCCTCCGGCGGCAGCTCCCGGCCGGCCGCCGCCGACTCCGTGCCGTCCGCGCCGTACAGCACCGCCCGGCCGCCCAGCCGGGACGCCAGCGCGCCCAGCACCGCGGGGACCGGGGCCGGGCGGGCGGCCGCCGCCGCCAGCGACTGCTGCGCCTCCGTCACCCGGCGCAGCTCGTACAGCCTGGCCTCCGCCATCAGCCGCCACAGCGCCCGCGCCACCGCCGTGAACGGCGTCCGCGGCGGCACCTCGATCAGCGGCAGCCCGTGCCGCGCGCACGCCTCCACCAGCTCCGCCGGCACCGTGTCGTACACCGGCGTCACCCCGAAGCCGAGCGCCGCCGCGCCCGCCTCCACCACCCGCTCCACGAACCGCGCCGGATCCGCCAGCTGCACGCCCGCCGTCAGCAGCAGCTCGCCGCCGAGCAGGTACGGGTACGGGTCGGCCATCTCCGAGGTGTGCACCCAGTGCAGCGCGA
Organism: Streptomyces sp. NPDC014656; assembly: GCF_043084305.1. Classification (NCBI taxonomy): domain Bacteria; kingdom Bacillati; phylum Actinomycetota; class Actinomycetes; order Kitasatosporales; family Streptomycetaceae; genus Streptomyces; species Streptomyces sp. NPDC014656. Next base: position 220,278 of record NZ_JBIBZN010000011.1, read on the forward strand.
CCCCGTCCGGGCCGGCGAGCAGCCGCAGGCCCAGCTCCCGGCGGCCGAGCAGCGCGGCGAGCGGCACCGGCGGCGTCGGGGGGGTGGCGCTCGGCTCCGAGAACGTCACGGGCATGGTCCCTTCGTCCGTTCCAGGCCCTGGAAGTGGAGGAAACGTACACTTCAATGTGGCTTTCGGGCGACTTACGGTCGAGCCGGACCCCGACGACAGCCCAGGAGGCACCGACCCATGAGCAGCGACCAGAACACCCCGCGCGGCCCGATCGACTCGTCCCGCGTCCCGCGGTACGCCGGCCCCGCGACGTTCGCCCGGCTGCCGCGGCTCGACGAGGTCGGCACCGCCGACGTCGCCGTGGTCGGCATCCCCTTCGACAGCGGCGTCTCCTACCGCCCCGGCGCCCGCTTCGGCGGCAACGCCATCCGCGAGGCCTCCCGTCTGCTGCGCCCCTACAACCCGGCGCAGGACGCCTCCCCGTTCGCCCTCGCCCAGGTCGCGGACGCCGGCGACATCGCCGCCAACCCGTTCAACATCAACGAGGCCGTCGAGACCATCGAGGCCGCCGCCGACGACCTCCTCGCCACCGGCGCCCGCATGATGACCCTCGGCGGCGACCACACCGTCGCCCTCCCGCTGCTCCGCTCGGTCGCCAAGAAGCACGGCCCCGTCGCCCTGCTCCACTTCGACGCCCACCTCGACACCTGGGACACCTACTTCGGCGCCGAGTACACCCACGGCACGCCGTTCCGCCGGGCCGTCGAGGAGGGCATCCTCGACACCTCCGCGCTCTCCCACGTCGGCACCCGCGGCCCGCTGTACGGCAAGCAGGACCTGACCGACGACGAGAAGATGGGCTTCGGCATCGTCACCTCGGCGGACGTCTACCGCCGCGGCGCCGACGAGGTCGCCGACCAGCTCCGCCAGCGCATCGGCGACCGCCCGCTCTACATCTCCATCGACATCGACTGCCTCGACCCGGCCCACGCCCCCGGCACCGGCACCCCCGAGGCGGGCGGCATGACCTCCCGCGAGCTCCTGGAGATCCTCCGCGGCCTGTCCTCCTGCAACCTCGTCTCCGCCGACGTCGTCGAGGTCGCCCCCGCCTACGACCACGCCGAGATCACGGCCGTGGCCGCCTCGCACACGGCGTACGAGCTGACCACGATCATGAGCCGGCAGATCGCGGCGGGCCGATAATCCCCTGGGGTGCCCGGCCCGGCCGGGCACCCCGCGTACGACCGACCCCGACGCCCAGGGACCCCGACATGACCCACGACCACGACCTGGTCCTGCGCCCGACGCCCGCGCAGACCGAGGCCGCCCTCAACCCGCCCGCCGGGCGGACCGGCGGCGACCTCGTCATCGAGACCCTCACCGGGCTCGGCGCCACCACGGTCTTCGGTCTCCCGGGCCAGCACGCCCTGGGCACGTTCGACGCCCTCCGCCGCTCCACGCTGCGGTACGTCGGCCTCCGCGCCGAGAACAACGCGGGCTTCGCCGCCGACGCGTACGGCCGGATCACCGGCGAGGCCGCCCCCCTCCTCCTCTCCACCGGCCCCGGCGCCCTGATGTCGCTCGCCGCGCTCCAGGAGGCCGCCGCCGCCTCCGCGCCGGTCCTCGCCCTCGGCAGCCAGATCCCCGCCGCCGGGCTCGGCGGCGGCCGCCACGGCTACCTCCACGAGCTGCGCGACCAGCAGGCCAGCTTCCGGGACGTCGTGAAGTCCGTCCACACGGTCCGCACGCAGTCCCAGATCCCGTCCGCGATCGCTGCCGCCTGGGAGTCGGCGCTCACCGCCCCGCACGGCCCCGTCTGGGTCGAGATCCCGCAGGACGTGCTCACCGCGGAGACGATCCTCCCCGTCGTCACGGCCATGGACGCCACGCCCGAGGACGTCGCCCCCCGCCCGGAACTGACCGCGCTGGCGGCGCACCTCCTCTCGACGGCCGAACGCCCCGCGATCATCGCCGGCGGCGGGGTCGTCCGCTCCGACGCCTCCGGCAAGCTCCGCGCCCTCGCCGAGAAGCTGGACGCGCCCGTGGTCACCACCTTCGGCGGCAAGGGCGCCTTCCCGTGGAAGCACCCGCTCTCCCTCCAGTCCTGGCTGGAGGACCGGCACACCACCGACTTCCTGGAGGACGCCGACGTCCTCCTCGTCGTCGGCTCCGGGCTCGGCGAGCTGTCCTCGAACTACCACACCTTCGCCCCGCGCGGCCGGGTGATCCAGATCGAGGCGGACGCCGGCAAGCTGGAGTCCAACCACCCGGCGCTCGGCATCCACGCGGACGCCCGGCTCGCGCTCCAGGCGCTCCTGGAGACGACGGAGCCCCGCACCGACCCCACCGCCCCGGACCGGGTCCGCGCCGTCCTGGACGAGGTCGCGGCCCGCCTGGCCGCCCAGGACCTGGACCTGGAGCACCGGCTGGTGGCCTCGGTCCGCGAGGCGCTGCCGCCGCGCGCCCCCAGCTTCTGGGACATGACGATCCTCGCCTACTGGGCGTGGTCCGCCTTCGACGCCCGCCACCCCAACACCATGCACTCCGCGCAGGGCGCGGGCGGCCTCGGCTACGCCTACCCGGCCGCCCTCGGCGCGGCCGCCGCCGACCCGACGGTCCCGGTCCTCGCGGTCTCCGGCGACGGCGGCGCGATGTACTCGATCGCGGAACTGGCGACGGCGAAGCAGTACGGCTTCGACGTCACCTGGCTGATCGTCGACGACGGCGGCTACGGCATCCTGCGCGCGTACATGACGGACGCCTACGGCGAGCCCGCCGGCACCGAGCTGGCCCGCCCCGACTTCGTCGCCCTCGCCGAGTCCTTCGGCGTCCCCGCCGTCCTGACCACCCCCGACACCCTGACGGCCGACCTGTCGAAGGCCCTCGCGACCCCCGGCCCCTCGGTGGTCGTCCTCCCCGCCCTCCTGAGGATGTTCGAACCGACGCACCTCTGACCCGGCACGTGCGCGTGGACAACCCTCCGCCCCCGGCCGGGGTCTCCCTCTCCGAGACCGGTCGGCGAAGGGGGAACGTCCATGCGGGTCGTGGTGAAGGTCGTGAAGGGCATCCGCGAGTTCGTGGTGGAGACCGTGGGGGATCTGGTCCTGGAAGCCCTGGTCTGTCTGCTGCTCCTGGCGGTCGTCGGCGGGGTCCTGGTCCTGGCGGCCCTGGGGTACTCCGTGAGCCCGGCCGGCACCCTCACCGCCGCCGGGCTGTTCGTGGCCTTCACCGGGTACGGGGCCGTGGAACTGTTCCGGGGGCCGGGGCGCCGCCGCCCCGGCCGGCTGACGACCGCTGCCGTCGTCACGGCCGGCACCGCCGCCACCCTGGCGTTCCTCGCCGTGGAGTGCGGCTGCGAGTGGTCCTAGGACCACAGCCCGATGTTTGCTGCGGCGGGATGAAAACGCACGTCGGGCACGTTGTCGCCTTCCGGTAGACCAGGACGGAACGGGAGGCGCCACGTGGCGGCGGTGGGGCGGAAACAGGCCGGGGCGGAGCGGGAACAGGGGTGGGCGCGGCGGCTGTGGTCGTACGCCTGGCGGTACAAGACGGACGTCGTGCTCGCCCTGGGCTCGTCGCTGGCCGGCATGGCGCTGCTCGCGCTCGTGCCGCTCATCACCAAGGTGATCATCGACGACGTGATCGGGGCCGGGACCCGGTCCCTGGCCGTGTGGACCGGGCTGCTGCTCGCCGCCGCCGTGCTCGTGTACGGGCTGACGTACATCAGGCGCTACTACGGCGGGCGGCTCGCGCTCGACGTGCAGCGGGACCTCCGGGACGACATGTACGGGACGATCCTGCGGCTCGACGGGCGGCGGCAGGACGAGCTGTCCACGGGCCAGGTCGTCGGGCGCGCCACCAGCGACCTCCAGCTCATCCAGGGCCTGCTCTTCATGCTCCCGATGACGATCGGGAACGTGCTGCTCTTCCTCATCTCGCTGGCCGTGATGGCCTGGCTGTCGATCCCGCTGACCCTCGTCGCCCTCGCCGTCGCCCCCGCCCTCTGGTGGATCGCCAAGCGCAGCCGCACCCGGCTCCACCCGGCCACCTGGGCCGCCCAGCAGGAGGCCGCCGGCGTCGCCGGGGTCGTCGACGGGGCGGTCACCGGCGTCCGGGTCGTGAAGGGCTTCGGGCAGGAGGAGCAGGAGACCGGGAAGATCCGGGAGGCGGGGCGGAAGCTGTTCGCCGCGCGGCTGCGGACCATCCGGCTGAACTCGCTCTACACCCCCGCCCTCCAGGCCGTCCCCGCCCTCGGCCAGGTCGCCGTGCTCGCGCTCGGCGGCTGGCTCGCCTACAAGGGGCAGATCACCCTCGGCACCTTCGTCGCCTTCTCCGCCTACCTGGCGTCCCTCGTCGGCCCGGTCCGGATGCTCGCCATGGTCCTCACCGTCGGCCAGCAGGCACGCGCGGGCGTGGAGCGGGTCGCCGAGCTGATCGACACCGAGCCGGTCATCGAGGACGGCACGAAGGAGCTGCCGGCCGACGCGCCGGCCACCGTCGAGTTCGACGACGTCACCTTCGGGTACGGCGGCGGCGACGGGGGCGGGAAGCCCGTCCTCGACGGGTTCTCGCTGGAGCTGCGGGCCGGCGAGACCGTCGCCCTCGTCGGCTCCTCCGGCTCCGGCAAGTCGACCGTCTCCCTCCTCCTGCCCCGCTTCTACGACGTGGACCGCGGCGCCGTCCTCGTCGGCGGCCACGACGTCCGCGAGCTGACCCTGGAGTCGCTGCGGGCCGCGATCGGCCTGGTCCCCGAGGACTCCTTCCTCTTCTCCGACACCGTCCGCGCCAACATCGCCTACGGCGTCCCCGACGCCACCGACGAGCAGGTCGAGGCCGCCGCGCGGGCCGCCCGCGCCGACCGCTTCATCGACGAGCTGCCGGACGGCTACGCCACCAAGGTCGGCGAGCACGGCCTCACCCTCTCCGGCGGCCAGCGCCAGCGCGTCGCCCTGGCCCGCGCGATCCTCACCGACCCCCGCCTGCTCGTCCTCGACGACGCCACCTCCGCCGTCGACGCCAAGGTCGAGCACGAGATCCACGAGGCCCTCAAGGCCGTCATGGCGGGCCGCACGACCCTGCTCATCGCGCACCGCCGCTCCACCCTCAACCTCGCCGACCGGATCGCCGTCCTCGACGGCGGCCGGCTCGCCGACCTCGGCACCCACGAGGAGCTCCAGGAGCGCTCCGCGCTCTACCGCCGGCTCCTCACCGACCCCGACGAGCTGGGCGGCGTCTCGCCCGGCCACGCCCTGAAGACGGCCGGGGCGGCCCCCGAGGACGACGAAGGACTGCGGGCCGAGCTGGACGCCGAGTTCGACGCCGAGCGCGGCATCACCCCCGCCCTGTGGGTACGGGACGAGACCCCCGACCGCGACGCCGAGGCGGCCGGGGCGACCCCCGAGCTGCTCGCCGCCGTCGCCGCCCTGCCGCCCGCCGCCGACGTCCCGGACGTCGACGAGGCCCGGGCCGTCCAGCCGGAGACGGGCTACGGGCTCCGCCGGCTGCTGCGCGGCTTCGGCACCCCCCTCCTCATCAGCCTCGGCCTGGTCGCGCTCGACGCGGGCGCGGGCCTGCTCCTGCCGGTCCTCATCCGGCACGGCATCGACGAGGGCGTGAACCGGCTCGCCGTCGGCGCCGTCTGGGCCGCCTCCGCGCTCGCCCTCGTCACCGTCCTCGTGCAGTGGGCGGCGCAGACCGCCGAGACCCGGATGACCGGCCGCACCGGCGAGCGGGTGCTCTACGCGCTCCGCCTGAAGATCTTCGCCCAGCTCCAGCGGCTCGGCCTGGACTACTACGAGCGCGAGCTGACCGGCCGGATCATGACCCGGATGACGACGGACGTCGACGCCATGTCGAGCTTCCTCCAGACGGGCCTGGTCACCGCCTTCGTCTCGGTCGTCACCTTCTTCGGGATCATGGTCGCGCTGCTGGTCCTCGACCTCCAGCTGGCCCTGGTCGTCTTCGCGACCCTGCCGCTCCTCGCCGTCGCCACGTACTGGTTCCGCCGCTCCAGCGTGAAGGCGTACGAGCTGGCCCGCGAGCGGATCGGCGTCGTCAACGCCGACCTCCAGGAGTCCGTGGCCGGGCTGCGGATCGTGCAGGCCTTCGGCCGGGAGCGGTCCGGCGCCGCGCGGTTCGCCGAGCGGGGCGACGCCTACCGGGAGGCGCGGGTGCGCGGCCAGTGGCTGATCTCGGTCTACTTCCCGTTCGTCACCCTGCTGTCCTCGGGCGCCGCCGCGGCCGTCATGATCGTCGGCGCCAACCGGATCGAGGCCGGCACCCTCACCACCGGCGCGCTCGTCGCCTACCTCCTCTACATCGACCTCTTCTTCGCCCCGGTCCAGCAGCTCTCCCAGGTCTTCGACGGCTACCAGCAGGCCGCCGTCTCGCTGGGCCGGATGCAGGAGCTGCTCCAGGAGCCGACGTCGACCGCCGCCGCCGAGGAGCCCCGCGAGGTGCTGTCGCTGCGCGGCGACATCGCCTTCGAGGACGTGTCCTTCGGGTACGGCGGCGAGGCCGGCGACGGCGCGGAGACCGCGCTCAGCGGGATCGACCTGCGGATCCCCGCCGGGCAGACCGTCGCCTTCGTCGGCGAGACCGGCGCCGGCAAGTCGACCCTGGTCAAGCTGGTCGCCCGCTTCTACGACCCGACCTCGGGCCGGGTCACCGCGGACGGCGCCGACCTCAGGGACCTCGACCTCACCGCGTACCGGCACCGGCTCGGCGTCGTCCCGCAGGAGGCGTACCTCTTCGCCGGGACGGTCCGCGACGCCATCGCCTACGGCCGGCCCGGCGCCACCGACGCCGAGGTGGAGGCCGCCGCCCGCGCGGCCGGCGCGCACGACATGATCGCCACCCTGGACGGCGGCTACCTCCACGAGGTCGCCGAGCGCGGCCGGAACCTCTCGGCGGGCCAGCGGCAGCTGATCGCCCTGGCCCGCGCCGAGCTGGTGGACCCGGACGTCCTCCTCCTCGACGAGGCCACCGCCGCCCTGGACCTGGCCACCGAGGCCCAGGTCAACGCCGCCACCGAGCGGCTGTCCGGGCGGCGCACGACCCTGATCGTGGCGCACCGCCTCACCACGGCGGCCCGCGCGGACCGGGTCGTCGTCATGGACCACGGCCGGATCGCCGAGGAGGGCAGCCACGACGAACTCCTCGCCCGCGACGGCCGCTACGCGGCCCTGTGGCGCACCTTCGTCGGCGAGGCGGACCCGGAGGCGGAGCAGGAGCCCGCGGCGATCTGAGTACGGGAGGTGAGTACGGGGGCTCATGACCGGGCCCGGCGGCCGGGGTGGGATCGGGACCATGAACGACCCCGCCCCCACCGCCGCGCCCGCCCCCGCCTCCGCTCCCACCCCGCCCCCCGTCGTCCCGGCCCGCACGCTGCGCCGCTGCGCGCTCTGGGCCGGGCTGCTGTTCCTCCCGGCGATCCTGCTCGCCGTGGTGCTCGCCCTCTCCTCCGAGAGCGGCACGGCGTGCGTGATGCGGGGCACGTGCGGCGAGGTCCCCGGCTGGCTCTACTGGGTCACCCTGGCCGTCGCGGGCGGCGCCTGGCTCCGGGCGCTCACCGTCCCTCACGGCGTCCCGCCCACCCGCGCCCGCTGGGCCGCCCTGTGGACGCTGATCGGCGCCGAGCTGCTCTTCCTCGGCCTCGTCACGGCGTACTTCACCGGCTGACCCGCGCCGCCGGGGCAACCGTACGGACGTCCCGAACGTCGTAAACGTGTACGGCCACAGGGAGAGCGGGGGAGGAGCGGCATGTCCGGAGGCACTGCGGTCCCATCGACCACCGGGCGCACGGGCACGCGCACGCGCACGCGCGCGTACGCGTACGCCCTCGTCCTGGCCCTCGCGGCGGGGCTGCTCACCCTGGCCGGGCCCGGCGCGGGCACCGCCGACGCGGTCTCCGTCTGCCAGGGGCGCCCCACCCGCACGGTCTCCTTCGCCACCGGCGAGCTGCGCCTCTACCGGACCCGCCACTACGCCTGCGCCCTGGTCCTCGCCAAGCGGCCCGGCGCGGTGCGGCCCATGAAGGTCACCCTCCAGCCGCGCGGCGGCCGGGCCGCCGTCGTGAGCGGACGCTGGGGCCGGCAGGCCGGACCGGTGACCGTGCACGCGCTCAACCGCTGCGTCCGCGCCACCGCGACCGTCTCCGGACGCTCCACCGCCACCGGCTGGATCCTGTGCTGATGCAGAGGTAAGACTCAACCGGGTCTGGCGGCCCGGACGTTCACCCCGCTAGGTTCACGGCACCGTTGTGAATCATGGGAGGGTGCATGCGTAAGTCGCTGAGACTGATGCTGTCGCTTTGGGTGCTCATAGGCACCGTGGGCTCCACCGGAGTGGCCACCGCCACCGCCGCGGACACGGAGTCCGTCAGCACCGTCGCGGACGCGCAGAGCCAGGACATCGAGGACCGCCTCCTGGCGATCCCCGGGATGAGCCTGATCGAGGAGAAGCCGTACGCCGGCTACCGCTTCTTCGTCCTGAACTACGAGCAGCCGATCGACCACAAGCGGCCCTGGGCCGGAACGTTCCAGCAGCGGATCTCGGTCCTCCACAAGGGCACCGACCGCCCCACGGTCTTCCGCACCAGCGGCTACGGCCTGAGCACCACCCCCAGCCGGGCGGAGCCGACCCGGATCGTCGACGGCAACCAGGTCTCCATGGAGTACCGCTTCTTCACGCCGTCCCGCCCGGCTCCCGCCGACTGGTCCAAGCTCGACATCTGGCAGGCCGCCAGCGACCAGCACCGGATCTTCACCGCCCTGAAGAAGGTCTACGGCGAGAACTGGCTCTCCACCGGCGGCTCCAAGGGCGGCATGACGGCCACCTACTACGAGCGCTTCTACCCGCGCGACATGGACGGCGTCGTCGCCTACGTGGCCCCCAACGACGTGGTGAACAAGGAGGACTCGGCCTACGACCGGTTCTTCGCGAACGTCGGCACCAAGGAGTGCCGCGACCGCCTGAACACCATGCAGCGCGAGGCCCTGCTCCGCCGCGGCCCGCTCCAGGAGAAGTTCAAGACCTGGGCCGCGGCCGAGGGCGCCACCTTCAACACCGTCGGCTCGCTCGACAAGGCGTGGGAGGCGACCGTCCTCGACTTCGTCTGGGGCTTCTGGCAGTACTACGGCGAGGACGTCTGCGACACGGTCCCGGACGCGAGGACCGCGAGCGACGACGTCGTCTACGACACGATCGACGCCTACGCCGGCTGGTCCGCCTACACCGACCAGGGCCTGGAGTACTACACCCCGTACTACTACCAGGCGGCCACCGAGCTGGGCTCGCCCACCATCAGGCAGCCGCACCTCGACGGACTGAACCGCTACGGCTACCAGCCGGCCTCGAACTTCGTGCCCCGGGAGATCCCGATGAGGTTCAAGCCGTGGGTCATGCGGGACGTCGACGACTGGGTCCGCAAGAACGCGAACCGGATGCTCTTCGTCTACGGCGAGAACGACCCGTGGGGCGCGGAGCCGTTCCGCGTCGACAAGGGCGCCCGGGACAGCTACGTCTACTACGCGCCCGGCGGCAACCACGGTGCCAACGTCGCCGGACTCGTCGACGCCGAGCGGGAGAAGGCCACCGCCCGCATCCTCGCCTGGGCCGGGGTCGACGCCCCCGCCGTCGAGGCCGCCCGGCCGCTCGCCCGCTTCGACGCCCGCCTGGACCGGCCGGTGGACGAGGACGTGACGAAGGAGCACGGCCTGCGGCCGTAGCCTCCGGCAGGTGACGGGGGGTGCGTCCTGCCGGGCGCACCCCCCGTCCGCGCCGTCAGCGGTCGTACGACAGCCCGAAGCCGACCGGGTAGAGCGTCACCGCCGGGTCCTCGGCGCTGCGCACCGGCACCGGCAGCCGCCCGCGCGGCTTCGCCCGGCCCGCCAGCACCCGCACGGCGGCGCGGAGTTCGACGTCGGTCCAGGAGTAGGCGGCGAGCGTCGCCCGCTGCCCGGTGGTCCGGGCGACGTCGTACGGATTGCGGATCGCGACCGTCACCACCGGCACCCCGGTCGCCACCAGGCGGGCCACCAGCGTGCGCTGCGGACTGGTCGCGGTGAGGTTGTACGTGCCCACCACGATCACGTCCCGGCCCTCGGCGGCGGCCACCGCCTCGTCGATCCGGGCCGCCGTCGGGGCGGTCCCGGTGGAGAGCGCGGCCGCCTCGAAGCCCAGCTCCCGCAGCGCCCCCGCCAGGGTGGCCGTCGGCGGCCCCGTGGTGCCGGAAGGGGAGGCGGGGTCGGCGCCGACGACCAGGACCCTGCCGTGCGAGGCCGGGCTCAGCGGCAGGAAGCCGTCCTCGTTGACCAGCAGGGTGGTGGTCCGCTCGGCGATCCGGTCGGCCTCGGCGAGGTGCCGGGCGGTGCCGACGGTGGCGTCCACCGCCTCCCGGGTCGTGCGCGGTTCCGAGAAGAGGCCGCGGCGGGCCTTGAGCCGCAGGATCCGCAGCACCGACTCGTCGATCCGCTCCTCGGTCAGCTCCCCGCTCCGCACGGCTCCGAGCACCGCGTTCCAGGCGACGTCGAGCTTCGGAGGGTTGAGCAGCTGGTCCACGCCCGCCCTGAGGGCGAGCACCGGGACCCGGTCGTCGCCGTACTTGGTGCGGACGCCCTGCATGTCGAGGGCGTCGGTCACCACCACCCCGTCATAGCCGAGCTCTTCGCGGAGCACCCCGGTGAGGATGGGGTACGAGAGCGTCGCCGGGTCCTCGGAGGGGTCGAGCGCCGGGACCACGAGGTGCGCGGTCATGATCGCGTCGATGCCGGCGGCGATCGCGGCCCGGAACGGCGGGGCGTCCAGCTCCGCCCACTGCGCGCGGGTGTGGGTGATGACCGGCAGGCCGTAGTGGCTGTCCACGGCCGTGTCGCCGTGGCCGGGGAAGTGCTTGGCGGTGGCGGCCACGCCGGCGCCCTGGTAGCCGCGGATCTGCGAGGTGACCAGGTGGGAGACCGCGGCGGGGTCGGAGCCGAGGGAGCGGACGCCGATGACCGGGTTGCCGGGATTGACGTTGACGTCGGCGACCGGGGCGTAGTTCTGCCGGATGCCCAGGGCGGCCAGCTCGGCGCCCGCGATCCGGGCCGCCTTGCGGGTGTCGGCCGGGGAACCGCCCGCGCCGAGCGCCATCGCCCCCGGCAGCAGGGTCGCGGGCTCGCCGACCCGGCAGACGATGCCGTGCTCCTGGTCGGTGGAGATCAGCACGGGGACCGGCGTACGGGCGGCGAGCGCGGCGGCCTGGATGCCGTTGGACAGCTCGGCGATCTGGTGCGGGTCGCGGGTGTTGTGGGCCCAGGCGAAGTAGATGATCCCGCCGACGTGATAGCGCTCGACCAGTTCGGCGGCGGTGCGGACGCCGATCTCCCGGAGGTTGGCGTCGACGTCGGCCCGGTCGGGGGCGGTGGCCGAATGGCCGTACACCCGCATGACGAAGAGCTGGCCGACCTTCTCCTCCAGCGACATCCGGCCGACGAGCCGGCGGAGCCGCTCCTCGGTGCGGGCGTCGGCGGCGTGGGCGGCGTGGGCGACGGCTCCGGTGACCGAGGCGGCAGCGGCGGCGGTGACGGCGAGCAGGGTGCGTCGGGTGGGGTGGGGCACTGGTGCTCCTTCCGGCCGTACAAGGGGTGAAAGAAACTTCCAAGGTGAACGGATAGTCTGAAAGTAACTGTCAGGTCAAGGATTCCCGCACGAATCGCCGAGAAGTGAGGTCCGTCCCGTTTCAGGCGGCCGACGCGATCGACGGCCACAGCTCCTGGAGCGTGCGGACCGTCTCCCGGATCGCCGGGCGCCGTGCCGCCCCCGCCCGCCACAGCGCGTGCAGCCGCCGCGTCGGCGCCGGGTCGAGCCGCAGCGGCGCCACCTCCGGCGGCAGTCCGCCGCGCCCCAGCCGGGGCACCAGCGCGATGCCGAGCCCCGCCGCGACCAGCGCCACCTGCGTGTGATTCTCCTCCGCCTGATGGACGATCAGGGGTTCCACGCCGGTCGCCCGCAGCGTCCGCTCCAGCCAGTCGTGGCACACCGTCCCCGGCGGCTGCGAGATCCACCGCTCGCCCGCCAGCTCCTCCCGCCGCACCGACCGCCGCGCCGCCAGCGGATGCTCCCGGTGGACCAGGATGTCGCAGCCGTCGTCGCCGATCACCGCCTGCTCCACCCCGGGCGGCGCCGGCAGCGGGGCGATGTCCCAGTCGTGCGCCACCGCCAGGTCGAGCACCCCGCGCGCCACCAGGTCCACCGACAGGTGCGGGTCCACCTCGGTCAGCCGGGCGTCCAGGCCTGGATGGCGCACGGCCAGGTCCGCGAGCACCCGGGGCATCAGGCCGCGCGCCGCGCTCGGGAAGCAGCCGATCGAGAGCCGCCCGGCGGGCAGCCCGCGCCGCTCCTCAAGGCGCACCTCCGCCTCCTCCACCAGCGCCAGCAGCTGCCGGGCGGTGCCCGCGAGCTGACGGGCCTCGTCGGTGAGCCGGACGCCCCGCCCGCTCCGTTCGAGCAGGGTCGTGCGGGTCTCCCGCTCCAGCTTCGCGATCTGCTGCGAGACCGCCGACGGGGTGTAGCCGAGGGCCGTCGCGGCGGCGCCCACGCTGCCGTGGACGGAGACGGCGTGCAGGGCGCGCAGCCGGCCGAGATCGAGCACGGGAACCTCCGACGGGCGTCCTGGATGTAGCAGTGCTTCATCCAACCATGAAGAGACCCGTGCTGGTGCTACACGGTCGGCGGCGGCCATGCTCGCTCCATGCGCCCCGCACACATCGCCCTCGCCGCGCTCGTCGCCGCGGTCTGGGGGGTCAACTTCGTCGTCATCGAGATCGGTCTCGACCACTTCCCCCCGCTGCTCTTCTCCGCCCTCCGCTTCCTCGTCGCCGCCCTCCCCGCCGTCTTCCTCGTCGGCCGGCCCAAGGTCGCCTGGAAGTGGATCGTCGCCGTCGGACTCGCCCTGGGCGTCGCCAAGTTCGGCCTGCTCTTCACCGGCATGGACCTCGGCGCCCCCGCCGGACTCTCCTCCCTCGTGCTCCAGGTCCAGGCCGTCTTCACCGCCCTCTTCGCCTTCGCCGCGCTCGGCGAGCGCCCCGGCCGGCTCACCGTCCTCGGCATGGGCGTGGCCCTCGCGGGCATCGGCGTCGCCGCCGTCGACGAGGGCACCTCGGGACCCGTCACCGGCTTCGTCCTGGTCATCGCGGCCGCCGCCTGCTGGGGCGTCTCCAACGTCCTCACCCGCAGGGCCGCCCCGCCCGACCCGCTCAACTGGATGGTCTGGGTCAGCACCGTGCCCGTCCTGCCGCTGCTCGCCCTCTCCCTCCTCCTGGAGGGACCCGAGCGCGACCTGGCCGCGCTCCGCGCCCTCGACTGGACCGGCGCCGGCGTCATCCTCTACGTCGCCTGGGTCACCACCGTCTTCGGCTTCGGCGCCTGGGGCTGGCTGCTCCGTCGCCACCCCGCCTCCTCCGTCGCCCCCTTCTCCCTCCTCGTCCCCGTCTTCGGCATGTCCTCGGCGGCCCTCTTCCTGGGCGAGGGGGTCAGCCCCCCGCGGTGGGCCGCGGCCGCCCTCCTCGTCGGCGGAGTGGCCCTGACGTCACTCGCCCCGAAGTCCCCGAAGTCTCCGGAGCCCCCGAAGTCCCCGAAGTCCCCGGCGGACGCGACGAACTCGGCGGACGCGACGAACTCGGCGGACGCGGTGGTCCCGGTGGTCCCGGCGGTCACGGTGGTCACGGTGGTCCCGGCGCGGTCCCCGCAGGCACCGAAATCCCTGGTGCGGGAGGCCCCCGCCCCCGTATCGTCCGGGGGTCCCGCCCGCGAGGAAAGGCCCGCATGACCTTCGAGAACGTCACCGTCGACGCCCCCGTCCCCGCACCCGGCGCCCTGCTCCTCGCCGGCATCCCCGGCAGCGGCAAGTCGACCGTCTCGGCCGCCCTCGCGGCCCGCTTCGCCAGGGCCGCGCACGTCGAGGTCGACCACCTCCAGGAGCTGATCGTCAGCGGCGGCCACTGGCCGACCCCGGACGGCGACCCGGAGGCGGACCGCCAGATCCTGCTGCGCGCCCGCAACGCCTGTCTGATCGCGGCCAGTCTCGCCGCCGCCGGCTTCCTCCCGGTCATGGACGACGTCGTGGTCCGCCGTTCGCACCTTGACTTCTACCGTGCCCAGCCGGTGCCCGTCCCCCTCCACGTGGTGATCCTGGCCCCCGGCCCGGACAAGGCGTGGGAGCGGAACAACGCCCGCCACAAGCGCCTCACCACCAACTGGGCCTTCCTGGACGGGGCCATGCGCGCCGAACTCTCCGACCAGGCCGTCTGGATCGACAACGCCGACCAGACCGTGGAGGAGACCGTCGACGCGGTCCTCGCGGCCACGGGCCTGGCCGCCTACGCGGACGCGCGGGGCCCCGCCGGTTCATAGGGCCCGCGAGCCCCCGCCGACCCCTCCCGGGCCGCGGCGGCCGGGGGCGGCCCGGCACAGTCCATTCCGACGCCGACCCGGCCCGGCCCGACGCCAGCCCGGTCCGGGGGCGGCCCGTCCCGACGTCGGCTCGCCCCCACGCCTGCCCTCCCGGCTCGCCCTCACCCCGCCCCTCCCGGCTCGCCCTCACACTGGCCCTCCCGGCCCGTCCCCACGGCGGTCCCTCCCGGCCCGTCCCGGCCCCTCCCGACGGCGGCTCGCCCCCACGCCGGCCCGCCCCGGGGTGGCCCGCTCCCAGCCGCCCCGGCAGAGGGAGACGAGGTCGAGAGAGACGAAGCCGAAGGGGCCGACGCCGAAGGGGCCGACGCGGAAGGGGCCGACGCGGAAGGGGCCGAAGCCGAAGGGGCCGAGGCCCGTGCGAAGCGGCCGGTGGCCGAGGCCGTTCCGGCAGCCGCTTCCGCCGCGGGCGGGCGGGGCGCCGCGACGGCGACGGGCCCTCACCCCCGCGGCGCCGCCGTCGAGTCCCGCACCACCAGCTCGCCCGGCACCGTCTCCGTGCCGTGCGCCGGGGCGTCCTCGGTGCCCATCGCCAGCCGCCCCGCGCGGACGCCCGAGGCGTGGAGCGGGAGGTGGACGGTCGTCAGGGCGGGGACCGCGTCGACCGAGAAGGGGAGGTCGTCGAAGCCCGCCACCGAGACGTCGCCGGGGATCGACAGGCCCCGCTCCCGCAGGGCCGCGCAGACGCCGAGGGCCACCGTGTCGTTGGCGGCGACGATCGCCGTCAGCCCCGGGTCGCGGTCGAGGAGCCCGGCGACGGCCGCGCGTCCGGCGGCGCGGTCGTAGGGGCCGTGCACGGTCGGGCCCTCCGCGACGCCCGCCGCCGCGAGGGCCTCCCGGTGGCCCTCCAGGCGGTGCCGGGTGGTGGTGCGGTCGGCGGGGCCCGCGACGTAACCGATCCGGGTGTGGCCGAGGCCGAGCAGGTGCTCGGCGAGCCGGCGTCCCCCGGCGCGGTTGTCGAAGACGAGCGCGGCGGTGTGCGCGTCCCCGGCCACGGGCGGGCGCCCGCACAGCACGACCCGGGTCCCGGCCTCGGCCATCCGGGCCAGCTTCGCGGCGGTCGCGGCCAGGTGCTCCGGGTCCTCCAGCGAGCCGCCCATGAGGATCACGGCGGCGGCGCGCTGCCGCTGGAGCAGCGTGAGGTAGGTCAGCTCGCGTTCGGGGGAGCCGCCGGTGTTGCAGACGACGGCCAGCTTCTCGCCGCCCGCCCGGCCCGAGCCGACCTCGCCGATGGCGCTCTGCGCGGCGCTCGCCATGATCCCGAAGAAGGGGTCGGCGATGTCGTTGACCAGCACCCCGACCAGGTCGGAGGTGGCGGCGGCGAGTGAGCTGGCGGGCCCGTTCAGGACGTAGTCCAGCTCCTCGACGGCCTTGAGGACCCGTTCCCGCGTCGAGGCGGCCACCGGGTAGTTGCCGTTGAGGACGCGGGAGACGGTCGCGGGGGAGACCCGGGCGCGGGCGGCCACGTCCGCCAGGGTGACGGTCATCGCGTGCGTACCTCCGGGGCCTTGTCCGACGTGTTGTCGGCAGGCTAGCGTCATCGACGGCAGAAAGCGCTTTCTATCGTCGCGCCGGAAGCGCTTTCTGCCATGCATGGCGTATTTCGTCATGCCTCCACACGGCGATCGCAGACCGCGGATCGCAGGGAACGAGGGCGTGAGCCCGCCGGGGAGAGGAACCTTCCGTGACACGCAGGACAGTCCGCATCGCCATGAACGGCGTCACCGGGCGCATGGGCTACCGCCAGCACCTCGTCCGCTCGATCCTCGCGCTGCGCGAGCAGGGCGGCCTCGACCTCGGCAACGGCGAGGTCCTCTGGCCCGAACCGGTCCTCGTCGGCCGCCGCGAGCACGCCCTGCGCGCCCTCGCCGAGAAGCACGGCCTGACCGAGTGGTCCACCGACCTCGACGCCGTCCTCGCCGACGACACGATCGACGTCTACTTCGACGCCCAGGTCACCTCGGCCCGCGTCGAGGCCCTCACCAAGGCGATCGAGGCCGGCAAGCACCTCTACACCGAGAAGCCCACCGCCGCCGACTTCGCCGGCGCCCTCGACCTCGCCCGCCTCGCCGCCGAGAAGGGCGTCAAGCACGGCGTCGTCCAGGACAAGCTCTTCCTCCCCGGCCTGCTCAAGCTCAAGCGGCTCATCGACGGCGGCTTCTTCGGCGAGATCCTGTCCGTGCGCGGCGAGTTCGGCTACTGGGTCTTCGAGGGCGACTGGCAGGAGGCCCAGCGCCCCAGCTGGAACTACCGCTCCCAGGACGGCGGCGGCATCGTCGTCGACATGTTCCCGCACTGGGAGTACGTCCTCCACGAGCTGTTCGGCCGCGTCACCTCCGTCTCCGCCGAGATCGCCACCCACGTCCCGCGCCGCTGGGACGAGCAGGGCAAGCCGTACGACGCGACCGCCGACGACGCCGCCTACGGCACCTTCCACCTGGAGGGCGGCGCCATCGCCCAGATCAACTCCTCCTGGACGGTCCGCGTCAACCGCGACGAGCTCGTCGAGTTCCAGGTCGACGGCACCGAGGGCTCCGCCGTCGCCGGCCTGCGCAACTGCCGCGTCCAGCACCGCAGCCTGACCCCCAAGCCGGTCTGGAACCCCGACATCCCCGCCACCTACTCCTTCCGCGACCAGTGGCAGGAGGTCCCCGACAACGCCGAGTTCGACAACGGCTTCAAGGCCCAGTGGGAGCTCTTCCTCCGCCACGTCGTCCTCGACGAGCCCTACCACTGGGACCTCCTCGCCGGCGCCCGCGGCGTCCAGCTCGCCGAACTCGGCCTCAGGTCCGCCGCCGAGGGCCGCCGCCTCGACGTCCCCGAGGTGACCCTGTGACCCTCCGCCTCCCGGTCCCCGGCGGGGGCACGCGCGCGTACGAGCCCCGCGCCGAACCGCTCGCGCCCGCCGCCCCCGGCCCCCTCACCTCCCGCACGGTCTTCTCCGCCGCGCACGTCGTCGCCGACCCGTACGCCGACACCACCCCCGACGGCCCCGCCGCCGTCGACTGGGACGCCACCCTCGCCTTCCGCCGCCACCTGTGGTCCCACGGCCTCGGCGTCGCGGAGGCCATGGACACCGCCCAGCGCGGCATGGGCCTCGACTGGGCGGGCGCTGCCGAACTCGTCCGCCGCTCCGCCGCCGAGGCGAAGGCAACCGGCGGCGCGATCGCCTGCGGCGTCGGCACCGACCAGCTCACCGGCCCCGCCTCCCTGCCGGAGATCAGGGCCGCCTACGAGGAGCAGCTCGCGGTCGTCGAGGAGTCCGGCGCCCAGGCCATCCTGATGGCCTCCCGCGCGCTCGCCGCGGCGGCCGCCGGCCCCGAGGACTACCTGGAGCTCTACGGCCACCTGCTGCGCCAGGCCGCCGAGCCCGTGATCCTCCACTGGCTCGGCCCGATGTTCGACCCGGCCCTGGAGGGGTACTGGGGCTCCGCCGACCTGGACGCGGCCACCGAGACCTTCCTGGAGGTCATCGCCGCCCACCCGGACAAGGTCGACGGCGTCAAGATCTCCCTCCTCGACGCGGGCCGCGAGGTCGCGCTGCGCCGTCGGCTGCCCGAAGGCGTCCGCTGCTACACCGGTGACGACTTCCACTACCCGGAGCTGATCGCGGGCGACGAGCAGGGCTTCAGCCACGCCCTGCTCGGCATCTTCGACCCGCTCGGCCCGCTGGCGGCGGAGGCGGTCAGGACCCTCGACACCGGCGACACGGCGGGCTTCCGCAAGCTGCTCGACCCGACGGTCGCGCTCTCCCGCCACCTCTTCGAGCCCCCGACCCGCTACTACAAGACGGGCGTGGTCCTCCTCGCCTGGCTCGCGGGCCACCAGGAGCACTTCACCATGGTCGGCGGCCTCCACTCGGCCCGCTCCCTGCCGCACCTGGCCCGCGCCTACGAACTCGCCGACGGCCTCGGCCTCTTCCCGGACCCGGCCCGCGCCGAGGCCCGCATGCGCGCCCTCCTCACCGTCCACGGAGTGCCCCAGTGAACCGCGACCGCTTCAGCATCAACCAGATGACGGTGAAGCAGCTCCCGCTCCCCGAGCTGGTCGCGCAGTGCGTCCGCCTCGGCGTCCCGGGGATCGGCCTGTGGCGCGACCCGGTCAAGGAGTACGGGATCGAGGCGACGGCCCGCCTGGTGCGGGACGCGGGCCTGGCCGTCACCACGCTCTGCCGGGGCGGCTTCTTCACCGCTGACGGCTGGGAGGCCGACAACCGGGCGGCGATCGACGAGGCGGCGGCGCTCGGCACCGACACCCTGGTCCTCGTCTCCGGCGGCCTGCCCGCCGGCAGCCGCGACCTGCCGGGGGCACGCGCGCGCATAGCGGACGCGATCGGCGTCCTCGCCCCCTACGCGGGCGCGCGCGGGGTCCGGCTCGCCATCGAGCCCCTCCACCCCATGTACGCCTCCGACCGCTGCGCGATCTCCACCCTGGACCAGGCCCTGGACATCGCGGAGCGCTTCCCGGCCGCCCAGGTGGGCGTCACCGTCGACACCTACCACCTGTGGTGGGACGAGAACGCCCCGGCGGCGGTGGAGCGCGCCGCGGCCGGCGGCCGGATCCACTCCTTCCAGCTCGCCGACTGGACGACCCCCCTCCCGGAGGGCGTCCTCAACGGCCGGGGCCAGCTCGGCACCGGCGCGATCGACCTCACCTGGTGGGCGGAGCTCCTCGAACGGGTCGGCCACACGGGCCCGGTGGAGGTCGAGCTGTTCAACGACGGCCTGTGGGCGAGGGACGGCGTCGAGGTGCTGGAGGAGACCCTGGACGCCTTCCTGAAGGTCTGAGTCCTGAAGGGGTGCGGCCCTTCTCCTCCCGGACTCAGGGACCAGGCCCCCGCGTGCGCGGCGGGGGCCTCCGGGCCCGGCCCCGTGTGCGGCGGGGCCGGGCTACTTCCTGCCGCCCAGCAGGTCGCCGAGGCCGCCGCCCTTCTTCGTGGCGGCGCGCTTCGTCAGGACCGCGAGGACCACCGGGACCAGGAGGTCGACGGCGCGGTCGACGGTGGCAGGAGGCAGGCCCGTGCGCTTGGCGACGGCCTTGGCGGCCGGTTTCGCCAGCTTGGCCAGGACGCCCGCCATCAGGCCGCCGGCCGCGAGGCCGCCGAAGGAGGCGACGCCCTGGAGGGGCGGTTCCTCGGAGGTGACCTCGTCGACGGCGGCCTTGACCTCGTCCGCGCTGCCCGGTTCGGCCGCTGCCTGCCGCAGCTCGCCCGAGAGTTCCGAGACCGAGCCGTCCACGAGGGCCCGCGCCCCGGCGGTGTCGGTGCCGGCGAGCGTGGCGATCTCCGCCAGCCGGTCCTCGCCGAGTTCGGCCAGGACGTCGTCCTGGAAGGAGTCACTGCTCTCACTCATGTCCGAAACGCTACGGTTCATCCTTCCGCTCGGCACCCCGGCGCGGAAGTCTCCCCCGGCCCCGCCCCCGCTGTCGGTGCCCTTCGCTACGGTCGGTGCATGTCCAACGAGGGTCAGCCGCACCGCCCCGCCGTCGTCGAGGGCGTGCTGGAGAGGATCACGTACGCCAACGAGGAGAGCGGCTACACGGTCGCCCGGGTCGACACCGGCCGGGGTGCCGGCGAGCTGCTCACCGTCGTCGGCGCGCTGCTCGGCGCCCAGCCGGGGGAGTCGCTGCGGATGGAGGGCCGCTGGGGCTCCCACCCGCAGTACGGCCGGCAGTTCCAGGTGGACAACTACTCGACCGTCCTGCCCGCCACCATCCAGGGCATCCGCCGCTACCTCGGCTCCGGCCTGATCAAGGGCATCGGCCCCGTCTTCGCCGACCGCATCACGACCCACTTCGGCCTGGAGACCCTCGACGTCCTGGAGGAGGCCCCGGGCCGCCTCATCGAGGTCCCCGGCCTGGGCCCCAAGCGCACCGGGAAGATCATCGCCGCCTGGGAGGAGCAGAAGGCGATCAAGGAGGTGATGGTCTTCCTCCAGACCGTCGGCGTCTCCACCTCGATCGCCGTCCGCATCTACAAGCAGTACGGCGACGACTCGATCACCGTCGTCCGGGAGCGGCCCTACCGGCTGGCCGCCGACGTCTGGGGCATCGGCTTCCTCACCGCCGACCGGATCGCCCAGTCCGTCGGCATCCCGCACGACAGCCCCGAGCGGGTGAAGGCCGGGCTCCAGTACGCCCTCTCCCAGTCGTCCGACCAGGGGCACTGCTTCCTGCCCGAGGAGCGGCTGATCGCCGACTCGGTGAAGCTGCTCCAGGTGGACACGGGACTGGTCATCGAGTGCCTCGCCGAGCTGGCCGAGGACCCCGAGGGGGTCGTCCGGGAGGCGGTCCCCGGCCCGGAGGGCGAGCCGGTCACGGCCGTCTACCTGATCCCCTTCCACCGGGCCGAGCTCTCGCTCGCCGGGCAGCTGAGACGGCTGCTGCGCACCCCGGAGGACCGCATGCCCGCCTTCCGGGACGTGCCGTGGGACAAGGCGCTGGCCTGGCTCGCGGAGCGCACGGGGGCCACCCTGGCGCCCGAGCAGGAGCAGGCCGTCCGGCTCGCCCTGACCCAGAAGGTCGCGGTCCTCACCGGCGGCCCCGGCTGCGGCAAGTCCTTCACCGTCCGGTCCGTCGTGGAGCTGGCCCGGGCCAAGAAGGCGAAGGTGGTGCTCGCCGCGCCGACCGGCCGCGCGGCCAAGCGGCTGGCCGAGCTGACCGGCGCCGAGGCGTCCACCGTCCACCGGCTGCTCGAACTGAAGCCGGGCGGGGACGCGGCGTACGACCGGGACCGGCCGCTCGATGCCGACCTCGTCGTGGTCGACGAGGCGTCCATGCTGGACCTGCTGCTGGCGAACAAGCTGGTCAAGGCGGTGGCGCCGGGCGCCCACCTGCTCCTGGTGGGGGACGTGGACCAGCTGCCGTCGGTCGGCGCCGGCGAGGTGCTCGCCGATCTGCTCGCGCCGGGCAGCCCGGTCCCGGCCGTCCGGCTGACCCGGATCTTCCGCCAGGCCCAGCAGTCCGGCGTGGTGACCAACGCGCACCGGATCAACGAGGGCCTGCCGCCCACCACCACGGGTCTGCCGGACTTCTTCCTCTTCGCGGAGGAGGAGACGGAGGACGCGGCCCGGGTCGCCGTCGAGGTCGCCGCCCGGCGCATTCCGGCCAGGTTCGGTCTCGACCCGCGCCGGGACGTGCAGGTCCTGGCCCCCATGCACCGCGGCCCGGCGGGCGCGGGCGCGCTGAACGGGCTGCTCCAGCAGATGATCACCCCGGCCCGCCCGGACGTCCCGGAGAAGCGGTTCGGCGGCCGGGTCTTCCGCGTCGGGGACAAGGTCACCCAGATCAGGAACAACTACGAGAAGGGGGCGAACGGGGTCTTCAACGGTACGGTCGGGGTGGTGACGGCGCTGGACCCCGAGGAGCAGCGCCTGACCGTCCGGACGGACGAGGACGAGGAGGTGCCGTACGGCTTCGACGAGCTGGACGAGCTGTCGCACGCGTACGCGGTCACCATCCACCGTTCGCAGGGCAGTGAGTATCCGGCCGTGGTGATCCCGGTCACCATGAGTGCGTGGATGATGCTGCAGCGGAACCTGCTCTACACGGCCGTGACGCGGGCGCGGAAGCTCGTCGTCCTGGTCGGTTCGCGGCGCGCGATCGCCCAGGCGGTCCGCACGGTCTCGGCCGGCCGGCGCTTTACCGCACTGGCCCATCGCCTCACAGGGGGCGCCTCCGTGTGAAAGATCACGGAGGACTACCGGAACCGGGGCGAAGGGGGCAGGATGAGCAGGTTGGCGGCACTGAGTGCCGCCGATAGGCCCAATGGCGACCCCGAGTGCACTCTCCTGAGCCGAGTGGGGGATGGTAGAGACAGTCAGGGCACCTCGAAGAAGAGGCACTACGTCGGTGAGGGATGACGTGAGCGACAACTCTGTAGTACTGCGGTACGCGGACGGTGAATACACCTACCCGGTGGTCGAGAGCACCGTCGGCGACAAGGGCTTCGACATCGGGAAGCTGCGAGCCCAGACCGGTCTGGTCACCCTGGACAGCGGATACGGCAACACCGCCGCCTACAAATCCGCGATCACCTACCTCGATGGTGAGCAGGGCATCCTGCGGTACCGCGGCTACCCCATCGAGCAGCTGGCCGAGCAGTCCACCTTCCTGGAGGTGGCCTACCTGCTGATCAACGGCGAGCTGCCGAAGGGCGACGAGCTCTCCACGTTCCAGAACGAGATCACCCAGCACACGCTGGTCCACGAGGACGTCAAGAACTTCTTCCGCGGCTTCCCGCGGGACGCCCACCCGATGGCGATGCTGTCCTCCGTGGTCTCCGCGCTGTCCACCTTCTACCAGGACAGCCACAACCCGTTCGACGAGACCCAGCGCCACCTGTCGACGATCCGGCTGCTCGCGAAGCTGCCGACGATCGCCGCGTACGCGTACAAGAAGTCGATCGGTCACCCGTTCGTCTACCCGCGCAACGACCTCGGCTACGTCGAGAACTTCCTGCGCATGACGTTCTCCGTGCCGGCCCAGGAGTACGAGCTCGACCCGGTCGTCGTCTCGGCGCTCGACAAGCTCCTCATCCTGCACGCGGACCACGAGCAGAACTGTTCGACCTCCACCGTGCGCCTGGTCGGCTCCTCGCAGGCGAACATGTTCGCCTCGATCTCGGCCGGCATCTCCGCCCTGTGGGGCCCGCTGCACGGCGGCGCCAACCAGTCGGTGCTGGAGATGCTGGAGGGCATCAAGGCCAACGGCGGCGACGTCGACTCCTTCATCCGCAAGGTGAAGAACAAGGAGGACGGCGTCCGCCTGATGGGCTTCGGCCACCGGGTGTACAAGTCCTTCGACCCGCGCGCCAAGATCATCAAGGCGGCGGCGCACGACGTCCTCTCGGCCCTCGGCAAGTCCGACGAGCTGCTGGACATCGCGCTCAAGCTGGAGGAGCACGCGCTCTCCGACGAGTACTTCGTCTCGCGCAACCTCTACCCGAACGTGGACTTCTACACGGGTCTCATCTACCGCGCGATGGGCTTCCCGACCGAGATGTTCACCGTGCTCTTCGCGCTCGGCCGCCTCCCCGGCTGGATCGCCCAGTGGCACGAGATGATCAAGGAGCCCGGCTCCCGCATCGGCCGCCCGCGCCAGATCTACACCGGCGAGGTCCTCCGCGACTTCGTCCCGGTCGAGGAGCGCTGAGCCGGCCCCGCACAGGTCGGCTGAGAGGCCTCCCAGAGGTACAGAAGCGCCCCGCCTTCCGATCCCCCCACGGGTCGGGCGGCGGGGCGCTTCTCATATTCCCGGTGCGGATTCCCCCCACGGGATCCGGGCCGGGCGTCCGGCGCGCGGTCTGCCGGGGTACGTACGGGAGGGCCGCTCAAAGCTCCCCGGTGCACGTGCCCCGGCCGCGCTTGCCTGCCGGGACGTCCCCCAAGACCTCCCGGCGAACGTCCCCCAAGACGTTCTGGCATCGCCCACTTAGACTCGCGAACAGCCCAGATGGTTACCCCCCAATATCTGTGATCTAGGTCTCTTTGTGAAGGACTTGTGCGTCACGTGTAGGTGAAATCAACGGAACCGCCGCAGTCGCAGGCTGTTGGTCACCACGAACACGGACGAAAAGGCCATGGTCAGGCCCGCGATCATCGGGTTGAGCAGTCCGGCCGCGGCGAGCGGCAGGGCGGCCGTGTTGTAGCCGAAGGCCCACGCCAGATTTCCCTTGATCGTCGCCAGGGTCCGCCGCGAGAGCCGGATCGCGTCGGCGGCGACCCGCAGGTCGCCCCGGACGAGGGTGAGGTCGCTCGCCTCGATCGCCGCGTCCGTCCCGGTGCCCATCGCGAGCCCCAGGTCGGCGGTGGCGAGCGCCGCCGCGTCGTTCACCCCGTCGCCGACCATGGCGACCGTGCGGCCCTCCTCCTGGAGCCGCCGGACCACCCCGGCCTTCTCCTCGGGCAGCACCCCGGCGATCACCTCGTCGATGCCGACCTCGGCCGCGACGGCCTCCGCCACGGCCCGGTGGTCGCCGGTGAGCAGCACCGGCCGCAGGCCGAGCGCCCGGAGCCGGCCGACGGCCTCGGCGCTGGTGTCCTTGACGGCGTCGGCGACGGTGAGGGAGCCGAGGAAGGCCCCGTCCCGGGCGACGAGCACCGCTCCGGGGGCCACGCCCCCGGGCACCGCCACGTCCTCTGCGGCGAGCAGCGCGGCCCGCCCGGCGAGGACGAGCCGGCCGTCGACGGAGCCGCGGACGCCGAGCCCGGGCACGTTCTCGAAGCCCTTGGGGACGGGCAGTTCGCCGACGGGGACGCCGAGCCGCTCGGCGGCGCCCGCGGCGACGGCCCGGGCGACGGGGTGCTCGGAGGAGTGCTCCAGGGCCCCGGCGAGCCGCAGCAGCTCCTTCTCGTCGGCCCCGGCGGCGGGGTGGACGCCGGTGAGGGCCATCCGGCCGGTGGTGACGGTGCCGGTCTTGTCGAGGACGACGGTGTCGACGCGGCGGGTGGACTCCAGGACCTCGGGGCCCTTGATGAGGATGCCGAGCTGGGCGCCCCGGCCGGTGCCGACGAGCAGCGCGGTCGGGGTGGCGAGGCCGAGGGCGCAGGGGCAGGCGATGATCAGGACGGCGACGGCGGCGGTGAACGCGGCGGTGGCTCCGGCTCCGGCGCCGAGCCAGAAGCCGAGGGTGGCCAGGGCGATCAGCAGGACGACGGGGACGAAGACCGCCGAGATCCGGTCGGCGAGCCGCTGCACCTCGGCCTTGCCGCTCTGCGCCTCCTCGACGAGCTTCGCCATCCGGGCGAGCCGGGTGTCCGCGCCGACCCGTCCCGCCCGGACGACGAGCCGCCCGGAGACGTTGACGCAGCCGCCGGTGACGGCGGAGCCGGGGGTGACGTCGACGGGCAGGGACTCGCCGGTGAGCAGGGAGGCGTCGACGGCGGAGGAGCCCTCGGTGACGGTGCCGTCGGTGGCGATCTTCTCCCCGGGGCGTACGACGAAGAGCTCGCCGGTCCGCAGGCCGGCCACCGGCACCCGCACCTCGCGGCCGTCCCGGAGGACGGCCACGTCCTTGGCGCCGAGCTCCATCAGGGCCCGCAGGGCGGCCCCGGCCTTCCGCTTGGCCCGGGCCTCCAGGTAGCGGCCGAGCAGGATGAAGGTGACGACGCCGGCGGCGACCTCCAGGTAGATCGCGGAGGCGCCGTCGGCGCGGTCCGCGGTGAGGTCGAAGCCGTGCCGCATGCCGGGGGCGCCGGCGTCCCCGAGGAAGAGCGCCCACAGGGACCAGCCGTAGGCGGCGAGGGTGCCGACCGAGACGAGGGTGTCCATGGTGGCCGCGCCGTGCCGGAGGTTGGTCCAGGCGGCCCGGTGGAAGGGGAGGCCGCCCCAGACGACGACGGGGGAGGCCAGGGCGAGGGAGAGCCACTGCCAGTTGTCGAACTGGAGGGCGGGGACCATGGCGAGCAGCACGACCGGGGCGGCGAGGACGGCGGAGACCGCGAGCCGCGTGCGGAGGGCGGCGAGCTCGGGGTCGGCGTCCGGCTCCCCGGGTGTCTCGGGCTCCGGCGGCGCGGGTTCCTCGGCGGTGTAGCCGGTCTTCACCACGGTGGCGATGAGCGCGTCGACGCCGACCCCGGGAGCGTGCTCGACGCGTGCCTTCTCGGTGGCGTAGTTGACGGTCGCGGTGACGCCGTCCATCCGGTTGAGCTTCTTCTCGACGCGGGCCGCGCAGGAGGCGCAGGTCATTCCGCCGATGGTCAGCTCGGTGACGGTGACGTCGGGGGCGGTCGCGTCGGGGGCGGTGCTGGTCATGTGCGCTTCCAGGAAACGGGGAGCAGGGCCGTACCCGTAACGGTACGGCCCTGCCCGGACACGGGTGCGGCGTGCGTCAGACCAGCTCGTAGCCGGCCTCGTCGACGGCGGCGGCGACGGCCTCGCGGTCGAGCGGGGCGGCGGAGACCACGGTGACCTCGCCGGTGCTGGCGACGGCGGTGACCGAGGAGACGCCGGGGAGGGCGGAGATCTCGCCGGAGACGGCGCCCTCGCAGTGGCCGCAGGTCATGCCCTTGACCTGGTAGACGGTGGTGAGTTCGGTCTGCGTCTCGGCGGCCATGGGGCTCTCCTCTTCGGTTCGGAGTCTTACGCCTCCGATGCTATACCCCTAGGGGGTATAAACGCCACTCCTGTCCGGTTCGCGCCGCGCCAGCGAGCGCAGCCACGCCAGTCCCGCCAGTGTCACCAGGACGAGACCCCCCACCGAGAAGAGGGTGAAGAGGTGCTCCTGCCGCGACGTGGGCGCCGGGAGGTACCCCTGGGCGAAGAGCGAGCGGTCGAGGTCCGTCGTGGTCAGCCGGAGCACCAGCCAGAGCGCGATCCCGTGCATCGAGTCCCAGAGCGCGTGCAGCGCCGCCACCCCCAGGTACGCGCCGACGACCGGCCCGGCGAGGCGGAAGCGGCCGTCGGGGCGGCGGAAGGAGAAGAGCACCGCGCCGGCGATCGCCGTCCACAGGCCGTGCCCGAAGGGGGCGAGCACCCCGCGGAGGATCTCCGTCTCCAGCAGGGAGCGCAGGTCGATGCCGTCCATGGTGACGGCCGCGTTGAAGGCGTACCCCGCGCTCTCGAAGGCGGCGAAGCCGAAGCCGACCGTCCCGCCGAGGATCAGGCCGGCGCGCCGGCCGCGCAGGTACGGCCGGTGGCGGACGACGAACATCAGGGCGGCGAGCTTCACCGCCTCCTCGATCAGCCCCACCCCGGCGAACATCCACAGCGACGGATGGAGCAGGTAGTACTCCATGACCGAGGCGCCGAGGACGCCCAGGACGCCGCCGGTGACGAAGCAGCCGAGGATCACCGGCAGTCCCAGGTCGCGGCCGTGCCGCTCGTACGCCCACAGGACGAAGACGCCCGGGACCAGGAAGCTGCCCAGCAGGATCAGGGTGGGCAGCAGGGTGGTGTTGGCGGTGGCGTAGGTGACCACGGCGGTCAGCGCCCACAGGGCGAGGCCGCCCCACAGGCACCGCTTCCACAGCCCGGGGCGCGGCCCCGCCTCCGCCGGCGGGGGCGGGGGCTGGGGCGGGGGCTGGGGCGTGGTCCGGTGGTCGTACATCCGCGGGCCTCCAAGTCCCTCCGCCGACGGGGCATCTGACCGGAGCTTATGGTAGATACCCGATATGTCGCATTCGGGGAGCACCCTCGTCCTGATCATGGTGATCGCCGTCATGGCGCCGCTGCTGGCCTACTGGGTGGGCCGCCGCGTCCCCGTGCCGCTCGCCGTCTTCGAGATCCTCCTCGGCATCTGCGTCGGCCCCGACGTCCTCGGCTGGGCCCACTCCGACGAGCTGATCGACGGCCTCTCCGAGCTCGGCCTCACCATGCTGATCTTCCTGGCGGGGTACGAGATCGAGTTCGGCAAGGTCCGCGGCGACACCCTCAGGCGCTCGGTGTGGGCGTGGCTGGCCGCCCTCGTCCTCGGCCTCACCGCCGGCGTCCTGCTCGGCGGGGGCTACTCCACCGGCGTCTTCATCGGGGTCGCCCTCACCAGCACCGCCCTCGGCACCGTCCTGCCCGTGCTGCGGGACTCCGGCGGCCTGCGCGGCCGCTTCGGCTCGGTCGTCATGGCCTTCGGCGCGGTCGGCGAGTTCGGCCCGATCATCGCCATGGCGCTGCTGCTCAGCGGGCGCACCGCCGCCCGGTCCACCGTCCTGCTCGCCGTCTTCGCCGCGCTCACCGCCGCCGCCGTCTACTGGGCGCTGCGGCCCCGCCCGCCGTGGTTCGCCACCGTCATCGCCAAGACCCTGCACACCAGCGGCCAGTTCGCGGTCCGCTTCGTCTTCCTGCTCCTCGCGCTGATGCTCGGCGCCTCCACGGCCCTCGGCCTCGACGTCCTCCTCGGCGCCTTCGCCGCCGGGCTCATCACCCGGCTGGTGCTCACCGGGGCCGCGCCCGAGGCCGGCCCGGAGATCCTGGAGAAGGTGGAGGGGGTCGGCTTCGGCTTCCTGGTGCCGGTCTTCTTCGTCGTCACCGGCATCGAGTTCGACCTGGACTCGCTGCTCTCCGGCGGCCGGGCGCTGCTGCTCCTGCCGGTCTTCCTGGTGCTCTTCCTGGTGGTGCGCGGCGGCCCGATGTGGTTCCTCGCCCCGCGCGACCTCGACCGGAAGGACCGGGGCGCGCTGGTGCTGTACGGCTCCACCGCGCTGCCGCTCGTCGTCGCCATCACCACCATCGGCCTGGACGACAAGGCCCTGTCGGCGGGCGAGGCGGCGGCGCTGGTGGGCGCCGGCATGGCCTCCGTGCTGGTCTTCCCGCTGCTGGCACTGCGGATCAGGGCGGGCCGGGAGGGGGTGCCGGAGGGGGCGGTCAGCGGGTCGGAGTCGTGGTGACCCCGGCCTCCTCCCCGGCGAAGAGCGGTTCCAGGTAGCGCAGCAGGACCTGCTTCAGCTCGACGACGGCCCGGTCCCTGACGGGGCCCTCGGGGGCGGCGACGATCAGGGCGAGGCCGCCCTTGAAGACGGCGAAGGCCATGTCGGCGACCGGTCCCAGCTCCTCGGCGGACAGGGCGGGGACGGCCCGCGCGCCGATGAGCTCGCGGACCTGGGAGAGCAGCGAGGCGTGCAGCTCGTCGTGCTCCTCGGCGATCCGGCCGGGCACCTCGGAGCCGTGCATCAGGGCGAGGAAGGCCGGGTTGAGGCAGTTGAACTCGATCATCGGGTCCAGGACCGCGTCGATCAGCTCCGGCAGCGGCAGCGCCACGTTCTCCGGGACGAAGATCCGGCCGTGCCGCTCGCGCATCTCGTGGATGAGGCGGCCGCCGAGCTCGATGGCGATCGCTTCCTTGTTGGGGAAGTACTGGTAGAGCGTGCCCGGCGAGACCTGGGCCCGGCGGGCGATCGCGTTGGTGCTGGTAGCCGTGTAGCCGTTGGCGCAGAAGACGTCCGCGGCGGCCTGGAGCAGCTGGGCGACGCGGCGTTCGCCGCGTGCCTGGCGGCGGCGCGGCTTGGGGTCCTCGGTCATCTCCGTCCCCGGCCTTCCTCGGTGCGCGTTGACAAACACGAGAGGTCGCTCGCATTCTATGAAAACGCGAGCGATCACTCGTGTTTGCCAGTCTATGGCAATGGACGGCCCCCGCGACCTGCCGGGAAGCGAGAGCGAGGGCCACGGTGAAGGGGACACCGCGTCATGTCCGAAGTCAAGAATCCGGCCCCCGCGCGGGACCGGGACCCGGGTGGCGGGCGGGCCGGACGGCCCGCCGGAGCACCCGGCGGGGGATGGACGCGGTTCGTGACCGCGCGGCCCCGGCTCACCCTGCTCGTCGCCCTCGTCCTCACCGCCCTCGCGGTCCTCGCCGGCGGCGGCGTCGGCGACCGGATGGGCAGCGGCGGCTGGGAGGACCCGGCCGCCGAATCCACCTACGCCACCGAGGCGCTGGAGCGGGAGTTCCCCGGCTCCCAGCCCAACCTGCTGCTCCTCGTCGACGCCGGGAAGGCCGGGGTCGACGACCCCGCCGCGGCCGCCGAGGGCCGCCGGCTCACCGAGCGGCTCACCGCCGAGCCCGGCGTCGAGGGCGTCGGCTCCTACTGGACCACCGGCTCGCCCGCGCTGCGCTCCGAGGACGGCACCAAGGCCGTCGTCGCCGCCCGGATCGCCGGCGAGGAGAAGGCGGCCGGCGAGGTCCTCGACCGGATCGCCCCCTCCTACCAGGGCACCCGGGGGCCGGTCGAGGTCACCCTCGGCGGCGGCCTCGCCGTCCGCCACGAGATGCAGACGATCATCCAGGAGGACCTGCTGAGGGCCGAGCTGATCGCCCTGCCCCTCACCCTGGTCCTGCTCGTCATGGTCTTCGGCAGCGCCGTCGCCGCCCTGCTGCCGCTCGGCGTCGGCATCGTCGCCATCCTCGGGACCAACGCCGTGCTGCGCGGCCTCACCGAGTTCACCGACGTCTCCGTCTTCGCGCAGAACCTCACCACCGCGCTCGGCCTCGGCCTCGCCATCGACTACGCGCTCTTCGTCGTCCGCCGCTACCGCGAGGAGCTCGCCGCGGGCGCCGAACCGGGCGCCGCCGTCCGCACCACCCTGCGCACCGCCGGGCGGACCGTGCTCTTCTCCGCCCTCACCGTCGCCGTCTCGCTCGCCGCCATGCTGGTCTTCCCGCAGTACTTCCTGCGCTCCTTCGCCTACGCGGGCATCGCCGTCGTCCTGCTCGCCGCGGCCGCCGCCCTCACCCTGCTCCCGGCCGCCCTCGTGCTCCTCGGCCACCGGGTCGACGCCCTCGACCTGCGCCGCCTGTTCCGGCGCCGCCGGGCCCCCGCGGAGGACACCTCCGCGAAGGACGCCCCGGCGGGCACCGGCTGGTCCCGGGCGGCCGGCCTGGTGATGCGCCGGGCCCCCGTCTTCGCCGGCCTCACCACCGCCGGCCTCGTCCTGCTCGGACTGCCCTTCCTCGGCGTGCGGTTCGGCACCGCCGACGACCGGCAGCTGCCCGCCACCGCCACCTCCCGGATCGTCCAGGAGGAGCTGCGCGAGGGCTTCCCCGGCGACCCCGGCGGGAGCCTCACCGTCCTCGCCCGGGGCCCCGCCACCCCCGCCGAGTACGGCGCCTACCGCGAGCGGATCGCCGCCCTCGACGGCATCGTCCGCGTCGACGGCCCCGTCGTCTCCGGCACCGGTGCGGACGCCCACGCCTACTACGGCGTCGTCCCCGAAGGCCCCGGCGTCGGCGCCGGCGCCCAGCGGGCCGTCGGCGAACTGCGCGCCGCCGACGCCCCCTTCGACACCTCCGTCACCGGCCAGGCCGCCGTCCTCGTCGACTCCAAGGCCGCCATCGGCGAGCGGCTCCCCTGGGCCGCGGGCATCATCGTCCTCGTCACCCTGCTGCTGGTCTTCCTGCTCACCGGCAGCGTCGTCATCCCCGTCCAGGCCGTCGTCCTCAACGCCCTCAGCCTCACCGCGATGTTCGGCGCCGTCGTCTGGGTCTTCCAGGACGGACACCTCTCCGGCCTCCTCGGCTTCACCGCCACCGGCGACATCGAGACCACCCTGCCGGTCCTCATGTTCTGCGTGGCCTTCGGCCTCTCCATGGACTACGGCGTCTTCCTGCTCTCCCGCATCAAGGAGGAGTACGACACCACCGGCGACCACGAGGGAGCCGTCCGCTTCGGACTCGCCCGCACCGGCGGGCTCATCACCGCCGCCGCCGTCATCCTCGCCGTCGTCATGGTCGCCATCGGCACCTCCCGGGTCACCAACACCAAGATGCTGGGCCTCGGCGTCGCCCTCGCCGTCGTCATGGACGCCACGGTCGTCCGCAGCCTCCTCGTCCCCTCGGTCATGAAGCTCACCGGCCGCCTCACCTGGTGGGCCCCCGGGCCGCTGCGCCGCTTCCACGACCGCTTCGGCATCAGCGAGTCCGGGGCACCGGCCGCGCCCGGCACCACCGCCGGCGACCCGGAGGAGATACGCGAGCCCGTCGGCGCCCGGGGCTGAGACACGGCGCGGCGCCGGCCCCCGAACCACCGGGAGCCGGCGCCGCGCGGGGCGCGGGAGCGCGGGTCAGTCGCGGCGCGCCCGGTTGCCCGGACGGCTCGCGACCCAGGCACGGACGGTGTCCGCGTACCAGAAGGGCTTGCCGGACTCCACGTGGTCGGGCGGCGGCAGCAGCCCGTGCTTGCGGTAGGAGCGGATGGTGTCGGGCTGCACCCGGATGTGCGCCGCGATGTCCTTGTACGTCCAGAGGCTTCTGTCCGTCATGCCTGTACCTCCCTCACGCCCCGTGCCGCGCAGCGGTGGCGGGGGGTGCCGTTCGGGGGCGCTGCGGGCGGTGGCGTCGGTGATCACCGGTCCTGTGCCCGGTGAACGGTCCTTCCGGACCGCCGGGAAGCGGCTGTCGAACGCCTGTGACAGGAAGCCCGCGTAACGGAGACATGTGTGACGGGGGCGCGAAGGCCGTGACAGAAGTGGCGCACGGTCACGACGGCGCGCCTTCGTGCGCCGGAGCCGCCGGAGCCACCCGGGCCGCCGGGCCGTGCGGGGCTACACCCCGCAGGAGCGGAGGTAGCCGCGGGTGCGCAGGGCGATCGGATAGGGGGCGTCCGGCTCGCACGGGTACATGTCCTGCTCCACGATCGCGAAGAGCTCCGTGCCCAGCGCCGCCGCGGCGGCCAGCACCGGCTCCAGGGCCGGCACCCCGGCCGGCGGCTCGCACATCACGCCCCGGGCCACCGCCGGGCCGAACGGCAGCCCCTCGGCCCGCACCTCCGCGAGCACCGCCGGGTCCACCTGCTTCAGATGGAGGTAGCCGATGCGCTCCCCGTAGGTCTCGATCAGCTTGACGCTGTCCCCGCCCGCGTACGCGTAGTGCCCGGTGTCCAGGCAGAGCGCCACCGCGTCCGGATCGGTGGCGTCGAGGAAGCGGGTCACGCTCTCCTCGTCGTCGAGATGGGTGTCGGCGTGCGGATGGACCACGATCCGCAGCCCGTACCGCTCCCGCACCTCCCGTCCGAGCCGCTCGGTCAGCGCCGTCAGGTGCCGCCACTGCTCCGGCGTCAGCACCCGGTCCTCCAGCACCTCGCCGGTCCTGTCGTCCCGCCAGAAGGAGGGGATCACCACCAGGTGCCGGGCCCCCACGGCCTGCGCCAGGGCCGCGTTCTCGGCGACGTGCGCCCAGGTCCGCTCCCACACGCCCGGCCCGTGGTGCAGCCCGGTGAAGACGGTGCCCGCCGACACCCTCAGCCCGCGCCGGGAGGTCTCCTCGGCGAGCAGCGCCGGATCGGTGGGCAGATAGCCGTACGGACCCAGCTCGATCCACTCGTAGCCGGACCCCGCCACCTCGTCGAGGAACCGCTGCCACGGCACCTGCCGGGGATCGTCGGGGAACCACACCCCCCAGGAGTCCGGGGCGGATCCGATCCGGATGCGGGACGGCGACGGCGACGGCGACGGCTTCGTCATGCCAGCCACCTTGACCCCGCCCCGGAGCAGCGTCAAGACGGCCGCCGGACCGGCCCGGGGCGCGCCCGAATGTCCGGACATGTCGTTGACACGCCTCCCGGGGGAGGGTTAGACCTGGGAGCGGGCACCGGAGTCGAGAGGTGGCACGGGTGGAGTCGGAGCCGTACGAGCTGATCACCATGGGGCGGCTCGGCGTGGACCTCTACCCCCTCCAGAGCGGCGTCGGGCTCGACCGGGTCGAGACCTTCCGCAGGTTCCTCGGCGGCTCCCCGGCCAACGTGGCCGTCGCCGCCGCCCGCCTGGGCCGGCGCACCGCCCTCGTCAGCCGCACCGGCGCCGACGCCTTCGGCACCTACCTCCGGCGCGAGCTGAAGGAGTGCGCGGTGGACGCCCGCTGGGTCACCGAGGTCCCCGCGCACCCCACGCCCGTCACCTTCTGCGCCCTCTTCCCGCCGGACGACTTCCCCCTCACCTTCTACCGCCGCCCCAAGGCCCCCGACCTGGAGATCCACCCGCACGAGCTGGACCTCGACGCGCTGCGCGCCGCCCGCGTCCTGTGGGCCACCGGCACCGGCCTCAGCGAGGAACCCAGCCGCGCCGCCACCCTCACCGCCCTGCGGGCCCGCGCCGGCCGCGCCCACACCGTCCTCGACCTCGACTGGCGCCCCGCCTTCTGGCCCGACCCGGACACCGCCCGCCCCCACTACACCGAGGCCCTGCGGCACGCCACGGTCGCCGTGGGCAACGCCGAGGAGTGCGAGGTCGCCACCGGCGAACGCGACCCGGAGGCCGCCGCCCGCGCCCTCCTCGGCCTCCTCGCCCCCGGCGACGGCACCGGCCTCCGGCTCGCCGTGGTCAAACGCGGACCCGAGGGCGTCCTCGCGCTCGCCGCGGACGGGAGCCGCGCCGCCGTCCCGCCGCTGCCGGTCGAGGTCGTCAACGGTCTCGGCGCCGGGGACGCCTTCGGCGGCGCGCTCGTCGACGGCCTCCTCGCCGGCCTCCCGCTGGAGGAGGTCCTGCGCCGCGCGGGCGCCGCCGGCTCGATCGTCGCCGGCCGCCTGGGCTGCGCCCCCGCCATGCCGGACGCCGCCGAGATCGCCCGCGCCCTCGCGGCCGGCTCGGGCACGCTCCGGCCGGGGGACGATCCCCGCTGACCCGCCCGTGCGACCCCGCTCCCGCCTCCGCCCACCGAGGACACCCGCACATGACCAGCCCGCACCGCCGCCGCCTCCACCTCCCCGCCGGGACCGCCGGCCGGGGACCGTACGTCCTGGACATCGACCCGGGGACCGCCGGATGGAGCCGTTCCGCGCTCCGCGTCCTCGATCTGCCGCCAGGGGCGGAACACACTTTCGACAGCGCGGATGCCGAGTGGGTGGTGCTTCCCCTCGCCGGTGCCTGTACCGTGCGCGTCGACGGGGATCTTTTCGAACTCGGGGGCCGGAGAAGCGTGTTCGCCTCCGTGTCCGACTTCGTCTACGTACCGCGCGACGCCCACGCCCAGATCGCCTCCGGCGCGGGAGGCCGCTTCGCTTTGGCAGGAGCGAACTGCGAGCGACGACTCCCCGCCCGCTACGGCCCCGCGCCGGAGGTTCCCGTGGAGACCCGCGGCAGCGGCGACCGCGCCCGCACCGTGCGGAACTTCGCCTCGGCGGACGCCTTCCCCTGCGACCGGCTGATCGCCGTCGAGGTGATCACCCCCGGCGGCCACTGGTCCTCCTACCCGCCGCACAAGCACGACGAGCACCGCCCCGGGACCGAGTCCGTCCTGGAGGAGATCTACTACTACGAGACCGAGGACCCGCGCGGCTACGCCTACCAGCGGATCTCGCCCTCCCGGCCCGGCGGCGCCGACCTGCTCGCCGAGGTCCGAAGCGGCGACGCCGTCCTCGTCCCCGACGGCTGGCACGGCCCCTCGATCGCCCGGCCCGGCCACGACCTCTACTACCTCAACGTCATGGCCGGACCCGGCCCCGCACGGGAGTGGCGGATCAGCTTCCACCCCGACCACACGGAGGGATACGCGTGAGCGTCCGCCTCACCGGCACCGTCCGCCTCACCGTCGCCCAGGCGCTCGTGCGCTTCCTCGCCGCCCAGTACGCCGAGCGCGACGGCGACCGGCGCCGGCTCATCGCCGCCACCTGGGGCGTCTTCGGCCACGGCAACGTCGCCGGGATCGGGCAGGCGCTCGTCGAGCACGGCGACGTCATGCCCTTCCACCAGGGCCGCAACGAGCAGGCCATGGTGCACGCCGCCGTCGGCCACGCCCGCCAGACCGGCCGGCTCTCCGCCCACGCCGTCACCACCTCCATCGGCCCCGGCGCCACCAACCTCGTCACCGGCGCCGCCCTCGCCACGATCAACCACCTGCCGGTGCTGCTGCTCCCCGGCGACACCTTCGCCGCGCGCCCCGCCGACCCCGTCCTCCAGCAGCTCCAGGTGCCGTACGCCGGCGACGTCTCCGTCAACGACTGCCTGCGCCCCGTCTCCCGCTACTTCGACCGGATCGTCCGCCCCGAGGCGCTGATCCCGGCCGCGCTCGAAGCGATGCGGGTCCTCACCGACCCGACCGCCACCGGCGCCGTCACCCTCGCCCTCCCGCAGGACGTCCAGGCGGAGGCGTACGACTGGCCCGAGGCGTTCTTCGCCGAGCGGACCTGGCGGATCCGCCGCCCCTCACCGGACGAGCACGAGCTGGAAGCGGCCGTCGAGGCGATCGCCGGGGCCGCCCGCCCGCTGATCGTCGCCGGCGGCGGCGTCCGGCACAGCGGGGCCGAGGACGCCCTCGCCGAGTTCGCCTCGCTGACCGGCATCCCGGTCGCCTCCACCCAGGCCGGCAAGGGCGTCCTGCCCCACGACCACCCCCAGGACGTCGGGGCCGTCGGCCACACCGGCACCGCCGTCGCCGACCACCTGGCCCGCACGGCCGACGTGGTCCTCGGCATCGGCACCCGCTGGACCGACTTCACCACCGCCTCCGGAACCCTCTTCGGCCACCCGTCCCCGCGCTTCGTCAACCTCAACGTCGTGGCCTTCGACGCGCACAAGCTGTCGGCGCTGCCCCTGGTCGCGGACGCCCGCGAGGGGATCGAACAGCTCCACGCGCTCCTCGACCCGCACCACGTGACCGTCCCCTACGCCCACGAGTACGCCGAGGAGAAGCTCCGCTGGGAGGCCCGGGTCACCGCCGCCTACGCCGCCCCCGACGAGACCGCCCGCCCCACCCAGGCGCAGGTCCTCGGCGTGCTCGACACCCTGGTGGACCACACCGACATCCTGGTCAACGCCGCCGGCTCGCTCCCCGGCGACCTCCACAGGCTGTGGCGGACCCGCTCCCGCGACCAGTACCACGTCGAGTACGGCTACTCCTGCATGGGCTACGAGATCCCCGCCGCGATCGGCGTCCTCCTCGCCGACCCCGGCCGGCCCGTCTGGGCCCTCGTCGGCGACGGGACGTACCTGATGAACCCCACCGAGATCGTCACCGCCGTGCAGGAACGCCTCCCGCTGAAGCTGGTGATCCTCCAGAACCACGGCTACGCCTCCATCGGCGGCCTCTCCGAGGCGGTCGGCGCCGAGCGCTACGGCACCGACTACCGCCTGAGGGACGCCGCGGGAGCCTTCACCGGCCCCCCGCTCCCCCTCGACCTCGGGGCCAACGCGGCATCCCTCGGGATGCGGGTGCTGCGCCCCCGCACCATCCGTGACCTGCGGGAAGCCCTCGCGGACGCCCGGGCCGCCACGGATCCCACATGTGTCTACATCGAGACCGAAACGGCAGACAGTGTGTCGGGCCCGCCCCCGGCCCAGGCGTGGTGGGATGTGCCCGTGGCCGAGATCTCGACCCGCCCGTCGGCGGTCAAGGCCCGCGAGGAGTACGACCGGCACGTCACCGCCCGACGCCGCCATCTCTGAAGGCCCCGAAGGAGTAACACGTCATGACGAAGAGCGTCCACCACTGGATCGGTGGCAAGACCGTCGAGGGCACGTCGGGCAACTGGGGCCCGGTCACCGACCCGGCCACCGGCGCCGTGACCACCCGGGTCGCCCTCGCCTCGGTGGAGGAGGTCGACGCGGCCGTCGCCGCCGCGAAGGACGCCTTCGCCACCTGGGGCACCTCCTCGCTGGCCCAGCGCACCACGATCCTCTTCAAGTTCCGCGCGCTGCTCGACGCCAACCGCGACGCCATCGCCGAGCTGATCGTCGCCGAGCACGGCAAGGTCCACTCCGACGCCCTCGGCGAGGTCGCCCGCGGCCTGGAGATCGTCGACCTGGCCTGCGGCATCACCACCCAGCTCAAGGGCGAGCTGTCCACCCAGGTCTCCAACCGGGTCGACGTGGCGTCCATCCGCCAGCCGGTCGGCGTCGTCGCCGGCATCACGCCCTTCAACTTCCCGGCCATGGTGCCGATGTGGATGTTCCCGATCGCCATCGCGACCGGCAACACCTTCGTCCTCAAGCCGAGCGAGAAGGACCCGTCGGCCTCCCTCAAGATCGCCGAGCTGCTGGCCGAGGCCGGTCTGCCGGACGGCGTCTTCAACGTCCTGCACGGCGACAAGGTCGCCGTCGACCGCCTCCTGGAGCACCCGGACGTCTCCGCGATCTCCTTCGTCGGCTCGACCCCGATCGCCAAGCACATCCACACCACCGCCTCCGCCCACGGCAAGCGCGTCCAGGCGCTCGGCGGCGCCAAGAACCACATGCTGGTCCTCCCGGACGCCGACCTCGACGCCGCCGCCGACGCCGCCGTCTCCGCCGCGTACGGCTCCGCCGGCGAGCGCTGCATGGCGATCTCCGCGGTCGTGGCCGTCGGCTCCATCGGTGACGAGCTGGTCGAGAAGATCCGCGAGCGCGCCGAGAAGATCAAGATCGGCCCCGGCACCGACCCCACCTCCGAGATGGGCCCGCTCATCACGGCCGTCCACCGCGACAAGGTCGCCTCCTACGTGCACGGCGCCGAGGCCGAGGGCTGCCGGGTCGTCCTCGACGGCACCGGCTACACGGTCGAGGGCCACGAGAACGGCCACTGGATCGGCCTCTCCCTCCTGGACCACGTGCCGACCTCGGCCAAGGCCTACCAGGACGAGATCTTCGGCCCGGTCCTGTGCGTGCTGCGCGCCGAGACCTACGAGGAGGGCCTCGCCCTCATCAACGCCTCGAAGTTCGGCAACGGCACCGCGATCTTCACCCGCGACGGCGGCGCCGCGCGCCGCTTCCAGCTGGAGGTCGAGGCCGGCATGGTCGGCGTCAACGTGCCGATCCCGGTGCCGGTGGGCTACCACTCCTTCGGCGGCTGGAAGGACTCGCTCTTCGGCGACCACCACATCTACGGCAACGACGGCGTCCACTTCTACACCCGCGGCAAGGTCGTCACCACCCGCTGGCCCGACCCGGCCGACGCCCCCACCGGCGTGGACCTGGGCTTCCCGCGCAACCACTGACCCGCCGTACATGCCGCCGGGCGGGCACCCCTGAAGGGGCGCCCGCCCGGAGCGGTCCAGCGGACCCGCAGGTCAGCCCACGTGCCAGCAGGTGGCGTCGAAGTCCGACACGTGGACACTGCCCGCCGAGGCGTGGAGCCCGCTGACCCAGCAGCCGTCCACGTCGCCGGCGTGCGCGGCGGCGGGGGAGGCGGCGATGAAGCCGACAGCGAGCAGACCGGCCAGAGCGATCGAGATGCGCCGAAGCATGTTCTCTCCTTGAGGTGTGGGGTACTCGACCCGACTCTTCGGCACGCACCGGCCCACCGCATGCCGGGCGACGCGATCGGGTGGCGGCCCCGCCGCCGGCCACCGCCCCCCGCGTACCGCGACCGCTGTACGCGGACCGTGCCGCGTACGCCTCCAGGAGGCCCCGCATCTCCGTCCCCGGGCGCCGCCGCCGCACAGGCGGGCCGCCTAGGCTCGGGGCCATGCGACTCCGACTTCCCCGGTGGGCCGCGGTCACCGCCGCCCTCGCCGTCCTCGCGGGCGCCGGCACCTGGACCGCCGCCGCCCTGGACGAACCGCCGCCCGTCCAGCGCGAGGACCGGGCCCTCGACCTCGACGGGGTGCGGATCGACACCTCGTACTTCACCGCCGGCGCCACCGGCCGCCGCCCCGCCGTCCTGCTCGCGCACGGCTTCGGCGGCTCCAAGGACGACGTCCGCCCGCAGGCCGAACGGCTCGCCCGCGACGGCTACGCCGTCCTCACCTGGTCCGCCCGCGGCTTCGGCGCCTCCGGCGGGAAGATCGGCCTCAACGACCCCGCCCACGAGGTCGAGGACGTCCGCGGCCTCGTCGACTGGCTCGCCGCCCGCCCCGAGGTCCTGCTCGACAAGACGGGCGACCCGCGCGTCGGCGTCGGCGGCGCCTCCTACGGCGGCGCGATCTCCCTCCTCGCCGCCGGACACGACCCGCGCGTCGACGCCATCGCCCCGCAGATCACCTACTGGAACCTAACCGACGCCCTCTTCCCCGACGGCGTCTACAAGAAGCTCTGGTCCGGGATCCTCTTCTCCATGGGCACCGACGCCCGGGGTGACGCCTGCGGCCGCTTCACCCCCGAGGTCTGCGCCCTCAGGGAACGCGTCGCCGTCTCCGGCCGGCCCGACGCCGCCGCCCGCGCCCTGCTCGAAGCCCGCAGCCCCTCCGCCGTCGGCGACCGCATCAAGGTCCCCACCCTCATCGTGCAGGGCCAGAACGACTCCCTCTTCACCCTCGACCAGTCCGACGCCATGGCCCGCGCCCTCACCGCCAACGGCGCCCCCGTCGCCGTCGACTGGACGGCCGGCGGCCACGACGGCGGCGACCGCGAGGCCGGGCGCGTGGAGGACCGGACCGTCGCCTGGTTCGACCGCTGGCTCAAGAAGGACGCCTCCGTCGACACCGGCCCCGCCTTCCGCGTCAGCCGCACCGGCGGCGTCGACTCCACCGACGGCCGCGCCACCCTGCGCGCCGCCACCGCCGACCGCTACCCGGGCCTGCGCGAGGGCACCCGCGAACTCGCCCTCGCCGGACCGGCGCAGCGCTTCACCAACCCGGCCGGCGGCGCCCCGCCCGCCGTCTCCTCCGTCCCTGGCCTCGGCGGCGGACTCTCCTCCTCCCTCGGCGTGGGCCTCGCCCTCGACTTCCCCGGCCAGCACGCCCGCTTCGACGCGGCCCCGCAGGCCGAGCCGCTCCGGATCACCGGCACCCCGACCGTCCGCGTCAAGGTCACCTCCACCGCCCCCGACGGCTCCGCCGTCCTCTTCGGCAAGGTGTACGACGTCGGGCCCGACGGACGGCAGCAGGTGCTGCCCGCCCAGCTCGTCGCCCCGGTCCGCGTCGAGGACGCCGGAAAGGGCCGGTCCGTCACCCTCACCCTGCCCGCGATCGACCACGAGGTGGAGGCCGGTCACCGGCTCCGGCTCGTCGTCTCGGCCACCGACCTCGGCTACGCCTCGCCGGTCACCACCGCCGGCTACACCGTCGCCGCCGAGGGCCCGCTGACCGTGCCCACCGCACCCGCCGTCGCCACCCAGGCCGCCGGACTGCCCTGGTGGGTCTGGGGCCTGCCGCTGATCGGCCTCGCCGTCGCCGCCGCGCTCCTCCTGACCGCCCGCCGCCGCACGGCCACCCCGGGGCCGGACCCCGAACTCGCCTCCACCCCCCTCCAGATCACCGGTCTGTCGAAGAAGTACAAGGGCGGCGAGCGGTACTCGGTCCGCGAGCTCTCCTTCCGGGTCGAGCAGGGCCAGGTCCTCGGCCTCCTCGGCCCCAACGGCGCCGGCAAGACCACCACCCTGCGCATGCTCATGGGCCTGATCACCCCCGACGAGGGCGAGATCCGGGTCTTCGGCCAGGCCATCCGCCCCGGCGCGCCGGTCCTCTCCCGCGTCGGCTCCTTCGTCGAGGGCGCCGGCTTCCTGCCGCACCTCACCGGGCGGGAGAACCTGGAGCTGTACTGGAAGGCCACCGGCCGCCCCGCCGAGGACGCCCACCTCGACGAGGCCCTGCGCATCGCCAACCTCGGCGGCGCCCTCGAACGGGCCGTCCGCACCTACTCGCAGGGCATGCGGCAGCGCCTCGCCATCGCCCAGGCCATGCTCGGCCTGCCCGACCTCCTCATCCTCGACGAACCCACCAACGGCCTCGACCCGCCGCAGATCCGCGAGATGCGGGAGGTGATGATCCGGTACGCCGCCGGGGGCCGCACCGTCATCGTCTCCAGCCACCTCCTCGCCGAGGTCGAGCAGTCCTGCACCCACCTCGTCGTCATGGACCGCGGACAGCTGGTCCAGGCGGGCCCGGTCGCCGAGATCACCGGTGCCGGGGACACCCTGCTCGTCACCCTCGGCGCGGCCGTCCCCGACGCGCTCGTCGAGAAGGTCGCCGCCCTGCCCGGCGTCGGCTCCGCGGCCCGCGCCGAGGACGGCCTCCTCGTCCGGCTCGACACCCCCGAGGGCGGGTCCGCCGACGCCACCGCGCTGATCGGCGAACTCGTCCGCCTGGACGTCCCGCTGACCGGGGTCGGCCCGCACCGACGCCTGGAGGACGCCTTCCTGACCCTGATCGGAGGATCCGCATGACCGCAACGGCCACCGGCCCCGGCCCCGAGGCCCTCGCCCCCGGCTACCGCCCCGGGCGCACCCTGCCGCTGCGCGTCGAGGCCCTGCGCCAGTGGAAGCGCCGCCGCACCCTGGTGATGGCCGGCGTGCTCGCCGCCCTGCCCTTCGTCCTGATCGTGGCCTTCGCCATCGGCGGCCCCGACGCCGACGACCGCGGCGGCCGGATCACCCTGATCGACACGGCGACCGCCTCGGGCGCCAACTTCGCGGCGACCTGCCTCTTCGTCTCCGCCGGTTTCCTCCTCGTCATCCCCGTGGCGCTGTTCTGCGGCGACACCGTCGCCTCCGAGGCCGGCTGGTCCTCGCTGCGCTACCTCCTGGCGGCGCCGGTGCCCCGGGCCCGGCTGCTCGCCGCCAAGCTGGCGGTCGCGCTCGGCTACAGCGCCGCCGCGCTCTTCCTCCTGCCGCTCCTCGCCCTCGCCGCCGGCACGGTTGCCTACGGCTGGGGCCCGCTCCAGCTCCCCACCGGCGGCTCGCTCCCGGCCGGGGACGCCGTCCTGCGCCTGCTCATCGCCACCTCCTTCGTGCTCGTCTCCCAACTGGTCACCGCGGGCCTCGCCTTCTGGCTCTCCACCCGCACCGACGCCCCGCTCGGCGCGGTCGGCGGAGCCGTCGGCCTGACCATCGTCGGCAACGTCCTGGACGCGGTCACGGCGCTCGGCGACTGGCGCGACTTCCTGCCCGCGCACTGGCAGTTCGCCTGGATCGACGCCCTCCAGCCCCGGCTGGAATGGGGCGGCATGGCCCAGGGGGCGGCGATCTCCGTCACCTACGCCCTGGTCCTCTTCGCCCTCGCCTTCCGGGGCTTCGCCCGCAAGGACATCGTGTCCTGACCGGCCCCCGCCCGGCCGGGTCTCACAGCCACCCCCTCCGAGCCGCTTCCGCGCCCGCGCGGAAGCGGCTCGTCGTCCCCAGCGCGGCGAGCAGCTCGCCCACCCGCCGGCTGTACGTCCGCGCCGACATGCCGAGCCGCGCCGCGGCCGCCTCGTCCGTCAGCCCCGACAGCAGCGCCTCCAGGACCGGCCGGAGCGGCTCGGGCGGCGCGCCCGGGGGACGCGGAGGCGGGACGCGGACCAGCTCCTCCGCCGTCGTCCAGCAGGCGTGATGGGCCCGCACCAGGGCCTGCACCACCACCGGGTCCCGGATCAGCAGCAGGCCGTTGTACAGCAGCTCCAGATCGAGCGGGACCGCCGCCACCGTCCGGTCCACCACGATCAGCTTGAACGGGATCGCGTCGGCGAACCGCGCCCGTCCGGGTATCCGCGGTCCGTCCTCCAGCCGGGGCAGCGCGTGCCGGGGCACGATCCGCCGCACCTCCCCGGCCCGCTCCGCCGCCGCGCGCATGCACGCTCCCGCCAGCTCCAGGAACGGCTCGGGGATCGCGTGGTCCGCCGAGGCCACCGGATCGTCGAAGGTCAGCAGCTCGTGCCGGGTCGAGGCGGCCAGCCCGGCGAGCGCCGCGCTGATGCGCCGCGCGCCCCGGACCGGGCGCCCCGCCGGCCGCTGTCCCTCGGTCGCGGCCCGGTTCATCGCCGAGCGGGCGAGCATCACGGAGCCCGCGCTCTCTGCCACCGCTGACCACCCCCGCCCGATCGATGTCCACTCCATGTACTCACGCGACTGCGCACGGTGACAACCCCTGTGGACAAACGTGGCGACTCCATGCCACTGGCCCCCGTTCCGCCTTCCGTTGCCACATCGAGATCCATCCGCAACGCCTTCGCCGGGTCCGCGCGCGCCTCTCGTTCGTCACAGTCCCAGGAGCCGGGCGCGGCTCCCGCCGCACCCGGCGGTGGCCCGCGCCCGGGACCGGTCCGCAACGGGAAGACAAGAACCGCACGACGACGGGGAGTCGCTCATGAAACGTCCGCACCGGAGAAACGCCGTCCTCGCCGG
The DNA here is from genome assembly GCF_043084305.1 of Streptomyces sp. NPDC014656. NCBI lineage: Bacteria > Bacillati > Actinomycetota > Actinomycetes > Kitasatosporales > Streptomycetaceae > Streptomyces > Streptomyces sp. NPDC014656. Next base: position 264,083 of record NZ_JBIBZN010000011.1, read on the forward strand.
GGTGCTCGCCGCCGGCCTCCTCCTCGGTGGCTGCGGCGCGGGAGGGGAGCGCTCGACCTCCGACCACCGGGAGGCCGCGCCGCACGTCCCCGACGGCGCCCGCACCGCCGCGCCCGCGCCCTCCGCCCCGGCCGAGGGCCGGGACGAGGGCGCCCCCGAGGGCGAGCAGCGGGCCCCGAGCCCCGCCCCCGACTACCTCTCCACCTTCGCCCTCGACGTCGACACCGCCTCGTACGGCTACGCCCGCCGCTCGCTCGCCGACGGCCGGCTGCCCGACCCCGCCACCGTGCGGCCCGAGGAGTTCGTCAACAGCTTCCGCCCCGACTACCCGCGCCCCGCCGACGACGGCTTCAGCGTCACCGTCGACGGTGCCCGCACGGGGGCCGAGGGCTGGTCCCTCGTCCGGGTCGGCCTCGCCACCCGGGGCACGGACCGGGCGGGCGAACGCCCGCCCGCCGCCCTCACCTTCGTCGTCGACGTCTCCGGTTCGATGGGCGAGCCCGGCCGCCTCGGCCTCGTCCAGCACGCCCTGCGCCTCGCCGCCGACGAGCTCCGCGACGACGACTCCGTCGCCCTGGTGGCCTTCAGCGACGACGCCGAGACCCTGCTGCCGATGACCCGGCTCGGCGACGCCCGCCACCGGGTCCGCGAGGCCGTCGACTCCCTCGCCATCCGCTCCTCCACCAACCTGGAGGCCGGCCTGCGCACCGGCTACGACGTGGCCGCCGAGGGGCACCGGAAGGGCGCCACCAACCGGGTCGTGCTGCTTTCCGACGCCCTCGCCAACACCGGGGAGACGGCCGCCGACGCCCTCCTCGGCCACATCGACGAACAGCGCAGGGAGCACGGCATCACCCTCTTCGGGGTGGGCGTCGGCAGCGAGTACGGCGACGAGCTGATGGAGCGGCTCGCCGACCGGGGCGACGGCCAGACCACGTACGTCTCCACCCAGGACCAGGCCCGCAAGGTCTTCGTCGACCAGCTGCCCGGCCAGGTCGAGCTGCGCGCCCGGGACGCCAAGGCGCAGGTCGCCTTCGACCGGGAGACCGTGGAGCGGTTCCGGCTGATCGGCTACGAGAACCGCGCGGTCGCCGACGAGGACTTCCGGAACGACCGGGTCGACGGCGGCGAGGTCGGCGCCGGGCACACGGTCACCGCCCTGTACGTGGTGAAGACCCGTCCCGGCGCGAGCGGCCGGATCGCCACCGCCACCGTCCGCTGGCTCGACCCCGACTCCCGCTCCCCGCAGGAGCGTTCGGGCTCGGTCGCGTCCGGCGCGCTGGGGGCGGGGCTCTGGGACTCCGGTCACGACAGCCTGCGGCTCTCCGCGATCTCCGCCTACTTCGCGGAGGAGCTGCGCGGCGGATCGCTGCCGGGCGCGCCCCGCCTGGACGAACTGGCCGGGTACGCCGAATCCATCCGCGCGCGTTCCGGTTCGGCGGTGGTCGGCGAGCTGGCCGAAGCCGTCCGGCAGGCCGACCGGCTGATCGGTGAACGGCCCTCGGGGGAGGGCGAGTTCCGGTCCTCCGACCCGTACGCCTGAGCCGTTCTCCCGAGCCGCCCGCCCCTTCCACGCGCGCGCGTGGAAGGGGTCCGGAGAGGAACGGGCGGCTCCGCCGCGGGGGCGGCATCATGACCCCATGGCCACCCTGCTGCTCGCCCTCGCCGTAGGAAGCACCGGCCTCTACGCCGGTTTCCTCCTGATCTTCCTCACCGGGATCATGCCCGCCCTGGGCCGCCTCACGGACGCCGCGTTCGTCACCGCGATGCGCCGTGTGAACGAGGCGGTGCCCAGGGCGGTCTTCATGACCGTCTTCGCGGCGGCCGCCGTCCTCCCGCTCGCCGCCTATCTGGTGCCGGTGGACGGCCGGACCGGTGCGCAGCGCTGGCTGGTCCTCGCCGGTTTCGTCTGCGCGGTCCTCAACCACCTGGTGACGATCGTCGGGAACGTCCCGCTCAACGTGGCGCTCGCCGCCGCGGAGGGGCCCGACGAGGATCCGGCCGTGACCCGCGCCGCCTTCGAGCCGCGCTGGAACGCCTGCCACCGGATCCGCACGGCCCTGATCGTCGCCGCCTTCGGCCTGCTCACCGCGGCCGCCGTCGGCTGATCCCGGAACCCGTCCCTCCGCACTCCCGGTCCGGCGGTGAAACAGACCGCCGGGTCGGCTTGCCCTCCGGAGTGGCGCGATCTCGTCGAAGATCACCCCTTCCGCATCCGCAGGGACCCTTCAAAACCAAACTACCGAGTCCGAAACATGGCGCTGGCATGCATCGGCTTTCGGCCCCTGGCGAGAACCCGCCGTCCTTATATCCCATCAAAGAGGGTGAATCACTCCGATTTCAGGGGTCCGGATTTCATACCTTCCGGTTTCTTATTGACATGACCAGGGGGGTCTTTTTTTAATCAACCTGAGGATCCGCGTGCGCAGACACCGAGGGGGCATAGTGGACGTCCACATCCTGGGGGGACTGTCGGTCCGCGAGGGCGGGGTGCCGATCACCCCGACCGCGGCCGCGCCGCGCCAGGTCCTCGCCCTGCTCACCGCCTTCGCAGGCCAGGTCGTCCCCGTCACCGTCCTCACCGAGGAGCTGTGGCCCTCCGGCGCCCCGCGCGGCGCGCGGACCGAACTCGCGACCCACATAGCGGAGCTGCGCGCGCTCATCGCCCGCGCCCTGCACGAGACCGAGGACGAGACCGCGGCGGGCGGCTGGACCGAGCGGCGCACCGCCGACGCGGTCCTCGTCTCGCTCCCCGGCGGCTACCGCCTCGACACCGGCGTCGGCGTCCACGACATCGGACAGTTCGAGCGCGCGGCCGGCGCCGGCTACCGCGCCATGGACGCCGGCGACCTGGTCCGCGCCTCCCTGCGCCTCGGCGAGGCCCTCGCCCTCTGGCGCGGCGAGCCCTACGCGGGCGTGGCCGCCGGCCCGTGCCTGCGCCGGGAGATCGAGCGCCTGGAGAGCGCCCGCCTCAGCGTCCTCGACCAGTGGGTCGAGGCCCAGCTCGGCCTCGGCCGGCACGAGCAGATCCTCTCCGAACTGCCCGGACTCGCCGCCCGCTACGCCACCAACGAACCGCTCCAGGCCCACCTCATGGTCGCCCTGCTCCGCTGCGGCCGCCACGAGGAGGCCCTCGCCGTCTACGAGCGGCTGCGCGCGATCCTCCAGCGGGAGACCGGCATGGAGCCCTCCGCCCGCCTCCGCCGCCTCCAGCACACCGTCCTCGCCGTCCGCCACACGCGCGTGGCCACCGGGAACGGCGGCCGCGCACCGCTCCCCGGCACCCCCGGGGAGAACGTCTTCGGCCACGTCCCCGGAGCCGGGGCCGCGCACGCCGGCGCGACACCGGCCGTCACCTGGTACGGCCCCGCCCTGCCGCGCGTCCCCGCCCAGTCCCAGGCGGCCCGCGCGGACTCCGTCACCACCGCGGTGGCGATCGCCGTCTGACGGCTCGTCGGCTCCGCCCATGGAGGGATACGGGCCCACGGGGAATGAAGTGCCGCACGTCACCGTTGACCCGCTCCCGAGACCGAATTAGTTTCGGCCGCGAGGACGGGTTTCCTCCGAGGTGCCCGATTTAAGCTCGACTACGGGGGTGGGGGCCATGGACACGCACGGCGCGGACGGGGGCGCGGGCGCCGACGCGCTGCTCGCCGTCCTGGAACTGCTCGCCGGACAGGCCCTGCCCGGCCAGTTCGAGACCCTCCTCGACGAGGCCCGGCTCGCCGGACTCGACGAGGCCGGACTCGCCCGGCTGGAGCGGGCCGTCACCCTCGCCCGCTCGGTCCACGACGGACGCGCCGACGACCGGTCGCTGGCCGCCCGCAGCGGCGCCTCCCTCGCCGTACTCACCGACACCGCCCGCGACCTGACGCTCAGCTACGACCTGGACGGCCTGCTCCGGATCGTCACCCGCCGCGCCCGCCGCCTCCTCGGCCTCGACATGGCCTACGTGACCCTGCGCGGCCCCGAGGGCGCCTGCTACATCCGCGTCACCGAGGGCTCCCGCACCGGCGGCGACACCGGCGCCGCCACCGGTCCGGGGCTCTGCGTGGGACTGCGCATCGGCACCGGCAACTGCCTCGGCGGCATCGTCCACCGGACCGGCGAACCCGTCTGGACCCCCGACTACCCCGCCGACGAGCGGTTCACCAGCGGCGAGGCACCCGACCCGGCCGCCGCCCTCGACGGCGCCGAGGTCGTCGACCCCGGCGACGAGGCCGTCCGCGCCGAGGGGCTCCGCGCCGTCGTCGCCGTCCCGCTGCGCAGCGGCGACTCCGTCATCGGCGCCCTCTTCGGCGCCGACCGCCGGGTCCGCGAGCACACCCCCCAGGAGATCGCCCTGCTCGGCGCCCTCGCCGACCTCGCCGCCCTCGCCGTCGAGAAGGCCGGGCTCCTCGACCGCACCCGCGCCGAACTCCTCGAACTGGAGCGGGACAGCGCGCGCGTGCGCACCAGCCTCACCCGGATGCGGCACGTCAGCGAGGCCCACGGCCGGATCATGAACCTGGTGCTGGCCGGCGGCGACCTCCCGCACGTCGCCAAGGCCGCGGGCGACGCCCTCGACGCCACCGTCATGGTCCGCGACCCCGGCGGCCGCCGCCTCGCCGCCAGCGGCGACTTCCCCGGCCTCGACGAGGACGCCGTCGCCAAGGCGTCCCTCGACGCCCACGCGCTGCGCCGCCCGGTGCTCGCCGCCGACTCCGTCTGGGTCGCCCCCGTCATCGCCGGCTCCGAGGACCTCGGCGGACTGGTGGTCCGCGCCGAGGGCGGCCTCACCGACGAGGACGAACGGCTCCTCGAACTCGTCGCCCAGTCCGTCGCCCTGCTCCTCCTCATGCAGCGCTCCACCGCCGTCGCCGAGGGACCCGTCCGCGACGAACTCCTCGACGACCTCATCGCCGACCCGCCGCACGCCCCGCAGCAGAGCGCCCGGCGCGCCCGGCGCCTCGGCGTGGACCTGCGCAAGCCGCACGTCCTCGTGGTTGCCCGGCCCGAGGGCGGCGAGCAGGGCAGGGCCGTGGTCTGGGCGTCCTCGTACGCGTACCGGCTCTCCGGCCTCAAGACCGTGCAGGGCGGCTGCGTCGTGCTGCTGCTCCCCGGGGTGGACGCCTCCGCCGCCGCCTCCGCGGTCTCCGAGGAGCTCACCCCGCTCCTCGGCCATCCGGTCTCCGTCGCCGCCGCCGGACCCGGCGGCAGCCCCGACGCGGTCGGACCGCTGTACGCGGAGGCGCTGCGCTGCCTGGACGCGATGAGCGCCCTCGGCGGTACGGGCTCCGCCGCGGCCGTCGCCGACCTCGGCTTCCTCGGCATGCTGCTCTCCGACGACCACGACGTGGACGGCTTCGTGGAGAACGCGATCGGGCCCGTCCTCGACTACGACGCCGAGCGGCTCACCGACCTCACCCGCACCCTGGAGGCGTACTTCGCCTCCGGCGCCAGCCCCACCAACGCGGCCGAGGCCCTGCACGTCCACCCCAACACCGTCTCCCGCCGGCTGGAGCGGATCGGCGAACTCCTCGGCCCCGAGTGGCAGAAGCCCGGCCAGGTCCTGGAGGTCCAGCTCGCCCTGCGGCTCCAGCGCACCCGCGAGGTGCTGACCCGCCGCCGCACCGCCACCGCCCCGGCCCGCCCCCCGGCGGCCCCGGCCGACTGAACCCGGCCGCCCCGCGCGCAGGTGCCCGTCCGCGCGGTCGCGGACGGGCACCCCGCCCCGGTGGCCCGTTGGGGCGGGCCCGGGATCGGCCGGAGGGGATCCGGCAGGGAGGGAGGAGCGCGGCGGCCCGCCGGGCGTCAGCCGGCCGCGCGCCGCGTGCCGTAGCCCGTCGCGTCCCACGCCGAGCCGAGCACCGTCGCCGTGTGCGCGGCCGAGGCCAGCGTGATGTGCCGGTGCCAGCCCCGGTAGGAGCGGCCCACGAAGTCCCGCAGCCCCGCCTCCTCGCCGACGGCCGCGAAGTCCCGGTCCACCCGCTGCGCGAGCTTCGTCAGCCGCAGCAGCGAACCGACCGTCGCCTGCGTCAGGTCGCTGATCCACACCCGGGCCGGGCCCCGGCGCGGGTCGTCCCACTCGCCGAGCAGCATCAGCGGCCGCATCCGCTCCCCGCCGGGGGAGGGCAGCGCGACCCGCACGGCGGTGGCCAGCGAGGTCCGCGAGGTCCGCGCGCCGCCCACCGTGTCCACCCAGCTCACCGGCCGGCGCAGCCCCTTCAGGGACTCCAGGATCTGCGCGGCGGGCAGCGGGCCCGCGCCGAAGCCGGGCAGCGAGCGGTCGGCGATGGCCAGCCGCGAACCGGCCCCGATCCGCGCCACCACCGGCACCCCGGCCGCGGCGAGCCGGGTCAGCGCCGCCCGGCCCGCGCCGCCCCGGATGTCCAGGAGCACCGGCTTGCGGGTGATGTCGGTCCAGCGGGCGGTGTCGAGGGCGGCCGCGACCGCGCACTCCTCCAGCGTCTCCTCGCCGGCCTCGTCGGGGACCTCCGCGCGGTCGCGCCGCGTGCGGTCCTTCACCCACGGGTCCGGCAGGAACAGCCGCCAGTTGACCGGCGCGCTCAGCTCCTCGCCGGCGAACCACACGCCGAACGCCTGCTGGCCCTGGAAGACCTGCCCGCGCTCGGGGTCGAAGCGCCGGTCCACGCCCACCGAGTGCTCCCCGGCCTTCGGGATCGGCATCGGCCGCACCACCCACGCCTGCGGGTGTCCGCCGCGCTCCAGGAACCGCCCGAGCGCGGCCCGCATCGGCTGCCAGTCCCAGGTGGAGCTGGAGATGAAGTGGTGCAGGCTCTGCTCGGCGGCCGGCCCGCCGATCTGCGCGGCGATGTTCCGGATCGACTTGCGGCCCTGCGCGGTCAGCAGCCCGTGCAGGTACTGCTCCGCCTTCAGCCGCTGGTCGCGGCGGGCGAAGCCGGAGAAGAGCGCGGAGGTCAGCTCGGTGTAGACGTCCTCGCCGGGACGGGGCGCGGCGGCCCGGGGCACGGCGCGGACCCGGGGGCGCGGCACGGTCGGAGGGACGGCCACGACGGCCGTCCCGCGCTTGATTGCGACGGATGTACTCACGACACTCCTGCCCGTCCTGCCCGAGGGTTGCGCAGCTGCTCCCGCTGCCACTCCACCGTCTCCCGTCCACCCGCGCCCCGGCGAGGTGGACCCGGCACCCGAAACGGCCGCCGGATGGTGGCCGGACCACCGTCCCGCCCCTGACCTGGGCCTCTCGCTCCTCCGGCGGGGCCGCGCGGGGCCCCGGCAGGGCCCCGGGGCGCCCCGGGAGTGCCCCCGGACCACCCTCCGGGGCCCCGGGTGGTGGTCCGGCCACACCCCTCCGGATGAGCTGACAGACTCGCCGGACGCGCTTTGACCCGTCGCGCTCCGTCGCCGGACCATCGCAGAGCGAGGCGACACGGGCGGGGTCCGGTTAATGCCCCAGGCCGGGTCCGCGCCCGTGCGCCTCGCTCCGACGGCCCCCCGTACCCTGGGGCCGTGGACGCGCGCGGTCAGCTGCCGGTCGCCCTGGCGGTCTCCGCCGGCGGCGCGATCGGTGCTGCCGCGCGCTACGGCGCCACGCTCCTGTGGCCCGTCCCGGCCGGCGGCCTCCCCTGGACGGTTCTCCTCGTGAACGCGTCGGGCTGCGCCGTGCTCGGCGTCGTCATGGTGCTGCTCACCGAGTTCCGTACCGCCCCCCACCTGCTGCGGCCCTTCCTCGGCCCCGGGATCTGCGGCGGCTTCACCACCTTCTCCACCTACGCGGTGGACACCCAGCGGCTGCTGAGCACCGGTCACGCGGTCCGGGGGCTGTGCTACTTCGGCGGGACGCTCCTCGCCGCCCTGGCCGCCGTCTGGGCCGCGAGCGCCCTCACGCGGAGCCTCGTGCGCGGCCGGGCGGAGGGCGCGTGAACTGGCTGCTCGTCGTCGCCGGCGCCGCCGTCGGGGCGCCCCTGCGGTACTTCGTGGACCTCGCGGCCAAGGGCCGCTTCGGACCGGGCTTCCCCTGGGGCACCCTCGCCGTGAACGTCTCGGGCTCCCTCGTCCTCGGCCTGGTGACGGGCCTGGCCTCGGCGGACGCGCGGCTGCTCCTGGGCACCGGCCTGTGCGGCGCCCTCACCACGTACTCGACGTTCTCGTACGAGACGCTGAAGCTGTACGAGGACGGCGCGAAGGGCCGCGCCGTCCTCTACGTGCTGGTCAGCCTGGCCGCCGGGCTCGGGGCCGCCTGGCTCGGCGCGACGGCGGCGGGCTGACCGCCCGCGGCTAGGCGGTGATCCAGTCCGAGGTGGCGATCACCGGCTGGACGCCGTCGCGGTGGACGGTGCCCTCGATGAGGCCGTACATGCGGTCGGCCGCGAAGTACACCTCGTTGTCGTTCTTCAGGCCGAAGGGCTCCAGGTCCACCAGGAAGTGGTGCTTGTTCGGCAGGTTGAGCCGCACCTCGTTGACGGTGGGCACGTGGTCGAGGACCCGGCAGGCCATCGCGTGCAGGGTCTGCTGGAGCGAGTAGCTGTACGTCTCCGCGAACGCCTCCAGCATGTGGCGGCGGGCCTTCAGGTAGGAGCGGTCCCAGTCGTGCTCCGGGTCCGCGGCCGCCGTGGCCGAGTTCGCCCAGCGGGCGGTGACCTTGGTGGCCAGGATCCGGTCGTACGCCTCCTGGAGCGTCGTGTACTCGTCCTTGATGAAGCCGTGGAACTCGGAGTTGGTCGAGTTCATCACGGTCAGGTCCTTCAGGCCGGACAGCACCTGGAGGCCGGTGGCCTCGCTGTAGGTGACCTGCGCGGTGCGCACCTCCTGGCCCTGGCGGACGAAGGAGTGCTGCTCCTTGCGGGTCGGGACCGGGATCCGCTCCCAGGCGAACTCCTCGACGCGGATCTGCGCCTCCCGGATCACCTCCTGGGAGGTCACGAAGTGCTTGGCGAGGAGGATCGCGAACGCCTCGGGGGAGGCGATGCCGTGCTCCTTGGCGAAGGCGTAGACCGTGTTCTTGGTGGTGTCGGTCGGCAGGCAGTTGCCGTTGTCGCCGGTCAGGTGGACGTCGCGGTACTCGCCGCGCAGCGCCACCGACACGTTCAGGTCGCGGATCTCGTGCCAGGCGCCGTCCTCGCCGCCCCTGCGGGCGATCCTGACGATGCGGTTCTCGGCCTTGCCGTACTGGTTCTGGGCCAGGACGTGCTTGCTCATGCGGTTCAGCTCCTGCGGGTACGCGGATACGGATATCCCGTACGCCCGGCGTCCAGCGCGCCCGCGTCCCGCGGTCGTGCGCTCCCCGCCGTCCGGCCCGTGAACGGCGGACCGCCCCGGGACTGACGAGCATCCCGGTCCGTAGGTGGTGGCTCGAAGATAAGGGCCTTCCCGTCCACTGGCAATGGGGGGAGGGCGCGGGCGGATCCGCGGCCGGGCGCGGTCAGTACGGCAGCAGCCGGGTCTCGGCCGCCGGCAGGCCCTTCGCCCACCAGTGGTCGTAGCGGCCGTAGACCCGCGGGTCGCGCCCGGCGAGCAGCCTCCCCAGCGAGGCCGCCTCGGCCGCGAGCCCGGCCCAGTCGCCGGGCGTCAGCGGGTGGAAGGCGGCCGCCTCGACACCGCCCCCGACGGGCCGCCAGGCCCCCGCCACGTACCCGTCGACCAGCAGCGTCGGCAGCACGTCGCCGTTGATCCGTATGACGTGCCGGCGGTACGCGTCGGGGACGATCCGGCTCCGGTCGGCGTACGCGAGCAGGGTGCTGTCCCACATCGCCATCAGCCGCGGCGGGGCCGGCGTCCCCCCGTCCGGGCGGGCCGCTCCCGGCAGGTCGTACAGCACCGTGCCGTCCGGACCGGCCAGGACCTCCGCCGCGCCCTGTGTGACCAGCGCGTCGAGCGCCGCGCGGGCCCGGCCGCGCTGGACGAGGCCGAACTGGCCCAGGTCCGCCGCCGACGCGGGGCCGAAGCCCGCGAGATAGCGGCCGGCCAGCGCCTCCAGGCCCTCGGCCGCCGCTTCCGGGCCCGTCGGCACCGGCGCGGGGCCGGAGGCGACGAAACCGGGGGAGGCGGCGTACTGCCAGGGCGGGCCGCCCGGCGCGTGCCACAGCGGCGCGTACTGCCGCAGCATCCGTCCCGCCGCCGGGGTGAGGCTCCCGCCGCCCCACAACTCCTCGGCCCGGAGCCGCAGTTCCTCACCCGTGCGGGGCCGGTCCGCGTACGCCAGGAGCTCCGGCAGCAGCGCGTCGGCGCCGTCCGGCGTGATCCCGGTGCCGGTGAACCGCCGGTCGCGCAGCCGGCTCCCGCGCAGCGTCGGCTCCACCGCCGCCCGGAAGGGGCGGTAGTCCTCGGCGCGCACGAGGTGCAGGGTGATCCGCATCAGCGTCGAACGGACCAGCCGGAAGCCCTCGATCGCCCCGTCGAGGGCGGCCGGGTCGAAGCCCGCCACCCGGTTCCACAGCGCCACGTACGGCGAGCCCGGCTGCTGGGCCTGGAGCGCCACCATCCGCCGGACCGCCTCCTCGACGGCGACCGGCTCCCGCGCGAGCAGCAACTGGCGGGCGAGCGTGGCCCGGTTGAGCGCGCGGGCGGTGAGGGCGGGCGGGGACGCGGTCGCGGTCATGGCTCCGATTGTGGCGCGGGGGTCCGACAACGGCCCCCGCGCCACGGGCGGTCACTGCTCGCGCAGCCCCCAGGGGGACCCGTACTCCGTGAGGAGGTCCAGGAAGGGGCGCGGGTCGAGGGCCTCGGCGCCGAGGACGCCGCAGCCGGACCAGACGCCGGTGGCGAGGAGTTCGAGCGCGACGACCGGGTTGACGGCGGTCTGCCAGACGACGGCCTGGGAGCCGTACTCGCGCATCGACCACTCGTTGTCGACCACGTGGTACAGGTACACCTCGCGCGGCGCCCCGTCCTTGGTGCCCTTCACCCAGGTGCCGGCGCAGGTCTTGCCGCGCATCCGGTCGCCCAGGGTCGCCGGGTCGGGCAGGCAGGCCGCGACCACGTCCCGGGGCGAGACCCGCGTCCCGTCCGGGAGCGTCACCGGCTCCGTACGGTCGAGGCCCACCCGGTGCAGCTCCTTCAGCGTCCGGATGAACTCCTCGCCGAGGCCGTACTTGAACGTGACCCGGCGGGCGTCCACCCAGCGGGGGATCAGCAGCACCTCCTCGTGCTCCACGTTCACGCACTCCACCGGGCCGATGCCCTCGGGGAAGTCGAAGACCTCGGGCTCGCTGAACGGCGGGGTGGTGAACCAGCCCCGGTCCGCCTCCCAGACCACCGGCGGGTTCAGGCACTCCTCGATGGTCGTCCAGATGGAGAACGAGGGCGCGAAGCCGTAGCCGTCGACGGTGAGGTTCGCGCCGTCGCGGACGCCGATCTCCTCGACGGCGTCGAAGAGTTCCTCGGCGGCGTACCGCGCGAAGACGTCCGACAGGCCCGGCTCCACGCCGAGGCCGACGAGCGCGAGGCGCCCGGCCTCCTCCCACCGCGCGGCCCGCTCGAACTGCGCGTCGCCCAGCTTCACCCCGCACTCCTCGTACGGGCGCTCCGGGTGCGGCCGGGACAGCGACATCGCCATGTCCAGGTAGTGCGTCCCGGCCTCCAGCGCGGCCTCGAAGAGCGGCATCACGAACCGCGGGTCGGTCGCGTTCAGCAGGACGTCGCAGCGCTCGCGCTCCAGGAGGGCGGTCACCGCCGCCCGGTCGGAGGCGTCGATCCGGGCGGCGCTGAACCGGCCGCCGGCCGACTCGCCGAGCGCGGCGACGGCCGCCTCGGCGCGGGACACGTCGTAGTCGGCCACCACCATGTGGCCGAGGAAGGAGCGGCGGGCGGCGATCCGGGTGACGGCGGTCCCCACACCACCGGCACCGACGAGCAGGACACGCATGGTGACAAACCACCTTCATCGTCAGGAAACAAGACGGATCCCGGGAGTGCGCCCATGAAAGCCGTCCGCCGCGATACCGGTCAACGGCGTTGGCATAACCTGGGAAGGCGAGGGAAAGTGGGTGCCCATGGCTAAGAAAGTGGTCCCCGAGGGGGAGCGGCGCCGCAGAAAGCCCGTCAAGGCGGGAGGGGTCGTCCTCTCGGAGCGGCTCTACATCGAGACCGCCCTGCGCATGCTCCAGGAGCACGGCAGGGAGGGGCTGACCGTGCGCAGGCTCGGCGCGGCCATCGGCGCCGACCCCAGCAGCCTCTACCGCTACTTCCGGGGCACCGACGACCTCCTCCTCGCCGTCGGCGACGAACTCGCCGGCCGCGCCCTGCGCGGCTGGGCGCCCACCGGCGACTGGCGGGCCGACCTCCGCGAACTCGGCCTGCGCGTGCACTCCGCCTACCTCGCCCACCCGCAGGCGGCGATCCTCACCGCCAGCCGGGTCAGCGGCCGGTCCCACGAGATCGCCGCCGACGAGGCGATCCTCGGCGTCCTGCGCACCGCGGGACTCCCCGACGCCGAGGCGGTCCGCGTCTACCACGCCTTCATCGACCAGGCCCTCGCCTTCGCCGCGCTCGACGCGGCGGCCCTCGCCCTCCCGCACGGCGCCCGCGCGGCGGACGAGGCCGTCTGGCAGGCCACCTACGCCCGCCTCCCCGCCGCCACCCACCCGCACATCGCCGCCACCGCGCCGCGCCTGGTCGCCCGCATGAACACCAGCGCCTACCCGGCGGCCCTGGAGATGCTCCTGGACAGCGCGGCGGCGGTCCTCAGCTCCCTTCCGGGCGGGGCCAGGCCGACGCGCGGAGCAGACGCAGGCCGTTGAGGCCCACCAGGACGGTGGAGCCCTCGTGGCCGGCCACGCCCAGGGGCAGCGGCAGGGTCCCCAGCAGGTCCCAGGCGACGAGGACGGCGATGAACGCGCCCGCGATCACCAGGTTCTGGACGACCAGCCGGTGCGCGGCGCGGGAGAGGGCGACGACCGCGGGTACGGCGGCCAGCTCGTCGCGCACGACGACGGCGTCGGCGGTCTCCAGGGCCAGGTCCGAACCGGCCCGGCCCATCGCGATCCCGCAGTGGGCGGCGGCCAGCGCCGGAGCGTCGTTCACGCCGTCGCCGACGACCAGCACCCGGCGGCCCTCCGCCTCCCAGGCCCGCACCGCGGCCACCTTCTCCTCGGGCAGCAGCCCGGCGCGCACGTCGGTGATGCCGACCCGCCCGGCCACGCGCCGCGCGGCCCGCTCGTTGTCGCCGGTCAGCAGCGTCGGGGCGCGGCCGGTCAGCCGGGTGAGCGCGGCGACGGTCGCGGCGGCGTCGGGGCGGAGCCGGTCGGCGACCCCGAGGACGCCCACGGCCCTCCCGTCGCACACCACCACCATCGCGGTGCTCCCCTCCTCCTCCAGCTCCCGCACCACGCGCGCGTGGCCGTCCTCGGGGACCACGCGCGCGTGGTCGCCGTCGGGTCGTACGCGCGCGTGGCCGTCTCCGGGCAGCAGGCGGGCGGGGGAGCCGATCTCGATCCGCCGGCCCTCGACGGTGGCGGTGACGCCCCGCCCGGGAGCGGCGGCGAAGTCGTCGGCGGGGGCCAGGGCGAGGCCGCGCTCCCGGGCGGCGCCGACGACGGCGCGGGCCAGCGGGTGCTCGCTGGGGTGCTCGGCCGAGGCGGCGAGCCGGAGCAGGGCGTCGGCGTCCAGGCCGCCGCCGGGCAGCGGGCGGACGTCGGTGACGCGCGGGGTGCCCTCGGTGAGGGTGCCGGTCTTGTCGAGCGCGACGGCGTCGACCTGCCCCAGGCGCTCCATGACCACGGCGGACTTGGCGAGGACGCCGTGCCGGCCGGCGTTGGCGATCGCGGACAGCAGCGGCGGCATGGTGGAGAGGACCACCGCGCAGGGCGAGGCGACGATCATGAAGGTCATCGCCCGCAGCAGCGCGGACGTCAGGTCGTCGCCGAAGGCGAGCGGGACGCCGAAGACGGCGAGGGTCGCGAGGACCATCGACACCGAGTACCGCTGCTCGACCTTCTCGATGAACAGCTGTGTGGGCGCCTTGGTCCGCGACGCCTCCTCGACCATCCGCACGATCCGGGCGATGACCGAGTCCGAGGGGTCGCGCCCGACGCGCACCCGCAGGGCGCCGGTGCCGTTGACGGTCCCGGCGAAGACCTCGTCGCCCGCCTCCTTGGCCACCGGCAGCGGCTCGCCGGTGATCGTCGCCTGGTCGACCTCGCTCGCCCCGCCGACGACCCGCCCGTCCGCGCCGATCCGTTCGCCCGGACGCACCAGGACGGTGTCCCCGGCCGCGAGCAGCCCCGCGTCCACGGTCTCCTCCGAGCCGTCGGCGAGCAGCCGGGTCGCGGTGGCGGGCGCCAGGTCGAGCAGCCCGCGCACCGAGTCCGCCGTCCGCGCGGTCGCGACCGCCTCCAGGGCGCCGGAGGTCGCGAAGATGACGATGAGCAGCGCGCCGTCCAGGACCTGGCCGATCGCGGCGGCGCCGAGCGCGGCGACGACCATCAGCAGGTCCACGTCGAGCGTCCGCTCCCGCAGCGCCTTGAGCCCCTCCCAGCCCGGCTCCCACCCGCCGGTGGCGTAGGCGGCGGCGAAGAGCGTCCCCCACAGCCAGGCCGGGCCGCCGAGCAGGTACGGGGGGAGGGCGAGGAGGAACAGCCCCAGCGCCGCCGCCGCCCACCGCACCTCGGGCAGGGCGTACGCGCGCGTGCGGCGGGGCGCCGGAGCGGGTGAGGGGGCCGGGGAGGGGGCCGGCGCGGGGACGGGGCGCCGATCCAGGGAAGAAGGCATGACGGGGCGACCCTTCGCGGGCAGGCGGCATCGACACCTTCACCATACCGGAACACCTGAACACCTATTCATGTGTCATCCGTATGATGGCCCCATGGGCCACGGAATCGACGCCGCCACCGCCGCCACCCCCCGCGAGCGGCTCGACGCCGTCGGCACCGCCGACGTCGCCGCCACCCTCCAGGCCCTCGCCACCCCGTCCCGCCTGTACATCCTCGCCAGGCTCCAGGAAGGCCCCTGCGCGGTCGGCGACCTCGCCGAGGCCGTCGGCATGGAACCCTCCGCCTGCTCCCACCAGTTGCGCCTGCTGCGCAACCTCGGCCTGGTCACCGGCGAGCGCCACGGCCGCTCGATCGTCTACGCCCTGTACGACAACCACGTCGCCGAACTCCTCGACCAGGCGCTCTACCACGTGGAGCACCTCCGCCTCGGCGTCCGCGACACCGCCGCGGAGCCCCCGGCGGACCGCTCGGCCTGACCGCTCCGCCCGACCGCTCCGCCCGACCGGACGCCCCGGCGCCCGGCGCTCCGGCGTTCCGCGGAGGGCGGCGGCGCGCCGCGGGACCGCGCGCCCGGCGGCGTACGAAGAATGGGAGAGAACCGTACGTACCGCCTGAACCACCCCACGGGAGCTCCCGCCCATGAGCGCACCGCCCTCGCCCCCCGTCCGGATCGGCGTCCTCGCCCCGCTGAGCCGCCCCGGCTGGACGGAGGCCGGACGGCACCTGCTCGCCGGTCTCGAACTGGCCGCCGAGGAGGTCGGCGGCACCGGGGGGATCGGCGGGAGGCCCCTCGAACTCCTGGTCAGGGACACCGCGGCCGACCCGCGCCGGGCCGAGGCGGCCGTGGACGAACTCGCCGGCCTCGGCGTGGCGGCCCTGGCGGGGGAGTACCACAGCGTCGTCGCCCGCGCCGCGGCCGCCCGGGCCGACGCCCTCGGCCTGCCCTTCCTCTGCTCCTCGGCGGTGATCGACGCGCTCACCGAGCGGCCGACGGACCGGGTCGCGCGGCTGGCCCCGCCGCAGTCCCGCGGCTGGCGCGTCTACGCGGACTTCCTCCTCGCCGCCGGCCACACCCGCGTCGCGGTGGCCACCGAGCCGAGCGCCTACTGGGCGGCGGGCACCCGCGTCCTCCGCGCGCACCTGGCCCCGCACGGCGGCACCGTCACCGAACTCGACGCCCGCGCCCTGCCCCCCGAGGCGCTCCGCGACGCGCTGGCCGCCGGGGACGCGACGGCGCTGCTCCTCCTGACGGGCTTCCCGGATCCGGCGGTCCCGCTCGTCAGGGCCGTACGCCGGGACCCCCGGCTCGCGGGTCTCCTCATCGGCGCGCCGGCCGGCCAGCCGGAGTTCGCCGAGTGGGCGGAACTCCTGGGCGGCGACGGCGGCGCGGTCCCCTTCCTCCGCTACCTCCCCGCCGACCCGACCCCCCTCGGCGCCCGGGTGACGGCGGCCCTCCGCGAACGGCTGGGCGCGGACCCCTCCTTCGTGGCCCTCGAAGGCCACGACACGGTCACCGTCCTCGCCGAGGCCCTCCGCTCCCACGGCCCCGACCGCGAGGCCGTCACCGCCTCCTGGCCGCACGTCGTCGTGGAGGGCACCCGGGGAAAGATCCGCTTCACCCGCCCCGGAGGCTCCCCCGTGTGGCAGTGGGCCGACCCCCCGCTCCAGGTCACCGACCGCGACCCGGCCGACCCCACCCGCTTCCGCGCCCTCCGCCGCGGCGCACCCGGGTAGCGGGAGGGCCTCGCCCGGCAGGACGGTGCCAGGGGCGGTTCATGCCAGCGGGCGCGGGTTCCGTCCGGGCGGGCGGGTGCCGAGACTCGGCGGTGACCGCAGTGTGCGCCGGCATGGGCGGCGCACGCGTCCCGTCGAAAGAGAGCACACGTGTCCCCAGTACCCCGGGCCGAGCTGCTGAGCCGGGCGATCCTCGCGGGGACGTCCGTCTATCTCGCCGGCCAGGTGGTGCACACGGTCCTCAACACCAACCGGTGGCCGTTCTGCACCTTCAACATGTTCGCCTACCACAAGCGTGACCGGGCCCTGCAGATGCGCGTCCGGCTCCTCACGGACGACGGCGAGGCCGTCGGCCCCACCGACCCGTGGTCGCTGCTGCCGCTGGAGTTCTTCCGGGTGGTGTCCGTCCTGGAGCGGGTCTTCCACGCACAGGACGACGCCGAGGTCCGGGACCGGTTCTGCCGGCAGGCACTGGAGCGGCTGAACCGGCGCGGGTGGCGGGCCTGGGACGAGGTGAGGGCGTCGTTCTCGGCAGGGCCCGGGCGGCGGTTCGTCGCGATGGAGCTGTACTTCGTCGAGGTCGACTTCCGGACCTGCTCGCCCTTCGACCGGACCGAGGTGACCTCGGCCGAGCTGGTCCACCGGTACGACCCCGAAGGCGTCGTGGCCGATCGGACGGAAGCGCCGCTGTGGCGGTTCGTCGAGCCCCTCGTCGAGGAGGCCGGGAAGGAGGGGGCGGGGCATGCCGCCTGAGAACACCGGGGCGCGCCAGCGCCTCGCACTGGCCCGGCTCACCACCGGCCTGGCGATTCTGAACACGCTCCGGCACCTGCCGCCCGGCGACGCCCTCGTCGACGAGTGGAGCCGGAAGGAGGACGGCGGGGGCGGCCCGGCCCCCCGGCGGCTGAGCGCCGAGCAGTACGAGGCCCTGCGGCGGCTCGCGTTCGTGTCGACGGCCGCCTGGACGCTCGGCGCCGAGAGCAAGGCCCTCAAGTTCGCGGCCAACGTCTCCTTCGCCGCCGTGCAGCGGCACGTCGCGCAGTTCGACCAGCGGGCCTGGAACTACAACTCCAACCTCAACGTCTACCTGCTGCTGCTTTCCCTGACCGACTCGCGCGGCAGCCTCGCCGGAGCCGTCGGCGAGGGGGCGGACGACGGTACGGGCGACGAGGCGCCGTCGCCCGGCGTCGACACCGCCGTGCTGCTCGCCATGCGGCTCTACTACGGCTGCCTGTACTTCCAGTCCGGGCTCTCCAAGGTGCTGCTGAGCGGGCCCGCCTGGGCCGACGGCCGTACCCTGCGCGGCAGCTGGGCCGAGCTGGGCAACCGGGCCGGCAAGTGGCTCAGCCGGCGGCCGGTGACCGTGGCGGCCGCCGCCAGCGCCGCCACGCTCGCCTTCGAACTCCTCTTCCCCGCGGCGCAGTTCGCGCTGCGCGGACGCCCCCGTGCCGTGGGGCTTTCCTCCCTCGCCTTCCACGCCTCCATCAAGGCGACGATGGGCATCTCCTTCTGGCACCACGCCGTCCACGCCCTGCCGCTGTTCGTCCTCGACCCTGGCGCCGAACGGCACACGGCGCGCCTCCTGCGTTCCTTCCGGAAGCGCTGAACGGAGCCCTGGACGGAGCCCTGAAGAGGACCTGAAGAGGACCTGAAGAGAGCCCTGAATAGAGCGCCGTACGCGTCCTCCGCCGGCCCCCCGAGCCTTTAGCACGGGGGGCCTTCGCGTTTCCCGGACGCCTTTTCCGGCGATTTCCGATTTCATCTCCGGCAGCTTCCTGCCGGGTGCGTTTGATGCCAATCGGAACCCCTTCCTCGGGGTTCGGCGGCGGGACATCATTAACTCGTCGCCAACAAACGGAGGCGGCGCCGGGAGAAAATCCCGGGAAACCACGGAATCACTCAGGGAGTCATCATGCTGAAGATCATCAAGGTCGTCGCCGCCCGCGCCGTCTCGGGCCGCGCCTTCAACTAGCAGTCGTCGCCTCGCGGGCCGGGAACGACCCCGGTTCCCGGCCCGCGGCAGCGGCTCCCCCTCGCATTCCCACCCCAGCTTCCATCCCAGATCCAGAGTTCGTCCGGAGGCGGAACAGCCCATGGTGCACACGGAAACGAAGAGCGCGGAACCGTCCGATGTGAAATCCATCTGGCATGACTCCAGATTCCGCCGCCATTTCGCCGGAATGTGGGTCAACGCCTTCGGGAACGGCGTCTTCAACATCGTCCTTCCCCTTCTCGTCTTCGACCGGACGCACTCCTTCGCCGCGATGGGCGGCGTGGCCCTCGCCACCCAGCTGCCCAAGGCGTTTCCCGGCCCCCTCGTCGGTGTGCTCGCCGACCGCAGGTCGCCCCGCGCGATGATGCTGTGGGCCTACCTCCTCCAGGCCGGCCTCGTCCTGACGATCCCGCTCGCCGCCGGCGCGTCCGTCGCCGCCGTCTGGCTGATCGGCCTCGTCGCGTACGCGATGAACACCGTCGACCTGTTCGCCCGCACGGCCACCTTCGTCACCGTCCCCCGCGTGTACGGGGACCGCCGCAGCAAGGTGAACGCGGCCTTCGCCAGCGCCTGGACGTCCGCCTCGGTCCTCGGCCCCGCCGCCGGCGGGTTCCTGCTCCAGGTCACCTCGGCCGACGTGCTGATGCTGCTCGACAGCCTCACCTTCCTGGCCATCGCCGCCGTCGTCCTCACCATCGGCGTCCCGACCACGCCGGGGAACGCCTCCACCGCCCCCATCCGGAAGAGCCTCCTCGACGGTCTCACCTGGTTCCGCCGGGCCGAGGGCGCCGGACGGTTCACGGGCTCGATCGCCGCCGTGGCCGTCGTGTACGCGCCCCTCGGCACCCTGGCCGTCTTCGCCGTACGGGACGTGTACGGCGACGGGCCCACCGAGGCCGGCATCGTGACGAGCGCCGCCGGAGCCGGCCTCTTCCTCGGCACCCTGATCTGCCAGCGCCTCGCCGACCGGCCCAAGGAACCCGTGATGCGGCGGGCCGCCCTCTGGATGGCCCTGGGCTCCGCGCTCTTCGCCGTCCCCTCCTGGATCGGCGCCGCGACGGCGATGCTCGTCGTGAACCTCTGCGGCATGGTCTACGCGGTCTCCCGCTCCAACCTCATCCAGGAGCGCGTCCCGATGGAGCACCTGGGCCAGACGATGACCGCCGTCCAGTCGCTGGAATCCGCCGTCCAGCCGGTCTCCGTCGCCGTGGTGAGCGCCGTGCTCGCCCTGGCCGGACCGCCCGGGGCGGCCGTCTTCCTCACCGTCTTCTCGGTCGCCGCGGCCCTGCTCGTCCTCGGCGGGGGACGGCTGCTGACCCCGCGCGCCGAGACCGCGCCCCCGAGCACCTCCCGCACCCCGTCCACCCCGAACGCGACCGCCTCCGCGGCGGCCCACGGAGGCACCCGATGACTTCGATCAACCTGCGGCAGGGACTCTCCGTCCTGCAGCCGGGCAAGGACCTCATGGTCGGCCTCATGCCGCCCGCGGCGCTGGCCGTCGAGGACGCCCCCGACTACCTCCGGCACGTCCTGTCCGCCTTCTCCCGGCCCGTCCCCGAGGCGGAGGCGCTCGCCACCGTGACCGCCCACTCCGGCCTGGACGCCGAAGAGGCCGGCCGGCTCCTCTCCGAGCTCCGCTGCGCCGGTGTGCTCACCACGCACTGGGTCGACCGGGAGGAGCGCTACAGCCGCCACCGCCTCTACTTCGGCGTCGCGGGCTTCGAGGGCGACCCGATGGCCGTCATCCGGAACAGCACCGTCGGGCTCATCGGCGCGGGCGGCATCGGCAGCAACGTGGCGATGATGCTGGCCGCGGCGGGCGTCGGCCGGCTGGTCGTCGCCGACGCGGACGTCGTGGAGACCACGAACCTCACCCGCCAGTTCCTCTACACCGAGGGCGACGTCGGCACCCCGAAGGTGGAGGCCCTGGCCCGCCGCGTCGCCGAACGCAACACCGAGGTCCGCGTCGACGTCGTCGACGGCGTCTTCGACGGCCCCGACTTCGCCGTCCGGCACTTCGCCGACTGCGACCTCGTCATCCTCTCCGCCGACACCCCGCAGGACGTCCACCGCTGGCTGAACGAAGCGTCGGTCCGGACCGGCGTCCCCTACACCTGCGCCGGCTACCTCGACACGATGGGCGTCGTCGGCCCGCTCGTCGTGCCCGGCCGCACGGCCTGCCTGGAGTGCCACTTCGCCGACACCGGCCTGGCCTCGTTCAACGGCGGCGACCTGGAGACCACCGACTTCACCGACTACAACCGCGCCTACCAGGCCCCGAGCTACGGCCCGCTCAACGCCATGGTCTCGGCCGCCGCCGTCAACGACACCCTGCGCTTCCTCCTCGGCCTGCCGGCCCGGTCCCTGGGCACCAAGCTGCTCCTCGACTCCCTCGACTACGGCGTCCAGACGGAGGAGTACGAGCGGAACACCGCCTGCGGCTCGTGCGGCACGGGCGGCTCGTGCGGCACGGGCGCGCGCGAGGAGGCCCTGAGCGGCGCGGCCTAGCGGGGCGCCCCCCCCAGGTGCGGGCGGCCGGCGGGTGCCGGCGGCCCGGGGCCGCCGCCGGCGCCGGGGGCGGAGGAGACCCGAGGGGCAGTGGCTCCGAGGGGCAGCGGCTCCGAGGGTCAGTGGCCGCCGGTGAGTTCGCCGCTGAGTCTGCCGTGGAGGTCGGCGCTGGGGTCGTTCAGGCCGATGATCTCGACCTTCTTGCCGCGCTTGGCGTACTTCGTCTCGATCGCGTCCAGGGCGGCTACCGAGGACGCGTCCCACACGTGGGCGGCGGACAGGTCGACGACGACCTTCTCCGGGTCGCCGGCGTAGTCGAACCGGCCGACGAGGTCGTTGGAGGAGGCGAAGAAGAGCTCGCCGGTCACGGTGTACAGGACGCTGGTGCCGCCCGGGGCGGCGAACCGGGAGACCTCGGCGAGGTGGGCGACCCGCTTGGCGAAGACGACCATGGCGGTGAGGGAGCCGACCACGACGCCGACGGCGAGGTTGTGGGTCGCCACGACGGCCACGACGGTGACGACCATGACGCCGATCTCACCGGCGGGCATCCGCTTGAGGGTCTTCGGGGCGATGGAATGCCAGTCGAAGGTCGCGAACGACACCATGATCATGACGGCGACCAGGGCGGCCATGGGGATGTCGGAGACGACCGGGCCGAAGACGACGCACAGCACCATCAGGAACGCGCCGGCCAGGAAGGTGGACAGGCGGGTGCGGGCGCCGGAGACCTTCACGTTGATCATCGTCTGGCCGATCATGGCGCAGCCGCCCATGCCGCCGAAGAAGCCGGTGACGATGTTGGCGATGCCCTGGCCGATGGACTCGCGGGTCTTGTCGGAGCGGGTGTCGGTGATGTCGTCGACGAGCTTGGCGGTCATCAGCGACTCCATGAGGCCGACCAGCGCCATGGCGAAGGCGTAGGGCGCGATCGTCGTCAGCGTGTCCAGCGTGAACGGGACGTCCGGCAGGCCCGGCACCGGCAGGGAGGAGGGGAGCTCTCCCTTGTCGCCGACGGTCGGCACCGCGATCCCGGCGGCGACGGTGATGACGGTCAGGACGACGATGGACACCAGCGGCGCCGGGATCACGGTGGTGATCCTCGGGAAGAACACCATCAGTGCCAGGCCGCCGACGATCAGCGGGTACACGGGCCAGGGGACGTTCCACATCTCGGGGACCTGGGCCATGAAGATCAGGACGGCGAGCGAGTTGACGAAGCCGACCATCACCGAACGCGGGATGAACCGCATCAGTTTCGCCACGCCCAGCGCGCCCAGGACCATCTGGAAGACGCCCGCGAGGATCACGGCGGCGATCAGGTGACCGAGGCCGTGTTCACGGTTCAGGGGGGCGATCACGAGCGCGACGGCGCCGGTGGCGGCGGAGATCATCGCGCGGCGCCCGCCGACGACGGAGATCACCACGGCCATGGTGAAGGAGGCGAACAACCCGAGCGCGGGGTCGACGCCGGCGATGATCGAGAACGAGATCGCCTCGGGGATCAGGGCCAGGGCGACGACCAGGCCGGCCAGGACCTCGGTCCGCCAGACCTTCGGGTCGTTCAGCCAGTCGGGCTTCAGGCCGCGCAGCCGCGCGGCGGGGGTCACAGCAGCAGAAGACAAGGAGATGCGTACCTGTCGAACTCGGGCACGCCCCACCGGCGGGCCGGGGTGTGCGGGAAAGACGCGCAGGAGCCGGGCCGGCGTCCCGCGCGCGGTCCAATGGGGCGGACCGGAAGCCGGGAAGAGGGCGCGAGTCGGGCGGCGCACGGGCGGCCGGGCGGCTCACGTCCAGAGGTGAAGGATCACGGCGGGCAGGCGGCGGCGGTCGGCATCAGAGGCTCGCGCACGCTCTCTCCTGCGAGAATCGAATCATCGCCGGGGGCGTCATCGGCCCCGGAACGGAAGCGGCGGGACGACCGGGCCGCCCCATCAGGAACAACTCTACCCTAACGTTAGAGTATGGATTGCCGGGGTCGTGCGGGACGCGGCCCGCCGCGAGGAGAAGGGGCAGGACCACGGGCGTGGATGAGAAGCACATGCAGATCGGCGAGGTCGCCGCGCGGACGGAGCTGTCCCTGCGCACCATCCGGCACTACGAGGAGGCCGGTCTCGTCATTCCCTCCGCCCGTTCCCAGGGCGGGTTCCGCCTGTACACGGAGACCGACGTCGCCCGGCTCATGGTGATCCGCCGGATGAAGCCGCTGGGCTTCACCCTTGAGCAGATGCGCGACCTCCTCGACGCCACCGACCGGCTGGACAGTGGTGCCGCGCTCGACGGCGGCGAGCGCGAGGCGCTGCTGGAGCGCGTGAGGGCCTACCGGCAGACCGCTTCCGAGCAGGTGGACAAGCTGCGGGTTCAGCTGGCCCGTGCCGAGGACTTCGCCGCCACCCTGAGCGCCCGCCTGGATCAGGAAGGCGCTCCGGCCACCCGCGTCTAGAGGCCGCGCAGCGGAAGCGCCATCTCCAGCTCCCGCTGGCTCTCGTCCAGCGGGTACGGCTCCTCGTGGCCGGTCGGGACGAAGCCGCCGCGCCGGTAGAAGGCGATGGCCCGGCGGTTCTCCTCGTGGACGAGGAGGACGAGGCGCTCGGCCGCCGTCTCCTCGCGCGCCCAGCGCACGATCTCGTCCAGCATGAGCGCCGCCACCCCGCCGGCCGGGCCCCGGTGGTCCGGGTGCAGCCAGACGCCGACGAGCTTGGCCGTGTCCCGCGCCGGCAGGAAGCCGTTCATGACCCCGACCCACGTGCCCTCGGGGCCGACGGCCGCGACCCCGATGTTGCCGGGGCTCGCGGACCGGGTCGTGCGGAACCGCCACTCGGAGTCGGGGTGGCCGAGGGCGTCTTCGATCGTCTCCAGATAGGCGAGCGGGGTGTCCCGGATCATCTCCAGGCGTATCGCCCGGTACGCCGGCCAGTCCTCCGCCTGTACGCGGTGCAGGGTGTAGTCCATGGCGGGCGATCCTCGCAGCAAGCCGAGGCCCTGGCCAGAACCTCTTTCATCGAATATCGTCGATGATCGATGAATATCCCAGAGGTGATCACCGAGGACGAGGCCCGTACCTACGCCACGTGGTTCCGGGCCCTCGGCGACCCCACCCGCGTCCGGCTCCTGCACCTGCTCTCCGGGGCGGGGCGGGCGATGACGGTGGGCGAGCTCGTCGCCAGGGTGGACGTCGGCCAGTCGACCGTCTCCCACCACCTGAAGGTCCTGGCCGAGGTCCGCTTCGTCCTCGCCGAGAAGCACGGGACCTCGACCCTGTACGCCGTGAACCGCGCCTGCCTGTCGGTGTTCCCCCGCGCGGTGCGGTCGATCATGGGCGGAGGGGTGCCCGATGGGTGCTGAGTACGTGGTGGCCCCGATGGCCGACGGCCATGCCGAACAGGTCCTGGCGATCTACCGGTCCGGGATCGACGGGGGCGACGCCACCTTCGAGACCGCCGCCCCGACGTGGGAGGCCTTCGACGCGGGCAGACTGCCCGCGCACCGCTTCGTCGCCCTCGGCGACGACGGCGTGCTCGGCTGGATCGCCGCCTCCGCCGTCTCCGACCGCTGCGTGTACGCGGGTGTGGTCGAGCACTCGGTGTACGTCCACCCCGGGGCCCGTGGCCGCGGCGTCGCCGGCGCGCTCCTGGCGGCCCTGATCGACTCCACGGAGGCGGCCGGCATCTGGACGATCCAGTCCGGCGTCTTCCCCGAGAACGCGGCGAGCCTCGCCCTCCACCGGCGCGCGGGCTTCCGCGTCATCGGCCGGCGCGAGCGCGTGGGCCTCCACCACGGCCGCTGGCGGGACACGGTGCTGCTGGAGCGCCGCAGCCGGGTCGTGGGCTAGGGCCTGTCCGGCCGTTCCCGCCGGGTCCGGCCCGCCCGGCACGCACGCACGCGCCGAACGACCCGGCCCGGTCCGGCGCCCATGGCCGGACGGGCCCTAGCGCAGGAGCTCGGCGATCGCGCGGGCCGCGTCGCGGGCGGGGCGGCCGACGCCGATGAGGGTGGCGGAGGCGGGGCCGGTCCAGTCGCCGTAGCCGAGGAGGTGGAGACGGGGGTCGGCGAGGGCCTGGGTGCCGGTGGTGGGGAGGTGGCCGCGGGGGCCGCGCAGGCCGAGCGGGGCGAGGTGGGAGAGGGCGGGACGGAAGCCGGTGCACCAGATGACCGCGTCGGCTTCGGCCGTCGTGCCGTCGGGCCATTCCACGCCGGTCGCGGTGAGCCGGGTGAACACGGGCTGGGGCTTGAGGAGTCCGGCGTCGCGGGCGGCGCGGACGGGCGGGACGGCGACGACGTCGCCGAGGGAGGCGACGCCGCCGGTGTCGGCGCGGCCTTCGTCGAGGGCCCTGCGCCGTGCGGTGGCGTGGTCGAAGAGGGCGCGGCCGTCGATGTCGTCGGCGAGGTAGGCCGGTTCGCGGAGGGTGACCCAGGTCAGGTCGGACCCGTGGGCGAGGTCGGCGGCGATCTGCGCGCCGGAGTTGCCGCCGCCGACCACGATCACCTTCCGCCCGGCGAAGTCGGACGGCCGCTGGTACTCGACGGTGTGGAGCTGGGCGCCCCGGAACTCCGTGCGGCCGGGGACGGCCGGGACGAAGGGGCGGGACCAGGTGCCCGTCGCGCTGATGACCGCGCGGGCCCGCCAGGTGCCGGAGCCGGTCTCGACGCGGAGGCGTGCGCCGTCGCGGTGGACGCCGGACACGCGGACGGGGCGGCGGACCGGGAGTTCGTAGCGCTGCTCGTAGTCGGTGAGGTACGCGACGACGTGGGCGGCGTCCGGGTAGGTCTCGCCCGGCTGCGGGGGCATGAGGCGGCCGGGGAGGGAGGAGTACGCGGCGGGGGAGAAGAGGTGGAGGGAGTCCCAGGTGTGCCGCCAGGCGCCGCCGGGAGCCGTGTCGGCGTCCAGGATCACGAAGTCCAGGCCCGCCCGGCGGAGGTGGTAGCCGGCGGCGAGGCCCGCCTGGCCTCCGCCGATGACGACGACGTCGATGTCGACGCCTGCGTCGGTGTCGGCGGTCTGGTGCTGGGTCATGCCCGGGGTTCCCTTCGCTGCGGCGGTGCCCCGGCCCGCACGGCGGGGCGGGGCACCCGGGGGTGACGCGGGGCGGTGTCTACCGCCGGGCCGCGGCGAACTTCCTGCGCCAGGCCAGCGACACGTACACGAGCGCGACCAGGACCGGGACCTCGATCAGCGGGCCGACGACGCCGGAGAGGGCCTGGCCGCTGGTGACGCCGAAGGTGGCGATGGCGACGGCGATGGCGAGCTCGAAGTTGTTGCCGGCCGCCGTGAAGGCGAGGGTCGCCGTGCGGTCGTAGTTCAGGCCGATCGCCTTGCCGAGCGCGAAGGTGCCGAACCACATGAGGGCGAAGTAGACGAGGAGGGGGAGCGCGATGCGGGCGACGTCGAGCGGCTGGGAGGTGATCGTCTTCCCCTGGAGGGCGAAGAGGATCACGATGGTGAAGAGCAGGCCGTAGAGGGCCCAGGGGCCGATCTTCGGCAGGAACGTCGCCTCGTACGACTCCCGGCCCAGCTTCTTCTCGCCGATGCGGCGGGTCAGGAAGCCGGCGACGAGCGGGACGCCGAGGAAGACGACGACGTTCAGCGCGATCTTCCACATGGAGATGTCGAGCGCCTCGCCCTCTCCCAGGCCCAGCCAGCCGGGCAGCAGGTCGAGGTAGAACCAGCCGAGGACGCCGAAGGCGAGGACCTGGAAGACCGAGTTCAGGGCGACCAGGACGGCGGCGGCCTCGCGGTCGCCGCAGGCGAGGTCGTTCCAGATGATGACCATGGCGATGCAGCGGGCCAGGCCGACGATGATCAGGCCGGTGCGGTACTCGGGCAGGTCCGGCAGGAAGGTCCAGGCCAGGGCGAACATGATCGCCGGGCCGAGGACCCAGTTGATGACCAGCGAGGAGACCATCAGCTTGCGGTCGCCGGTGACGGCGTCGAGCCGGTCGTAGCGGACCTTCGCGAGCACCGGGTACATCATGATCAGCAGCCCGACGGCGATCGGCAGGGAGATGCCGCCGATCTCGACCTTCGCGAGGGCGTCGTCCATCCCGGGAACCAGTCGGCCGAGTCCGAGGCCCAGCGCCATGGCGAGCAGGATCCAGACGGCGAGGAAGCGGTCGAGCGTCGACAGCTTCGCGACCACGGACTTCTCGGGGCTCGTGGTCGTGGGGGCGGCGGGGGTCACGGGCAGGACCTCTTGGTGTCGGCGTGGGCGCGGGCGGTGGCGGCGAGGCCGGCGAACTGCGCGGCGAGCGCGTCGAGGACCTCGGGCTTCAGTCGGTAGTACGTGAACCGGCCGCAGGGCTCGGTCTCCACCACGCCCGCCTCGCGCAGCACCTTCAGGTGGTTGGAGAGGTTGGTCTGTCTGGCTCCCGTCTCCTCCACCAGGTGCGTGGTGCACAGCGTCTCGCGGGCGAGCAGGGTCACGATCTGGAGCCGCAGCGGGTCGGCGAGGACCTTCAACAGCTCAGTGTCGACTGACGTCAGCATGGACTGATACTCTCACATCATTGAGGGCTGATGCCAGCCCAGGGTGATACCTGCCTGCCGTGAAGGAAGAACCGATGTCCGAGTCCCCGCTCGCGTCCGTACTGTTCGTCTGCGTCCACAACGCGGGGCGCTCCCAGATGGCCGCCGGCTTCCTCCGCCACCTGGCGGGCGACCGCGTCGAGGTCCGCTCCGCCGGCTCCCTCCCGGGCGACCGGGTCAACCCGGCCGCCGTCGCGGCCATGGCCGAGCTCGGCATCGACATCTCCGACCAGAAGCCGAAGGTGCTCACGCCCGAGGCCGCCAGGGCGTCGGACTACATCATCACCATGGGCTGCGGCGACGCCTGCCCGTACTTCCCCGGCAAGACCTACCTCGACTGGGTCCTGGAGGACCCGGCCGGCCAGGGGGTCGAGGCCGTCCGTCCCATCCGGGACGAGATCAAGGGGCTCATCGAGGGCCTCATCGCAGAGATCGACTCCGAGAACGCCGAGAAGCAGGAGAACTGACCTCACCATGACGACCGCCACGACCCCGACCGGCGCCCAGGACGACGTCCGCGAGGTCATCATCATCGGCTCCGGCCCCGCCGGGTACACCGCCGCGCTCTACACGGCCCGCGCCCAGCTCAAGCCGCTGCTGTTCGGCAGCTCCATATTCGTCGGCGGCTCGCTCACCACGACCACCGAGGTCGAGAACTTCCCCGGCTTCCCCACCGGCATCGACGGCCCGGACCTCATGGACAACATGCGGGCGCAGGCCGAGAAGTTCGGCGCCGAGATGATCGACGACGACATCGTCTCCGTCGACCTGGCCGGTGACGTCAAGCTCCTCACCGACTCCGCCGGCACCGTCCACCGCGCCAAGGCCGTGATCATCGCCACCGGCTCCGGCTACCGCAAGCTCGGCCTCCCCCAGGAGGACGAGCTGTCCGGCCGCGGCGTCTCCTGGTGCGCCACCTGCGACGGCTTCTTCTTCCGCGACCGCGACATCGTCGTGGTCGGCGGCGGCGACACCGCCATGGAGGAGGCCACCTTCCTCACCCGCTTCGCCCGCTCGGTCACCGTCGTCCACCGCCGCTCCACCCTGCGGGCCTCGAAGACCATGCAGAACCGCGCCTTCGCCGACGACAAGATCTCCTTCGCCTTCGACAGCGAGGTCGCCGGGATCAGGTCCGAGAACGGCATGCTCTCCGGCGTCGTCCTGCGGGACGTCCTCTCCGGCGAGACCCGCGAGCTGGACGCGACCGGCCTGTTCATCGCCATCGGCCACGACCCGCGCACCGAACTCTTCGCCGACCAGCTCGAACTCGACGACGAGGGCTACCTGAAGACGCAGTCCCCGACGACCCGTACGAGCCTCCCGGGGGTCTTCGGCGCCGGTGACGTCGTCGACCACATCTACCGCCAGGCCATCACGGCCGCGGGCTCCGGCTGCGCCGCCGCCCTCGACGCCGAGCGCTACCTCGCGGCCCGCCGCGACGCGGAGCCGGCCGCCGGGGCCGGGCTCGTCAGCGCGGGCTGAAGGACGCCGGGCCCGTTCCGCCGTGCTTTCCCCACGACGGAACGGGCCCGGTTCATGCCGCCGGAGGGTCAGGAGACCAGCGCGGCCGTCTCCGGCAGCTCCAGCTTGACCGTACGGTCGCAGAGCCGTTCCACCTGGCCCGGGTCGTGCGACACCAGCAGGACCGTACGGTTGCCGCGCAGCGCCGCCACCGACTCCTCGACCGTGTCGCGGCTGCGCTCGTCCAGGGCGCTGGTCGGCTCGTCCAGCAGGAGCGCCGCCGGCTCCAGGGCGAGGGCCCGGGCCAGGCACAGCCGCTGGCGCTGGCCGTTGGAGAGCGACTGCGCCGGGGTGTCGAGCCGGTCGCGGACCTCGTTCCACAGGCCCGACTCCCGCAGCGCCTTCTCCATCCGGTCCCGCATCTCCGTCCGCGAGGCGCGGACCAGGTGGCGCAGGCCGAACAGGGCGTTGTCCATGATGCTTCCGCCGAAGACCACCGGCGTCTGCGGCACCAGGACGACCGTGCTCCGCAGGCTCGCGTCCCCCTTGCCGCGGCAGATCGCGCGCCCCTGCACGTCCACCTCGCCGATCCGCCGCAGTCCGTGCGGGAGGAGGTCGACCAGGGCGCGCAGCACCGTGGACTTGCCGGCGCCGGAGGGGCCGCACAGTCCGGTGGTGGAGCCGGCGGGAAGCTCGAAGGAGACCGGGCCGACCAGGGTCTTCTTCCCGTCGAGGACCCGCAGGTCGCGGACGGCGATCACGTTCTGCGGGGTCGCGTTCCCCGTCGTCACGTTGTCCAACGTCGTGCTCCTTCGAATCGGTTGCGCAGGAAGACCGCCAGGGTGAGGAGTCCCGCGGTGATCAGGACCAGGACGAGCGCGCTGCCCCACGCCTGGGCGATGGCCTCGGGGGCGCCGGAGTCCTGCGACAGGGTGAAGATGTGCGTGGGCAGGGCCTGGACCGGGGCGTTCACGATGCCGGTCGGCAGGGCGGGGGCCCCGAAGAACACCGTGGCGGTGAAGATCAGGGGGGCCGTCTCGCCCGCGGCACGGGCCAGGCCGAGCAGCAGGCCGGTGAGCGTGGCCGGCCACGTGTAGGGGATGACCACGGAGCGGACGTACTGCGAACGGGTCAGGCCCAGCGCGAGCGCGCTCTCGGTGAGTTCGCCCGGCATGCCCCGGACGCGGCCCGCGGTGGTGAGCGCGACGACCGGGACCACGACGGGGACCAGGACGACCGCACCGGCCAGCCAGGAGCGGCCCCAGCCCATGGTCGTGCAGAACAGCACGTAGCCCGCCAGGCCGAGCAGGATGGTGGGCGTCCCGCCGACCGCCACGGTCAGGGTCTCCAGGATCCGGGACGTCTTCGCGGAGGCGCGGGTGCCGATCACGATGCCCGCCCCGTAGCCGAGCGGCAGGGCGATCAACGCCGTGGTGGCGAGGAGCAGGAGCGTGCCGACGATCTGGTCCCGGATGCCTCCGTCGGAGGCGCCGGCGGACGGGGTGAACCAGAAGACCGGGTTGAGCGCCGCGCCGCCGCGGGCCAGCAGGATGCCGAGCATGCCGAGCAGCAGGGCGGTCGGCAGGAGCAGGGCGCCGTACCGGACCGCCGTGGTCAGCCGGTCCTTGGGACCGCGCATCCACGCGGAGGTCCGCCGGGCGCGCGGTCCGCGCCGGGCCCGGGCCGAGGAGCCGCGCGTGCCCCACACGGTGGCGACGGCGACCAGGGCCAGCAGGATGATGCCGAGCCCGCACAGCGCGGCGAAGTACGGGCCGGAGGTGCCCGCGAGCATCGGCTCGGGGCCTGCCAGCTTGGTGGTCAGGGTCTGGCCGGGGCGGACGAGCGAGGAGAAGAGGTCCCCGAACGACTGCGGGAGCCGTCCGTCGGCGCGGCCGATGACCATGAAGACCGCGATGGCCTCGCCGAGCGCCCTGGCCAGGCCGAGCAGGACGCCGGAGCGCATGCCCGGGCGGGCCTGGGGGAGGACGGCGGAGCGGACGACCTCGCGGCGGGTGAGGCCGAGGGAGTAGGCGGCCTCGCGGTAGCGGCCGGGGACGGCGGCCAGCGCGTCGACGCTGACCGCGACGATCGTCGGCATGATCATCACGGCGAGGACGATGCCGGCGGCGAGGACGCTGTCGCCGCCCGGCACGTCGCCGAGGCCGGCGACGAACGGCCGGATCACCATGATGCCGATCAGGCCGTAGACGATGGAGGGGACCGCGGCCAGGAGCTCGATGCTCAGCCGCAGCGGCTTGGCGAGGCGGGGCGGCAGGTACTCGGAGAGGGCGATGGCCGCCGCCCAGCCGACCGGGACGGCGAGGGCCAGGGCGAGGACGCAGACGACCGCCGAGCCGTAGATCATGGCCAGGCCGCCGAAGGCGAGGTTCCCGGGGCTCCACGTCGACGACGTGAGCAGGGCTCCCCAGTCGACGGTGCCGCTCGCGATGCCGTCGGCCAGGTACCCGACCAGGACCACGAGGGCGAGGACGACGGACAGGACGCCGCTGTAGGCCCAGCCCCAGACCCATCTCGCCCGGCCGGGGCGGCCGCCCTCGTCGGACGGCCTCCTCGCGGCGGACGCGGGCGCCCCGGCGGGGCGCTCCAGGGTGAGGCTCATGTCAGAGGCCCATCTGCCGGCGGGTCAGGTAGCCGTGCTTGGGCAGCAGCTTCTGGCCCTCGGCCGACAGGATGTAGTCGATGTACTGCTTGGCGTGGCCCTTGGGCTTCCCGTTGGTGATCATGTACAGCGGGCGGGTCATCGGGTACGTGCCGGAGGCGACGTTCGCCAGGGTGGGGGCGACGCCCTCCAGGGGGACGGCGACCAGGTCGGGGTGGCCGTCGATGAAGCCGGTCGACAGCGGGGCGACCGAACCGCGGGTGGACTTGAGCTTGTTGCGGGTCTCGGTGTTGCCGCCGACGACGGCGTAGTTGGCGGACTGCGGCGGGGCCGGCGGCTCGCCCTTGCCGTAGACGAACTTGTCGAGGACCTCGCGGGTGCCGCGACCGGGCTCCTTGTCGTACACGAAGACCTGGAGGTCGGGTCCGCCGACCTCCTTCCAGTTGGTGATCCTGCCCTCGAAGAGGCCCCGCACCTGCGCCTTGGAGAGGCTCTTCACCCCGCCGTCGGCGACCTCCTTGGTGATGATCACGCCGACGGCGTCCGCGCCGATCTGCGTGGTCACGAAGTCGGCGTCCGGGTACGCCTCGCGGTCCTTGTCGGCGAGCGGCTTGGAGCTGAGGGCGATCTCGATCTGGCCGGTGCCGAGCTGGGAGATGCCGCCGGCGGAGCCGCCCTGGGTGGCGACGGTGATGTTCAGGCCCTTGGCCTTCAGCGCCTCGGCGGCGTCCGAGGCGACCGGGGCGACCGTGGTGGATCCGCTGGCCTGGAGGGCCCCGGTGTCGGCCTTCGCGGAGCCGGCGCAGCCGGTGAGGGCGGCGGCGAGGAGGAGACCGGTGGCGGCCCCGGCTCCCCGGCGGACGCGGCGGGTGGCGAACGCCCGGGTGGTGCGGCGGAGTTCGGTGGAGGTGACAGACATGGCGGTGCCTTTGCGGTGGTGGGAGAGGGGAGGAGGGACGTGCGGGGGCCGTTCGGACTCCTGCTGAATGACAGGCGAACAGTGGGTGAACTCGCTCGATGTGACGCGGACGGTCGACCGGGCGGACATAGGGTGATCGTCATGTCAGCGGAACAAGCGACCGGTCATCGCTCGGAGTTGCTGCCCTTCGTCGACGAGGATCCGACCTGCGGGCCGCCCCTCGACGTGGAGCCGCTGCCCAGGGAGAAGGCGGAGAAGCTGGCCCGGAGCGTGAAGGGCATCGCCGATCCGACCCGGCTGCAGATCCTCAGCGTGCTGCTGGCCGCCCCGGAGGGCGAGGCGTGCGTCTGCGACATGACGCCGCTGCTGGAGCTCGCCCAGCCGACCGTCAGCTACCACATGAAGATCCTGGTGGACGCCGGTCTGGTGAGCCGCAGGAAGCGCGGCACCTGGGCCTGGTACGCGGTCCGGCCCGAGCACCGGTCGGTGCTCGACGCGCTGATCTGGGGCGAGGGCCCGGCGGAGGCGTGAACCGCCCGCGCCGGGCGTGCCGCCTCAGACGGCGACGGCCGCCCGCGCGCTCACCTCGGCCGTGAAGGCCGTGATCAGCCGGTGGATCCCGCCCGGACCGGAGACCAGCTCGGGCTGGAACAGGGTGCCGATGAAGAACGGGTGCCCGGGCACCTCGGCGGCCCGCGGGGCGCCTTCCTCGTCCCATCCGCTGAACAGCACGCCCGCGCCGGTGAGGAGTTCGACGAACTCCGCGTTCAGGCCGTACTTGCAGTGGTACGTCTCCGTCGAGCGCGCGGCGCCGTCGTAGACCGCGGCCAGCCGGCTGCCGGCGGTCAGCAGCAGCGGCGCCTGCTCGCCGGCGAGGCAGCAGGTGAGCGGCACGATCAGCGGGGTCGCGGCCTCGGGGTCGTACTGGACGTCGTCGGCGTCGGTGAGGCCGGCGACGGTGCGGGCGTACTCGATCAGCGCGTGCTGGAAGCCGCCGCAGGTGCCCAGGTAGGGGATGCCGTTCTCGCGGGCGTGCCGGGCGGCGGCGAGGACGCCGTCCTTGTTCTCGTACGGGGAGCCGGGCACGACCCAGAGGCCGTCGAAGCCCTCGAAGGACTCCGGGCCGGTGATCGTCCCGGTGGGCACCCAGACGGTGTCCACCTCCAGCTCGGCGCGGAAGCCGTCCAGGCGGGCGTGGGCGGGGGACTTGCCGTGGTCGCCGATCAGCGCCACGCGGGGGCGGGGTCCGGTGACGGTGGTCATGAGGCGGTCTCCTGGTCGGTGTCGGGGGCGCGCCCGAGGCGGACGAACCCGTGGGGGGCGAGGCGGGCGACGAGCCGCCCGTCGCGCTCGGCGGTGGTGGACGCGCCGCCGAGGAACAGCAGGGGCCCGTCGCCGGGCAGGAGCGGCTCGGGGAGCAGCTCCTGGACCTCGGAGGTGAGGTTGGTGACGGTCAGCACGCGGGCGGAGCCGTCGGCGCTGGCGAGGACTTCGGCGGCCAGCGCGGGGCCCGCGTCCGGCTGGTGGCGGACCGCGCCGTCGGCGTAGGCGCCGGCGAAGCGGGGGCCGCCCGGCACGGTGGTCCGGGCGAGCGGGGGCGCGAGGGTCACAGCAGGCTCCTTCCGGTCATGGCGGGACCGCTCGGACGGCCGAGCAGGGCGAGCACGGTGGGTGCGATGTCCGCGAGGCTGCCGCCGTCGCGGAGGGCGTCGGGCAGCACCTGCCCGGGTGCCGGGACGACGACGGCGGGGACCGGGTTGGTGGTGTGCCCGCCGTACGGGAGCGGGGTGCCGTCCGGGCCGGGCTTGGACATCCGCTCGGCGTTGCCGTGGTCGCCGACCAGGACCACCCAGCGGCCGGCCGCCGCGGCGGCGGTCAGGATCCGGTCGACCTGCCCGTCGGTGTACTCGGCGGCCTTCACGGTGGCGTCGTGGTCGCCGGTGTGGCCGACGACGTCGATGTTGGCGAGGTTGGCCGCCACGAGGGCCACGTCGGACCGGCCGGCGGCCTCGATCACCGCGTCGGCGACCCGGTCGAGGTTCATCTCGGGCCGGGCGGTGTACTCGGGCGCCTCGTCCGAGGTGATCCGGACGTGCTCCTCGACCTCCCGGCGCCGCTCGTCGCGCCCGTTCAGGTAGTAGGTGACGTGCTCGAACTTCTCCTGCTCCGCGACCCGCACGGACCGCAGGCCGTGTGCCTCCAGCTGGTCCGCGAGGCCCCCGGAGGCGTCGGCGCGGCCGACCAGGGCGGGGATGTCCGCCTCGGTGTCGTACTGGGTGAGGGAGAGGATCCGCACGTCGCTCTCGGCCAGGTGCTTGACCAGGTCGTCGGCGAGCTGCTGGACGCGGTCGCTGCGGAAGTTGGCGAACAGGACCGCGTCGCCGTCCCGCACGGTCGCCAGCGGCGTGCCGGCGGCGTCGGTGAGGACGGTCGGCGTGACCCAGACGTCGCCGTCACCGGCGCCGGCCAGGACCTGGGCGTAGTCGCGGGCCAGGGCTCCGCGCCCGTCGGCGACCGCCTGGGTGACCTTGGCGGTCAGCTCCAGGTCGCCGCTCTTGTCGAGGGCGTAGCCGCGGCCGGAGACCGTGGCCAGGCGGCCGACGCCGGTCGTCGCGAAGAACTCCTCGACCCGGCCGAGGTAGTGCCCGGCCGTGCGGTCGGCGACGTCCCGGCCGTCGGTGACGGCGTGCACCCAGACCCGCTCCACGCCCCGGGCGGCGGCGATGGCGAGCAGTTCGCGCAGGTGGTCGACGTGGGCGTGGATCTGCCCGTCGGAGACCAGTCCGATCAGGTGCAGGGCGCCGTCGCCGGCCGCGAGCGCGTCGAGCGCTTCGGTCAGGCGCGGGTTGTCGCGCAGGCCGCCGGTGTCGATCTGCCGCTGGACGAGGACGCTGTCGTAGTCCAGGGGGCGGCCGGCGCCGATGACCATGTGGCCGATCTCGGAGTTGCCGACCGTGCCGGGCAGCAGGCCGACGTGCTCGCCCGAGGCCTCGACGAGCGTGGCGGGGTACTTGGCGCGGATGCCGTCCAGGACGGGGGTGTCCGCGGCCGCGAGGGCGTTGCCGGCCCCCGGTTCGGCGTGGCCCCAGCCGTCGAGGACGAGCAGGACGCCGGGGTGCGCGGCGGTGGGTTCGTTCATCGCAGGGTGTCCAGGGTCTGCCAGAAGGCGGGGAAGGACTTGGCGACGCAGCCGGGGTCCTTGATGACGACGCCGGGGGTGCGCAGGCCCATGACCGCGAAGGTCATGGCGATGCGGTGGTCGTCGTAGGTGTCGATGACCGCGCCGTGCGAGGGGCCGCCGTGGACGGTCATGGCGTCGTCGTACTCGTCGACCTCGACGCCCATCTTGCGCAGCTCGGTGGTGACGGCCGCGATGCGGTCGCACTCCTTGACCCGGAGGCTGGCGATGTTCGTGATGTGGGTCGGGCCCTCCGCGAAGGCGGCGACGGCGGCGAGCGAGGGGACGACGTCGGGCATGGCGTCCATGTCGACCTCGATGCCGCGGAGCTGTCCGCCCTTGACGGTGACCGAGTTCTCGGTGACCTCGGTGTGGGCGCCCATCCGGCCGAGGACCTCGACCAGGCCGACGTCGCCCTGGTGGGAGGCGGAGCCGATGCCGGGGACGGTGACCCGGCCGCCGAGGATCGCGGCGGCGGCGATGAAGTACGACAGGCCCGAGGCGTCCGGCTCGACGACCGCGTGGCCGCCCTTGAAGGACTGGCCGGCGGGCACCTTGAACCAGCGGTGGCCGTCGCGCTCGACGGTGATGCCGTGCTCGGCGAGGGTGGCGAGGGTCATCTCGACGTACGGCTTGGAGACCAGCTCGTCGACGATCTCGATCTCGGTGTCCCGCTTCGCGAGCACGGAACTGATGAGGAGCGAGGAGGTGTACTGGCTGGAGACGGCGCCGGAGATCTTCGTCTTCCCGCCGGCGAAGTTGCCGCCGGTGACGCGGATCGGCGGGGAGCCGTTGCCGCGCACCGCGACCGCCTCGACGCCGAGGCCGGGGAGGGCGGCGAGCAGGTCGCCGAACGGGCGCTCCTGCATGCGGGCGTTGCCGGTGATGGTGGTGGTGCCCTCGGCGAGGCCCGCCATGGAGATGAGGAAGCGCAGCGGGGTGCCGGCGCCGCCGACGTAGATCTCCTCCCGCGGGGCCGTCATCGGCTTGCCCGTGGGGGTGAACGAGATGCGCGCGGCCTCGTGGTCGATCTCGGCGCTGACGTGCCCGAAGGACTCGACGGCCTTGGTGAAGAAGACGGTGTCGTCGGAGATGAGCGCCCCGTCGATCACGCCTTCCTTGCCGGACAGGGCGGCGACGGCGATCTGCCGGTTGGTGTAGCTCTTCGAGCCGAGCACCTTCACGTCGTGGTCGATGGCGGCCAGCGGCTCGACGGTGAGCTCTTCGGCCTTGAGACGGGGGTCGTTGATGCCGCTCATGGGTGGTACTCCTCGCAGGGGTGTGTGATCTGGATCACGCAGGAAGGGGGCCCGAGCCGGGGAGGGCGTCGGGAAGTCGGGGGGCGGAGGTGATCCGCCAATGGGCCAGAGAAGGGCTGGAATTCAGCGCCCGCACGCAGATTTCCCACGCGGCGGAAATCGCCTCGGCGGGGTTACGCGTGCGGTGGAAGAAGGTCAGCTCGATTCGGCCCGGAGTGGAACTGGCGTGAACATGCTCAAGGTCGTCCTCGACCATCGCGGACGCCCAGACGATGTCCGTCACCGCGGCCGCCTTCAGGGTCCGGTGCGCGGCGGCGCCGGTGGCGACGAGGGTGGCGGTGGCCATGAGCACGGGGCCTCCCGGTCGGGCGGCGAGCCCGGGTACGGACCACACGTGCTGGTCGGCCTCGGCCGGAGTGATCTCGGCGTACAGCTCGGCGTGACGGCACTTCGGGCCGCAGCCGTGCCCGCCGGCGGGCGAGAAGCCCAGGGCGACGGCGGCGGCCCTGTTGGCCAGGCGCAGCAGACTCCGCGCAGCGGACATGACTGTCCTCCGTGTGTGGTGGATGGAATGCCCCGGGAAATAGGGGCGTGAAGTGAGGTGCGGAATCCGTCGCGCCGGCCCGCCGAACCTTTGTGATCACCAGTCTGCTGGGGCCCCGGCGGCGGCGGAAGGGATATCGGCTGGCATGAACCGCGTCCGGCAACGACCTGCCTGCGAGGGGTAATTCCGGCCGCCCGGCGCGGACCCGGGTGTCGCACCGGGACCTGATCAAGAGGTGAACACGTCTTGTCTGCGCCCGTCCTGAGCTGCAAAGATCGGCGCTCGCCAATGGGTTGA
Source organism: Streptomyces sp. NPDC014656 (assembly GCF_043084305.1). NCBI lineage: Bacteria > Bacillati > Actinomycetota > Actinomycetes > Kitasatosporales > Streptomycetaceae > Streptomyces > Streptomyces sp. NPDC014656. The sequence goes on from NZ_JBIBZN010000011.1 coordinate 301,791, forward strand.
CGATGATGTCTCACTTGTTGAGACACGGACCGGGGGGTCACTGTGCTGGCGAGTCTGGGACTGGACGCGGACGCCGAGACGGTCTACCGCCTGATGCTCACGCACCAGGACTGGGGCGTCGCGGAGCTCGCCGGCCATCTGGCCCGCCCGGAGTCCGGGATACGGGAAGCGCTGGACCGGCTCGCCGAGCTCAACCTCCTGCGCCGCTCGCTCCAGGCCCCCGGTGGCGTGCGCCCCGTCAGCCCCAACCTCGGCTTCCAGCTCCTGCTCCAGCGCCAGCAGGCGGAACTCCTCGCCCAGCAGCAGCAGTTCGCTGAATCGCAGGCCGCCATCAGCACCCTGCTCGCCGAGTACGCCGAGCTGCGCACCGGTGAGCGGCACGGCGTCGAGTACCTCCAGGGCATCGACGCCATCCAGGCTCGCCTCGAAGAACTGGCCCACCGCAGCACCCACGAGTGCCTGTCCTTCATGCCCGGCGGCGCCCAGTCCGCGGCCAGTCTGGAGGCGAGCCGGCCCCTCGACGAGCAGTTGATGCGGCGTGGAGTGCGGGTCCTGACCGCCTACCTCGACAGCGTCCGCAACGACAATCCCACCGTCGAGTACGCGCACTGGCTGCACGACAACGGCGGCGAGGTGCGCACCGTCCCGGCCCTCCCGCTGCGGATGGTGCTCTTCGACCGCGAGGTCGCCCTGCTCCCCGTCGACCCGGACAACACCAAGAAGGGCGCCGTGCAGCTGACCGGCCCCGGCGTCATGACCGCCCTGGTCTCCCTGTTCGACCAGGTGTGGGAGCGCGCGGCTCCCCTCGGCAGCGTCCGCGACCGGGACGACGCCGGCCTGACCGCGCAGGAGCGGGAACTCCTGCGCCAGCTCACGCAGGGTGCCACCGACGAGATCGCCGCGAAGAAGCTCGGCATCGGCCTGCGCACGGAGCGCCGGATCGTGTCCGAGCTGATGGCGCGGCTCGGTGCCCGCAGCCGCTTCGAGGCCGGGGTCCTCGCGGCCAAGGCCGGCTGGACGGACTGACCGGCCCCCGGCCGCGCCCCGCAGGGAACGCGACCGGCCGGCCCGGTGCGCGAGGCACCGGACCGGCTTTATGAGAGGTCGGGGTGGGGAGCGGACCCGGATCGCGGGTCAGCCGCAGCAGCCGCCCTCGGGCTGCAGGGGCTGGATCGGCTCGTGGGCCGTGCTGCCGAGCAGCTTGGCCTTCAGGCGGCCGATCGCGGTCGTCGGCGCCTCCTCGGCGTCCGCGCCGAGCGTCTCGCGGCGGGCCTGGCCGTAGGCGGCGTGCAGCTCGGCGACCTTCGGCCGGAGCGCGGTGTCGGTGACCAGGACGACGGAGCGGATCCGCCCCGGACGGAAGCCGCGCAGCCGCTTGGCCTCGTCCGCGCCCGGGCCGGCCTCGATCGCGGTGACGCCCTCGGCGAAGGCGTCGCGCAGCGGCCGGTCGAGCGCGATCTCGAAGTAGACGCCGCTGCGCTCGCCCAGCGCCTCGTAGTCGAAGCCCGCCCACTTCACGAAGAGCCGCTTGCCGCGCCGGACCGTCACCGAGGCCGCGACCACGGCGTCGTCCTTGTGGACGAGGTACGCGCGGATGTCGGCGCCGCCCTCCACCAGCCCGGTCAGCAGGGCGCCGATGTGCGCCTCGTCCTCGCCGCCCTCGTACTTCTGGCGGTTCTGCGTGACGAGCTCGGTGATCCGGCCGATCAGCGGGCGCAGTTCCTCGCGGTCCTTGCGCTCGATGCGGGTGCCGGAGTCGTCCGCGCGCTCGCGGTCCTCCTTGACGCGGCGGCGCTTCCGGGCCGGCAGCGAGGCCAGGTAGGCGTCGTAGCTGTCGTGCTGGAGGTCGAGCAGGTTGTTCTCGCCGTGGAAGGCGAGGTCGCCGCCGTACGCCTGGAGCGCCAGGGCGAGGACGTCGCTGTACGCGCTGTCGTGCAGCCACGGGGCGGTGATCGAGCGGATGCCGGCCTCGATCGCGGCCGGGACGACGTGGTCGACCAGGTCGGCGACGAGCAGCGGGTCCTCGACGGACGCGGTCGCCTCGGAGCGGTAGCCGAGCGGGGAGCCGAGCAGCAGCGACGGGAAGAACGCGTCGGAGCCGAGGGCCTCGACGGCGTCGGTGGCGGACTCGCAGCACGAGGAGGTGGCCGAGCAGCAGGCGGCGGTGCCGTCCTTCGGCTGCCAGCCGAGCAGCGTACGGGGGTCGGCGTCCACGATCGGGTCGACGTCGAAGACGTACCCGGGCAGGAAGGCGATGTCGCCCTCGCCCCGGTCGGCGACGGTGTGCCAGGCCTTCGCGCCCTTCAGGCTCTCCTCGGTCGCCGTCAGCCAGTCCACCTGGGCGTACGGGGTGGGGTCGGTGGCCTGCGGGATGCCGCCGCCGAGTGCCGCGACCGCGTCGTCCAGGGAGAGGCCGGTGCGCACCCGCGCGGGCTCGGCCCGCTCCTCCTGCGGGCCGCAGCAGCCGGAGGCCGCGACCGGCTCGGGCTCGGCGGGTCCGCAGCAGCCGGAGTCACCGGCGGGCCCGGGCTCGGCGGCCGGGGCGTCGCAGCAGCCGGACGCCTCGGCGGGCCCGGGCTTCTCGGTCTCGCTGCCGCAGCAGGAGGACGCCTGCTCCTCGGCGGCCTTCTCGGCCGGCTCGGGAGCCGAGCAGCAGCCGGTGGAGGCGGTCTCGACGACCGGGAGGACCGGGGCGGGTTCCTCGGCGGTGGTGCTGCAGCAGGTGGTGCTCATGGGTGCTCTCCTCGTGGGATCGGCGGTGCGCGGGGGGATACGGGGTCGGGTGCCCGGCGGGAAGGGCGAGGGGTGGTGGTCAGTCCCAGCCGGCGCCGTCGGTGGAGGGGTCGGTCGGGGCCGCGTCCCAGCCGGCGCCGTCGGTCGTCGCGGGGGCCACGTCCCAGCCGGCGCCGTCGGTGGAGTCGTCGGTCATCGCGGGGGCCACGTCCCAGCCGGCGCCGTCGGTGGAGTCGTCGGTCGTCGTGGGGGCCGCGTCCCAGCCCGCGCCGTCGGTGGAGGAGGCGAGGACGACGGGGGCCGCGTCCCAGCCGGCACCGTCCGTGGGGGTGGTGGGGGCGGTGTCCCAGCCGGCCCCGGCGAGGGCGGGAAGGGCGGTCGCGCCCAGGGTCGAGGTGGCACCGAGTCCGATCGCGGCGACGAGTGCGGCGGTGGCAAGACGCATCGAGGTACGCGAAACAGACATGGCTCTCCCCTGGGTGGTGATGGCGGCTTTTCGGCGACCGGTGGCCCCGTCGGCCGCTCCCGGTGTCCCGGGGGCTTGTCGCCCTTCCGGTGTTCATGAGTCTGTCCGAGCTCACCCAGGGTGTGGAAGGGATCACCGGTGGCATGAACCGCGTCCGGCATCCACCTGCCTGGAGACGCCGAAGGGCCGGTTCCTCCCCGCGTGACGCGGGGAGGAACCGGCCCTTGCGGAAAGGGTGTTGTCGTGCCTGGTCAGCTCGCCGCGAGGAGCTGGGGCGACGGGTCGAGCGCCTGGCAGAGCACGCTCATGCTCTCCGGGGCGATCCGGTAGTAGGTCTGGCGCCCGCGCTTCTCGCGCTCCAGGAACCCGGCCTCGTACAGCACCCGCAGGTGGTGCGTGACGGTCGGCTGGGTGAGGCCCAGGGGTTCGGTGAGGTCGCAGGTGCACGCCTCGCCGCCGGGCTGGGAGCGGATCAGGCCGAGCAGGCGCAGGCGGGTGGCGTCCGCCACCACCTTCAGGGCGGTCGCGAGGTCGTCGGCGGCCTCGGGCGTGAGCGGGCCGGCGAGCACGGGGGAGCAGCACAGCTCCGAGATCGACGTGGGCATACCGGACTCAACGACGGTCATCTATGAATTGTTCCCGAGATTCATTGACAGTCATCTATGGGTTCGGGCAGAGTCTGACCCATCGACAGCCGTCTATGAATTGCTGGAGCCTCCCGTGATCGACACCGTCCTCGACGTCCTGTGGCGCACCGCCCAGGACGTCGGCCACTCCCTCTCCGCCAACTGGCCGTTCCTGCTCATCAGCGTGGTCCTGGCCTCGGCCATCCCCGTCTACATCGGGGCGGACCGCCTGTCGGCCTGGATGCGCCGCAAGACCGCGGTGGCGGTGCTCGGTGCGATCGTCCTGGCGACCCTCACCCCGTTCTGCTCCTGCGGCACGACGGCGGTCGTCCTCGGGGCGCTCGCCTCCAGCGTGCCGTGGGCCCCGGTGGTCACCTTCATGGTGGCCTCGCCGCTGACCAGCCCCGAGGAGTACGTGCTGTCGACCGGGCTCTTCGGCTTCGACTTCGCCACCACCTTCTTCGTGGCCGCGATGGTCCTCGGTGTCTTCGCCGGTGCCGTCACCTGGCTGATCGAGAAGACCGGCTGGCTGAAGGGTCAGGCGCGTCTCACCGCCAACCAGGCGGAGGAGAAGGCGTCCGAGAGCTGCTGCGGCGACGAGGGCGAGGCCGAGGGCTCCGGTGGCGGCGTCCCGGCCGGCGGCGGCGTTCCCGCCGGTGGCGGCGGACTGGCCCGTACGGCCCTGCTCACCCGCCCGGTCGCGCCGAAGCCCGCTCCCGCGCCCGCTCCGGCCGGCGTCGTGGAGCGCTGGAAGCTCAAGGAGTTCGGTGAGGAGCTGAAGGTCAACGTCAAGCGCCTCGCGCTCTACTTCCTGGGCTTCGCCACCCTCGGCTTCCTGCTCATCAACTCGATCCCGACGCACTACCTCACCGAGTTCCTCGGTGACGGCAACGCCTTCGCGGTCCCGGTCGCCGCCCTCGTCGGCATCCCGGTCTACCTGAACTCCGACGGCTCGCTCCCGCTCGTCGCCACCCTGATGCAGGGCGGCATGGGCCCCGGCCCGGCCCTCGCCTTCCTCGTGACCGGCGCGGGCACCAGCATCGGCGCCATCAGCGGCATGCTCCTCATCGCCCGCTGGCGCGTCGTCGCCCTGGTCGTCGGCATCCTCTTCACCGGAGCGCTCGTCCTGGGCTACTCGGCCCCCATCTGGCTCTGAGTCCCACGGGCCGGCACCCGGCACCGCGGGCTCCACGCGACAGGCTCCACCGGTGCCACGCGTCAGGCTCCACCGGCTCCACCGGCCCCACGCGACAGGTTCCATACGCATCACGCGACAAGCTCCACCGGCTCCACGCAAGACGGCAACGGCCCGCCCCCTGGCTTCGGGGCGGGCCGCAGCCGTTTCCGCGCGTACGCGGCTCCCCGCGTCCTCAGCAGCGCGAAGGCGTGCGGGCCGCGCTCCGCATTCCCGCCAGCGGGCCGATCAGGTGCTCGATCCGGTCCGGGCGGACGAAGTAGTAGACCTCGTTCGCGCGCCGCTCCGAGGCGAGGATGCCCGCCTCGCGCAGCTTGCGCAGGTGGTGGCTGATGGTCGGACCGGTCAGGTCGAACTCCGCGGCGATCTCGCCCACGCAGACCTCGCCCGCGGGACAGCAGGCCACGATGCTGGCGATCCGCAGGCGTACCGGGTCCGCCAGCGCCTTGAACGTGACCGACAGCTCCTCCGCCTGATCCGGCGTCATGGGGGCGGGGCAGCAGGATCCGGACGGGAGTTCGGTGGTCAGGGGCTCGATCATGCGGCCCAATGTGGCCGATGGCGGCGCGCCGCGTCCAGGGTCGCCCGCCTTCCGGACCGCGCGCGACCAACCCATTGACTCTCATCTATATGTCGCGCCATACTCTTCTCATAGATAAGCGTCTATGAATCGAGGTCGCATCATGCCGTCTCTCCTCACCTCGCTCCGCCGGCTCCGCAGCGCCCGCCGGTCCGCCCGCACCGCCGACGTGCGGTTCTGCGACGGCTGCGTCGAGGTCGTCGACCGGGGGACCCGCGCCGCGGCCCTCCGCCGGGGCCACGAGGCCACGCTCGGCCACTTCGCCGTCCGCATCTGACCCGTGAGGAACCCCGCCGTGGACCCGCTCCGCCCCGCCGCGCGTGCCGCCGCCGTCCCGCCCTCGGCCACCGCCGCGCTCGACGCCCGGGCCAAGGCCCTCCTCGCCGAGGGCGTCGACGTCATCAACCTGACCAGTGGCGAACCGGCGTTCCCGACAGTGGAACCCGCCGCCCGCGCGGCGGAGGGGGCCATAGCCGAGGACTTCACCCGCTACACGCCCGCCGCCGGCGTCCCCGCGCTCCGTGCGGCGATCGCCGCGCACCTCAACCGCCACGGCACGGCGTACGAGGCGGCACAGGTCGTCGTGACGGCGGGCGCCAAGCAGGCCCTGCACCACGCCTTCACGGCCCTGCTCGACCCGGGCGACGAGGTGATCGTCCCCGCCCCGTACTGGGTCAGCTACCCCCACCTCGTCGCCCTGGCCGGAGGGGTCCTGGTCCCCGTCCGTCCCGCTCCCGGCGCCGGCCTGAAGGTCACGCCCGAACAGGTACGGGAAGCGGTCACCGACCGCACGCGGATCCTGCTCCTCAACAGCCCCGCCAACCCCTCCGGCGTCGTCTACAGCCGCCGTGAACTGGCCGCCCTGGCCGAAGTGGCCGTCGAGCACGACCTCGTCATCGTCAGTGACGAGATCTGCGACCACTGGGTCTTCGGCGACGCCCGCTTCACCTCCGTGGCCGCGCTGGGCGCCGGGATCGCCGCCCGCACCGTCACCATCGGCGGAGTCTCCAAGACCTTCGCCATGACCGGCTGGCGCATCGGCTGGCTCGCGGCCCCGGCCGGACTGGCCTCCACCGTCACGGCCCTGCAGAGCCACACCGCCTCCGCGCCGTCCTCCATCGCCCAGCGGGCCGCCCTCGGCGCGCTGACCGCCGACCTGGGGGCCGAACTGGAGCGCCGCCGCTCCGCGCTCGACGCCCGCCGCCTCGCGACCGTCAAGGCGATCGGCGACATCCCCGGCCTGCGGGTCGACGGCGATCCCGAAGGCGCCTTCTTCCTCCTCGCCGACGTCAGCGGCCTGTACGGGAGGACCCGCGCCGGCCGGGCCGTCGCGTCGGCCGCCGACTTCGCCGAACTCCTCCTGGCCGAAGCCCGCGTGGCGGTCGTCCCCGGCGCGGACTTCGCCGCGCCGGACCACGTCCGCATCTCGTACACGGTCCCGCCCGAGCAGCTCGACGCGGCGCTCGGACGCCTCGCGGAGTTCGTGGGCGCGCTGTCCTGACGCCCCGGTCCCGCCCTCGCGGAGGGGCGCCGGCCACGACGGCCGGCGCCCCTCCGCGTTTCGGCGCCCGCCGGTCGCCGCCCCCACCCGCCGCGCGAGCGCGCGGAAGGCGGCCGGCCGCTCAGCGCTCCGCGCTCGGGGCGCGGTCCCCTTCCCGCACCCGCGGCTGCGTGGTCGCGGCGCCGGGCCGGGGGCGTCGCGGCCGAGGAGCTCGCGGATCTCCGCGGCCTGCCGGAGGGCGGCCTCGGCCCGTGGGGCGGCTTCCCGGTGCCGGACCGGCGGCTCGGCGGCCCGTTGCTCTCCGGCGGGACAACGGCGGGACAACGGCGGGACACCGGCGGCGCGGTGGCCTTCGGGTCAGGCGGAGGCGGCCGACGGGCTCAGCAGCCGTCCCATCGCCGCCAGGACCCCCGGCTCCACCCGGTAGTACACCCAGGTGCCGCGCCGCTCGGAGGTGAGCAGCCCGGCCTCCTTCAGCTTCTTGAGGTGGTGGGAGACGGTCGGCTGGGAGACGCCCACGTCGGAGATGTCGCAGACGCAGGCCTCGCCGCCCTCGTGGGAGGCGACGGCGGAGAACAGCCGCAGCCGCACCGGATCGCCCAGGGCCTTGAACATGACCGCGGTCCGCTCCGCCTCCCCGGCGGTCAGCGGGCGTTCCGTGAGGGGCGGGCAGCACGGCTCTGCGGCGGGCTGGAGCAGCGGAAGCGCCTTCACGTTCGACATACGCCTATGTTGACACATGTCAAAACAAGAGCCCAGGCGGTCACCGCCGACGCGGGCTCCGCGCAGGGCTCCGGCCCCGACCCCCCGGCCCCGACTCCGGCCCCGCCTCTCCGACCCCGGCGCCGCGACCCCGACTCCGGCCCCGACCCCTCCCGGCCCCGACTCTCCGACCTCGGCGCCGCGACCCCGGCTTCGGCCCCGCCCCCCCGGCCCCGACTCTCCGACCCCGGCGCCGCCACCCCGGCGCCGCGACCCCGGCTTCGGCCCCGCCCCCCCGGCCCCGACTCCACGACCCTCACCGGATTCGATGAACGTCTATGTTGACGTCCATCGATATCCGATGCATGCTGAGAGCGCAGGAGATCGACGGACGTCGAAACATAAGGGGACCCTCGTCATGAACGCCGCCACTGAGCAGCTGCCCGTCGTGGTCGTCGGAGCCGGCCCCACCGGCCTGGCCGCCGCCGCCCACCTCGTCGAGCGCGGCATCGAGCCGCTGGTCCTGGAAGCCGGACCCACGGCCGCCGCGGCGGTGCGCGAGTGGTCGCACGTCCGGCTGTTCTCCACCTGGGGCGAGCTCACCGACCCCGCCGCCGAGAAGCTCCTCGCCCCCACCGGCTGGACCAAGCCCGACGCGTCCGCGTACCCCACCGGCGGCGACTGGGCGGACCGCTACCTCCAGCCCCTCGCCGACGTCCTCGGCGACAAGGTCCGCACCGGCGCCCGCGTCACCGGCGTCTCCCGCGCCGGGCGCGACCGGATCGTCGACGCGGACCGCGACGCCCAGCCGTTCGCCGTGTACGTCACGTACGCCGACGGCCGCGAGGAGCGGATCCCCGCCCGCGCCGTCGTCGACGCCTCCGGCACCTGGACGGTCCCCGGCCCGGCCGGCGCCGACGGACTCCCGGCGCTCGGCGAGCGCGCCGCCGCCGACCGGATCTCCTACCGCGTCCCCGACCTCGACGACCCCGCCGTCCGTGCCCGGTACGCGGGCAAGCGCACCGCCGTCATCGGCTCCGGAGCCTCCGCCTTCACCGCGCTCGCCTCCCTCGCCGCCCTCGCCCGCGACGAGGAGGGCACGAAGGCGCTCTGGATCCTCCGCCGAGGCCTGTCCGGCTCCACCTTCGGCGGCGGCAGCGCCGACCAGCTCCCCGCCCGTGGCGCCCTGGGCCTCGCGGCCAAGGCCGCCGTGGACGACGGGCACGCGGACGCCGTCACCGGCTTCCGTACCCAGGGGGTCGAACGGGCCGGCGACGCCCGCCTGGTCCTGGTCGCCGAGGACGGCCGCCGCCTCGACCCGGTCGACGAGGTGATCGTCCTCACCGGCCTCCGCCCCGACCACTCCTTCCTCGGCGAACTCCGCCTCGGTCTCGACGACCGCCTCCAGGCCCCGACCGCCCTCGCCCCGCTCATCGACCCCAACCAGCACTCCTGCGGCACCGTCTACCCCCACGGCCACCGCGAGCTCTCCCACCCCGAACAGGGCGTCTACCTCGTCGGCATGAAGTCCTACGGCCGCGCCCCGACCTTCCTCGCCCTCACCGGCTACGAGCAGGTCCGCTCCGTCGCCGCCGCCCTCGCCGGCGACCTCGACTCCGCCGACCGCGTCGAACTCACCCTCCCCGAGACCGGGGTCTGCGGCGGCTCCGGCCTGTACGACGCCCCCGAGGCCGCTTCCGCGGACACGGGCGGCTGCTGCGCGCCCGCTCCCCAGCCGGCCGTCGCGCGTGCCGGGGCCCCGGCCCTCCGGCCCCTTCCCGTCGTGGAGCCGGGCTCGACAGGCGGCTGCTGCGGCTCGTGACCGACACCGACGCCGGCGCACGCGAGGCCGGGACCGGTCCCGGGGACCGGTCCCGGCCCCGTGCCGTCCTGCTCGCCCTCTGCGTCACCCAGATCACCGGCTGGGGGATCGTCTACTACGCCTTCCCGGTCCTGAACCCGCAGATCACGGCGGCGACCGGCTGGTCCGCCCCGACGACCACGGCGGCGTTCTCGCTCGCCCTGGCCGTCTCCGGCGTCGCGGGCATCCGGGTCGGCCGGACCATCGACCGGCACGGCCCCCGCGCGATCATGACGGCGGGCTCGGTGACCGGTGTCCTGGGCCTGACCGTCCTCGCGCTCGCCCCGAACCCGGCGGTGTTCTTCGGCGGGTGGATCCTGGCCGGACTCGCCATGTCCGCCACCTTCTACCAGCCCGCGTTCGCCGCCCTCACCCGCTGGTACGCCCCCGACCACGTCCGCGCCCTCACGATCGTCACCCTCGCCGGCGGCCTGGCCTCCACCGTCTTCGCCCCGCTCACGGCCGCCCTCGCGGACCACTTCACGTGGAGGACGACCTACCTCGTCCTCGCCGGGATCCTGGCGGCCCTCACGATCCCGGCCCACGCCTTCGCCCTCCGCGCCCCCTGGCCGCCCGCCCCGCCCGCGCCGGCCGCCCCCGGCCACACCCCTCGCGCGGTGATCCGCAGCCGGCCCTTCCTCCTCCTCGGACTCGCCCTCACCCTCTCCGCGTTCGCGATGTACGCGGTGGTCGTCACCCTCGTCCCGCTCCTCGTCGAACGCGGCTACACCACCGCCCAGGCCGCCTGGATCCTCGGCCTCGGCGGCGCGGGCCAGACCCTCGGCCGCACCCTCTACGCCTCACTGGCCCGCCGCACCGGCACGACCACGCGCACGGTCGTCCTCATCGCCCTCGGCAGCCTGACCACCGCCGCCCTGGCCGTCACACCCGGCCCGTACGGCCTGCTGATCGCCGTCTCGGTCGCCGCCGGCACGGTCCGGGGCAACCTCACCCTCCTCCAGGCCACCGCCGTCACCGACCGCTGGGGCACCCGCCACTACGGCCGCCTCTCCGGCCTCCTCGGCGCCCCGGCCGCGACCGCCTCCGCCGTGGCCCCCTTCGCGGCGGCCGCCCTCGCACCGGCCTTCGGCGGCCACCCGGCCCTGTTCCTGGCCCTGGCGGCCCTGGCGGCCGCCGCCGCCGCGATCGCCACCGGCTCCTCGCCCAAGGAACCGCCCCCCTGACACCGCCCGCCCGCGACACCCCCTCCAACGGACACGGCCCGCCTCCCCGTCCGAGCCCGGAGACCTCCAGCCCACCCGACGAACCCCCACCCCCTGGCCCCCGGCCCCCGACCGAAAACCACCCCCGACCAGCAAAAAGACCCTCCCGAAGGAGGGTCTTCCGTCGTGCGCCCCCGGCAGGACTCGAACCTGCGGCCAAGTGCTTAGAAGGCACCTGGTGGGAGGGGGAGTGGGGTGGCTCTGACCTGCTGCTCCGTCCTCGGCTGCAGGTCGCTGGCTGAAACTTCAGGCGTTTTCGGGACGATGATGAGACGGGATGCCCGGCCGCGTGCTTCCTCCGGAGCCATTAGCCGAACTGGCGGGCGCCAGTGAGGTCATCATCCGCGCGGCGGCCACGACTGTCCGCTCGTCACCGAAGGTCCGCCAGTGGGCCATCGGGATCTACGGGACGCGAATGTGCTCGTCGGACTCCGTCGAATGCCTCCGCCCGAGGCGGCAGGATCGATCACAACCAGATCAACGGCTCCCAACTCCCGGTTGGCTTCCATGTGTGCCCGGAGATGTGTTGAAGCAGGCCTGCCCGATGAGTAGCTCAGGGCCTACGCGATGCTGGCTGCCAGACGGATGGGCGGATGCGTGCACACCGTCGCCGTCCGGCTGTCTTGTTGGATTCATCCAAGTGGAGTGCCGTCGCGCTACACGGTCCGATCGGTCGAAGTGGAGCGGACCGCCGCTCCGGCCGCTGATGACGTGACCGCAGACGCCGTGGAGGAGAGGGCGCCCGCCGCTCGTGACCGGTCAAGTGGCGGGCGCGCGGGAAGCGCTACCCTGCGTCGGTCCCCAACGATCGCTGAGCAGCTGGGGCATTGCCAGCGACACGCCATGAGTGCGACAACATTTGCATGGTAAGGGGGTGCAAGTGAGGCGGAAGCTTGCGGGTTAATCCGGAGCACTTCGCAAACTTTGAGCCGATCACCCAGCAAATCGACTGGCTGAGATTGATTTCGGTCGCACTGCCACGAGGGCCTGCCGTCAGCGTCAATGATGATCCACTATGTCAGGAGCGTGATGGATCATGGCCGAATGGCGATGTGCATCTTGGGTCGTTATCGGTCAAGAACTTTGTTTCGATTGTTCGCTGCGAATTCCCCCCGCACTCTGATCTCTCGAATTCGGTGATCGAGTGTGGGGGTATGGGCATGACGGAGGCGTTCAACATCCTCGAGGTGGCGACCAGCGGCGCAGGCGTGTTGGCGGCGGAGATGGCCAGGTCGAGCTGGCAAGGTGTGCGCGATGCATTGGTGGCATTCTTCCGGCGGGGCAACGAGGGGACCGCAGCGGACGAGCTCCGCGTGTTGGATCTCCACCAGGTGCGGCTGTTGGAGACGCCGGAGGCCGAGCGTGAGCGGGTGCGCGAGGAGGTCTGTCGGGAGCTGTTCATCCAGTTGAAGGGCTTCCTTCAGAAATACCCCGAGACGGCTGTCGATCTCATGGCGCTGGTGCGTGAGCGGCAGCGGGACAACGGCGAGGGAAGCTCAGGGCCGCGCATGGTCGCCGAGAACAACACGAACAGCCAGGTCATCATGACCGGTCAATCCATCTTCGGCGGTAGCTTCACCTATCGGGCGGAGGAGTCCAAGTGACGGATTCCTTCGACGACGGAATTCCGGACTGGGTGCGTCCACAGCGCCCCGTCCAGCAGCCGGCGGAGACACCTCAGCCGGACGAGCCGTCCGGATCATCGGAGGAGCACGTCGCCCCCTCGAACGCTGCCGATGCGGCCGGGCAGACGTCCACGGCCGAAGCAGAGGACGCAGGCCAGACACCACCAGAGAGCGATG
>NZ_JBIBZN010000012.1:0-279431 GCF_043084305.1 Streptomyces sp. NPDC014656
GACGCCAGCGAGCTGACGAACAAGCCGGCCCGTACCTGGTCGGTCTACCGCGGCTACGGCGAGGTCCGCACCGTCCACGGCGTCGCCCCCGACGTCCTGACCCGCACCGAGACCCTCTACTACCGCGGTCTGGACGGCGACCTGAAGGCCGACGGCACCCGCCGCGACGTCTCCATCACCGCCTCCGACGACAGCACGGTCGACGACCACCGCATGCTCGCCGGCCAGGCCAGGGAGGTGCGCTACTACGAGGGCGTCAGCGGCGGCCTGCACTCGGCCACCATCACCACTCCTCATCTGCAGGGCCCGGTGGCGAAGCGCGACCGCTCGGCCACGGGGGCGTCGGACCAGGAAGCGTGGATCCAGGGTCAGAAGTCGACGTCGTCGCGCACGATCCTGTCCGGCGGCCGAGGCGAGCGGAAGACGGCCGTCGAGCACGGCTACGACACCGAAGGCCGTCTGGAGTGGACCTGGTCCAAGGGCGACCTCGCCAAGTCCGATGACGACACCTGCACCCGCTTCGAGTACCTGAACGACACCGAGAAGTGGTTCAAGTCCCAGCAGACCCGGGTCCTGACCGTCACGGCGGCGTGTAACACGCCGATCATGTTCGGCCCGGACAATGTCGTCTCGGACTCCAAGGTGGAGTACGACGCGGCCGGCAACGTCGTCAAGACGCTGTCGCTGTCCGGGTTCACGAACAACGTGCCGCAGTACACCACGCAGGGCACGGCGACGTTCGACGCCTACGGCCGCATCACCTCCGCGACCGACGTCTACGGCAAGACCACCACCACCGCCTACACCCCCGCCTCGGGCGCGGTGGTGACCAAGACGGTCACCACCAACACCCTCGGCCACACCGCGACCACCGAGGTCGACCCCGGCCGCGGCCTGCCGCTGGTCCAGACGGACGCCAACGGCCGCAAGACCGTCATGGAGTACGACGCGCTGGGGCGGATGAAGAAGGTCTGGTCCCCCGACCGCGACCCGCTCACCACCACCCCGGACGCCGAGTTCGACTACACGGTGGGCCGTGACGCACCCGTCGTGATCACCAACAAGAGGCTCCTGGAAGACGGCACCTACCGCACCTCCTACGACTTCTACGACGGCGCGCTGCGCCTGCGCCAGACCCAGAACCCGGCGATGAACGGCGGCCGGGTCATCACCGACACCTTCTACGACAGCCTGGGCCGGGTCTGGAAGGAGAACGGCGGCTACTACAACAGCGCCAGCGGCCCGGTCGCCACCATGTTCCCGCCGACCGACAACTCCGTCCCGTCCTCCACCGTCACCACCTACGACGGCGTCGGCAGGCCGACCGCCACCATCGCCCGCAGCAAGGGCGTGGAGACCTGGCGCACCAGCCTGACCTACGGCGGCGACTGGACGGCCGTCGACCCGCCGGCCGGCGACACACCCACCATGTCGATCATGGACGCGCTCGGCCGCAAGACCGAACTGCGCCAGTTCAAGGGTGCGGGTCCGTCGGGTGACTACGACAAGATCACCTACGAGTACACGCGCAAGGGCCAGCTGGAGAAGGTCACCGACCAGATCGGCAACGTCTGGTCCCAGACCTACGACATCCGCGGCCGGGTGAAGTCGACGACCGACCCGGACAAGGGCACGTCCGACCTCACCTACGACCAGGGCGACCGCGTCGTCTCCGTCACCGACGGCCGCAGCCCGCGGCGCACGATCGCGATGGCCTACGACGCGCTCGGCCGTGTCACGTCCACGCACGAGGGCTCGCTGTCGGGCACGAAGCTGACGTCGCAGACCTACGACACCGTTCCTGGTGCCCTGGGTCTCGCCGCTTCCTCGACGCGGTATGTGAACGGCAACGCCTACACCCAGGCGGTCACCGCCTACGACACCGAGTACCGGCCCAAGTCCACGTCGGTCACCATTCCGGCCAGTGAGGGCAAGCTCGCCGGCACCTACACCTACTCCAGCACCTACACCCCGCGCACCGGTCTTCCGCAGACCATGACCCATCCGGCGGTCGGCGGCCTGCCGTCCGAGCGGGTCTCCATCGGCTACAACGCCCTGGACACCGTCAACTCCATGGCGGTGGCGGGCCTGACGTTCGTCGCCGCCACCGAGTACACCTCGCTCGGTGACGTGGTGCGTACGAAGGTCGATTCGGCGGGGCGGGCGCTGATCACCAGCAACCTGTTCGACGAGCAGACCCGCCGGGTGACGCGGACGACGAACCACCAGGAAGTCGGCACGGTCGACACGGTCACGCTCAATGACGTGGTCACCGACTACGACGCCTCCGGCAACGTCATGCGCATCACCGACAAGACCGGCGACAACCCCACCGCCGCGACCACGGACGTGCAGTGCTTCGCCTACGACCACCTGCGCCGGATGACCGACGCGTGGACGGCGTCCGACGCCTGTGCGCTCAAGCCGGGTGCTTCGGGTCCCGGTTCGGCGCCGAAGGTCGGCGGTCCGGACGCCTACTGGCACTCCTACACATTCGACGCGGCCGGCAACCGGCTGAGCGAGACCAAGCACGACCCGCTGGGCGACACGGCGAAGGACGTCAAGCGCACCTTCACCTACGCCACCGGTCTGCCGACCAAGAGCCGTCTGGCCAAGGTCACCACCACCGGTCCGCAGGGCCAGCGTGAGGACCTGTTCGGCTACGACGACGCGGGCAACACCACCACCCGCACCATCCAGGGCAACACCCAGTCGCTCCAGTGGGATCTGGAGGGGCACCTTCAGAAGGTGACCGCCGGGACGAACGAGTCGTCCTACGTCTACGACGCGGGCGGCAACCGCCTCATCGAACGCGAGGCGACCGGCACCACCCTCTACCTGCCCGGCACCGAGCTGAAGCTCGACGCGGCCGGCAACGTCGCCAAGACCACCCGGTACTACGCCCACCCGGCCGGCCCGGCGATGGTCAAGGTCGCCGAGAACGGCACGATCAAGAAGTCGTACATCCTCGCCGACCGCAACGGCACCGCGACGACGGCCGTGGACGCGGCGACCAAGACGGTCACCCGCCGCAAGAACACCCCGTTCGGCGAGGACCGCGGCACGGCTCCGTCGATGTGGCCGGACGACAAGGGCTACCTCGGCGGCGCCAAGGACGCCACCGGCCTGACCCATCTCAACGCCCGCGAGTACGACCCGGCGCTGGGCCGGTTCATCTCCGTCGACCCGATGATGGACATCGCCGAGTCGCAGACGATGAACCCCTACGCGTACGGCAACAACAGTCCGATCACATTCTCCGACCCCTCCGGTCTGGCGATGTGCATCGACGAGAAGTGCACGCAGAGGGTCCAGACCGAGGGCAAGACCTTCGACCAGATCATCGAGGACGTCAAGGACTACTACCAGGCCGTGCCCCCGCCGCCGGCCAAGCCGACGACAACGGTCAGTGAGGCCGACGTCAAGAAGGCCACCTTCATCCGGCAGAAGTCCAAGGCCGACATCATCCTCGAGATCGCCGTCGAGGTCGCCAAGGGCATCAGCGGATTCGACGACATCAAGGCCTGCCTCGGCGGCGACGTCTGGGCCTGCGGCGCCCTCGCACTCGACGCCGCCATGCCCTTCGCCGGAAAGGCC
Organism: Streptomyces sp. NPDC014656; assembly: GCF_043084305.1. Taxonomy (NCBI): domain Bacteria; kingdom Bacillati; phylum Actinomycetota; class Actinomycetes; order Kitasatosporales; family Streptomycetaceae; genus Streptomyces; species Streptomyces sp. NPDC014656. The sequence goes on from NZ_JBIBZN010000012.1 coordinate 3,598, forward strand.
AAACGCACCCTCAAGGCACTCGAAACCGCCTGGAAGATGTACAACCGCTGGGAGGACGAGGTCCGCTGGGCCGTCGGAACCCTGCGACGCGCCGACGACGAAGCCGCCGCGATGGCGAAGTACGCCGAGGACTACGCCGCCTGGGAGAAGAGAGCCGACGCCGCCAAGGCGGCGGCGAAGAAAGCCGACGACGCGGCAGCCGACGCGGCGAAGAAATCCGACGGCGGCGGAGGCGAGACCTGCCCTATCAGGAACAGCTTCACCCCCGACACCCACGTCCTGCTCGCCGACGGCACCAGCAAGCCGATCAAGGACCTGAAGCCCGGCGACAAGGTCATGGCGACCGACGAGAAAACCGGTGAGACCACCGGCAAGAACGTCGCCGCCACCATCACCGGCGACGGCGAGAAGCACCTCGTCCGCGTCACCGTCGACACCGACGGCGACAAGGGAACCGCCACGGCCCCCATCACGGCCACCGACGGCCACCCCTTCTGGGTCCCGGCCCTGGACAAGTGGGTCGACGCCAAGGACCTCAAGCCCGGCCAGTGGCTCCGCACCAGCGCCGGCACCCACGTCCAGGTCACCGCGGTCCAGGCATGGACCCAGACCGCAAGTGTCCGCAACCTCACGGTCGCCGACTTCCACACCTACTACGTCCTCGCGGACACCACCCCCGTCCTCGTCCACAACTGCGGAACCGCAACCGTGCGCTGGGATGAGGACATGGAGCACGCCACCATCCGGGTGGAGCGAGACGGCGTCTCGCTGGAAACCGAGCAGGTAATTCCCGGCTGGGATGGCCAAGGCAGCCCTTCGGGTCTCTCCACAACCGGGGCGCGCGCGGAACCGCTGGGGCCCAACGTGATCGAGCGAACCTTCGAGCTGTCCGACGTGGAGGGGGCATGGAAGGCGCAGCGGGATAGCCTCAACGCTGACCTAGGCCCCTATGACGGCATCCACAATAGTTGCGTGACCTATTGTGTTGCCATCCTCAGGGCTGGAGGAGTAGACATCCCTGAGGGCGCACGTGGAATGATCGCTCTCAAGAGGACGTTGAGATAGGAATCGGCTTGAACAGAAAAGAAGGGCATCACGATGCCCCCCTTGCCGAGATCCTGTTGAGCAACAAAGTCGGCGTTTCCCACATCCGATACGTGGGCGATGTGATATCGGCTCGAGCTCAATTGAGCATGGGAATGCAGGGAGCAGTCGGCCTCTCGCTCGATCAGCGGGCCGACATCGTCGAATCGGTCCTGGCGTTGGAAGACCTCTATCGGCAGGCATGGGACTCCGTAACCACCGAGTCCGACCAAGACCAGAGGATTCGGAATCTGGAGAATCTGGAGCATGCACTGAGGGAAGCGGCAAAAGGAATCCGTGAGATCGCTTCCAGGAACGGCGTCACCATCGACTAGGCATACGGCGTTCCCGTGAAGAGCTCATAGGAGACCTTTACGAACCGGAGAGCGACACGCGACTCTCTGAAAAACCCGCCCCCGTTTTCCCTGCGCCACGCGCCGGGAAAACGGGGGCAGTGTTTTTGCAGCTGAACAGGAAGGGGGCCTGCCGCCAGGACTTGGGCGGAAGGCCCCTCCCTGGGCGATGGCTTCGCCTCTGCCCCCCACGTGACCCACCCCACCCCCCACACCCCCCGCCGACCCGGGACAATGGGCGCGTGATCACTTCGCCGCCACGAAGCGCCAACGGCAACGGAGCCGGAAACGGTGGGGCCCGCCGGTCCCCCGAGGCGACTCCCTACGTCGACCTCACCCGCGCCGAGTGGAGCGCCCTGCGCGACAAGACTCCGCTCCCGCTCACCGCCGACGAGGTCGAGCGGCTCCAGGGTCTGGGGGACGTCATCGACCTCGACGAGGTGCGGGACGTCTACCTCCCCCTCTCCCGGCTGCTCAACCTGTACGTGCAGGCCACCAGCGGGCTGCGGGGGGCGCTGAACACCTTCCTCGGGGAGAGGGCCGAGCAGCGCGGGACGCCGTTCGTCATAGGGGTGGCCGGGTCGGTCGCGGTCGGGAAGTCGACCGTGGCCCGCCTCCTGGAGGCGCTCCTCGCCCGCTGGCCCGAGCACCCCCGGGTGCAGCGGATCACCACCGACGGCTTCCTCTATCCGATGGAGGAGCTGAAGGCGCGCGGGCTGATGTCCCGGAAGGGGTTCCCCGAGTCGTACGACCGGCGGGCGCTGACCCGGTTCGTCGCCGACGTGAAGGCGGGGAAGGACGAGGTCACCGCACCGGTCTACTCGCACCTCATCTACGACCGGGTGCCGGGCGAGCAGCTGGTGGTGAGCCGGCCCGACATCCTGATCGTCGAGGGGCTGAACGTCCTCCAGCCGGCGCTGCCCGGCAAGGACGGGCGGACCCGGGTCGGGCTCGCCGACTACTTCGACTTCTCCGTGTACGTGGACGCGCGGCCGGAGGACATCGAGGGCTGGTACCTCAACCGCTTCCGGAAGCTGCGGGAGACCGCCTTCCAGGACCCGTCCTCGTACTTCCGGCGCTGGACGCAGGTCTCCGAGGAGGAGGCCCTGGACTACGCCCGCACGATGTGGCGGACCGTCAACAAGGTGAACCTGCTGGAGAACGTGGCGCCGACCCGGGGCCGGGCGACGCTCGTGGTCCGCAAGGGCCCCGACCACAAGGTGCAGCGCCTCAGCCTCCGCAAGCTCTGACCTCCGTAAGCTCGGGGGCATGCTGCACCTGCGGATGATCGTGCCATCGGACCGGACCGAGGACGTGACCGAGCTGATCGGTTCGACGGTCGGCACCACCCATGTGGTGGTGCTGCCGGGAGCCGCCCGGGACCCGGCCGGGGACGTCGTCATGTGCGACGTCGCCCGCGAGGCGGGGGACGAACTCCTGCACGGGCTGCGGGAGCTGAAGGTCGATCGGGACGGGTCGATCGCCGTCGAGGACATCGACCTGTCGATGTCGGAGCGGGCCGACGCGGCCGAGGAGGACGCCCCGGGCGAGGGCGCCGACGCGGTGCTCTGGGAGCAGCTGGCGAACTCGACGCACGAGGAGTCGACGCTCTCCTTCACCTATCTCGCGTTCATGCTCCTGGCGACGATGATCGCGGCCTGCGGCGTCGTCCTGGACAACGCGATCCTGATCGTGGGCGCGATGGCGGTGGGCCCGGAGTTCGGTCCGCTCGCCGGGGTGTGCACGGCGATCGTGAAGCGGGCGCCGCGGCTCGCGGTCCGGTCGCTGGTCGCGCTGCTCGTCGGCTTCCTGGCGGCGATCCTGGTCACGACCCTGTTCAGCCTGCTGATGGACCGGCTCGGGCTGTTCAGCGTGGAGATGCTGGACGGGGAGCGGCCCCAGACCAGTTTCATCTGGCAGCCGGACCCGTTCTCCTTCGTGGTGGCGGTGCTCGCGGGTGCCGCCGGCACCCTCTCGCTGACCTCGTCGAAGGCGGGCGCCCTGGTGGGCGTGGCGATCTCGGTGACGACGGTGCCGGCGGCGGCCAACGCGGCGGTGGCGCTCAGCTACGGCGAGGTCGGCCAGACCTTGGGCTCGGTCCAGCAGCTGCTGCTCAACCTGCTGGGCATCATGCTGGCGGGCACCCTGACGCTGCTGGTGCAGAAGTGGCTGTGGAACACCCAGCGCGGCAAGCTGAAGCGCCGCCTGCGCAGAAGCTGACTACCCGGGTACGGGAAAGGGCCCCGCCGCACCGGAGTGCGCGGGGCCCTTTCCCGTACCGCCTGTACCGCTCGTACGGCCCGTACCGCTCGTGCCGCTCGTGCCGCTCGTGCCGCTCGGAAGGTCTAGCCCAGCGCGGACTTCACGACGTCGGCGAGGCGCTGCGCGACGGCGCGGGCCTGCTCGATGTCGGCGGCCTCGACCATGACGCGGACCAGCGGCTCGGTGCCGGAGGAACGGAGCAGCACGCGGCCGGTGGTGCCCAGCTCGCGCTCGGCGTCGACGACGGCGGCGGCCAGCTCGGCGGAGGTGGTGACGCGGGACTTGTCGACGTCCTTGACGTTGATCAGGATCTGCGGCAGCCGCTCCATGACGGCGGCCAGCTCGGCGAGGGACTTGCCGGTGGCGGCGACCCGGGCGGCCAGCATGAGGCCGGTGAGGGTGCCGTCGCCGGTGGTGGCGTGGTCGAGCACGATGACGTGCCCGGACTGCTCGCCGCCGAGGGCGTAGCCGTGCTCCTTCATGGACTCCAGGACGTAGCGGTCGCCGACCGCGGTCTGGACGAGGGTGAGGCCCTCGCGCTCCATGGCGAGCTTGAAGCCCAGGTTGGACATGACGGTGGCGACGACGGTGTCGCCGCGCAGGGTGCCGGCCTCGCGCATGGCGAGGGAGAGCACGGCGAGGATCTGGTCGCCGTCCACCTCCGCGCCGGTGTGGTCGACGGCGAGGCAGCGGTCGGCGTCGCCGTCGTGGGCGATGCCGAGGTCGGCGCCGTGCTCGACGACGGCGGCCTTCAGGAGCTCCAGGTGGGTGGAGCCGCAGCCGTCGTTGATGTTGAGGCCGTCGGGGGCGGCGCCGATGGTGACGACCTCGGCGCCGGCGCGGGTGAACGCCTCCGGGGAGACGCGGGCGGCGGCGCCGTGGGCCTCGTCGAGGACGATCTTCAGGCCGTCGAGGCGGTTGGGGAGCACGCCGAGGAGGTGGGAGACGTACGTCTCGAAGCCCTCGGTGTAGTCGCGGACGCGGCCGACGCCGGCACCGGTCGGGCGGTCCCAGGGAGCGCCGGTGCGGTGCTCCTCGTAGACGCCCTCGATCTTGTCCTCCAGGTCGTCGGCCAGCTTGTGGCCGCCGCGGGCGAAGAACTTGATGCCGTTGTCGGGCATGGCGTTGTGGCTGGCGGACAGCATCACGCCGAGGTCGGCGCCGAGGACGCCGGTGAGGTGGGCGACGGCCGGGGTCGGCAGGACGCCGACGCGCAGGACGTCGACGCCGGCGCTGGCGAGGCCGGCGACGACGGCCGCCTCCAGGAACTCTCCCGACGCCCGCGGGTCCCGCCCGACCACGGCGGTCGGCCGATGGCCCTCGAAGGTCCCCGCCTCGGCGAGCACGTGCGCCGCCGCGACCGACAGGCCGAGCGCGAGCTCCGCCGTCAGGTCCGCGTTGGCAACGCCGCGTACGCCGTCGGTGCCGAAGAGTCGTCCCACAGCTGTCCTCCGAAAATGCGTGCCCAAGACTGAAAGTGAAAAAGGTTAAGAAAAAACGTACGCCCCGACGGCACGCGCAGTGCGCCGGGGCGTACGTACAAGCAGTGCGGCAGGCGATTAACGCTTGCTGTACTGCGGAGCCTTGCGGGCCTTCTTGAGACCGGCCTTCTTCCGCTCGACCGCGCGGTCGTCACGGGAGAGGAAGCCGGCCTTCTTCAGCGCCGGGCGGTTGTTCTCGACGTCGGCCTCGTTGAGGGCACGGGCCACGCCGAGGCGCAGGGCGCCGGCCTGGCCGGAGACACCGCCACCCGCGATGCGGGCGATGACGTCGTAGCGGTTGTCGAGCTCGAGCACCTTGAAGGGCTCGTTGACTTCCTGCTGGTGGACCTTGTTCGGGAAGTAGTCCTCGAGCGTACGCCCGTTGATCTTCCACTTGCCGGTGCCCGGGACGATCCGGACGCGGGCGATGGCGTTCTTGCGACGGCCCAGGCCGGCGGCCGGCTGCGGGTCGCCGAAGCGGGACGCGAGGGACTCGGAGGTGTAGTCACCCTCGACGATCTCGGTCTCGGTGGTGTACTCCTCGACGCCCTCGAACTCGTCGACGGGGGTCTCGGGGGTGGTCTCGGCCACGATGCTCCTCAGATTTCTTTCGTTCTTAGGGGGTGTGGCCGGAACTACTGCGCGACCTGGGTGATCTCGAACGGGACCGGCTGCTGGGCAGCGTGCGGGTGGTTCTCGCCCGCGTAGACCTTCAGCTTCGAGAGCATCTGACGGCCCAGGGTGTTCTTGGGGATCATGCCCTTGATGGCCTTCTCGACGGCCTTCTCGGGGTTCTTGGCCAGCAGCTCGTCGTAACGGACGGAGCGCAGACCACCCGGGAAGCCGGAGTGGCGGTACGCCAGCTTCTGGGTCTTCTTGTTGCCGGACAGGTGGACCTTGTCGGCGTTGATGATGATGACGAAGTCGCCCATGTCCATGTGGGGGGCGTAGACGGGCTTGTGCTTGCCTCGCAGGAGGTTCGCAGCCGTCGTCGCCAGGCGGCCCAGGACGATGTCCTGCGCGTCAATGATGTGCCACTGGCGAGTGACATCGCCGGGCTTGGGGCTGTACGTACGCACTTCGTAGCCTTCGCTTCTTCAGTGGATGGAGTCCAGACACACCTGAAGCGATCATGCAGCTGGGGCCTGCACTGCCGGGACACCGCCCGTATGCGAGCCACTGGTAACTGCTCCAGGGAACCTGCGTAAGGGCCCTTCGCGTGAGAACGACGAAGCCAATACGCATAACAAAGCAGAAGCGTACCCGGGCTCCCCCGGGCGGGTCAAAACGCCGCCCGCCCCCCGCCCGGCCCCGGGCGGCCTCAGGGGCCGCCCGGCTCCGGCCCGTGGGCCGTCCCCGCCGCGCTCACCCGCCCCGCCGGCCGCCCGGGGTCAGCGCGCCCGCTCCACCCGCCGCTCGTCCCACACCGGCTCGGTGGTCTCGCGGACGACGCCGTCGGAGCCGAAGACCAGGTAGCGGTCGAAGCTCTTGGCGAACCAGCGGTCGTGGGTGACGGCGAGGACCGTGCCCTCGTAGGACTCCAGGCCGTCCTGGAGGGCCTCGGCGGACTCCAGGTCCAGGTTGTCCGTGGGCTCGTCGAGGAGGAGGGCCGTGGTGCCGGCCAGCTCCAGGAGGAGGATCTGGAAGCGGGCCTGCTGGCCGCCGGAGAGCTTGTCGAAGGGCTGGTCGCCCTGGCGCTCCAGCTCGTAGCGCCGCAGCATCGACATCGCCGCGCCCCGGTCCTTGGCGTGCTCGGTCCACAGGATGTCGACGAGCGGGCGGCCGGCGAGCTCGGGGTGGGCGTGGGTCTGGGCGAAGTGCCCGGGCACGACCCGCGCGCCCAGCTTCCACAGGCCCGTGTGGGCGACCGACTCGTCCCCGGCGAGCAGCCGCAGGAAGTGCGACTTGCCGGAGCCGTTCGAGCCGAGGACGCCGACCCGCTCCCCGTAGAAGATCTCCAGGGAGAAGGGCTTCATCAGGCCGGTGAGCTCCAGGTTCTCGACCGTCACGGCCCGCACGCCGGTCCGGCCGCCGCGCAGCCGCATCCGGATGTCCTGCTCGCGCGGCGGCTCCGGCGGCGGGCCGGCCTCCTCGAACTTCCGCAGCCGGGTCTGCGCCGCCGCGTACCGGGACGCCATCTCGTGGCTGACCGCGGCCGCCTGCCGCAGGTTGACGACCAGCTTCTTCAGCTGCGCGTGCTTCTCCTCCCAGCGCCGCTTCAGCTCCTCGAAGCGGGCGAACCGCTCCCGCCGGGCCTCGTGGAAGGTGTCGAAGCCGCCGCCGTGCACCCACACGTCGGAGCCGGCCGCGCCGGGCTCCACCGCGATGATCTTCTGCGCGGCCCGGGAGAGCAGCTCCCGGTCGTGGGAGATGAAGAGCACGGTCTTGCGGGTCTCCCGCAGCCGCTCCTCCAGCCACCGCTTGCCGGGCACGTCCAGGTAGTTGTCCGGCTCGTCGAGGAGCAGCACCTCGTCGGTGCCGCGCAGCAGCGACTCCAGGACCAGCCGCTTCTGCTCACCGCCGGAGAGCGTCCGCACCTGACGGAACTGCGCCTTGTCGTACGGCATGCCGAGCGCGGCCGTGGTGCAGATGTCCCACAGCGTCTCCGCCTCGTAGCCCTGCACCTCCGCCCAGTCGGCGAGGGCCTGCGCGTACGTCATCTGCGCGGCCTCGTCGTCGACGGTCATGATCAGGTGCTCGGCCTCGTCGACCGCCTTCGCCGCCTCCCGGATCCGCGGGTGCGCCACGGAGACGAGCAGGTCGCGGACGGTGGACTCGTCGCGCACGGAGCCGATGAACTGCGGCATCACGCCGAGCCCGCCGCTGACGGTGACGGAGCCGCCGTGCGGCTGGAGGTCTCCCGCGATCATCCGCAGGAGGGTGGTCTTCCCGGCGCCGTTGGCCCCGACGAGCGCGACGACCGCGCCTTCTCCCACCCGGAAGGAGGCGTCCCCGAGCAGGACCCTCCCGTCGGGAAGGTAGTACTCCAGATGCGCGGCCTCGACATGTCCCATGAGGTGCATTGTCACCGCCCGCGTCCGCTTCTCCCAAGCGGTTTAGGATGCGCGGCATGAGCTTTGGGGGACCGCAGTGGCCGCAGGAGCCGCAGCAGCAGGGGCAGCAGGGGCACGGACAGCCGCAGGGCTACGGGTATCCGGGGCCGCCGTACGGGCAGCAGCCACCGCAGCAGCACGGGTACGGCTACCCGCCGCCGCAGGACCCCTTCGCGGGCGGGCAGGGCGGGCCCGGCGACGGCACCCCTGACTGGGGCGCCCTCGCGGACGCCTCCGCGGCCGGCAGCCGCCGCAAGCGCAGGCTGGCGATCGCGGGCGGTGTCGTCGCCACGCTCGCCGTGGGCGCGGTCGTCGCGACCGCCGTCGTGGCCACGAACAAGAAGAACGACGAGGCCAAGAACGGCGACCCGACCCCCACCGGCACGGTCACCGCGACGGTCTCCCCCACCCCCGCGCCGACCTTCTCCTCCGTGGCCCCGCCGCCCCCGCCGGACCCGAAGGACTACATCTCCGACCCGAAGAAGGACAAGGCGCCGCTGACCACCGACGGCCTCTACCCGGGCCGGAAGCTCACCATGTTCGGCCGCCCCTACGACAAGGGCGCGACCTCCGCGACGACGAACTGCGCCGCGGTCACCCAGGGCGGGCTCGGCGCGGTGCTGAAGAAGAACGGCTGCGAGCGGGTGCTGCGCGCCACCTACGTCAAGGACGGCGTGGCGATCACCGTGGGCGTGGCCGTCTTCCCCTCCGAGAAGGCGGCCCTCGCGGCGAAGAAGCAGGCCACCGGCGGCATCGCCCCCCTCACCGGCGCGGGCGTCAAGGACTTCTGCCACGCCACGGTCTGCCTGCGCCGCGCCAACTCCGTCGGCCGCTACGCCTACTTCACCCAGTCCGGCTTCACCAGCGGCAAGAAGGTCACCACCAAGGACAAGCCGGTCTTCCAGGCCAGCGACGACCTCGCCACCTTCGTCTTCAACCAGATCTACGCCCGGGGCAAGAGCCAGGCGAAGGCGGCGGCCGCCGCTTCGGCCCCGCCCCGGTAGGCGCCCGGAAGGCTCAGCAGCAGCCGGCGACGCCGGGCAGGGTCCGCTTGTTGCGGGCCTCCCGGCTGCGCGCGGCCAGCTGGTCGTCGGCCGGGTAGCCGACCTCTTCGAGGGTGAGGCCGTGCGGGCGCACGACGTGGACGGCGGAGTCCCGCACGCCGGCGGCCAGCACCTTGCCCGGCCACTCCACCGGCCGGTGCCCGTCGCCGACGAAGAGCAGCGCGCCGACCAGCGAGCGGACCATGTTGTGGCAGAAGGCGTCGGCCTTGACCGTGGCCTCCAGGACGCCGTCGGGCCGCCGCTCCCAGCGCAGCTCCTGGAGCGTGCGGATGGTCGTGGCGCCCTCGCGCTTCTTGCAGTACGCGGCGAAGTCGTGCTCGCCGACCAGGGCCGCCGCCGCCTCGTTCATGGCGTCCATGTCGAGCGTCCAGTCGTGCCACAGCACGTGCCCGCGCAGCAGCGGGTCGACGCCGCCCGGATGGTCGGTGACCCGGTACGCGTACCGCCGCCAGACCGCCGAGAAGCGGGCGTTGAAGCCCGCGGGGGCCTCGGCGACGCTCCACACCCGCACGTCGTGCGAGAGCCGGCCCGCGAGCCGCCGCAGCAGCTTCTCGCGGTGCTCCCGCCACAGCTCCTCCGGCAGGTCCACGTGGGCGACCTGCCCGCGCGCGTGCACCCCCGCGTCGGTCCGGCCGGCGACGGTCAGTTCGTACGTCTCCGAGGACCGGGTCACGGTCTTCAGAGCGTCCTCGATCTCGCCCTGCACGGTCCGCTGTCCGCGGGCCTGCTTGGCCCACCCGGAGAAGTCCCGGCCGTCGTAGGAAAGGTCCAGCCGTACCCGTACGAACCCGGGCTGCACGTCATCGCTCACCAGGAAATCCTCTCAGACACACGGGAACGGGCCCGCACCCCAGGGGTACGGACCCGTTCCGTGAGAAACGTCGGAAGAACGCTTACGCGTCCTTCGCCTCGTCCTCGGTCGCCTCGGCGGCGGGGGCCTCGTCGGCCTCCTTGACGGCGCGCTTGGTGGCGGCCTCGGCCTCGGCGACGGTCGCCTTCTTGGCGATCTCGCCCTCGACGAGCTCGATCACGGCCATCGGGGCGTTGTCGCCACGACGGTTGCCGATCTTCGTGATGCGGGTGTAACCACCCGGACGCTCCGAGTAGCGCGGGGCGATCTCGGTGAAGAGGGTGTGGACGATGCCCTTGTCGGTGATCGTCTGCAGCACCAGGCGACGGTTGTGGATGTCGCCCTTCTTCGCCTTGGTGATCAGGCGCTCGGCGACGGGACGCAGACGGCGGGCCTTGGCCTCGGTCGTCGTGATGCGGCCGTGCTCGAACAGCGACTTCGCCAGGTTGGCGAGCAGCAGCTTCTCGTGAGCGGCGGAACCGCCGAGGCGGGCACCCTTCGCGGGACGCGGCATGGTGTTTCTCCTTGTGATCTGCACCGGCCGTATGAGGTACCGGTGTCAGTGTCCGAGCGGGCGGTCACCCGTCGGAGACCGGGGCGTGCGCCCCGGAAGGGGCGCGGGGAACTGCGCGAACGGCGGCAGTCCACCCGCACCCGAGTACGGGCCCGAAGGCCCGAGCCCTTAGTACTGCTCGGTCTCGACGAACCCGGCGTCCGCGTCGTCGTCGGCGCCGAAGGCGTCGGCGGCGGCGGTCGGGTCGAATCCGGGCGGGCTGTCCTTGAGGGCCAGGCCCATGCCGGCCAGCTTCGCCTTGACCTCGTCGATCGACTTCGCACCGAAGTTGCGGATGTCGAGCAGGTCGGCCTCGGAGCGCGCCACGAGCTCACCCACGGAGTGGATGCCCTCACGCTTGAGGCAGTTGTAGGAGCGGACCGTGAGCTCCAGCTCCTCGATCGGCAGCGCGAGGTCGGCGGCGAGGGCGGCGTCCGTCGGGGACGGGCCCATGTCGATGCCCTCGGCGTCGATGTTCAGCTCGCGGGCGAGACCGAACAGCTCGACCAGGGTCTTGCCGGCGGACGCCATGGCGTCGCGCGGGCGCATGGCCTGCTTGGTCTCGACGTCGACGATGAGCTTGTCGAAGTCGGTGCGCTGCTCGACTCGGGTCGCCTCGACCTTGTAGGTGACCTTGAGGACCGGCGAGTAGATGGAGTCGACCGGGATGCGGCCGATCTCCTGGCCCACCTGCTTGTTCTGGACGGCGGAGACGTAGCCGCGACCGCGCTCGACGGTCAGCTCCATCTCCAGCTTGCCCTTGGCGTTCAGGGTCGCCAGGACGAGGTCGGGGTTGTGCACCTCGACGCCGGCCGGGGGCGCGATGTCGGCGGCGGTGACCAGACCCGGGCCCTGCTTGCGCAGGTACATCACGACCGGCTCGTCGTGCTCCGAGGAGACGACCAGCTGCTTGATGTTGAGGATGAGGTCGGTGACGTCCTCCTTGACGCCCGGCACGGTGGTGAACTCGTGCAGGACGCCGTCGATGCGGATGCTGGTGACGGCGGCACCCGGGATCGAGGAGAGGAGGGTACGGCGGAGGCTGTTGCCGAGGGTGTAACCGAAGCCCGGCTCCAGCGGCTCGATCACGAACCGGGAGCGGAACTCGTCGACGACCTCTTCGGTCAGCGACGGACGCTGAGCGATAAGCATGTGTGTTCCTTCAGTCGTGGACGCCCACTATTTGACGTCCTCGGGTACTACAAGGGTACGGGCGGTACGACCCCGGAAGGGGGCGCACCGCCCGAAAGTCCTGCTCAAGCAGCCCGTGCGTCAGACGCGGCGGCGCTTGGGGGGACGGCAGCCGTTGTGCGGCGTGGGGGTGACGTCCTGGATCGAGCCGACCTCGAGGCCGGTGGCCTGGAGGGAGCGGATCGCGGTCTCACGGCCGGAGCCGGGACCCTTGACGAAGACGTCGACCTTGCGCATGCCGTGCTCCTGCGCGCGGCGGGCGGCCGACTCGGCGGCCATCTGCGCGGCGAAGGGGGTGGACTTGCGCGAGCCCTTGAAGCCGACGTGGCCGGCGGAGGCCCAGGAGATCACGTTGCCCGAGGGGTCCGTGATCGAGACGATCGTGTTGTTGAACGTGCTCTTGATGTGCGCGTGGCCGTGAGCGACGTTCTTCTTTTCCTTGCGGCGCACCTTCTTGGCAGCGCCCTGACGTCCCTTGGGGGGCATCTCTTACTCCTACGGGAGGTGGTCGGTCCTACAGCGAAGACCGCTTGGTCAAGCGTCCGCTGAGGACTACTTCTTGCCCGGCTTCTTCTTGCCGGCGATGGCGCGACGCGGGCCCTTGCGGGTACGAGCGTTCGTGCTGGTGCGCTGGCCGCGGACGGGCAGGCCACGACGGTGGCGCAGGCCCTGGTAGCAGCCGATCTCGACCTTGCGGCGGATGTCGGCGGCGATCTCGCGACGGAGGTCACCCTCGGTCTGGAGGTTGGCGTCCACGTACTCGCGGATCTTGACGAGGTCTTCCTCGGCAAGGTCGCGGACACGGGTGGACGGGTTCACGCCGGTCGCGGCGAGAATCTCCTCGGACCGGGTACGCCCGATGCCGAAGACGTAGGTGAGTGCGACCACCACACGCTTTTCGCGCGGGATGTCAACACCGGAAACGCGTGCCATTCAATGGCTCCTGTGTTCTCGGGGGTCTGCTGCAGAACCGTTCCCGGCTGCCGTATGAGGTACAGGTCGGGTCCCCGGCCCCCGCCGGAGGTGCCGTCAACCGCGCGGGGCGGTCGGACGGGCTCTGCGTATGTACGTGTTGCTATGCGTCGCGCGAAGAACTGCGAAGTTGCAGGTCGGTCGGCGTGCGTCAGCCCTGGCGCTGCTTGTGGCGCAGGTTGTCGCAGATGACCATGACCCGGCCGTGACGGCGGATCACCTTGCACTTGTCGCAGATCTTCTTGACGCTCGGCTTGACCTTCATGGGATGTGAGGTTCTCCGGGTCAGTGCCACCACCCGCGCGCGGAGGCGGGGTGCGGGCAAGATCTACTTGTACCGGTAGACGATCCGGCCACGCGTCAGGTCGTACGGAGACAGCTCCACGACGACCCGGTCGTCCGGGAGGATGCGGATGTAGTGCATGCGCATCTTGCCGGAGATGTGCGCGAGGACCTTGTGACCGTTCTGGAGCTCCACCTTGAACATGGCGTTCGGCAGGGACTCGATCACGGTGCCCTCGATTTCGATGGCACCTTGCTTCTTGGCCACGCTTCGCCTTTCGAATCGGCTACCTTGATCGACTCTCGCTCCCCGGTGTGGACACACGGGTACACGAGAGCCGACGCATCAGTCTACGTCAGGCCCCCCGAAAAGACGAATCGGGAAAGTGTGCCCAGCAGGGATGATCGTTACGCCGACAATCCGAGAGCCGAACACCGCCGCCGGGCCTGGAACCACGCCGAGGCCCGGGACCCCGCAGGACCCGGACCCGGCGTGAAGCGGGGCGGACTACGCCAGCGGGTCCGGGGCCGCGGTGACGCCCAGCTCCGCGAGCTTCGCCTTGCCGCCGACCCGACCCTCGACGCACCGCTCGCGGGCTCGGCGCCGAGGGCGCCTCACAGGCTTCGCGGTGCTGCGGCGGCCTCCGGCCGCCGGGACCACGCCGAGGCCCGCCGCCGGACCCGGGCCCGGCGGGAAGCGGGGGCGGGGCGGACTACGCCAGCGGGTCCGGGGCCGCGGTGACGCCCAGCTCCGCGAGCTTCGCCTTGCCGCCGTCGACGGCGGTGAGGACGAGGGGGCCGGCCTCCGTGAGGGCGACGCTGTGCTCCCAGTGGGAGGACCAGGTGCCGTCGGTGGAGACGACCGTCCAGTCGTCCTCCAGGACCTCCGTGTGCGGAGTGCCGAGGGAGACCATGGGCTCGATGGCCAGGCAGAAGCCGGGGACCAGCTTCGGGCCCTTGCCGCGCTTGCGGGAGACGTAGTTCAGCAGGTGCGGGTCCATGTGCATCTCGGTGCCGATGCCGTGGCCGCCGTAGTCCTCGACGATGCCGTACTTGCCCAGGCTGTGGTCGCCGACGGCCGGCCGCGGCTGGCGCTTGATGTACGACTCGATCGCCTTCGAGATGTCGACCAGGCGCGCGCCCACCCGCATCGCGGCGATGCCGGCCCACATCGACTCCTCGGTCACCCGGGAGAGCTCGATCAGCTCCGGGGCGTGACCGGTGCCGACGAAGGCGGTGTACGCGGCGTCGCCGTGCCAGCCGTCGACGATCGCGCCGGCGTCGATCGAGATGATGTCGCCGTCCTTGAGGACGGTCTTCTCGTCGGGGATGCCGTGCACGACGACCTCGTTGACCGAGGTGCAGATGGTCGCGGGGAAGCCGCCGTACCCGAGGAAGTTCGACTTCGCCCCGTGGTCGGCGATCACCTTGCGCGCGACCTCGTCCAGGTCCTTCGTCGTGGCGCCCGGCACGGCCGCCTCGCGGGTCGCCGCGTGGATGGCGGCGACGACCAGCCCCGCCTCACGCATCTTCGCGATCTGCTCGGGGGTCTTGATCTGCACCATCGTGACGGGGGCCTTTCCTTGCGCGTACGGGGACGGAACAACGATACGGCCGCGGCGCCCGTCAGGGGCACCGCGGCCGTATCGCGTGAGCGTGGGGTTACTTCTTCAGCGCGTCCATCGCCCGCGCCGTGACCTCGTCCACCTTGCCGAGCGCCGAGATCGTCACGACCAGGTTCTGCGCCCGGTAGTAGTCGATGATCGGCTCGGTCTGCGTGTGGTAGACCTCCAGGCGGGTGCGGACGGTCTCCTCGGAGTCGTCCGCGCGCTGGTAGAGCTCGCCGCCACAGGTGTCGCAGACGCCCTCGGTCTTGGGGGCGTTGTACTCGACGTGGAAGACGTGCGCGGAGTCGTTGCGGCAGATGCGGCGACCCGCGATCCGCTTCACGACCTCGTCCTCGGGGACCTCCAGGTCCAGAACCGCGTCCAGCTGCATGTCGTCGGCCTTGAGCACGACATCCAGGGCCTCGGCCTGAGCCACGTTGCGCGGGAACCCGTCGAGCAGGAAGCCGTTCGCGGCGTCCGTCTGCTCCATACGGTCCTTGGCCATCCCGATGGTCACCTCGTCCGGGACGAGCTCGCCCCGGTCCATGTAACCCTTGGCCTCCAGGCCCAGCGCCGTGCCCTGCGAGATGTTGGCACGGAACAGGTCACCCGTGGAGATGTGGGGGATGTCCAGGTTCTTGGCGAGGAACGCGGCCTGCGTTCCCTTGCCGGCCCCGGGCGGTCCGACGAGGACGATTCGCATCAGCGGAGGAACCCTTCGTAATTGCGCTGCTGGAGCTGGCTCTCGATCTGCTTCACGGTCTCCAGCCCCACACCCACGATGATCAGGATGCTCGTCCCGCCGAACGGGAAGTTGGCATTGGCACCGCCGAAGCCTGCCAACGCCATCGTCGGCACAAGAGCGATCAGACCCAAGTACAGCGAGCCCGGCCAAGTGATCCGGTTGAGCACGTAGCTCAGGTACTCGGCAGTAGGTCGACCAGCCCGGATACCCGGGATGAAGCCACCATACTTCTTCATGTTGTCGGCGACTTCCTCGGGGTTGAACGAGATCGCCACGTAGAAGAAGGCGAAGAACACGATCAGGAGGAAGTACGTCGCGATGTAGTAGGGGTGGTCACCCTTGACGAAGTGGGCTTCGATCCAGGTCTTCCAGCCCGCGGTGGAGCTGGAGAACTGCGCGATCAGCGCCGGGATGTAGAGCAGCGACGAGGCGAAGATGACAGGAATCACACCTGCCTGGTTCACCTTCAACGGGATGTAAGTGGACGTACCGCCGTACGACCTGCGGCCGATCATGCGCTTCGCGTACTGCACCGGGATCCGGCGCTGGGCCTGCTCGACGAAGACGACGAGGGCCACCATCACGAAGCCGATGAGGATGACGGTGCCGAACTCGATCCAGCCCTGGGCGAGCTTGCCGCTCTCCTTGATGGCCCACAGGGCGCCCGGGAAGCCGGCGGCGATCGAGATGAACATCAGGATCGACATGCCGTTGCCGATGCCGCGGTCGGTGATGAGCTCGCCGAGCCACATCACGATGGCGGTACCCGCGGTCATGGTGATGACCATGACGGCGATGGTGAAGATCGTGGGGTTCGGGACGACCTGGTCGGCGACGCTGCAGCCGCTGAAGAGGGCGCCGCTCTTGGCGGTGGCCACGAGGCCCGTGCCCTGGAGGATCGCCAGCGCGATCGTCAGGTAGCGGGTGTACTGCGTGATCTTCGCCGTACCGCTCTGGCCCTCCTTCTTGAGGGCTTCCAGTCGCGGGATCACGACGGTGAGCAGCTGCAGGATGATGCTCGCCGTGATGTACGGCATGATGCCGAGCGCGAAGATGGTGATCTGCAGCAGTGCGCCGCCACTGAACATGTTCACCAGGCCGAACAGGCTGTTGTTGCCTTCGCGCGCCTGGTCCACGCACATCTGGACGGCCTCGTACTTGACGCCCGGCACGGGGATGTGGGCCCCGAGGCGGTACAGCACGATGATCGCCAGCGTGAAGAGCAGCTTCTTGCGCAGGTCGGGCGTCTTGAACGCCCGGGCGAAGCCGGTGAGCACGGTGCCTCCTGCGACCCCCGCGCTATGCGTCAGAGGTGACGGTCTTGAGATTCGATAAGGACTGATGGATATCGGTCCCGGCTCCCGCGGTCTATACCGCATGAGCATGGACGGTGCACGCCACCTTACCGGCGACCATGCCCCCCTAGGAACGACCAACCGGGGATGCCCCTTTTGAGAGGCATCCCCGGTCGGATGTTCAGGCCATCGAGTCGTCTCAGACGAGCTCGGTGACGGTGCCGCCGGCGGCGGCGATCTTCTCCTTGGCGGAGCCGGAGACGGCGTCGACCGTCACCTGCAGCGCCACGGAGACCTCGCCGGTGCCGAGCACCTTGACGAGCTGGTTCTTACGAACCGCACCCTTGGCGACCAGATCGGCCACCGTGACCTCGCCACCCTGCGGGTAGAGCGCGGCCAGCTTGTCCAGGTTCACGACCTGGTACTCGGTGCGGAACGGGTTCTTGAAGCCCTTGAGCTTCGGGAGACGCATGTGGAGGGGCATCTGGCCACCCTCGAAGCGCTCCGGAACCTGGTAACGGGCCTTGGTGCCCTTGGTACCACGACCGGCCGTCTTACCCTTCGACGCCTCACCACGACCCACACGGGTCTTGGCGGTCTTGGCGCCCGGGGCGGGACGGAGGTTGTGGATCTTGAGCGGGTTGTTCTCCGCCATGATCAGTCGACCTCCTCAACCGTCACGAGGTGGCGGACGGTGTGCACCATTCCGCGGAACTCGGGGCGGTCCTCCTTGACGACCACGTCGTTCAGGCGCTTGAGCCCGAGCGAACGCAGCGTGTCGCGGTGGTTCTGCTTGCTGCCGATGTACGACTTCGTCTGCGTGATCTTGAGGCGAGCCATTACGCACCCGCTCCCGCACGCGCACGAAGCAGAGCCGCGGGGGCGACGTCCTCGAGCGGCAGACCACGGCGAGCCGCGATCTCCTCGGGACGCTGCAGGCCCTTGAGGGCCTCCACGGTCGCGTGCACGATGTTGATCGCGTTGTCGGAGCCGAGCGACTTCGACAGGATGTCGTGAACGCCGGCGCACTCGAGCACGGCACGCACCGGGCCACCGGCGATAACGCCGGTACCGGGGGACGCCGGCTTGAGCAGGACGACGCCCGCGGCCTTCTCACCCTGGATGGGGTGGGGGATGGTGCCCTGGATGCGGGGGACCTTGAAGAAGTGCTTCTTGGCCTCCTCAACACCCTTGGCGATGGCGGCCGGCACCTCCTTGGCCTTGCCGTAACCGACACCCACGGTGCCGTCACCGTCGCCCACCACGACCAGCGCGGTGAAGCTGAAACGACGACCACCCTTGACAACCTTGGCGACGCGGTTGATCGCGACTACACGCTCAACGTACGCGGTCTTCTCGGCGGCGGCAGCGCCACCGTCGCGGCCCTTCCGGTCCCGCCGCTCGCCGCCACCGGCACCGCTGCCGCGGCGCTGGGGTCCAGCCATTGGATTACCTCTCTCTGTTACGTCCGTTAGTCCCGGAACCGGGGCTTAGAACTTCAGCCCGGCTTCGCGGGCGGCGTCAGCCAGAGCGGCAATGCGCCCGGCGTACCTGTTGCCACCACGGTCGAACACGACGGCCTCGACACCGGCGGCCTTGGCGCGCTCGGCGACCAGGGCGCCGACCTGCTGGGCCTGCGAGGACTTGGAGCCCTCGCCGCCGCGGACGGAGGCGTCCAGGTGGGACGCCGACGCCACGGTGTGGCCCTTCAGGTCATCGATGACCTGCGCGGTGATGCCGCGGTTGGAACGCGTCACGACGAGGCGCGGACGCTCCGCCGTACCCGACACGCTCTTGCGGATGCGCAGGTGACGACGCGCCTTCGCGGCGCGCTTGTAAGCGTCGCCCTTGGCGATCTTGACACCGTATGCCATGGCTTACTTACCAGCCTTTCCGACCTTGCGGCGGATGACCTCGCCGGCGTACTTGACGCCCTTGGCCTTGTACGGGTCGGGCTTCCGCAGCTTGCGGATGTTCGCCGCGACCTCGCCGACCTTCTGCTTGTCGATGCCCTCGACCGAGAACTTGGTCGGGGACTCGACCTTGAACGAGATGCCCTCGGGAGCCTCGATCAGGATCGGGTGGCTGTAACCGAGCTGGAACTCCAGACCGGAGCCCTTCGCGGCCACGCGGTAACCGACACCGCTGATCTCGAGCGCCTTGACGTATCCCTGGGTCACACCGGTGATCATGTTGGCCACCAGCGTGCGGGACAGGCCGTGGAGGGCCTTGTTCTGACGCTCGTCGTTCGGACGGGTGACGTTGAGCACGCCCTCCTCGCCCTTAACGATCTCGATCGGCGCGGCGACGGTGTGGCTCAGGGTGCCCTTGGAACCCTTGACCGTGACCGTGCGGCCCTCGATGGTGACGTCCACGCCGGCGGGAACCGTGATGGGGAGCTTGCCGATTCGCGACATTGCTATTCCTCCGTTCCCGACTACCAGACGTAGGCGAGGACTTCCCCACCCACGCCCTTCTTCTGCGCCTGCTGGCCGGTCAGGAGA
Source organism: Streptomyces sp. NPDC014656 (assembly GCF_043084305.1). NCBI lineage: Bacteria > Bacillati > Actinomycetota > Actinomycetes > Kitasatosporales > Streptomycetaceae > Streptomyces > Streptomyces sp. NPDC014656. The sequence goes on from NZ_JBIBZN010000012.1 coordinate 22,893, forward strand.
CCGTGGGACGTGGAGATGATCGCCACGCCCAGGCCGCCGAGGACCTTCGGCAGGTTGGTGGACTTCGCGTAAACCCGGAGGCCCGGCTTCGAGATCCGCTTGATGCCCGCGATGGAGCGCTCACGGTTCGGACCGAACTTGAGGTCGACGACGAGGTTCTTGCCGACCTCGGCGTCCTCGACCTTCCAGCCGGTGATGAAGCCCTCCTGCTGGAGGATTTCCGCGATGTGCGACTTGATCTTGCTGTGCGGCATCGTCACGGTGTCGTGGTACGCCGAGTTCGCGTTACGCAGACGCGTGAGCATGTCTGCGATCGGATCAGTCATGGTCATGAATTGGCCTTCGGCCTCTCTCGCCGGGGTTTCCTGGTGCACCATCCCTCTCCCCGATCCGAGACGGGGCGGGTGCGGTGCGGTGGACCTACGGCGTAGTAAGTCGTAAGGGCGGCGGACGCCCAACCCCACTAGCCTAAGCCATGCGGGGAGGGGAGTCCGCCATCCCAATGCTTACCGAGAGACTCCGGTCATTCACCAACGCCCAATGGGCGAAGGGGAATTACCAGGAGCTCTTGGTCACGCCCGGCAGCTCGCCACGGTGAGCCATCTCACGAAGGCACACGCGGCAGAGGCCGAACTTGCGGTACACGGAGTGGGGGCGGCCGCAACGCTGGCAGCGGGTGTACGCACGCACACCGAACTTGGGCTTGCGGGCAGCCTTCGCGATCAGAGCCTTCTTCGCCATCTCGCTTACGCCTCCTTGAACGGGAAGCCGAGGTGACGGAGAAGCGCGCGGCCCTCGTCGTCGTTGGTCGCCGTGGTGACCACGGTGATGTCCATACCCCGGGTACGGTCGATCTTGTCCTGGTCGATCTCGTGGAACATGACCTGCTCCGTGAGACCGAAGGTGTAGTTGCCACGGCCGTCGAACTGCTTCGGGGACAGGCCGCGGAAGTCGCGGATGCGCGGCAGCGCGAGCGACAGGGTGCGGTCCAGGAACTCCCACATGCGGTCGCCACGGAGCGTGACGTGGGCACCGATCGGCTGACCCTCACGCAGCTTGAACTGCGCGATGGACTTGCGGGCCTTGGTGACGGCCGGCTTCTGACCGGTGATCGTGGTGAGGTCGCGGATCGCGCCCTCGATCAGCTTCGAGTCACGGGCGGCGTCGCCGACACCCATGTTGACCACGATCTTCACGAGGCCGGGGATCTGCATGACGTTCTCGTACTTGAACTCGTCACGCAGCTTGCCCGCGATCTCCTCGCGGTACTTCGTCTTGAGACGCGGAGTGGTGGTAGCCATCAGATGTCCTCACCCGTCCGCTTGGCAACGCGGATCTTGTTGCCCTCGTCGTCGAAGCGGAAACCGACACGCGTGACGACCTTCTTGCCGTCCTTCTCCACGACCAGCTGGACGTTGGAGACGTGGACCGGCGCCTCGGTGGTCACGATGCCGCCGGCCTGGTTGGGGCCGGCCTTCGTGTGCTTCTTGACCCGGTTGACACCCTCGACCAGAACGCGGGACTCGGCGGGGTAGGCCGCGATGACCTTGCCCTGCTTGCCCTTGTCCTTGCCGGTGATGACCTGGACCAGGTCGCCCTTCTTGATCTTCATGCTTACAGCACCTCCGGCGCGAGCGAGATGATCTTCATGAACTTCTTCTCGCGCAGCTCACGGCCGACCGGGCCGAAGATACGGGTGCCACGAGGGTCGCCGTCGTTCTTGAGAATGACAGCGGCGTTCTCGTCGAAGCGGATGTACGAGCCGTCCTGGCGGCGGCGCTCCTTGACGGTGCGAACGATGACCGCCTTGACGACGTCACCCTTCTTCACGTTGCCACCGGGGATCGCGTCCTTGACGGTGGCGACGATGACGTCACCGATGCCCGCGTAGCGGCGACCCGAGCCACCGAGAACACGGATGCAAAGGATCTCCTTGGCACCAGTGTTGTCGGCGACGCGAAGTCGCGACTCCTGCTGGATCACGTCTATCTCCTGATTGTCTGCCGGTTCCCGGCGGGGGCCGCTGGTCGATCAGCGGTCCCCACCGAGCCTGGCGGAACTGTTCCTAGGGGGTCCCCCTAGGAGGGATTACTTGGCCTTCTCGAGGATCTCGACGACGCGCCAGTGCTTCGTCGACGACAGCTTCCGGGTCTCCATCAGGAGGACGCGGTCGCCGATGCCGGCAGCGTTCTGCTCGTCGTGAGCCTTGAGCTTGTTCGTACGGCGGATGACCTTGCCGTACAGCGCGTGCTTGACGCGGTCCTCGACGGCGACGACGACGGTCTTGTCCATCTTGTCGCTGACGACCAGGCCCTCGCGGACCTTGCGAGCGTTGCGCTCGGTCTTCTCAGTCACGTTGCTCTCGCTCATCAGGCGTTCTCCACCGTCTCAATGCCGAGCTCACGCTCTCGCATGAGGGTGTAGATCCGGGCGATGTCCTTACGGACCGCCCGAAGACGGCCGTGGTTCTCGAGCTGGCCCGTCGCCGCCTGGAAGCGGAGGTTGAACAGCTCTTCCTTGGCCTCGCGGAGCTTGGCGACAAGCTCCTCGTTGCCCAGCTCGCGCAGCTCGGACGCCTTGGTACCGGCCGACATCACAGCTCACCTGCCTCGCGCTTAACGATCTTGCACTTCATCGGCAGCTTGTGAGCCGCACGAGTCAGAGCCTCACGCGCGATCTTCTCGTTCGGGTAGGACAGCTCGAACATCACCCGACCGGGCTTGACGTTCGCGATCCACCACTCCGGGGAACCCTTACCGGAACCCATGCGGGTCTCGGCAGGCTTCTTCGTGAGCGGGCGGTCCGGGTAGATGTTGATCCAGACCTTGCCGCCACGCTTGATGTGGCGGGTCATCGCGATACGCGCGGCCTCGATCTGACGGTTGGTCACGTACGCCGGCGTGAGGGCCTGAATGCCGTACTCGCCGAACGCGACCTGCGTGCCACCCTTGCTCATGCCCGAGCGCTTGGGGTGGTGCTGCTTGCGGTGCTTGACCCTACGGGGGATCAGCATGTCGGTCAGGCCTCCGTTCCGGTGCTCTCAGCAGCCGGAGCGGCGGCGGCCTCGGCCTTGGGGGCCTCGGCAGCGGGAGCCTGCTGCGGCTTGCGACCGCGACCGCCACGCTCGCCACCGCGGCCACCGCGGCCGGCCGGACGGTCAGCGCCGCCACGGGCCGGGCGGTTGCCCGCGCGGGCAGCAGCGTTCTCGGCGCGGACCTCGGCGATGTTCTTGACGTCGCCCTTGTAGATCCAGACCTTCACGCCGATGCGGCCGAAGGTCGTCTTGGCCTCGAAGAAGCCGTACTCGACGTTCGCGCGGAGCGTGTGCAGCGGCACACGACCCTCGCGGTAGAACTCCGAGCGGGACATCTCGGCGCCGCCGAGACGGCCACCACACTGGATCTTGATGCCCTTGGCGCCGGCCTTCATGGCGGACTGCATGCTCTTGCGCATGGCCCGACGGAAGGAGACGCGGGAGGAGAGCTGCTCGGCGACGGCCTGGGCCACGAGCTGAGCGTCGACCTCGGGGTTCTTGACCTCGAGGATGTTCAGCTGGACCTGCTTGCCGGTCAGCTTCTCCAGCTGGCCGCGGATCTTGTCGGCCTCGGCGCCACGGCGACCGATGACAATGCCCGGGCGAGCGGTGTGGATGTCCACGCGGACGCGGTCGCGGGTGCGCTCGATCTCAACCTTCGAGATGCCGGCGCGCTCCATGCCGGACGTCAGCATCCGACGGATGGCGACGTCTTCCTTGACGTAGTCCTTGTACAGCTTGTCGGCGTACCAGCGGGACTTGAAGTCCGTGGTGATGCCGAGCCGGAACCCATGCGGGTTAACCTTCTGGCCCATTACCGGGTTCCTTCCTTGCTGCTGACGACCACGGTGATGTGGCTGGTCCGCTTGCGGATCCGGTAGGCACGGCCCTGGGCACGCGGACGGAACCGCTTCAGGGTCGGACCCTCGTCGACGTACGCCTCGCTGATGACCAGCGAAGAGGCGTCCGTGTGGTCGTAGTTGTGCGCGGCGTTGGCAATGGCGCTGTCGAGCACCTTGCCGACCGGCACGGAGGCTGCCTGCGGAGCGAATCGCAGAACAGCCTGAGCCTCCGTGGCGTCCATGCCACGGATCAGGTCCACCACGCGGCGGGCCTTCATGGGCGTGACGCGGATGTACCGCGCCTGGGCCCTGGCTTCCATGGTTGTCCCTCTCAGTTACTTACGTGTCTGAATGCGATCCGCTACTAGCGGCGCTTCGACTTCCGGTCGTCCTTGACGTGGCCCCGGAAGGTACGCGTCGGCGAGAACTCGCCGAGCTTGTGACCGACCATCGACTCGGTGACGAACACCGGGACGTGGGTCTTGCCGTTGTGCACCGCGATCGTGTGCCCGAGCATCGCCGGGATGATCATGGAGCGACGGGACCAGGTCTTGATGACGTTCTTGGTACCGGCCTCGTTCTGAGCGTCCACCTTCTTGATGAGGTGGCCGTCGACGAAGGGTCCCTTCTTGAGACTGCGCGGCATCTAAACCCGCTCCTAGCGCTTCTTGTTCGTCTTGCGGCGGCGGACGATGTACTTGCTCGAAGCCTTCTTCGGCGAGCGAGTACGACCCTCCTTCTGACCCCACGGGGAGACCGGGTGGCGACCACCGGAGGTCTTGCCCTCACCACCACCGTGCGGGTGGTCAACCGGGTTCATCGCCACACCGCGAACGGTCGGACGGACGCCCAGCCAGCGCTTGCGGCCGGCCTTGCCCCAGTTGATGTTCGACTGCTCGGCGTTGCCGACCTCGCCGATGGTGGCGCGGCAGCGGGCGTCGACCAGACGGATCTCACCGGACGGCATGCGGAGGTGGGCCATCGTGCCCTCCTTCGCCAGCAGCTGCACGGAGGCACCCGCGGAGCGGGCGAACTTGGCGCCGCCACCGGGACGGAGCTCGATCGCGTGGATCGTGGTACCGACCGGGATGTTGCGGAGCGCCAGGTTGTTGCCGGGCTTGATGTCCGCGCCGGGGCCGTTCTCGACGCGGTCACCCTGCGTCAGACCCTTGGGAGCGATGATGTAGCGCTTCTCGCCGTCCATGTAGTGGAGCAGCGCGATGCGCGCGGTGCGGTTCGGGTCGTACTCGATGTGAGCGACCTTGGCCGGCACGCCGTCCTTGTCGTGACGACGGAAGTCGATCACGCGGTAGGCGCGCTTGTGTCCGCCACCCTGGTGGCGAACGGTGATCCGGCCGGTGTTGTTACGGCCGCCCTTGCTGTGCAGGGGGCGGACCAGCGACTTCTCCGGCGTGGACCGCGTGATCTCGACGAAGTCGGCTACGGAGGAGCCACGACGGCCCGGCGTAGTCGGCTTGTACTTGCGGATACCCATTTCTCAGTCCTCGTCCGATATCGGACGACTCGACCGCCGTCAGGCGGTCGGGCCGCCGAAGATGTCGATTCGGTTGCCCTCAGCAAGGGTCACGATGGCGCGCTTGGTGTTGGCGCGCTTGCCGAAACCGGTGCGGGTGCGCTTGCGCTTGCCCTGGCGGTTGATCGTGTTGACCCCGGTGACCTTGACCGAGAAGACCGCTTCGACGGCCTGCTTGATCTGGGTCTTGTTGGAGCCGGGCGCGACGATGAACGTGTACTTGTTCTCGTCGAGCAGGGCGTAGCTCTTCTCGGAGACAACCGGCTTGACGAGGACGTCGCGCGGGTCCGTGAAGGTCTTGCTGGTGATCTCGGCCATCAGGCTTCGTTCCCCTCGTTGTCGTCGGCCTTGGGGCCAGACACGAAGGACTCGAGGGCGGCCTGGGTGAAGACCACGTCGTCGGATCGCATCACGTCGTACGTGTTCAGCTGGCCCGGCTCCAGGATGTGCACCTGGGGCAGGTTGCGGGCGGACAGCCACGCGGCCTCGTCGGAGCGCTCGGCGACCAGGAGCAGGTTCTTGCGCTCCGAGATCTTGCCGAACAGCGTCTTGGCGGCCTTGGTGGAGATGCCACCCTCGACCACGCCGGTGACGACGTGGATGCGGGAGTGGTTCGCCCGGTCGGAGAGGGCACCGCGGAGGGCGGCGGCCTTCATCTTCTTCGGGGTCCGCTGCGAGTAGTCACGCGGCACGGGACCGTGCACGACGCCACCACCGGCGAACTGCGGGGCGCGGGTCGAACCCTGACGGGCGCGGCCGGTGCCCTTCTGGCGGTACGGCTTCTTGCCACCACCGCGGACCTCGCCACGCGTCTTGGTCTTGTGGGTGCCCTGGCGGGCGGCCGCAAGCTGCGCGACGACGACCTGGTGGATCAGCGGGACGCTGACCTTGGCGTCGAAGATCTCGGCCGGGAGCTCGACGGTCCCGGTCTTGTCGCCGGAGGGCGACAGAATGTCAATGGTGCTCATATCCTCAGGCCCCCTTGGCCGCGGTGCGGACCAGGACGAGGCCGCCGTTCGGACCAGGAACCGCACCCTTGATCAGGAGCAGGCCCTTCTCCGCGTCAACGGCGTGAACGGTCAGGTTCTGGGTGGTCACGCGCTCGTTGCCCATGCGGCCGGCCATGCGCATGCCCTTGAAGACGCGGCCCGGGGTGGCGCAGCCACCGATCGAACCCGGCTTGCGGTGCACGCGGTGGGCACCGTGGGAGGCCTTGCCACCACGGAAGTTGTGGCGCTTCATGACACCGGCGAAGCCCTTGCCCTTGCTCTTGCCGGTCACGTCGACCTTGATGCCCGCCTCGAAGACCTCGGCGGTGATCTCCTGGCCGAGGGTGTACTCGCTGGCGTCAGCGGTACGCAGCTCGACGAGGTGACGGCGCGGGGTGACGTCGGCCTTGGCGAAGTGGCCCTTGAGGGGCTTGTTCACCTTGCGCGGGTCGATCTCGCCGAAGGCGATCTGGACCGACTCGTAACCGTCGACGTCGTTCGTACGCACCTGGGTCACGACATTCGGGCCGGCCTTGACGACGGTCACCGGGACGACCCGGTTGTTCTCGTCCCAGACCTGCGTCATGCCGAGCTTCTCGCCCAGGATGCCCTTGATGTTCTTAGCCATCTCGCGCGCCCTCAGAGCTTGATCTCGATGTCGACACCGGCCGGCAGGTCGAGACGCATGAGCGAGTCGACGGTCTTCGGCGTGGGGTCGAGGATGTCGATGAGGCGCTTGTGCGTGCGCATCTCGAAGTGCTCGCGCGAGTCCTTGTACTTGTGCGGCGACTTGATGACGCAGTACACGTTCTTCTCAGTGGGCAGCGGCACCGGGCCCGCGACCGACGCACCAGTGCGCGTCACCGTCTCGACGATCTTCTTCGCCGAGGAGTCGATGACCTCGTGGTCGTAGGCCTTGAGCCGGATGCGGATCTTCTGTCCCGCCATGGCTACTCCGTAGTCCTGTCTTGTCGTTAAACGCTCTGGAACCCGGCGGATTCGCGTCCTCCTCCGACCCACGCGGTCGGGCGTGTCGCACTCCCTCTACGAAGAAGTCCCGAAGGATTTCCCAACCAAGGGGGTGCGGGCCGAGGACCGCGGAACGGGGGTGAACACCCACCGGGCGCCTGGCTGGTACCCCGCTGACACTTCCCGGAAGATTCCCGTACGTCCGCTCCTGAGAAGGAGCGACGAGTACTGTGGGACTCGCTTCCGGTCCCCCCGACGGGAGGCGCGCAGCATCGGCACTCAACCGAGCAACCCCGCTAGTCTGCCATACCGCCCCTGCGGCCCGCCAATCGGGTCGAAGACTGTACCCCACGTCACGTTCGGGTACACGCAGGGGCCGAGCGGGCTTCCGGACGCCCCGGTACCGCCCCGGCGGGTCAGGACCGGTCCAGCCGGCGGGCGCGCTCCGTGAGGTGACGGCGCTCCGGCGCGCTCGTGGTGCGCCGGGCGGCCTCGCGGTAGGCCGCCGCCGCGGCCCCGGCGTCCCCGGACAGCTCCAGGAGATGGGCCCGGGTGGCCTGCAGCCGGTGGTGGCGGGCCAGCCGCTTGTCGGCGGCCAGCGTGTCGAGCAGCTCCAGACCGGCCCGCGGGCCGTGCACCATGGCGACGGCCACCGCGCGGTTCAGGGTCACCATCGGGTTGGGGCCCGCCCGCTCCAGGAGTTCGTACAGGGCGAGGATCTGCGGCCAGTCGGTCGCCTCCGCCGACTCCGCCTCGTCGTGCACCGCCGCGATCGCCGCCTGGATCTGGTACGGGCCCACCCGCCCGCGCGGGAGGGTGCGGCTGATCAGGGCGATGCCCTCGGCCAGCGGGGCGGCGGCCCAGCGGCTCCGGTCCTGCTCCGCCAGCGGGACCAGCTCGCCGTGCGGGCCCGTGCGGGCCGGGCGGCGGGCGTCGGTGAGCAGCATCAGGGCCAGCAGCCCCGCCGTCTCGGTGTCCTCGGGGACGAGCCGGTGCAGCAGCCGGGCCAGCCGGATCGCCTCCGCGGACAGCCCGGGCGCGGTCAGCTCCTCGCCGCCGCTCGCCGTGTAGCCCTCGTTGAAGACCAGGTACAGCACGTGCCGGACCTCCGCGAGCCGGGCGGTGCGGTCCTCGCCCTCCGGCAGCGCGAGGGAGTCCCCCGCCTCCCGGACCGTCTGCTTGGCGCGGCTGATCCGCTGCGCCATCGTCGCCTCCGGCACCAGGAACGCGGCGGCGATCTGCGCGGTGGTGAGACCGCCGACCGCCCGCAGGGTGAGCGCGATCCGGCTGGGCGGCGACAGGTCCCGGTGGCAGCAGAGGAAGAGCAGGGCGAGCGAGTCGTCCGCGGCCTCCTGCCCCGCCTCGTCGGCGGCGGGCGCGAGCAGCTCGGCCGCCGGGGTGGCGAGGGCCACGGTGTCCTCGCGCCGCCGGCGGGCGGCCTCGCCGCGCACCTGGTCGACGTACTTGCGGTGGGCGACGGTCAGCAGCCAGCTCCCCGGCCGCCCGGGCACGCCCTGCTCCGGCCACTGCCGGGCGGCCGCGATCAGCGCCTCCTGGACGGCGTCCTCGCAGCCGTAGAAGTCGCCGTGGCGGCGGACGAGCGCGCCGAGGACCCGCGGGGCGCTCGCCCGCAGCAGGTCCTCGACGCCGGCCGGCTCGCTCACACGTCCGCCGCGGACTCGTGCAGGACCGGCCACAGCTCCACCGGGTCCACGTCTGCGAAGGGCATGTCCGCGGCGATCTGCTGGGCCCGCTCCGGGGACTCGCAGTCCAGGAGGTAGAAGCTGGCCAGGTACTCCTTGGTCTCCAGGTAGGGCCCGTCGGTGACGGCCGGGGCGCCGCCCTCGCGGCGGACCAGCCGGACGGCGGCGGCGTCGGCGAGGCCGTAGGCGCCGATCAGTTCGCCGGTCTCCCGGTACTTCCGGTTGAAGGCCTCCTGGCGGGCGATCGCCTCCGGCCACGCCTCGGCGGGGAACGCGTCCCACTTGGCCTGGTTGCCGTAGATCATCGCGACGTACTTCATCTCGGGTGTCCTCCCCTGCCCCGCGCGCCTCTTCCGGCGCGCTGTCACCCTAGGGTCGGAGCCGCCGCGACGATCTCGACACCGCCCGGAAAGACCTTCGGAGAAAATCTTTCCGGGCTGCGCCGGGGGTGTGCGGGGTCAGATCACGCCCTGCGCCAGCATCGCGTCCGCGACCCGCTCGAAGCCGGCGATGTTGGCTCCGGTGACGTAGTCGCCGGGGGCGCCGTACCGCTCGGCGGTCTCGTGGCAGGTGCGGTGGATGTCGGTCATGATCCCGGCCAGCTCCTCCTCGACCCGGGCCGCGGTCCAGGACGTGCGGGAGTGGTTCTGGGCCATCTCCAGGGCGCTGACCGCGACGCCGCCCGCGTTGGCGGCCTTGCCGGGGCCGAAGGCGACGCCGGCCCGCTGGAGGAGGTGGACGGCCTCGGCGGTGGTGGGCATGTTGGCGCCCTCGGCGACGGCCTTCACGCCGTTGCGGACCAGCGCGGCGGCGTCGTTCTCGTCGAGCTCGTTCTGGGTCGCGGACGGCAGGGCGACGTCGGCGGGGACCTCCCAGACGCGGCCGCCGGGCACGAAGCGGGCGGAGGCGCCGCGCCGCTCGGCGTAGTCGGCGACCCGGCCGCGCTCGACCTCCTTGATCTGCTTGAGCAGGCCGAGGTCGATGCCCTTGTCGTCGTAGACGTAGCCGCTGGAGTCGGAGCAGGTCAGCGGGTTGGCGCCGAGGGCGAGCAGCTTCTCGATCGTGTACAGCGCCACGTTCCCGGAGCCGGAGACGACGGCGGTCTGGCCCTCCAGGTCCTCGCCGCGCTCGCGGAGCATGGCGGCGGCGAAGAGCACGCTGCCGTAGCCGGTGGCCTCGGGGCGGATGGCGGAGCCGCCCCAGCCGGTGCCCTTGCCGGTGAGGACGCCGGCCTCCCAGCGGTTGGTGATGCGGCGGTACTGGCCGAAGAGGTAGCCGATCTCCCGGCCGCCGACGCCGATGTCGCCGGCGGGGACGTCGGTGTGCTCGCCGAGGTGGCGGTACAGCTCGGTCATGAAGGACTGGCAGAAGCGCATGACCTCGGCGTCGCTGCGGCCGTGCGGGTCGAAGTCGCTGCCGCCCTTGCCGCCGCCGATGCCGAGGCCGGTGAGGGCGTTCTTGAAGATCTGCTCGAAGCCGAGGAACTTGACGATGCCGAGGTTCACCGAGGGGTGGAAGCGCAGGCCGCCCTTGTAGGGGCCGAGCGCGCTGTTGAACTCGACGCGGAAGCCGCGGTTGACGTGCGTGCGGCCGCGGTCGTCCTGCCACGGGACGCGGAAGACGATCTGCCGCTCGGGCTCGACGAGCCGCTCCAGCAGGCCGGGCTCGGCGTACTCGGGGCGGGCGGCGAGCACCGGCGCGAGGGAGTCGAGCACCTCGTGGACGGCCTGGTGGAACTCGGGCTGGGCCGGGTTGCGGTCCTCGATCCCGACGCGCAGGGCGTCGAGGGCGGACCGGGCGGCGGTGGTCTCGGCGATGGGACGGGACGGCACGGAGTACCCCCTTCTGGCACGGCTGTGCGCGCCAGGGAAGCGGTGCGGTGCTCGGCGCCGTTGCCGAGCGTTGACGGGCGGCGTCCTCGCGCGCCCCCGCACCTGGGGACCGCCGCCGGACGAAGTGTTACATCCATGTGAATGCAGGCACCAGCAAGCATTCCCCTCCGTCCGGCATGCGAGACGGCGCCGGGCCCGCGCGGCGGGTCCGGGCGCGACGGGCAACCCCGCTCCCCCGACGCCCGTCTTCCCGGGGACCGACCCCGGGGGAAGGGCCAACCGCCGTGCACCGACCGTCCCGCCGCACGCTGCTGGCGACCGCCGTGAGCACGGCGCTGGCCGCGGGCTGCTCCGTACCCGCTCCGCGACGGACCTCGCCGGCCGCGGACCCGGCGCCGGGCAGGCCGTTCGCCGGCGGGGAGCCGGGCCGGGCGCTGCTGCTCCAGCTCGTCGCGCACCCCGACGACGACCTGTACTTCATGAACCCGGACGCGCAGCGGCTGCTCGACGGCGGGGTGCCGGTGGTCTCCGTCTACGTGACGGCCGGCGAGCACACCGGCGTCAACCGGATCAAGGGCATGCCGGAGACGGCGCCGGACCGGGCCGCGTACTCCTCCGCCCGCCGCCAGGGCCTGCGGCAGAGCTACGCGCGGGCGCTCGGCCTGCCGCTCTTCACGCCGTGGCGGCGCGAGGCGCTGGCGCTCGGCGGCGGGCGGACGGCCGAGCGGGCGGTCCTGGCGCACGGCGGGCGCCGGGTCGAGCTGGTCTTCCTGGACCTGCCGATGCACACCCCGCGCCGGTACACGGCGCTGCCCGCGCTGTGGGAGGACCGGGCCCTGGAGCTGGCGGCGCACCGCTCGGCGGGCTCGCCGGCCGTGCGCCCGGGGGCGTACGACCACGACGGCCTGGTGGCGGCCCTGACCGGGCTGCTGCGGCGCTACCGGCCCACCGTGGTGCACACCCTCGACCCGGACCCGGACGTGCAGCCGGGCGACGACGCGGCCCGCCGCCGGGACTCCGAGCAGCCGGGCTTCTCCGACCACGGGGACCACACGGCGGCGGCCTGCTTCGGCTGGGCGGCGCTGGTCCGCTGGGTGGCCGAGGAGGTGCGGGCGGGGGCGCCGGTGCCGGTCTTCACGGCGACCGCCTTCCGCGGCTACTACAACCGGCACTGGCCGAAGAACCTGCCGCCCGGGGTGCTGGCGGGGAAGGCAGCCCGGCTGGTGCCCTACGGCGGCGATCCGGCCTGGGAGTGCGGGAACCCCTCCGGGTGCGGCGACTACGGCGTGGGCGGCGACCGGCCGCTGACCAACCGCAAGGGCTGGGTCCGCTCCACCCACCACCGCTGGCCGGGCGGGGCGCTGCGGCTCGCCGCGGAGCCGGACGGGCGGCTCGCCGCCTACGGGGTGCTGGGGCTGCGCGCGGTGCGCCGGCGGGAGACCTCCCACGGGACGTGGGGCGAGCCGGAGGACCTGGGCGGCGGCCCGCTGGCGCCGGCGCTGGGCTCGGCGGTGCTCGCGGACGGGCGGGTGCTGCTCTTCGGGGTGCGCTTCGCGGCCCTGGAGGGGCGCGGCGGGCCCAACCGGCGGGAGGTGGTCCTCCTGGAGCAGCGCTCCCCCGGCGGGCCGTTCCTGGCCTGGCGGGGGCTCGGCACCCCGGACCGCGGGGCGGACCGCAGCCGCCGGCTGGGCGCGCCGGTGGCGGTGGCCGCCCCGGACGGCCGGGTGCGGCTGTACGTGCGGAACGCGGCGCGGGGCGTCGCCGAGCGGGTCCGGGAGCCGGACGGCGGCTGGGGGCCGTGGCGGGCGCTGCCGGGGGACGCGGTGGTGCAGGACGGCCTCGCCGTCTCGCTGGACGCGGCGGGGCGGACGCACCTGTACGCGGCGGGGCGGGAGTCGGTGCGGCACTGGGTGGACGGCCGGGAGGCTCCGGGCGCGCTGCCGCTGTCGGCCGCGGGGCCGGCGAGCGCGGGCGGCGGGCTCTACCACCGGGCGCCGGCCTCGGCGCGGCTGGTCGGCCCGGACGGCGCCGACGCGGGCCTGGACGGCTACGGGGAGGTGGCGGCGGCGCGCTCGGCCGCGCTGGGCACGGTGCTGCTGGGGAGGGACGTCGCGGGGCGGCTGTGCGTCCGGGCCGGCGGGAGGCTGCGCACCCGTACCGGGGGCCCTGCGGCGGTGGCGGCGGCGCTCCACGTGGACGGCCGCGGCGTGACGGTGGTGGGGCTGGGCGCGGACGGCCGGCTCTGGTCCTGGCGGCCGTAGGCGGTCCCCGGCCGGGCGGGGGCGGCCGTGGGCGGTCCCCGGGAACGCGAGAAGGCCCCGCACCTGACGGTGCGGGGCCTTCCCCTACTGCTCAGCGGCTCCTGCGAGCCACCAGGTCAGTTCGAGATCAGGCGTTGATCTTGACGACCTGGCCGGCGCCGACGGTCCGGCCACCCTCACGGATGGCGAACTTGAGGCCCTCCTCCATGGCGACGGGCTGGATCAGCTCGACGGTCATGGAGGTGTTGTCGCCCGGCATGACCATCTCGGTGCCCTCGGGGAGGGTCACGACGCCGGTCACGTCCGTGGTACGGAAGTAGAACTGCGGGCGGTAGTTGTTGAAGAACGGGGTGTGACGGCCACCCTCGTCCTTCGACAGGATGTACGCCTGGGCCTCGAAGGAGGTGTGCGGCGTGACCGAGCCCGGCTTGATGATGACCTGGCCGCGCTCGACGTCCTCGCGCTTGATGCCACGGAGGAGCAGACCGACGTTCTCACCGGCCTGGCCCTCGTCGAGCAGCTTGCGGAACATCTCGATGCCGGTGACCGTGGTGGTGGTCTTCTCGGTCTTGATGCCGATGATGTCGACGGTCTCGTTGACCTTGAGGACACCACGCTCGATGCGACCGGTGACGACGGTGCCACGACCGGTGATCGTGAAGACGTCCTCGATCGGCATCAGGAACGGCTTGTCGACGTCACGCTCGGGCTGCGGGATGGACTCGTCCACGGCCTTCATGAGGCCGAGGAGCTTCTCGCCCCACTCCTTGTCGCCCTCGAGCGCCTTGAGCGCCGAGACGCGGACGACCGGAAGGTCGTCGCCCGGGAACTCGTACTCGGAGAGGAGCTCACGGACCTCGAGCTCGACGAGCTCCAGGATCTCCTCGTCGTCCACCATGTCGGCCTTGTTCAGGGCGACGACGATGTACGGAACGCCGACCTGGCGGGCCAGGAGCACGTGCTCCTTGGTCTGCGGCATCGGGCCGTCGGTGGCGGCGACCACGAGGATGGCGCCGTCCATCTGCGCGGCACCGGTGATCATGTTCTTGATGTAGTCCGCGTGACCGGGGCAGTCGACGTGGGCGTAGTGACGCTGCTCGGTCTGGTACTCGACGTGCGCGATCGAGATCGTGATACCGCGCTGGCGCTCCTCGGGAGCCTTGTCGATCTGGTCGAAGGCCGAGGCCTCGTTCAGGTCCGGGTACGCGTCGTGCAGCACCTTGGTAATGGCGGCCGTGAGGGTCGTCTTACCGTGGTCGATGTGACCGATGGTGCCGATGTTGACGTGCGGCTTAGTCCGCTCGAACTTCGCCTTCGCCACTGGGGTCCTCCTGGAGTGGTTCTGAACGCCTTGCTTCATCGGCGCCAGGTGATCTTTGCTGGGGTGCCGTCCGGCAGGGGGTATCCCTCTCGGGACGGCCCCCCACCGGTCGGTGTCAAGCCTAAAGCGTGTGGACGCGGTGCGTTACTCGCCCTTGGCCTTCGCGATGATCTCCTCGGCGACGTTCCGCGGAACCTCGGCGTAGGAGTCGAACTGCATCGAGTAGCTTGCGCGACCCGAGGTCTTGCTGCGGAGGTCGCCGACGTAGCCGAACATCTCCGACAGGGGCACGAGGCCCCTCACGATGCGGGCACCGTGACGCTCCTCCATGGCCTGGATCTGGCCACGGCGGGAGTTGATGTCGCCGATGACCTCGCCCATGTAGTCCTCGGGCGTGGTGACCTCGACGGCCATCATCGGCTCAAGGAGCACGGGGGAAGCCTTGCGCGCGGCCTCCTTGAAGGCCTGCGAACCGGCGATCTTGAACGCGAGCTCGGAGGAGTCGACCTCGTGGTAGGCACCGTCGAGAAGGATGACGCGGACGCCAGTCATCTCGTAGCCGGCCAGGATGCCGAACTGCATGGCCTCCTGCGCACCGGCGTCGACCGAAGGGATGTACTCCTTCGGGATGCGGCCACCGGTGACCTTGTTCACGAACTCGTACGACGCCTCGCCGCCCTCGATGGGCTCGATCGCGATCTGCACCTTGGCGAACTGACCGGTACCACCGGTCTGCTTCTTGTGGGTGTAGTCCACGCGCTCGACGGCCTTGCGGATCGTCTCGCGGTACGCGACCTGCGGCTTGCCGACGTTCGCCTCGACCTTGAACTCGCGACGCATGCGGTCGACGAGGATGTCGAGGTGGAGCTCGCCCATGCCACCGATGATGGTCTGGCCGGTCTCCTCGTCCGAGTGGACCTGGAAGGAGGGGTCCTCCTCCGCGAGACGCTGGATGGCGACACCCAGCTTCTCCTGGTCACCCTTGGACTTGGGCTCGATCGCGACCTGGATGACCGGCGCCGGGAAGTCCATGGACTCCAGGATGACCGGGTTCTTCTCGTCGCACAGCGTCTCACCGGTGGTGGTCTGCTTCAGGCCCATGACGGCGACGATGTCGCCGGCGCCCACCGAGTCGATCTCCTCACGCTTGTTCGCGTGCATGCGGTAGATCTTGCCGATGCGCTCCTTCTTGCCCTTGACGGAGTTCAGCACCGCGGTGCCGGCCTCCAGGCGACCGGAGTAGATCCGGACGAAGGTGAGCTTGCCGAGGTGCGGGTCGCTCGCGATCTTGAACGCGAGGGCCGACAGCGGCTCGTCGTCGGACGGCTTGCGCTTGACGACCAGCTCGGCGTCCTTGACGTCGTGGCCCTCGATGGCCTCGACGTCGAGGGGCGACGGCAGGTAGCGGACGACGGCGTCGAGCAGGGGCTGGACGCCCTTGTTCTTGAACGCGGTGCCACAGAACACCGGGGTGACCGTGGTGTCGCCGCCCTTGCCGGAGGCGATGGTGATGCGACGGATCGCGGCGTAGAGCTGCTCCTCCGAGGGCTCCTCGCCCTCGAGGAAGAGCTCCATGAGCTCCTCGTCGTTCTCGGCGACGGCCTCGACCAGCTTGGCGCGGTACTCGTCGGCGAGCTCCTGCTTGTCGGCCGGGATGTCGACGACGTCGTACATCTCGCCCTTGCTCGCCTCGGCGGACCAGACGAGGGCCTTCATCTTCACGAGGTCGATGACGCCCTGGAAGTCGGCCTCGGCACCGATCGGGAGCTGCATCACGATCGGAGTGGCGCCGAGGCGGCTCACGATCATGTCGACACAGCGGAAGAAGTCGGCACCGGTGCGGTCGAGCTTGTTGACGAAGCAGATGCGCGGAACGCCGTAGCGGTCCGCCTGACGCCAGACGGTCTCGGACTGGGGCTCGACACCGGCCACGCCGTCGAACACGGTCACGGCACCGTCGAGCACGCGCAGGGAACGCTCCACCTCGACGGTGAAGTCGACGTGACCCGGCGTGTCGATGATGTTGATCGTGTGGTCGACGTTCTCGAGCGGCCAGTGGCAGGTGGTGGCAGCGGACGTGATCGTGATGCCACGCTCCTGCTCCTGCTCCATCCAGTCCATCGTGGCGGCGCCGTCGTGGACCTCACCGATCTTGTACGAAACGCCGGTGTAGAACAGGATCCGCTCGGTGGTGGTCGTCTTGCCCGCGTCGATGTGGGCCATGATGCCGATGTTGCGCACCTTGGCCAGGTCAAGCGAAGTGGTAGCCATAAGGCTTCAGTCTTCTCTCGGTCTCGATGGGGGTTGCGACTACCAGCGGTAGTGCGCGAAGGCCTTGTTGGACTCGGCCATCTTGTGCGTGTCCTCGCGCTTCTTGACCGAAGCACCCAGGCCGTTCGAGGCGTCCAGGAGCTCGTTCATGAGGCGCTCGGTCATGGTCTTCTCGCGGCGGGCGCGGGAGTAACCGACGAGCCAGCGCAGCGCGAGGGTGGAGGCACGACCGGGCTTGACCTCGATCGGCACCTGGTAGGTGGCGCCACCGACACGGCGGGACTTGACCTCGAGAGCCGGCTTGACGTTCTCGAGGGCGCGCTTCAGCGTGACGACCGGGTCAGCACCGGTCTTCTCGCGCAGGCCCTCCATGGCGCCGTAGACGATGCGCTCAGCGGTGGAGCGCTTGCCGTCGAGCAGGATCTTGTTGATCAGCGACGTGACAAGAGGAGAACCGTAGACCGGGTCGATGATGACCGGGCGCTTCGGGGCGGGGCCCTTACGAGGCATTCTTACTTCTCCTTCTTGGCGCCGTAGCGGCTGCGGGCCTGCTTGCGGTTCTTGACACCCTGGGTGTCGAGGGAGCCGCGGATGATCTTGTAACGAACACCAGGCAGGTCCTTCACACGGCCACCACGCACGAGCACGATGGAGTGCTCCTGCAGGTTGTGTCCCTCACCCGGGATGTAGGCCGTGACCTCGATGCCGCTGGTCAGACGCACACGCGCGACCTTACGGAGGGCCGAGTTCGGCTTCTTCGGGGTGGTCGTGAACACACGCGTGCAGACGCCACGGCGCTGGGGCGAACCCTCGAGAGCGGGCGTCTTGTTCTTCTCGACCTTGTCCTGCCGGCCCTTCCGGACCAGCTGCTGGATCGTAGGCACTACTTCTCCGGTTTCTGTGTGCCGTAAGTACTACTAACCTGGAACATTCACCGACCCACGCGGTCGGGAGTGTCGGACCCGCAGAACCTTCCGCGGAAAGCGGAAAGGTGCGGATCACGGTGGCCGGTCTCGGACTCACCGTGCGGTTGTGGACACGCACAGGAGCCCAGGCACACCCCAGGCACAAGGCATGAGCGTACCTATCGCACGGACTGCGGTCAAAAGAAATGGAACCCGCCACCCCCGCCGCGAAGATCGTCCGGCCGGGCCACCTGCCCGTCGGAGGGTCTCGCGCCGGACTCCTGCCCGCCACGGAATTCCCCGTACCCCCCGCGCGGCGCGCCCCGGCACCCTACAGTGCGGCCCATGGATCCGGGACGGCAGCTCGCACTGGACGCCGGGGGCGCCGACTTCCTCGTCGACACGGCCAACGTGGTCCGGGCCACCGAACTCACCGACGGCCGCCCCGCCCACCTGGAGCGCCTGACCCTGCTGTGCGAGGCCCTCGCCGGCTTCGCCCGGGACGAGTCCGCGCAGGTCTACGCCGTCGTCGACCGCACGCTGCTCTCCGATCCGCACCTCTCCCCCGCCGAGCGCGCCACGCTCGCCCGGTGGGCCGCCGAGGGGCGCGTCGAGGTGCTGCCCTGGGCCGACCCCCGGCTCCTCGAACTCGCCCACGCGCTGGACATGCCGGTCGTGTCCCGCGACAACTACGTCGACTTCCACCGCCGTTATCCGTGGATCCCGGGCAACACGGACACCTTCCTGCTCCCCGTCCCGGACGCCGGAGGGCGGGGGGTGGCCGTGGTGCCGCGGATCATGCCCGTCGTGGAGGAGGCCCGGATCTCCCTCAAGGAGGAGCAGAACGAGCTCCACGCCGTCGGCCTCCACGACCGCCGGGGCAGCGGCGTCCGGGAGCGGGTCTTCCGGCGGAGCTGGCACTGCCCCGAGCCCGGCTGCCGGCTGTTCGGCCCCGACGCCCGGGCGGCCGCTCCCATGCCCGGCTACCGGCAGGGCGTCCCGCGCTGCCCGGAGCACGCCGCCCCGCTCGCCGACGCCGGGCCCGCCCCGGCCCGGGTCCTGGCCAAGATCCGCGTGGACGGCGTGCTGCGCACCCGCTTCACCGTCGTCGAGGGCGACCTGGTGACCGTGGGCCGGTTCCCCGACGGGCCCGGCCGGATCGCCCTGTTCCCCTGGCTGGAGGAGGGGGTGCGGCGCCTGATCAGCCGCGACCACCTGCGCGTCACCGTGCGCGGGGGCGCCCTCAGGGTCAGTGACACCAGTCACAACGGCAGCACCGTCCGGCGCCGCGACGCCCCGCCCGTGCCCCTGCGCCCCGGCCGGGAGTGGACCCTGCGGCCGGGTCAGGTCGTGGAGCTGTACGAGGGCGTGGAGCTGCTGCTCAGCGGGCGGCGCTACACCCTCGCGCCCGACGACGGGGAGCGGGACCCGCACCCGCCGCCGCGCCCCGAGGACTCCGCCCCGACCATGCTCCGGCCCCCGGACCCGGCCGGCGGCGCCTCCGGCGGGATCCGGGGCCCGGGGCCGGGCGGGGGCCGGAAGCCCGGGCGGAGGAGGCGGCGGCGATGACCGGAGGGACCGGTGGCGGGGAGCCCGGGGCGGGCGTCCTGCTGAACGGGCGGTACCGGCTGCTGGGGCCGCGCGGGGCCGGCGCGCAGGGCGCCGTCTTCACGGCGTACGACGAACGGCTCCGCCGGGAGGTCGCGGTCAAGACCCTCACCGCGACGGACGGGGAGGCGCGGGGGCGCTTCCGCCGCGAGGTCCACACCCTCGCCGCGCTCCGCCACGACCACGTCGTCACCGTCTTCGACAGCGGGGAGCACGCGGGCGTGCCCTTCGCCGTGCTGGAACTCGTCGAGGGGGAGAGCCTGGCGGGGGTCCTCACCCGGCAGGAGCGGCTCCCCCTCGCCCGGGTCCTGGAACTCGGCCGGCAGGTCGCGGACGGGCTCGCGGCCGCCCACGCGCACGGCATCGTGCACCGCGACATCAAGCCGGGGAACATCCTGGTCACGGCGTCGGGACGGGCGAAGATCTGCGACTTCGGCCTGGTCACCGCCTGGATGCCGGACGCGGCCCGGCTGACCGTGCGCGGCGGCCCCGGCCCGTGCACCCCCGGTTACGCCTCCCCCGAACAGGCCACCCCGGGACGGCCGGTGGAGGCGCCGTCCGACGTCTTCTCCCTGGGCGCCACGCTGTACGCGCTGCTGGCGGGCGGCTCGCCCTTCCGGGGCGCGGATCCCCTCGACACCCTGGCCAGGACCCGGGACGAGGAGCCGCCGCCCGTCACCCGCTACCGGCCCGAGGTGCCGGGATCCTGCGCGGCGCTCCTCGCCGCCGTGCTGGCCAAGGAGCCCGCGCGGCGGCCGAGCGCGGGCTCGGTGCGCAGCCGCCTGGCCACCGAGCTGGACCGGCTGCGCCCGCACGCCGCCTACAGCCCGACGGCCCGGGGCGGCCCACCGGAGCAGGGGGCCGAGCCGGTGCCCGGTCCGATGCCCACGCCGGTGCCCACACCGGTTCCCGTGCCGGTGACCGCTCCTGCGGTCACCCCGGTGGTCACTCCGGTGGCCGCCGGGCTGGACGACGTGACGCAGGCGGCGCCGGGGGCCGTGCCGCCGGGCCGTGGCCGTGGCGGCGGTGAGCCCGACCGCACGGAGCTGTGGCGGCGGCTGGAGGCGGCGGAGGAGGAGCTGCGGGCCGGGCGGGCCCAGGAGGCCGACGACGCGTTCCGGGCGCTGGCGGTCGAACTGCACGCCTCCGGCCACCACGCCCACCCCGCGATGCACGCGGCCCGCCTCGGCCGGGTCCGCGCCCTCGCCCGGCTCGGGCGGCGCGCCGCCGCCGAGCGCCGGCTGGCCCGGCTGCGGGTCCAGGCGGAGCAGCTGGCCGCGGACCATCCGCTGCGCCGGGCCGTGGCCGCCCTCACCCTGCGCCGAGCACGCGGAGGGTCACCGGGAGGGCCGCGGTGAGGCTCAGGGACGCCTCCGGCGACAGCCGGGCCCACTGGTGCGGCGGGAGGGCCCGGCCGTCGAGGTAGGTGTGGTGGCTGGAGCCCTCGTCCCGGACCCAGGCGGTGCCGTCGTGGTCGAGGCGGACCGTGGCGTGCCGCCGGGACAGCTCGGGGAATGCCTCGTCGTCGGCGAGGAAGGCGACGCGCGGGTCGTAGCGGGCGTCCCGCCCCAGCGTCACCGACCCGCCCGGCCGGAGCTCCACCGTGCCCCCGGCCACCTCCACCCGCAGCCCGGCGGCCCAAGAAGTCCCGGACCTCCCGCGCACGGTGGGGGCGGGGGCGGGCACACGGGCCAGGGCGGGAGCGGGGGCGGGAGTGGGAGTGGGGGCGGGAGCGGGAGTGGGAGTAGGGGACGGATCCGGTGTACGGGGCGGGGTGGGCGTACGGGCGGGGCCGGGGGTGCGGGATGGGGCGGGGGTGCGGGGCGGGGCCAGGGCGTACGGCGTGAAGCAGGCGTGGCAGACCAGCTGGCCCTGCGTCATGGCGGGCTCCCCGCACGCGCAGCGGCGGCCGTCCTCGCTCATTCGTCCTCCACCTTCGTCAGGGCCCGGAGCCCCAGGCGGGCCCGGATCAGCAGCGAGTCCGGCGGCGGCAGCGGCGGCTTCACCGGCTTGGGCCGGCCGGAGCGGGGACCGCCGTCGAGCTGCCACTGGCGGCTCTCCTCCTGCCAGTACTGGTAGGCGCGCACCGCCCGGCGCGTGTAGACGGCCCGCATCGCGAGGCCGCCGGGACTGTCCGGGCCGCCCATGTGCGCGACCAGTCCGGTGACCTCCGGATCCTTCGCGAGGGCGGTCCGCTCGGCCAGGGTCCGCAGCCGGTCGGCGGCCGGCTCGCCGATCGCCGCGAGGAGCATCGCGGCCCTGCCGGGGATGCGGAACACCTGGTCCGACGCCACCTGCCGCAGCTTCTTCATCTCCGGGTACGAGGCGTACCGGTTCTCCAGCTTCCGCAGCCCGGCCTGGACGCCGTACAGGCTCCCGGCCAGGGACGGGAAGCGGGCGAGCGTTTCGAGCACGCCCGGTTTCAGCACCTCCAGGACGTGCTTGCGGTCCTGGTGGGACGCCCCGGCCGCGCCGTTGACCACCGCCGCGCACGCCTCGATCAGCTCCGGTCCGGCGACGGGCCGGCCGCACAGCACCGGCGTCCCCTGCGGGTCGAGGAAGCGCAGGAGGCGGAGCACCGCCAGCTCCGGCTGGTCCGTCAGCCGGAACTCGCCGTCGAACCCGGCGTCCCAGTTCGGCCTCTGGGCGTCCGCCACCCGCGCGAGGCGTGCGGACCACTCCCTCAGCAGCTCCCAGGAGAAGGCCAGTTCCTTCTTGCTGGTGGTGCCCTTCCAGTCGACGAGGAAGCCCTGGATGACGGCCTTCCGGTCGTGCCGGATCGTCGTGGCCAGCTGGGCCGCGGTGCTGTACTCGTGTCCGCCGAAGGTCAGCCGGGAGCCGGCCCGGAGCGCCTCCAGGTCCCGCCGGTGCGTCTCCTGGCGTCTGGTCTCCTGCTGGGTGGGCTGCTTGGCGGGCGGTTTGGCCGGCTGCTTGGCGGCAGGCTGGGTGGGCTGCTTGGCGGGGGGCTGGGCGGGCTGCTTGACCGGTGACTTGGCGGGTTGCTTGGGCGCGGTCTTCGGCGGGGGCGGGGTCTGCTTCGCGGCGAGGGGCGCGCACACCGCGCGGACCACGAGGCCCGGGGAGCTCTTCTCCCCGCCCATCCGGTCCAGCAGCTTCTGGTACCAGGGCTCCACCTGGGCCGGGACGGTCACCGCCGCGGCGCGGACCTCCAGCTTGCGGCGGGCGGTGGTGCCCGGCAGGGCGGCCAGGAGCAGCAGGGGCGGCACCGCCTCGTTGCGCGGGAAGCGGACCGTCGCCGGGGTGTTCGCCATCACCGTGTCGTTCGTCCACTGGTGGACGAGGCGGCGCCACGGGGCGGCGGCGGCGCCCAGTGCCTTCAGGCGGTCGAACCGGGCGAGGAGGGCGAGGAGTTCTTCCTCGCGCAGCTCCCGCACGGCTTCGATCGCCCTGGCGTTCCCGTCGGCCGCCTCCAGGCAGACGCCCTCCAGGGCCGCCTGGCTGAGCGGCCGGTCGGCCAGCACCGGCAGTCCGGCGGGGTCCAGCCCGAGCAGGAGGCGGTTGAGCTTGTACCAGCGCGACCGGCTCCCTCGCAGCTCCGCTTCGAGGGCCGCCCGCTCCTGGGGCGTCCGGCCGGCCCGCAGGGGCTGCCAGCCGAGCAGGGCGTCGAGGTCGGGGGATCCGCCGCCGGCCGGCAGGAGGGCGGCCAGCGCGTGCTGGGGGTCGTCCCGGAGGGCCTGGGCGAGCCGGGCGGGCTCGCCGGGCGCGCCGGTGTAGGTCCCGGAGCCGTACCGGAGGGTGTGCCCGCCCTTCCCGTCCGCTCCGGGCGGGGCCGTGGAGGCGGCGGAACGCACGGGCGCGGGCGCCTTCGCGGGGGGTGTCGTCTTCGCCGGACCAGCCGCTTTCGGGGACGCGGCGGTCTTCGCGGGTCCGGCGGTCTTCGCGGGCGCGGGCGCCTTCGCGGACGCCACGGCTTTCCCCGGTAAGGCCTTCGCGGGGGCCGCGGTCTTCGCGGGACCAGCCGCTTTCGCGGGCGTCGCGGTCTTCGCGGGGGCCGTGGTCTTCGCGGGCGTCGTGGTCTTCGCGGGAGCCGTGGTCTTCGCGGGCCCGGCGGGTGCCGCGGGCGGGGGTTCGCGGCGGGTCGGGGCGGGCGGGGGCGGGGCGGGCGGGATGCCGGGCGCGGTCGGGCGGTCGTACGCGTCCGCCCAGTCCAGGACCCGCGCGCTGCCCCAGCGTGCGTCCGGGTCCCGCTGGAGGAGGCCCCGGCACAGCGGTCGCAGCAGGGACGGAACCCGGCTGAGGTCCATGTCGGACTCGCGCAGCCGCTGCTGCACGGCCGGGGCGGTCATGCCGTGGAAGGGGTCCGCGCCGGCGGCCAGGAGGAGGACGGACATGCCGAGCGACCACCAGTCGTAGGCGGGGGTCACCTCGTGCTCCGGGGGCGCGAAGCCGGGGGTGAAGGCGACGGTCATCCGGGCGCGCTCCAGGAGGCGGCTGATGCCGTAGTCGGCGAGCACGACCTGCGGGCCCGCGTCGACGAAGAGCATGTTGGCCGGTTTGATGTCCCGGTGCACGATGCCGAGGGCGTGGAGCTGGTTGACGCCGCCGACGAGCCGCCGCACGACGTGGACGAGGTCGCCGGTCCGCATGGGCATCCGCGCGGCGGCGGTGCCGCCGCGCAGGTACGGCATGACCTCGAAGTCGCGGCCGTCGGCGGTGCCGGTCCGCTCGATCCGCATGAGGCTGGGGTGGGCGAGGTCGCCGAGCCGGTCCCACACCTGGCGGTCGGCGCGGATGCCCCGGCGGTACAACTTCACCACGCGGTCCTCGTGGCGCGCGTCGCGCCCCACGAAGAGGTCGGCCTCGCCGCCGCCCCCGCCGAGCGCGCGTACCGCCGTGTACTCCCCGCTCAGCGGCGCCGGCAACATCGGCACTCACCCCGCCGCATCCGTACCCCCCGTGCCCACACCTCCCCATGAAACGCCGAACGTGCGGATCACGACAAGGGGAACCGCCGGATCTCCGTTGCGCACCGGCCGGCTTGAGGGGGCGTCAGTCCCGGGCCGAGCGGCGGGGCTCCACGCGGGGCCCCTCCTCGCCGGGGGCGGCGTCGGGCTCCAGGAACTGGCTGACGACCTTGACGAAGACGCCCATGCGGTCGTCGGGGACGCCCAGCCAGCGGGCGAAGTCCTCCATGGTCGGCTGCCAGTCGGACGGCGGGAGGAGGTCCGCCGCGATGGGCAGCTCCTCCGGGGTGACCCGGCCGGAGCGGATCAGCATGTCGCGGACGGAGACCCCGAGGAGCGGGGCGATGCGGCGCATGGTCTCCAGGTCGGGCATGCTCTGCCGCTGGAGCAGGCGGGTCACCGCGGCCCGGTGGACGCCGGCCTCGTCCGCGATCCGCGACTTGCCTCCGCCGCGCGGGCTGTCGATGTCGTACCCGCGCCGTCTCATGAGGTCTTCGACCCAGCCGGCGAACTCGTCGAGCCCTTGAGTGTTCATGCTTACCGCTCCCTCATCATCCCCACCCTCCGGGTCCCCCACTCTAGCGTGCTTGCGCGCACGGAATTACGTGCTTTCGGGCACGCAATAGTGTCGAATCGATGAAGAACCCTCCACAACGCTAGTTGCGAGCTCGCACGCAACATGCGAGTCTGCTGGCCGCCGCACTCGCCGGCCTCCCGCACACCGGGCCCCCTAGGGGTGCCCCGTGTTCCGGCGGCCCCGGACCGTGGAGAGAACCGTCTTGTTCCAGCCCGACCCCACCCCCTGGCAGGCCGCCGCCGCGTGCGCCGGCCTCTCCCCGTCCGTCGTCTTCGCCCGCCGCGAGCGACAGGCGGCCCCCGCCCTGGAGGCCTGCGCCGCCTGCCCCGTCGCCCGCGAGTGCGAGGAGGCCGTCGCCCCCTCCGAGAGCTGGTTCGACGGCGTCTGCGCGGGCCGCCTCTGGCGCAACGGACGTGCCGTGAAGCCCCGTACGCCCCGCGCCCGGCGGTCCGCCGGCGCCGCCCCGGCCGCGGCCCCCGCCGTCGCTCCCGCCGGCGACCCCTTCGACGTCCGGGTCGCCGCCGCCCAGCTCGACGCCGTGCTCGCGGGCACCGGGGGCACCCGTGGCTGAGCGTCCCGCCGCCGGCGCCGCGGCCGTCCCGCGGGACATCACGCTCTGGGCCGCCGCCCTCGTCCGCCACTTCCCCGAACTGGCCGAGGAGCTGGCCCCCGTGCGCCGCTCCCCCGTCGGCCCCGCGCCCACCGGGCCGCACCCCGGCGCCGGCGAACTCCTCCGCCAGGAGCGGCGCGAGGCGCTGCTCCTGGAACAGCGGCACGGGCTCGCCGTGCCCGGTCACGGCGCCGCCCCGATCCGGCTCCACGTCTCGGACTGCATCCGGGACGTCACCGACGGCGTGGTGGAGCTGGAGGAGGCCGTGCACGCGCGGCTCGGCCTGCCCCGGCCGCCGCGGGCCGGGGTGACCGACCGGCTGCGCCGGATCGTCGCCCTGCTCGACGGCGTCGCGGCCCACCCCGACCTCGCCCGGCACGTGCGCGACGAGGTCCGGCGGATGGCCCGCCGGTGCGCCCGCACCCTCGGCGAGGCCGAGACGGTCGTCCGGGTGGCGGGCCGCTGCCCCTGGTGCGACTCGGTCTCGCTGCGCGCCTTCCCCGACCGGCGGGCGGTGCTCTGCGTCAACCCGGCCTGCGTGTGCGCGGATCCGGTCTGCGGCTGCCAGGACGACCCCGCCTACCGGCACCTGTGGCGGGAGGCGGAGTGGCCGGAACTGGCCGACGCCTCCGGGGCCCGCACGGAGGAGATCGCGGCGGCGATGGACGACACGGAGGAGACCGCGTGCTGAGCACCCCCCACCTGCCCGCCCTGATCCCCGGGCCGCTCGCCGCCGAGGAGGCGGGGGTCGCCCCCGCCACCATCCGCAAGTGGGTCCAGCTGGGCCACCTGCGGGCCGCGGGCAAGGCGGGCCGGGCCCAGCTCTTCCGCCTGGAGGACGTCTTCGCGGCGGAGCGGGCGACCCGCCGCCGCACCCGCACCGCCTGATCCCCGGCCCTCCGCCGCCACCGGCGAAGCACCCCGTGTCCGACACCGGACACGGGGTGCTTCGTCATGCCGTCACGCCGTCACGCCGTCACGCGGTCACGCCTTGAGGAAGTCGTGGAGCGAGCGGGTCAGCTCCTCGGTGAAGCGGGCGCGGACCGGCTCGTCGACGCGGTCGAGGGAGAGGTACGGGTTGAGGTCCTCCAGCTCGACCAGGAGGAGCCCGCCGTCCGGCGCCCGGCAGGCGTCCACCCGCTGGACGCCGTGGCGCAGGGTGTTCCAGGCGACGAAGCGGCGCGCGAAGTCGAGGTCGGCGCCGGTGGGTTCGTACGGCACCAGCTCCCAGCGGCGCGCGGGGTCGGGGGCGTACAGCGCGTACTGGAAGCGGTCGTCGACGAAGTAGAAGGAGACCTCGTACCGGAAGTCGATCCGGGGCTGGACGAGCAGGCCGCCGCCGGCCGCGAGGGCGGGGAGTTCGGCGTACGGGACGAAGCGCAGCCCTATGGAGTCGGCGCCGGCCCTGGGCTTGACCGCGTACTCCCCGGCTTCGGGCAGAAGGCGCAGGTCCTCCGGCCGGTCGACCGTGGGGATGACGGGGAGGCCCTCGGCGGTGAGGTCGAGGAGGTACTGCTTGCCCGCCATGTCCCCGCGGCCGTGGAGCGGGTTGTAGACGCGGGTGCCGAGGGCGGCGGCGCGCTCGCGGAAGCGGTCGTACGCCTCCTGGTGGTGGAGGACCGGGCCGCTGTTGCGGACGACGACGGCGTCGAAGGAGTCCATGAGGGCGGCGGCGTCGCGGGGGTGGCAGAGGGCGAGGTCGAAGGAGGCGCGGAGGCGGGCGGTGAGGTCGATGTCCTCGTCGCAGTAGCGGCGTCCGCGGGCCGGGTAGGCGAGGTCGGTGACGTAGAGCAGGCGGGGACGGTCGGCGGACACGGGGGGCTCCTCGGGGGTCGGGGAGGGCCAACCTATCGGCGGGCACCGGCTCCGTGGAAGGCATCGCCGCAGGTCAGGGACGTATGCCTGAGGGCGGGGCGGAGCCGGTCACCGAACTAGTTGCGTGCACGCACGCTCTCTGTCACAGTTGGCGCAGCGGCGGAGCTGCGCCCGCGGGACGGGCGGCGGCTCCGCCGTCCGCCGTCCGGGGCGCGCTGCCGCGCCCCTCCCCCTCCCCCGCGGAAAGCCCCCGGACGGCGCCCCGCGCACCCCGCGCCGCACCACCCGCGCGCCCTCCGCGCCCCCGCACCACCTGCACCACCTGCACCACCAGCGCACCCCGCACCACCCGCGCGCTCCGCGCCACCTCCACACCCGCACCACCCGCGCACGCCTCACCAACCGCGCCACCTCCACACCCGCGCGCCCTCCACACCCGCACCACCCGCACCCCCCTCCCTTCCCGCACCCCCTCCCTTCCCGCGCATCCCGCGCATCCCGCGCCCCGGGCGCCCCGGGCGCCCCGCGGGTCCGTCCCCTCCCGAGGAGAACCGTCATGACCACTCCCCCGAGTGCGTTCCCGGACGTCGAGAAGCTGGTCGTCGACGTCCTCAAGGCCGATCCGGCGCTGGCCGGGGCCGTGATCGCCGTCCAGGCGCCCGCCGGCTTCGACGGCACCCAGGCCGCCGTCCTGGTCAACCGCCGCGGCGGCGCCTGGATCGGCGACCTGCACGTCGACATGCCGCTGATCGAGTTCGAGGTGTACGGCCCGACCAAGAACGAGGCCCACGTCCTCGCCAACGGCGCCCGGCGCGCGCTGCTCGCCACCCTCGGCAAGCGGATCGGCGTCAACGTCGTGCACGACGTGGAGGAGCAGGACGGGCCGCGCTGGCTGCCCGACTACCTCTACCGGGGCGCCAACCGCTACCTCTGCGTGCTGCGCCTCTCCCTGAGCGTCTTCTGACGCGCCGCCGGACCCTTCGGGATCCCGTCCGGCCCCATCGACGAGGCCCTGCCGTCCGGCGGGGCCTTCGCCGTTCCCGGGCTCCCTTCCCTCCGCCCGGGCGCGGCGCCCCACCCCATCACAAGGAGAAACCACCATGGCAGGAAACAACTCGGCCGAGATCCGCGTCGCCGGCACCGGCAAGCTCTTCGTGGCCGCCGCCGGTTCGACCGCCCCGGCCTTCGGTTCCGACCCGGCCACCGACTGGGCCGCGACGACCTGGACGAACCTCGGCTACACCACCGGCGACGGCGTCACCTTCTCCAAGAAGGACAAGCTGGAGCCGATCGACACCTGGCAGTCGGTCTCCCCGGTGCACTTCATCTACTCCAGCCGCGACCTCTCGCTGAAGTTCTCGATGCTCCAGTTCAACGAGGACACGCTGCCGTTCTTCATGGGCGGCGGCAAGGTCGAGGCGGAGCCGGCCGCGTCGACCGACACGTACAAGTACGAGATCGCCGAGCGGCCGTACGCGGACGCCCGCGCCCTCGGCCTGGAGTTCACCGACGTGAAGGTCGGCGGCGTCGCGGTCACCTACCGCTTCATCATCCCGCGCGGCCAGGTCACCGCCTCCGACGACATCAAGCTGGCCCGCAAGGCGGCGTCCACCCTGGGCGTCACCTTCACCGCGATGTCGAACGGCGACGGCAAGCCGCTGGCGACCTTCCTCATGAAGGACAACCAGTACGGCACGGCCTCGGCCTGATCCACCCCCCGGGGGCGGGGCGGCCGAGCGCCGTCCCGCCCCGGGGACCTTCCCCACCCCACTCACCCGATCGAGGAGTACGCATCGCCATGGCCCGTTTCGACGTCAACGCCGCCCGCGCCCAGCGCCAGGAGGCCCACGGCCGCGCCTGGTCCTTCGAGCTGGACGGCGACACCTTCACCCTTCCGACGGAGCTCTCGCGCGCGACCGCGAAGGCGCTGCGCAAGCTCGACGACAACGACGTGGACGGCCTGCTCGCGCTCCTGATGGGCGGGGACCAGTTCGCCCGCTTCGAGGAACACGACGTCACCATGCAGGACATCGCCGCCATCCTGGAGGCGTACGGCAAGGAGACCGGGCTCGGCCTGGGGGAAGACTGAGCCTCGTCGAGTTCGTCGACGAACACGCCGAGGCCCTTGAGGCGGACCTGCTCCGCTACTACGGGACGGACCTGCTCGACTGGCACCGCGGTGAACTGTCCAGTCGCCGGCTCCTGCTCCTGATCCGGCACCTCCCCCGGGACGGTGCCCTGCAGCGCTCCCTCCACGGCGAGGCCGCCGAGTGGTCGGTCTCCGATCACCTGCTGGCGGCCGCGGTCGACCACCTCGCCGTCGCCAACTGGATGTTCGCCTGCGTCAACACGGGCGAGGACGACGATCCGCCCGAGCCCCCGGTGCCGGTCCCGCGGCCGGTCGACGCGGAGGCCGAAGCGGAGGCCGGCACCGGCTCCGGCCGGGACCGGGCGGGCGCGGGAGACGCCGGGGGGACGGGGTCCGCCCCGGGCGGCGCCGCCGAGGCGGTGTCCCCCACGGACCTCGCCCGCTTCTTCGGCTGAACCCCGTCCCGCTCGCCTCCGCACCCGCGCCCCCGGAGACCCGTCCCGTCAGGGAACGGGCTCCGGGGGCGCTTCCTGTGCTCGTTCGGCGGCCAGTTCCTCCTCCAGGGCCCTGGCCCGGTCGGAGAGGCTGCGCGCCCGGCCCGTGCGCGACTCGGCCTCGGCGGGGTCCGCGGGCCGGCGCTCGCCGCCCGCCTGGGCCTGGTGGGGCACTCCGGCGAGCGGCGGCACGATCGGGCGTCCGCCCTTGCCCCGGACGACCTTCCGCACGGGCAGGCCGTTCCTCCGGGCCCGGCTCTCCTGGGCGGTCACGAGGAGGTCCGGCTCGGGTTCCTTCTGGTGTTCGAGCTCGGGCTCCGGCACGGGCCCGGCCTCCCGCCCGGGACCCGCTTCCGGTACGGCCTCCGCGCCGGGCCGACGAACCGACTCCGCGTCAGACCGTTGAACGGACTCCGCGTCAGTCCGGCGAACCGACTCCACGTCAGATCGCTGAACGGACTCCGCGTCAGGACGGGCGAAGGACTCCGCGTCGGCCTCCTGTTCGTGGGCGGGCTCGGCGCGCCGTTCGAAGGACTCGCGCTCCCTGCGCACCCGTTCCTCGACCTCGACGACCACGGCCGGGGGTTCGAGCAGGCGGGCGAAGGGCAGGGCGATGACCCGGGCGCCGTCCGTCCCCCCGGAGGAGCGCCGCTGCGGGCGCCGTATCCCGCGGGCGTCCTCCTGACCCTGGGCGTAGGCGTCGGCGACGCGCTTCTCGTACTCCCTCCGGATGCGCGGGAGTTCGT
Organism: Streptomyces sp. NPDC014656; assembly: GCF_043084305.1. Lineage (NCBI taxonomy): Bacteria > Bacillati > Actinomycetota > Actinomycetes > Kitasatosporales > Streptomycetaceae > Streptomyces > Streptomyces sp. NPDC014656. The sequence goes on from NZ_JBIBZN010000012.1 coordinate 53,418, forward strand.
CCGACACGGCCTCGGCCCAGCCCGCCGTGAAGGCGGCCGTCTCGCGGCGGTCGACCTCGCTCCGGGGGACGACGACGAGGTCCCCGGGCGCGTACCCGAAGCGGTGCACGAGTTCGGAGAGGTGAGCGAAGAGGTGAGGCAGATCGGGATGGGCCGCGAGCCAGTCGACGACCCCGTCCCGCCGGTGCGCTCCCGGATCCGTGTCCATGCGTCCGTACTGCCTTCCAGCCCCCTGGGATCCCCCGCGCGCCCCTCGCGCCCCGGCCCCTCGGAGTGGTCGGATCCGAGACGCGCCCTCCAGGTTACCCGCTCGAACAGACGTGTCGATCGGGCATCCGGATGTGGCGGACGACCTGACGAAGGACGCGCCGGAAGCCTTTCCCACTCGACAAAACTCGAACGACTGTTCGAGAATGCATCGCACACAGGCAATCGGAAGGCAGGGCAACATGACGTCCCAGACCGGGGGAAGCCGCACAGGGAGCACGCTCCACGACCTCGTCGACGAGCTGCTGGGCGGACCCGGTCCCTTCGACAAGCGCGCACTCCTCGCCACCCTCGACGCCGAGGTCGCGGCTCGCGAGATCCACGCGTACAAGGCCGGGTGGAACGACGCCCGGACCGAACTCCGCAAGCACCGCCACACCCGCGACTAACACGCCCCCGCCCCGTCAGGCCCCCGCCTCCGCACCGGAGTCGGGGGCCTCGGCGTTCCCCGGGGGCCGGCAGGAGGACCCCATGGCCGATCCCGAGGAGAAGAAGGCCCCCACGCTGGTCCAGCGCGTCGAAGCCCTGGAGGAGAAGGAGGCCGGCCGGGACAAGGAGGACAAGGAGAAGGAGCAGGACCGCAAGGAGTACTGGGGCCACGAGACCATCGCGATCAAGCAGGAGATCACCCGGCTCGCGAGCGAACACGCGGCCCTCAAGGGCGAGGTGGTGGCCGTCCACGCCTCCTGGGACATCATCGCGCTCGGCCTCCCCGCCCTGTACAGCCTCGAACCGGTCGTCGAGGGCCTGCTCAAGAAGGTCAACATCGAACGCAACCGGTGGGGCATGCTCTGGCGGGTCTCCAAGGCCGAGCGGGAGAAGCGCGAGCGCGAGGCCCAGCGGGTCGACAAGGCGCTCGCGAAGCTCCAGGACTACCACCACGGCACCCGCGACAAGATCAAGAACTCCAACCTCCGCATCAGCAAGCTGGAGAAGACGGTCAAGAAGCTCGACCGGGCGCGGAACGTCTCCCGGCAGCAGATCCGGCACATGGAGTCCTCGCCCGCGCTCCAGGGCACGACGAACCAGGTCACCCTCCTCGAACGACGGGTCGCCCTCCTCACCGCCGCCCTGTCCTGACCCCCCGAAACCACGGCATCCCCACGGCCGCTAGCAGAGGTAGACGCCCATGTCCCTCGTACGCTCCCTGAACAACTCCTCAGGAGCCCTCAAGCAGTTCAAGTCCGCTTCGGACACCGCCGATCGCGCCGCGTCGACCCTCGGTCAGCGCGCCTCGACGGCGAGCCGGGGCATCAACGGCATCAAGGGTTCCGCCCAGGGCTCCGCCAAGGAGCTCAAGGGCCTGAAGACCGCCGCCGACCAGGCCGAGCGGTCCATGGCCAAGGCGGGCAGGACCGGCCGGACCGCCGGTTCGCAGCTCGGGAAGTTCCAGTCCGGCGCCGACAAGGCCGCCAAGGGCCAGGACAAGCTCAACAAGTCCATGAAGGGCAACTTCCTCGCCCGGCTGCTCGACCTCTTCATGCCGCTCATCGAGACGGTCGTCGAGATGGCGACCCGCTCGAAGACGATGCAGACGATCATGAAGAAGGCGTTCGGCGCCATCAAGACCGTGATCAGCTCGGTCATGAAGGCCGTCGGCCCGATCATGAAGAAGGCCGGCTCGCTCATCAAGACGGTCTGGAACGGCATCAAGAAGGCCATCTCCACCGTCGTCAAGGCCGTCGCCACCGTCATCAAGACCTACGTGAAGATCTGGAAGACGGTCATCACCACGGTCATGAAGGCGATCAAGACCGTCATCAGCACCGTCTGGAACGGCATCAAGCGCGTCATCACACCGGTCGTCAACTGGATCAAGAGCGCCGTCCCGAAGGCGTTCAGCGCCGTCAAGGACAAGATGTCGTCCATCTGGAACGGCCTCAAGTCCATCGCGAGCCGGGCCTTCAACGGCATCAAGAACGGCGTGAAGGGCCCGATCAACGCGGTCATCGGCCTCATCAACCGGATGATCGGCGCCCTGAACAAGGTCAAGGTCAGCGTCCCCGGCTGGGTCCCCGTCGTCGGCGGCAAGACCTTCGGCGTCAGCATCCCGACCATCCCGATGCTCGCCACCGGCGGTGTCGTCATGCCCCGCACCGGCGGCGTCCCCGCCATCCTCGCCGAGGCCGGCGAGGCCGAGGCCGTCCTGCCGCTGTCCAAGCTCGACCGGCTCCTCGCCCTCACCGCCCGCCGGGCCCGCCAGGCCCAGGGCCAGGCCGCCTCCGCCGGCGGCGGACTGCACATCGAGCACTACCACGCGGCCCGCGGCAGCGACCCGAAGTCCACCGCCGACGCCCTCATGTACCTGGTGAAGGCGCGGGGAGCCCGCGCATGAGCGCCGCCGCGATGCCGCTGAACCCGCTCGCGGGGAGCGCGGCGGCCTTCTCCGGGCTCACCAGCGCCGCCGCGCAGGCGGCCGGGGCCGTCCTGCGGGTCAAACAGGCCGTCGACCGGGCGGCCTCGGGCGCCGACCGGCTCCGCACCGCAGCCCGGACGGCCGCCACCCCCGTACGCGCCTTCGCGGGCGGCGCCACGGCCGCCGCCGGAGCCGCCGCGAAGCTCGGCCGCTCCCGGGCGGGCACCGGGGTGCGGAGCTTCGGCGGCAAGGCGGCCCGGGCCAGGAGCTCGGCCGCCAAGCTCGGCACCGGAGCCGGCGGCCTCCTCGCCCTGCTGCTGCCCCTGCTCCCCGTCGCCGGCCTCCTCAGCGGCCTGATGAGCTCCTTCGGCGCCGCCATGACCATCGCCGCCATCGCCATGACGGCCGTCAACGTCGCCATGCGGGCCAACCCGCTCGGCTTCGTCATCGGCCTGATCGTGCCCATCGCGGCGTACCTCATCGAACTGGCCCTCACCTCCGAGACCGGACAGCGGATCATCCGGCAGGTCTTCCAGCAGGCGCTGAAGGGCTTCCAGTCGGTCTGGAACTTCCTCCAGCCGGTCCTGAAGCTCATCGGCACCGCGATCGGGACCTACGTCAAGGCCTGGCTCACCGTCTTCAGGACCGCCCTGAAGGTCGTCGGCGCGGCCGTCGGCGGCATCTCCGGGATCGGCTCCGCCGTCCGCTCCGCCACCACCGCCCTGCGCTCCATCGCCTCCCGCACCATCGGCGGCGTCAAGAGCGCCGTCCAGCCCGTCGTCCGCTGGATCACCGACAAGATCCCCGGCTTCTTCCGCACCGCCAAGGACGCCGTCTCCAAGGCCCTCAAGGGCATCGGCGACCTCGTGAAGGGCGGCCTCAGCGCCGTCCTCGGCGTGGTCAAGGGACCGGTCAACGGCCTCATCGCCTTCGCCAACTGGATCATCGACGGCCTCAACAAGCTGAGCTTCAAGATCCCGCTCACCGGCAAGAAGTTCGGCGTCTCCCTCGACAAGCTCCCCATGCTCGCCGAGGGCGGCATCGTCGCGCCCCCCGAGGCCGGCGAGTACCGCATCGACACGCTCGGCCGGCTGGAGAACCGGCGGGTCCCCGCCCTCACCGAGGCGCCCCCGCCGCCCCACCGCGTCCGGGAGTTCCGCGAGGAGCCCGGCGCCGGCCCCCGGGCCGCGGCGGAGGACCTGTACTTCCTCCTCACCGCCCACGCCGGAGCCGGCTCCGCCCATCCGGTCCTGACCTGACGACCCCGCCCACCCCGAAGTGAGGTGACGGCCCCCATGGCCGAGTCCACCAGCCCGTACACCGGAAACACCTTCACCGCCGACCTCGCGCCCGGCTCGCTCATCACCCAGGACGGGCAGATGCAGTGGGCCGGACTCCTCATCGGCCCCGGCACCCCCTTCGCCGTCGACAAGTCCGGCCTGACCGGCTGGGAGGACCTGCCCGAGTACGACTCCTCCGACGCCGACCGCCCGACCTCCCACGGCGCCTGGCCCGGCTCCCGCTACGCCAAGCCCCGCAAGGCCGGCGGCACCATCGTCCTGGTGCCCGAGCACGGCTCCGCCGCCGACGCCGTCCGGGCCCTGCGCCAGGCGCTCGGCCTGCTGGAGGAGGAACGCTGGCTCGCCGTCCGGCTGCACGGCGAGACCCTCGCCGTGCGCGCCCGGATCGCCCAGCGGGTCGTCCCCGCCGACCAGGGCTTCGCCACCCAGGGCAGCTCGCGCATGTCGGTCCAGTGGCTCGCCGCCGACCCGCGCCGCTACACGGTCAACGAGCAGGTCGCCACCACCACCCCGCCGCAGCCGGAGACCGGGCTCGTGTGGGTCAAGGACGGCGTCGAGGGGCTCCAGTGGCCGCTCGACTGGGGCCGGGCCGAGTCCACCGGCGACGCCGTCGTCGAGAACGCCGGCTCCGCCCCCGCCCACCCGGTGATCGTCTTCCGCGGCCCCTGCTCGATGCCGAGCGTCACCGAGCGGGTCAGCCGGCGCCGGCTGCGGTACGCGATCGACCTCGCGGCCGGGGACGAGCTCACCGTCGACACCCGCGCCGGCACCGTCACGCTCAACAACTCCGCCTCCCGGCTGCACACGGCGATGGCCGACTCCACCCCGGAGGAGCTGTTCGTGCTGGAGCCCGGCCGCAGCGACCTGTCCTTCCGCCCCGAGGAGGGCACGAAGGAGTCGCAGATGACGGTCCGCTGGCGCAGCGCCGAGTGGTGACCCCCACCGCCCGGCCCGCGCGCCCCGGACCCCGCTGAACACCCGTACGCCCCCCGGGGCCGGGCCCCCGTACGCGCCCGGCCCGCGCCCCGGCGGCACGCCCACGCCCCGCACCGGCCCCGCCCCCGCCCCGTCGGACGTCCCCGTCGTCCGGCGGGGCGGCGGCGTTCCGGCCCCTTCCGAACCTCCCCGACCCGAGGTGACCCCATGACCGTACGAGCCGCCTGGCTCCAGTCCACCGGGCAGACCCGCGAGGACACCCGCCTCGCCCTCGCCGCCCTCCTCACCCCCAGCGGCCAGAGCGCCGAGGAGACGCCGCTCCGCTCCCGGCCCGGCATCCTGCCCGGCGGCTTCACGCTGACCGGCACCTCCCCGATGCAGGCCACCATCGGCACCGGCCGCGCGATCGTCCAGGGCAAGGACACCGCCCAGGGCGCGTACCTCGTCGCCGCCACCGCGCCCGAACCGCTGACCTTCGAGGACGGAAACGCCCAGTACGACCGCGTCGACCTCGTCGAACTGGCCGTCGTCGACGACGCCTACGACCGCACCGGCACCACCGAGGCCGTCATCCGCCTGGTCACCGGCGTGCCGAGCGCCACCCCGGCCGTCCCGGCGAGCGGCCCCGGCAGCGTGCTGCCGCTGTACGCGGTCCGCGTGCCCAAGGGCACCTCCGCCGGCACCGGCGGCATCGCCTGGACCGGCGGCGCGGTCACCACCCTGCACTGGCCCGTCGTCGCGCTCGGCGGGATCACGCCGACCAGCGGCTTCAAGGGCGCCTACACCGGCCAGTACCGCGACGCCGCCGGCCTGCTCCAGCGCTGGGACGGCACCACCTGGGTCTCGTACCCGAAGGCGATCGGCGGGATCGCGCCGGCCACCACCGCCACCGGCTCCTACCCGGGGCAGTTCCGGGACCAGTCCGGCGGCCTCCAGCGCTGGGACGGCACCGCCTGGCAGCACGTCCAGGGCACCTCGGTGCAGCTGCTCAGCGCCACCCAGTGGCTGACCGAGCAGCAGCAGTCGATCCCCGGCAACGCCTGGACCGTGCTCAGCCTGCCGACCGTCGAGGTCGACGACGCCGCCGGGTGGAACGGCAGCACCACCTACACCGTCAAGCGCGCCGGCTGGTGGCGGATCTCCGCCCACGCCACCTTCGCCAACGACGCCCAGACCGGCATGCGCGGGGCGCGCGTCCTCGTCAGCGGCGCCGGGCAGTCCCGGATGACCTGGCTCACCCCCGCCGGAAACGGCGCGATCTCGGTGGGCGGCGGCGGAGTGGTCCGGCTCGTCGCCGGAGACACCCTCCAGCTCGCGGGCTTCCACAACCACACCTCGGCCGTGAAGACCCTCGGCGGCTCCGGCTACGCCTGCAACCTCTCCGCCGAGTGGATCCGCTCCTGACCCTCCCGCCCCTCCGTCCCCACCGCACCCGAAGAATTCGGAGAACCCCATGAACCTGCGCAGCAGCTGGCTCGCCGAGACCGGCCAGACCCGCGAGGACACCCGCCTCACCCAGACCGGCGTCACCACCCTGGCCAACCCGGTCCAGGTCCGCTCCGGCGTCCTGCCCGGCTCCTACGACGGCCGGTACCGGCTGTCGGGCTTCTGGACCTTCGGCTCCGCCCCGATGTCGGCGACCGTCTCCGAGGGCCGGGCCGTCATCCAGGGCGACATCTCCCAGGGCGCCTACCCGGTCACCCTGCCCAACTCCGAGGTCCTCACCTTCGCCCCGGGCAACGCCTACAACCGCATCGACCTGATCGTCCTGCGGATCTACGACGGCCTGTACGACGAGGAGCAGCGGTACGAGGCCAAGCTGGAGATCCTCCAGGGCACCCCGAACGCCGCTCCGGAGCGCCCCCGCGTCCCGGAGCGCTGCCTGCCGCTCTACGAGGTCCTCGTCCCGGCCGGCGTCAGCGCGGGCAACGGCGGCATCCCGTGGAACACCTCCCTCGTCGACCTGCGCACCCCGGTCGTCGGCCTCGGCGGCATCCTGCCCGTCGAGGGCGACGTCCAGCCCGGCGCCTACCCGGGCCAGTACCAGGACGCGGGCGGCGCGCTCCAGCGCTGGGACGGCGGCGCCTGGGTGCCGTACCCGTCGGCGATCGGCGGCATCATCCCGGGTTCGGCCTCCTCCACCCCGGCCAGCTACACCGGCCAGTACCGCGACTCCGCCGCCGGCGTGCTCCAGCGCTGGAACGGTTCGTCCTGGCGGCCGGCGTACCCGGGCCCGTACTACAACGGCTCCCTCGACCACGGGTACACGTACTCCACGGCCTACTCGCCGACGCTGACGGAGACCGCGGCCAGCCCGCTCTCGATCGACTTCACCGCGCCGCCGTCCGGCGCGGTCCTGATCCACTTCGGCGCCCGCATGTGGCCCACCTCGTCCACGCCGCACCTGGTGGCCATGGCGCTGCGGCTCAGCCAGGGCAGCGAGACGAGGATCGCGGAGACCGACGAGGCGGCGGTGGTCCACACCGGCAACACGCCCGCCTCCATGGCGTCCACCGTCCGCTTCCACAGCATGACCCCGGGCACGGTGTACACCCTCACGGCCATGTACAAGGTCGGCCCCAACACCACGCAGATCAGGGGCAACTTCGACAACACCTTCCTCATGGTCCACCCGCAGTACTGACCGGCCGCCCGTCCGAGAGGAGACCCCCATGCCCATCCGTCCCGGCTGGCTGCTGCCCCAGGGCCAGACCCGCCAGACCACCCGCCTCACCCAGGTCGGCGCCGTCACCCCGGCCGACCCGCTCGTCTCCCGCTCCGGCATCCTGCCCGGCTCCGCCGACGGCAAGTACCGGGTCAGCGGCCTGTCGATGTCGGGCAGCGGCCCGATGAGCGCCACCGTCCACCCGGGCCGGGCCGTCGTCCAGGGCCGGCCCGAGCAGGGCGCGTACCCCGTCACGCTCGACGGCGACACCGTCCTCACCTTCGGCGACGGCGACCCGCTCAACCCGCGGATCGACCTCGTCGTCCTGCGCGTGTACGACAACGAGGCCGACGGCCTGACCCGCCACGAGGCCGTCCTGGAGGTCCTCCCGGGCGAGCCCAGGGCGCAGCCCTCGGCACCGGCCGTCCCCGCCGCCTCGCTCCCCCTCTTCACCGTCCTGGTCAAGGCCGGGGTCTCGGCCGGCAACGGCGGCATCATCTGGACCACCGACCTCACCGACCTGCGCGCCACCGTCGTCGCGGTCGGCGGCATCCTGCCCGTCTACAACAACGCGGGCGTGAACGGCTCCTACCCGGGCCAGTACCAGGACAACGACGTCGCCCACCACCTCCAGCGGTGGAACGGCACCAGCTGGGTCGCGTACCCGAAGGAGATCGGCGGCGTCGCCCCGCAGGGGGCGCTCTCCGTCGGCGGCTACACCGGGCAGTTCCGCGAGAACAACGGCGTCCTCCAGCGGTGGAACGGCACCGCCTGGGCCGCCTACCACCCCCCGGTGGAGGTGGAGTCGACCTCGGCGGGCGCGGCCGCGCTCACCAACTGGACCCTGGTGTCCTTCGAGGCCCGCCGCACCCGCGGCCTGTGCACCATGTCGGTCACGGTCACCCGCAGCGGCCCCCAGGTGGACGCCAACTCGGCCGGGAACGTCGCCTCCGACGAACCGCTGTGCGTGCTGCCCGCCGGCTGGCGGCCCCCCTTCGGCATGGAGGCCATCGCGGGCGACGGCTACGGGAACGGAGCCGCGTACCTCTCCCCCACCGGTCAGGTCACCCTGCGGAGCTGGTCCTCCAACGGCGCGCTCGTCCCGGGACGCAACGTCCGCGTCACCGCCACCTACATCCTCCCGTGAGGTCCCGATGAGTCTCGACACCCCCTACCGGGCGGTCTTCTGCGACCTGCTGACCGACCTGACCCTCGACATCCTGCCGCTGCGGGACGTCTCCTTCGAGGACTACATCGGCAGGCCCGGCTCCCTCTCCGGCACCGTCCCCCTCCCCGACCGCACCATGGCCGGCCGGGCCCACAAGATCCGGCCCGGCCGCACCGCCGTCTACCTGGAGCGCGGCGGCTTCCTGTGGTGGGGCGGCATCGTCTGGACGACCAACCTCCAGAGCAGCGACCGCGGGGTGATGACCCTCGGCATCCAGGCCTCCACCTTCGACTCGTACGCGAGCCGGCGGCGGATCCGGGAGAAGCGGGACTTCGTCCAGACCGAGCAGTTCGACATCGCCCGCGCGCTCTGGCGGGACCTCGGCGCCGGCCTCGGGGCCAGCGCCGTCGAACTCGGCGAGGAGGTCTCGGCCAACCCCGTCCTGCGCACCGTCTCCTGGCGGCTCGGCGACGAGACCGTCTACCAGGAGGCGCTGGACCAGCTCTCCGCCCTCAAGGGCGGCGAGAACCCGCAGGAGGAGACGGGCTTCGAGTACCAGATCCTCGTCTACCGCGACCCGGCGGACGGGCGGCGGGTGCGGCAGCTCCGGCTCGGCTCCCCCAAGATCCGCACCGGGGCCACCGACGTCCTCTTCGACCGGCCCGGCACCATCCTCAGCTACTCCTTCCCCGACGACGCGACCCGCGGCGGCACCACCGCCCTGGCCCGCGGCGCCACCGCCAACACCAACGCCGCCGCCGAGTCCCGGCCGACGCTCTCCGCGGTGTACGCGCCGGACTGGGGCGAGGAGTGGCCGCAGCTCGACGTGTCCGTCGACCACAACGACGTCACCGACCCCGCCGTCCTCGACCGGCTGGCCCGGGCCGCGCTCCACGAGGCACAGGGCTCCGTGCGGATCCCCGAGATCAGCATCCGGCTCTCCGACATCGTGCCCTCGACGCTCCTCGGGCGCACCGCCCGCATCCGGATCACCGACGAGTGGCACCCGACCGGCCTCGACACCCGCTTCCGCATCGTCGGCGTCAAGGTCCGGCCGGCCGAGCGGGGCCGCCCCGACACCGCCGAACTCTCCCTGGAGGCCCTCTGATGGCGCTGCTCCCCGAGTCCATCGTCGACCGGCTCATCGAAATGGAGCGCCGGCTCAACGCCCTGTCCACGGCGGTCAACACCCGGCCGCCGCTCACCGAGATCCTGAACGGCTCGCTCGCGCTCAGGCGCCAGGAGACCGAGAACGGCCCGGTCTCGCTGGTCGCCCAGCTCACCACCAGCGGTCCCGGCGGCACCAAGCCGGTGCTGCGGTTCAACGACGCCTACGGCCACGAGGTGCTCTCCGACGACATCGTCACCGGCGGCATCGCCCGGCCCTGGCTGCCGCTGCTGCCGCCGCAGGACATCGTCAACACCTCCAACTGGGCCTCCACCACCGCCACCGCGGCCTGGACCACCGTCGCCACCTCCACCAACCAGATCTGGCAGCCCAAGATGCGGCTGAGGATGCTCACCCGGGTCACCGGCACCGGCATCGTCCGGGTCATGGTGAACGGCGCGGTGTTCGGGGCCGCCGAGCACCCGGCCGGCACCACCTTCGACCACACCAACCTCGTCACCACGGCCATGGCCACCGACTTCGGCAAGGACCTCACCGTGGAGATCCAGGCCCGGGTCACCAGCGCCTCCGGGACCGTCTCCGTCCAGCCGGTCCTCATGCACGGCCGCCAGACCTGACCCGCCCCTCCCGAGAAGAGTGATCCCATGACCCCCGACCCCACCCAGCCCTGGGGCGTCGCCATCGACTACGCGGGCCGCGGCTCCGTCGTCGAACAGGGCCACGCCGTCACCGTCCGGCTGTACGACAACTCCCTCGGCGGCCCCCTGGAGCTGGACCCGATGACCGGCGAGTACCCGGCCGTCTACGTCAGCGCGCAGGTCACCGAGAACGGCACCGCCGGCGCCCAGCTGCGCGGCTACGGCCTCGCCATGGTCCAGCCCACCGGCGGCCGCCCCGCCGTGCCGGACCCGGAGGCCGTGGCCCGCGCGGTCGCCTCGGCGCTCACCGACTTCGAGACCCGCCGGGCCTCCTACGCCACGCTCTGCGCCGCCTGGACGCCGGTCACCGACCCGGAGCCCGAGCCGGAGCCCGCCCCCGAGCCCGAGCCCGTCCCCGAGCCGGAGCCGGAGCCCGCCCCGGAGCCGTGAACGCCCCGAGCCGCAGGGCGTGCCGCCCCGCCCGCCCCGCCCCGTCCCACCCGCCCCGCGCCGCCGACGGCCGGGGTTTTCGCACGTCAGGAGGACAACAGTTGGCCACTCCCCTGTCCGCGGACCGGTTCCTCGCCGCGCTCCGCGCCGAAGGCGTCACCGTCGTCGAGCACCCCGGCTGGCGCACCCACGACCGCAACGGCGCCGGCGCCTGGGGGCCCGTCGCCGGCGTCATGATCCACCACACCGTGTCCACCGGCACCGCGTCCTCCGTCGCGATGTGCTTCGACGGCTACGCGGGCCTCCCCGGCCCGCTCTGCCACGGCGTGATCGCCAAGGACGGCACCGTCCACCTGCTCTCGAACGGCCGGGCCAACCACGCCGGCGGCGGCGACCCGTCCGTCCTGCGGGCCGTCGTCACCGAGGCGTACGGCGACCGGCCCCCGGCCCCGCGCGAGCACCAGGGCAGCCCCGGCGCCGTGGACGGCAACTCCCGCTTCTACGGCTTCGAGTGCGTCAACCTCGGCAACGGCGCCGACCCCTGGCCCGCCGCCCAGCTCGACGCGATCGAACGGGTCTCCGCCGCCCTGTGCCGGGCCCACGGCTGGGGCGCGAAGTCCGTCATCGGCCACCTGGAGTGGTCCGACTGGAAGAGCGACCCCAAGGGCTTCGGCATGCCCGGGATGCGCGACCGGGTGCAGAAGCGCCTCGGCGCCGCCCCCGCCCCGAAGCCCCCGGCCCCGCAGAAGCCCGCCGCCCCCAGGTACCACCCCTTCCCCGGCGCCGCGTTCTTCCGGAAGAACCCCAGCTCCCCGGTGGTCACCGCGATGGGCCGCCGGCTGATGGCCGAGGGCTGCGGCCGCTATCGGGTCGGCCCCGGCCCCCGCTGGTCCGAGGCCGACCGCAGGTCGTACGAGGCCTGGCAGCGCAAGCTCGGCTTCCGCGGCGCCGACGCCGACGGCTGGCCCGGCGCCGCCTCCTGGAACGCGCTGAAGGTCCCGTACACCACGTAAGGAGTCAGACCCATGTCCGAAGCCGCGAAGCGCACGGCCCGCACCGTGCTGCAGACCGCCGTCGCCCTCGCCCTGGTCCTGCCGGCGCTCGTCGACGCCTCCGGCGTCCCCGCCACCCTGCCCTGGGTCGCCGGCGCGCTCACCGTCGCCGGCGCCCTCACCCGGGCCATGGCGGTCCCCGCCGTACAGCTCCTGCTGCCCTCGTGGCTGCGGACGGACCCGGGCGGCGCCGATGACCGAGGCTGACCCGAACGACCCGGTGGCGGTGGCGCTCGAACTGGAACGGCTCCGCGGCACCCTCGAAGCCGGCTTCGCCCGCGTCGACGGCTCGCTCGCCCTGCTCGTCCAGCGCAGCGACCAGACCGACAAGCAGCTCGCCGACCACGAGGCCAGGCTCGACGACCTGGAGCGGGCCCGCTGGCCGCTCGCCTCGATCGCGGCGATGACGGCGGGCGCGGGCGTGCTCGTCGCGCTCTGGGAGCTCGCCTCCCGGTGAAACCCCGAAGGGCGGCCACCCCGTGCGCAACGGGGTGGCCGCCCTTCGGTCAAGCGACTCGCTTACTGGTTGTACGGACCGTAGTCGTAGTCCTCCAGCGGAACGGCCTGGCCGGAGCCGGTGCCGAACGGCGAGTAGTCGAGGTCGTCGTAGCCGACGGACGAGTACATCGCCGCCTTGGCCTCCTCGGTCGGCTCGACCCGGATGTTGCGGTAGCGGGACAGACCCGTACCGGCCGGGATGAGCTTACCGATGATGACGTTCTCCTTGAGGCCGATGAGGCTGTCGGACTTGGCGTTGATCGCCGCGTCCGTCAGAACTCGGGTCGTCTCCTGGAAGGAGGCGGCCGACAGCCAGGACTCGGTCGCCAGCGAGGCCTTGGTGATACCCATCAGCTGCGGACGGCCGGAGGCGGGGTGACCGCCCTCGGTGACCACACGACGGTTCTCGGTCTCGAACTTCGACCGCTCGACCAGCTCGCCCGGCAGGAGCTCCGCGTCGCCGGACTCGATGATCGTCACGCGGCGCAGCATCTGCCGGATGATGATCTCGATGTGCTTGTCGTGGATCGACACGCCCTGCGAGTTGTAGACCTTCTGGACTTCGCCGACCAGGTGGACCTGGACCGCGCGCTGACCGAGGATCCGGAGCACGTCGTGCGGGTTGGTGGCACCCACGGTGAGCTTCTGGCCCACCTCGACGTGGTCGCCCTCGCCCACGAGCAGACGGGCACGCTTCGAGATCGGGAACGCCGTCTCGTCGGTGCCGTCGTCCGGGGTGACGACGATCTTCTTGGTCTTCTCGGTCTCCTCGATGCGGACGCGACCGGCCGCCTCGGAGATCGGGGCGACACCCTTGGGCTGACGCGCCTCGAAGAGCTCGACGACACGCGGCAGACCCTGGGTGATGTCGTCACCGGCCACACCACCGGTGTGGAAGGTACGCATCGTCAGCTGGGTACCGGGCTCACCGATGGACTGGGCGGCGATGATGCCGACCGCCTCACCGATGTCGACCAGCTTGCCGGTGGCCAGCGAGCGGCCGTAGCAGAAGGCACAGGTGCCGACGGCGGACTCACAGGTCAGGACCGAGCGGGTCTTGACCTCCTCGACGCCCGCGTTGACCAGGGCGTCGATGAGCACGTCACCCAGGTCGACGTTGGCCGGCGCGATGACCTTGCCGTCGACGACGACGTCCTCGGCGAGCATCCGCGCGTACACGGAGGTCTCGACGTCGTCCGTCTTCCGCAGGACACCGGCCTCGTCCTTGGCCGCGATCCGCAGCTTCAGACCGCGCTCGGTGCCACAGTCCTCCTCGCGGATGATCACGTCCTGCGAGACGTCCACGAGACGACGGGTCAGGTAACCCGAGTCGGCGGTGCGCAGGGCGGTGTCGGCGAGACCCTTACGGGCACCGTGCGTCGAGATGAAGTACTCGAGGACGGTGAGGCCCTCACGGAACGACGCCTTGATGGGACGCGGGATCGTCTCGTTCTTGGCGTTCGACACCAGACCACGCATACCGGCGATCTGACGCATCTGCATCATGTTTCCTCGGGCGCCCGAGTCCACCATCATGAAGATCGGGTTCGTCCGCGGGAAGTTCGCGTTCATCGCCTCGGCGACCTCGTTGGTCGCCTTGGTCCAGATCGCGATGAGCTCCTGAGTGCGCTCTTCCTTCGTGATGAGACCGCGCTCGTACTGCTTCTGGACCTTCTCGTCCTGCTCCTCGTAGCCCTTGACGATGGCCTTCTTGGCCTCGGGCACGACGACGTCGGAGATGGCCACGGTGACGCCCGAACGGGTCGCCCAGTGGAAGCCGGCCGCCTTCAGGTTGTCGAGCGTCGCCGCCACGATGACCTTGGGGTAGCGCTCCGCCAGGTCGTTGACGATCTCGGAGAGCTGCTTCTTGCCCACCGAGTAGTCGACGAACGGGTAGTCCTCGGGCAGCAGCTCGTTGAAGAGCGCGCGGCCCAGCGTCGTCTTCAGACGGAAGCTGTCACCCTGCTGCCACTCCGGCTCGCCCTCCTCGGCGACCGGGGGAACCCAGCCGCGCGGCGGGACGGTGCCGATCGGGAAGCGGATGTCGATCTCCGACTGGAGCGCGAGCTCCCCGGCGTCGAAGGCCATGATCGCCTCGGCCGTGGAGCCGAACGCGCGGCCCTCGCCCTTGGTGTCACGCAGCTCGCCGTCGGTGGTGAGGAAGAACAGACCGAGGACCATGTCCTGGGTCGGCATCGTCACCGGGCGGCCGTCGGCCGGCTTGAGGATGTTGTTCGAGGACAGCATCAGGATGCGGGCCTCGGCCTGCGCCTCCGCGGAGAGCGGCAGGTGCACGGCCATCTGGTCACCGTCGAAGTCCGCGTTGAAGGCGGTGCAGACGAGCGGGTGGATCTGGATGGCCTTGCCCTCGACCAGCTGCGGCTCGAAGGCCTGGATGCCGAGGCGGTGCAGCGTGGGCGCACGGTTCAGCAGGACCGGGTGCTCGGCGATGACCTCTTCGAGGACGTCGTACACGACCGTGCGGCCGCGCTCGACCATCCGCTTGGCGCTCTTGATGTTCTGCGCGTGGTTCAGGTCGACCAGGCGCTTCATCACGAACGGCTTGAAGAGCTCAAGCGCCATGGCCTTCGGCAGACCGCACTGGTGCAGCTTGAGCTGCGGGCCGACGACGATGACGGAACGCGCCGAGTAGTCGACACGCTTGCCGAGCAGGTTCTGACGGAAACGACCCTGCTTGCCCTTGAGCATGTCGCTCAGGGACTTCAGCGGGCGGTTGCCGGGGCCCGTGACCGGGCGACCGCGACGGCCGTTGTCGAACAGCGCGTCGACGGCCTCCTGGAGCATGCGCTTCTCGTTGTTCACGATGATCTCGGGCGCGCCGAGGTCGAGAAGCCGCTTCAGACGGTTGTTGCGGTTGATCACGCGGCGGTACAGGTCGTTCAGGTCGGAGGTCGCGAAGCGGCCACCGTCGAGCTGCACCATCGGACGGAGGTCCGGCGGGATGACCGGCACGCAGTCGAGAACCATGCCCTTGGGGCTGTTCGCGGTCTGCAGGAACGCGGAGACGACCTTGAGGCGCTTGAGCGCACGGGTCTTCTTCTGGCCCTTGCCGGTGCGGATGATCTCGCGGAGCTTCTCGGCCTCTTCCTCGAGGTCGAAGGACTCCAGGCGCTTCTGCAGCGCCGCGGCACCCATCGAGCCGTCGAAGTACGTGCCGAAGCGGTCGCGCAGCTCGCGGTAGAGGAGCTCGTCGCCCTCCAGGTCCTGGACCTTGAGGTTCTTGAAGCGGGACCAGACCTCGTCCAGACGGTCGATCTCGCGCTGCGCGCGGTCGCGCAGCTGCTTCATCTCGCGCTCGGCGCCCTCGCGCACCTTGCGGCGCACGTCGGCCTTGGCGCCCTCGGCCTCCAGCTCGGCCAGGTCGGACTCGAGCTTCTTGGCGCGGTTCTCCAGGTCGGAGTCGCGGCGCTGCTCGATCTGCTGGCGCTCGACGGAGACGTGGGCCTCCAGCGACGGGAGGTCGCGGGTGCGGCGCTCGTCGTCGACGAAGGTGATCATGTACGCCGCGAAGTAGATGACCTTCTCGAGGTCCTTCGGGGCGAGGTCCAGCAGGTATCCGAGGCGCGACGGGACGCCCTTGAAGTACCAGATGTGGGTGACGGGAGCGGCCAGCTCGATGTGGCCCATCCGCTCACGGCGCACCTTGGCGCGGGTGACCTCGACGCCACACCGCTCGCAGATGATGCCCTTGAAGCGGACGCGCTTGTACTTGCCGCAGTAGCACTCCCAGTCCCGGGTCGGACCGAAGATCTTCTCGCAGAAGAGTCCGTCCTTCTCGGGCTTGAGCGTGCGGTAGTTGATGGTCTCCGGCTTCTTGACCTCGCCGTGGCTCCACTGACGGATGTCGTCAGCGGTGGCCAGACCGATCCGGAGCTCGTCGAAGAAGTTGACGTCGAGCACTATGCGTCAATCCCTCTCAGGGTTGTAAGGCTGTGGGGTCTGATACGGGGGTCCTGGGGCCGGCGGGCCTTGATCACTCAAGGCCCGCCGGACTCCCGTCAGACCTCTTCGACGCTGCTCGGCTCGCGCCGGGACAGGTCGATGCCGAGCTCCTCCGCTGCGCGGAAGACGTCCTCGTCGGTGTCGCGCATCTCGATGGACATGCCGTCCGAGGACAGCACCTCCACGTTGAGGCACAGGGACTGCATCTCCTTGATGAGCACCTTGAAGGACTCGGGGATGCCGGGCTCAGGGATGTTCTCGCCCTTGACGATGGCCTCGTAGACCTTCACGCGGCCGGTCACGTCGTCGGACTTGATCGTCAGCAGCTCCTGGAGGGCGTACGCGGCGCCGTAAGCCTCCAGCGCCCACACCTCCATCTCACCGAAGCGCTGGCCACCGAACTGGGCCTTACCACCCAGCGGCTGCTGGGTGATCATCGAGTACGGGCCGGTCGAACGCGCGTGCAGCTTGTCGTCGACCAGGTGGTGGAGCTTGAGGATGTACATGTACCCGACGGAGATCGGGTCCGGGAACGGCTCGCCGGAGCGGCCGTCGAACAGCCTCGCCTTGCCGGTCGGGAGCACCATGCGCTCGCCGTCGCGGTTCGGGATGGTGTGGTTGAGCAGGCCGGCCAGCTCGTCCTCGCGCGCGCCGTCGAAGACGGGGGTGGCGACGTTGGTGCCGGGGGCGACCTGGTCGGCGCCGATCGCCTGGAGGCGCTGCGCCCACTCGTCCGCGAGGCCGGAGACGTCCCAGCCGCGGCTGGCGAGCCAGCCGAGGTGGATCTCCAGGACCTGTCCCGGGTTCATTCGGGACGGGACGCCCAGCGGGTTGAGGATGATGTCGACCGGGGTGCCGTCCTCAAGGAACGGCATGTCCTCGATCGGCAGGATCTTGGAGATGACGCCCTTGTTGCCGTGACGGCCGGCGAGCTTGTCACCGTCGGTGATCTTGCGCTTCTGGGCGACGTAGACGCGGACCAGCTGGTTCACGCCCGGGGGAAGCTCGTCGCCCTCCTCGCGGTCGAAGACGCGGACGCCGATGATCTTGCCGATCTCGCCGTGCGGGACCTTCAGCGAGGTGTCGCGGACCTCGCGCGCCTTCTCACCGAAGATCGCGCGGAGCAGGCGCTCCTCCGGGGTCAGCTCGGTCTCGCCCTTGGGCGTGACCTTGCCGACCAGGATGTCGCCGGCGACGACCTCGGCACCGATGCGGATGATGCCGCGCTCGTCGAGGTCGGCGAGGACCTCCTCGGAGACGTTCGGGATGTCCCGGGTGATCTCCTCGGGGCCGAGCTTGGTGTCACGGGCGTCGACCTCGTGCTCCTCGATGTGGATCGAGGAGAGGACGTCGTCCTGCACGAGGCGCTGCGACAGGATGATCGCGTCCTCGTAGTTGTGGCCCTCCCACGGCATGAACGCCACGAGCAGGTTCTTGCCGAGCGCCATCTCGCCGTCTTCGGTGGCGGGACCGTCAGCGAGGACCTGGCCCTCGATGACGTGGTCGCCCTCGTCCACGACGACCTTCTGGTTCACAGAGGTGCCCTGGTTGGAGCGGGAGAACTTGTGCAGGCGGTACGTGTTGTACGTGCCGTCGTCGTTGGCGACCGTGACGTAGTCGGCCGACAGCTCCTGGACGACACCGCTCTTCTCGGCCTTGAGCACGTCGCCGGCGTCGGTGGCGCAGCGGTACTCCATGCCGGTGCCGACGAGCGGGGCCTCCGACTTAATCAGCGGCACCGCCTGACGCATCATGTTCGCGCCCATGAGGGCACGGTTGGCGTCGTCGTGCTCGAGGAAGGGGATCATGGCGGTCGCGACCGACACCATCTGGCGCGGCGAGACGTCCATGTAGTCCACGTCCGACGGCTCGACGTAGTCGACCTCGCCGCCACGCTTGCGGACCAGGACGCGGTTCTCGGTGAAGCGCAGGTCGTCGTCGAGCGCGGCGTTGGCCTGCGCGATGACGAACCGGTCCTCCTCGTCGGCGGTGACGTAGTCGACCTCGTCGGTGACCTGGCCGTCGACGACCTTGCGGTACGGCGTCTCGATGAAGCCGAACGCGTTGACGCGGCCGTACGAGGCGAGCGAACCGATCAGACCGATGTTCGGGCCTTCGGGGGTCTCGATCGGGCACATGCGTCCGTAGTGGGACGGGTGCACGTCTCGGACCTCGAAGCCGGCCCGCTCACGGGAGAGACCACCGGGGCCCAGCGCGGACAGACGACGCTTGTGCGTCAGACCCGAGAGCGGGTTGTTCTGGTCCATGAACTGGGACAGCTGGCTGGTGCCGAAGAACTCCTTGATGGAGGCGACGACCGGCCGGATGTTGATCAGGGTCTGCGGCGTGATCGCCTCGACGTCCTGGGTGGTCATGCGCTCGCGGACGACGCGCTCCATACGAGCCAGACCCGTGCGGACCTGGTTCTGGATGAGCTCGCCGACGTTGCGCAGACGACGGTTGCCGAAGTGGTCGATGTCGTCGGTCTCGACGACGATCTCGTTGCCGTTCTCACCGATCGTCTCGGTCTCGCCCGCGTGGAGCTTCACGAGGTACTTGATCGTGGCGATGATGTCGTCGGTCGTGAGCACGCCGGCGTCCAGCGGCTCGTCGGCGCCGAGCTTCTTGTTCACCTTGTAGCGGCCGACCTTGGCGAGGTCGTAGCGCTTCGGGTTGAAGTAGAGGTTCTCGAGCAGCGTCTGAGCGGCCTCGCGGGTCGGCGGCTCGCCCGGACGCAGCTTGCGGTAGATGTCGAGCAGCGCGTCGTCCTGGCCCTGGGTGTGGTCCTTCTCCAGGGTGGCGCGCATGGACTCGTACTCGCCGAACTCCTGGAGGATCTGCTCGGTGGTCCAGCCGAGAGCCTTGAGGAGGACGGTGACGGACTGCTTGCGCTTGCGGTCGATGCGGACACCGACGAGGTCGCGCTTGTCGATCTCCATCTCCAGCCAGGCACCCCGGGACGGGATGATCTTGGCGGAGAAGATGTCCTTGTCGGACGTCTTGTCGATGGAGGAGTCGAAGTAGACGCCCGGCGAGCGGACGAGCTGCGACACGACGACACGCTCGGTGCCGTTGATGACGAAGGTGCCCTTGTTGGTCATGAGCGGGAAGTCGCCCATGAAGACCGTCTGGGACTTGATCTCGCCGGTCTCGTTGTTGGTGAACTCGGCGGTGACGAAGAGCGGGGCGCCGTACGTGAAGTCACGGTCCTTGCACTCGTCGATGCTGTTCTTCGGGGGCTCGAAGCGGTGGTCGCGGAAGGTCAGCGACATCGACCCGGAGAAGTCCTCGATCGGGGAGATCTCCTCGAAGATCTCCTCCAGGCCGGACTTCGTGGGGACGTCCTGTCCCGACTCGAGGGCGGCCTCGACGCGAGCCTTCCAGGCGGCGTTGCCGAGCAGCCAGTCAAAGCTCTCGGTCTGCAGCGCGAGGAGGTTCGGAACCTCGAGGGGCTCCTTGATCTTTGCGAAGGAGATGCGCAGCGGGGCGGTGCTGGCGGCGTTGTTCATGTTGTTCGAGGCGTTGCGCGAGGCGGCCAAGAGGGGGTCCTTCCGAGGGCTCGGACTCACTACGCGCGTACCGGTCCCCAGCAACGCTTCACGGCAGACGTTTCCTGAAGTGACCAAAAGGCCAGGTCAGACGGGGTCGGTCCACGAAGCTGATGCGAAGGTATGCCCCTGGTGACGGGCAGGGGGCAGCTAACAGGCAGCGCAAAGGGACAGTGTAGCCACTTGGCCCACTGATGTCCAGGGCGACTTCTTCGCGACCCTCGTTGCTCTCAACTCCGTGGTACTCGCGCCGTGCGGCGCACCTCGATACTGCCCGTTCGGTCGTCGATCCATGCCTCGGAAACGGATCGTTGTGACGACGCGTCCTGAGAATTGCGCGCGGCGTGCCGTTCGTCAAGGCCCCCGCCCGCGAGCGGCGCACGGCGAAGATCACCATACTCCGCTTCCGACGGCCGCCGGGACCCCCGCCACGCGGGTCCCGGGAACGCCGAAAGGCGACCACCCAGATGGATGATCGCCTTTCGGTGCCTCCGCGTTACACGGGGGCGGGAGTCAGCTTCAGCGACTCGAAACGGTCTTACTTGACCGTGACGGAGGCGCCGGCGGCCTTGAGGGACTCGGCAGCCTTCTCGGCGGCCTCCTTCGCGACCTTCTCGAGGACCGGCTTCGGGGTGCCGTCGACGAGGTCCTTGGCCTCCTTGAGGCCCAGGGAGGTGAGCTCGCGCACGACCTTGATGACCTGGATCTTCTTGTCGCCGGCACCCTCGAGGATGACGTCGAACTCGTCCTGCTCCTCGGCGGCCTCGGCCGGGGCGCCCGGGGCACCCGGGGCGGCAACGGCGACGGCCGCGGCGGCGGTGACGTCGAACTTCTCCTCGAAGGCCTTCACGAACTCGGAGAGCTCGATGAGGGTCATCTCCTCGAACTGGGCGAGGAGGTCGTCCTGAGAGAGCTTCGCCATGATGGGCGATCCTTCCACTAATTCGGCAGGTGCCGATGTGTCTATAGAGGCGGGCGTAACGGCCCGCTACGACCCGCGCACTAGGCGGCGCGGATCAATGCGCGAGCCGAATTACTCGGCACCGCCCTGCTCGGCCTGCTTGGCACGGAGCGCGTCCACGGTGCGGACGAGCTTCGACGGCAGAGCCTGGAAGAGCTGAGCAGCCTGAGACTGCTTGCCCTTGAAGGCGCCGGCCAGCTTGCTGAGCAGAACCTCGCGGGACTCGAGGTCCGCAAGCTTCTTGATGTCGTCGGCGGAGAGAGCCTTACCGTCAAGGACACCGGCCTTGATGATGAGGTTCGGGTTCTCCTTGGCGAAGTCACGCAGGGCCTTCGCCGACTCCACCGGGTCACCGGTGACGAAGGCGACCGCGGTCGGACCAGCGAAGTGCTCGTCCAGTGCGGTGATCCCGGCCTCGTTGGCCGCAATCTTGGTCAGCGTGTTCTTCACCACGGCGTACTGGGCGTTCTCACCGAGCGAGCGGCGCAGCGTCTTGAGCTGCGCGACGGTGAGACCCCGGTACTCGGTCAGCACGGCGGCGTTGGAGCTCTGGAACGCGTCCTTGAGCTCGGCCACCGATGCAGCCTTGTTGGGCGTCGGCATAGTGCGTTCGCCTCCTTCCGGGTGATGAGGACCGCTCAGAAGGGGCTGAACAAACGAAAACGCCCCGGCGCAGGCGCACGGGGCTGAGCTCGACCGGATGAAACACCCGGGAACTTTCCACAGTCACCTGCGCGGGTCGTCCGTCGTCAACGGATCCTTCGGCCACCGCACCCGGTAGGGGCACAGCAACGACCAGCGGTCTTTGGCTTCTGTGGAAGCGTACGTGATGGCCGGGGCCAGGGGCAAATCAGCCCTCGGCGCCCGCTTCGGACAGGCCCTTCATCATCTCCATGAAGTCCACCGTCTCCCCGGCCGGCGGGGCCTCGACGGCGGCCTGGGTGCCGTAGTCGGAGTAGAAGGCGGTCAGCTTCACGGAGCCCTGCGGCATCTCCATGTCGACGATCATCTTCGCCGGGTAGCCGTCCTTGTCGACCCAGAGCTCGGTGTCGTAGCCCTCGACGCCGGACTTCTCCAGGGTCGCGGTGAAGGACTTGCGCTGCTCCGCCGTCATGCCCTTGAACGACTTGTCGTTCTTGAGCACCTCGTCCAGGGAGACCGAGCCCTTGTAGTGCTCGGTGTCGACGCCCTCGATCTTCTCCGGACCCACGTGCTTGATGCCCGGGGACTCCAGGAGGATCGCGAGCTGCTGCGCGGGGTCCTGGTTGGTGCTGCCGCCCATGCCCTGGGTCAGCTGCTGGAGGGAGGCGTCGCCGGACTCCTTCGCGAGGCCGGCGAGGTCCATCTTGATCCAGCGCTTGCCGTCCATCTGGGCGGCCTGCTTCTCGCCCATGTCCATGTACATGATGTCGTCACGCATGATCATGCGCATCTTGTCGGGCCCGCCCGCCGACTTCCCGGCGGCGAAGGCGCCGCCGGACATGGTGACGTCCATGAGGGTCGGGTCCCAGCCCTGCACGCCGGTCATCGTGATGGTGCCGGCGTCGGCTCCGGTGCCCTCCACCTCCATCGTCATGCGGAACTTCGCGGCCTTGGCGGCCGAGGTCTTCTCGTAGGCCGCCGTGAGGACCTGGGTGACGTCTCCCAGGCCGCCGGCGGCCTTGCCGCCCGCCGCCTTGTCGTCCCCGCCGTCACAACCCGCCAGGCCCGCCACGAGGGCCGCCGCGGTCAGTGCGACGCCCGCGCGCTTCCAGCTGGACTTGTCCATAGGTGTTCCCCACCCCTTGATCATCGTCTTTGCCGTCCCTTGAACCGTAACCGACGGCTCCGACAGACAGGACGCCAATAAAGCCGCCCCCCGTTCCTCCGGAGGGGAACGGGGGGCGGCTTTCAGGACTGACTACGCCTGAGCCGGGAGGGCTCAGACCGCGGCCGGGTCCTCCTCGACGAGGAGGTTACGGGTGCGGTTCGAGTCGACCGGGATGCCGGGGCCCATCGTGGTGCTGATGGCGGCCTTCTTGATGTAGCGGCCCTTGGCGGCGGACGGCTTCAGACGGAGGATCTCCTCCAGGGCCGCGCCGTAGTTCTCCACCAGCTGCGTGTCGTCGAAGGACGTCTTGCCGATGATGAAGTGCAGGTTCGAGTGCTTGTCGACGCGGAACTCGATCTTGCCGCCCTTGATCTCGTTGACCGCCTTGGCGACGTCGGGCGTCACGGTGCCGGTCTTCGGGTTGGGCATGAGGCCACGGGGACCGAGCACGCGGCCGAGGCGGCCGACCTTGCCCATGAGGTCCGGGGTGGCGACCACGGCGTCGAACTCGTTCAGGCGCTGGCCCTTGGCGATCTCGTCGATCAGCTCGTCGGAACCGACGATGTCGGCGCCCGCGGCGACCGCGGCCTCGGCACGCTCACCGGTCGCGAAGACCAGGACCCGGGCGGTCTTGCCGGTGCCGTGCGGGAGGTTCACGGTGCCACGGACCATCTGGTCGGCCTTGCGCGGGTCGACACCCAGGCGGAAGGCGACCTCGACGGTGCCGTCGAACTTCGTGGTGGAGGTCTCCTTGGCAAGGCGGACGGCCTCGAGGGGAGCGTAGAGCTTCTCCCGGTCGATCTTGGCGTCCGCAGCGCGGAGGGACTTGCTGCGCTTCACTTCTGCTCCTGGTTGCGTTTTCACCATGCGGCTCCGCCGCGTGGCAGGTGTGGAGTCGTGGTGCGGACCAAGCGCTGGTCCTACCACTGAGGTCACGAGGGGGGTGATCAGCCCTCGACCGTGATGCCCATGGAACGGGCGGTGCCGGCGATGATCTTCGACGCGGCGTCCAGGTCGTTCGCGTTGAGGTCGGGCATCTTGGTGGTGGCGATCTCGCGGACCTGCGCCTCGGTGATCTTGGCGACCTTGGTCTTGTGCGGCTCGCCGGAGCCCTTCTCCACGCCCGCGGCCTTGAGGATCATCTTCGCGGCCGGCGGGGTCTTGGTGATGAAGGTGAAGGAACGGTCTTCGTAGACCGTGATCTCCACCGGGATCACCCAGCCACGCTGCGACTCGGTCGCGGCGTTGTAGGCCTTGCAGAACTCCATGATGTTGACGCCGTGCTGGCCGAGCGCGGGGCCGACCGGCGGGGCCGGGTTGGCCGCACCGGCGTTGATCTGGAGCTTGATGAGCCCCGTGACCTTCTTCTTCTTGGGAGGCATTGCTCTCTCCGGGTCCTAGTGAGAGTTTTTCAGCCGATCCATCCGGTCATCCGGATGGAGGCATACCGCACAACGATAACGGGTATGGCCGTGCGTCCAAAAACCGAGCAGGTCAGAAGGGCTGTAGCAGCCCTTCTGACCTGTCCGGAAGCTAGGGAGCGATCCTGAGAACGATCAGTTCTTCTGGATCTGGTCGAAGCTGAGCTCGACCGGGGTCTCGCGACCGAAGATCTCGACGAGGCCCTTGACCTTCTTCGAGTCCGGGTTGATCTCGTTGATCGTGGCCTGGAGGGTGGCGAAGGGGCCGTCGGTGACGGTGACCGAGTCGCCGACCTCGAAGTCGAGGACCTGGACCTCCAGCTTGCGGGCCGGAGCCGGCTTGCCCTCGGCCTCGGCGGCCTCGCGGGCGGCCTTCTCCTCGGCCTCCGGGGCGAGCATCTTGACGATCTCGTCCAGGGTCAGCGGGTACGGGTCGTAGGCGTTGCCCACGAAGCCGGTGACGCCGGGGGTGTTGCGGACGACGCCCCAGGACTCGTTCGTCAGGTCCATGCGGACGAGGACGTAACCGGGGAGCTTGTTCTGCTTGACGTTCTTCCGCTCGCCGCCCTTGATCTGGACGATCTCTTCCTCGGGCACCTCGGCCTGGTAGATGAAGTCCTCGACGTTGAGCGAGACGGCGCGCTGCTCCAGGTTGGCCTTCACGCGCTTCTCGTAGCCCGCGTAGGTGTGGATGACGTACCACTCGCCGGGCAGGGTGCGCAGCTCCTCGCGGAGCGCGGCGACGGGGTCGACCGGGGCGGCCGGCTCGGCCTCCTCCTCGGTCTCCTCGATCGCGTCCTCGGCCTCGGCGTCGTCCTCGTCGGCCTCGCCCTCGGCGGCCTCGTCGTCGTCCTCGGTCTCGTCGGCGACGGGCTCGGACTCGTCGTCCGCGTCCTCGTCGTCCTCGAAGTCCTCGACGGCGTCGTCCGCCGCGGCGTCCGCAGCCTCGTCCTGGTCCTCGTCCTCGTCGGCGGCCTCGACGATGTCCAGCTCGTCCTCGACGGACTCGGACTCGAAGGCGTCGTTCAGGTTCGCGTCAGACACGGTGGCTGCTTCTTCCTGCGATACAGATGGGGTGGAACAAAAAGTCAGCCGAAGACGTACTTGACTGCTTCCTGGAAGCCAAAGTCAATCACGGTGACCAGGCCGATCATCACGACCACGAAGATGATGACGACCGTGGTGTACGAGGTGAGCTGACTACGCGTGGGCCAGACGACCTTGCGGAGCTCTGCGACGATCTGCCGGTAGAAGACGGCGAGACGGCCCAGGGGGCCCTTCTTCCCGCGCTTGCCGCCCTTGCGGCCCTTCTTCTTCGACTCGGACGCGTCTTCGGCATCAGGCATGTCGATGGAGCCAACGGCGTCCGTCACGATCTCTCACCTGATTCCGGGTCGTGGCCGTGCCGCGCCCGGGTGGAGCCGCACGACAATGCAATGAAGACGTACATGCGCACACAACCTGGCGGTGTGTGTAGCAGGGCCGGAGGGACTTGAACCCCCAACCGCCGGTTTTGGAGACCGGTGCTCTACCAATTGAGCTACGACCCTTTGCGGTGTCCCCCAACCTACCCCATGTGTGACGGGGCCGGTGCGGGCCAACGAGGAGTGAGTGTACGTGACCTTGGGCCCTCACGTCGAACAGGAACCGCGCCGACCTGCCCGCGGGCCCCTTCCCGACCGGTATCGACCGCTCCTGTCCGCTCCCTGAAACCTGTGTGCCGGGCCGGGAAACGGTCTGGGACGATGGCCGCATGAGCGCTGCTACCCCTCCCACCGAGCGTCGGGTCTCCGCCCGGATCGGTGCGATCTCCGAGTCCGCCACCCTCGCCGTCGACGCCAAGGCCAAGGCCCTCAAGGCCGCCGGGCGCCCGGTGATCGGTTTCGGCGCCGGCGAGCCCGACTTCCCGACCCCGGACTACATCGTCGACGCGGCCGTCGAGGCCTGCAAGAACCCGAAGTACCACCGCTACACGCCGGCCGGCGGCCTGCCCGAGCTGAAGGCCGCGATCGCCGCCAAGACGCTCCGCGACTCCGGCTACGAGGTCGACGCCTCCCAGGTCCTGGTCACCAACGGCGGCAAGCAGGCGATCTACGAGGCGTTCGCCGCGATCCTCGACCCGGGCGACGAGGTCATCGTCCCGGCCCCCTACTGGACCACCTACCCGGAGTCGATCCGGCTCGCCGGCGGTGTCCCGGTGGAGGTCGTGGCCGACGAGACCACCGGCTACCGCGTCTCGGTGGAGCAGCTGGAGGCGGCCCGCACCGAGCGGACCAAGGTCGTCCTCTTCGTCTCCCCCTCGAACCCGACGGGCGCCGTCTACAGCGAGGCCGACGCCGA
Source organism: Streptomyces sp. NPDC014656 (assembly GCF_043084305.1). Classification (NCBI taxonomy): domain Bacteria; kingdom Bacillati; phylum Actinomycetota; class Actinomycetes; order Kitasatosporales; family Streptomycetaceae; genus Streptomyces; species Streptomyces sp. NPDC014656. The sequence continues at coordinate 79,921 of NZ_JBIBZN010000012.1, forward strand.
GGCGATCGGCCGCTGGGCCGTCGAGCACGGCCTGTGGGTCCTCACCGACGAGATCTACGAGCACCTGGTCTACGGCGACGCGAAGTTCACCTCGCTGCCGGCGATCGTGCCCGAGCTGCGCGACAAGTGCATCGTCGTGAACGGCGTCGCCAAGACGTACGCGATGACCGGCTGGCGCGTCGGGTGGATCGTCGGCCCGAAGGACGTCGTGAAGGCCGCGACCAACCTCCAGTCGCACGCCACCTCCAACGTCTCCAACGTGGCCCAGGTGGCCGCGCTGGCCGCCGTCTCCGGGAACCTGGACGCGGTCGCCGAGATGCGCGCCGCCTTCGACCGGCGCCGCCAGACGATCGTGCGGATGCTCAACGAGATCGAGGGCGTCTACTGCCCGACCCCCGAGGGCGCGTTCTACGCGTACCCGTCGGTGAAGGCGCTGATCGGCAAGGAGATCCGCGGCAAGCGCCCGCAGAGCTCCGTCGAGCTGGCCGCGCTGATCCTGGACGAGGCCGAGGTCGCGGTCGTGCCCGGCGAGGCCTTCGGCACCCCCGGCTACCTGCGTCTTTCGTACGCGCTCGGTGACGAGGACCTGGTGGAGGGCGTGTCCCGGATCCAGAAGCTGCTGGCCGAGGCCCGCGACTGATCCGCCGAACGCGAAGACGGGCCCCGGTTCCTCGGAACCGGGGCCCGTTTTTGCGTTCGGGCTGGTATCGATCGGGGAATCGCCGTGCATACCGCCATTCGGGTAAGGCAGGATCGGGCGATGGAGCACCCCCGCGATCTCACCCTGTTGCCCAAGGCCCACCTGCACCTGCACTTCACCGGTTCGATGCGGCCCTCGACCCTCCTCGAACTGGCCGACAAGTACGGGGTGCACCTGCCGGAGGCCTTGAAGAGCGGGACGCCGCCGCAGCTGCGGGCGACCGACGAGCGCGGCTGGTTCCGCTTCCAGCGCCTGTACGACATCGCCCGCTCCTGCCTGCGCTCGCCGGAGGACATCCGGCGGCTGGTGCGGGAGGCGGCGCAGGAGGACGTGCGGGACGGTTCGGGGTGGCTGGAGATCCAGGTCGACCCGACCTCGTACGCACCGCACCTGGGCGGCCTCATCCCGGCCCTGGAGATCATCCTGGACGCGGTCGACTCGGCTTCCCGGGAGACCGGCCTCGGCATGCGCGTCCTGGTCGCGGCGAACCGGATGAAGCACCCCCTGGAGGCCCGCACCCTCGCCCGCCTCGCGGTGCGGTACGCGGACCGGGGCGTGGTGGGCTTCGGGCTCTCCAACGACGAGCGCCGGGGCATGGCCCGCGACTTCGACCGGGCCTTCGCGATCGCCCGCGAGGGCGGCCTCCTGGCGGCCCCGCACGGCGGCGAGCTGACCGGCCCCTCCTCCGTGCGCGACTGCCTGGACGACCTGCGGGCGGCCCGCGTCGGGCACGGCGTGCGGGCGGCCGAGGACGAGCGGCTGCTGCGCAAGCTCGCCGAGCGCGGCGTGACGTGCGAGGTGTGCCCGGCGTCGAACGTGGCGCTGGGGGTGTACGAGAAGCACGAGGACGTCCCGCTGCGGACCCTCTTCGACGCGGGCGTCCCGCTGGCCCTGGGCGCCGACGACCCCCTCCTCTTCGGCTCCCGGCTGGCCGCCCAGTACGAGATCGCCCGCCGCCACCACGGCTTCACGGACGCGGAACTGGCGGAGCTGGCCCGGCAGTCGGTCCGGGGCTCCGCGGCGCCGGAGGGCGTGCGGAAGGGGATGCTGGCCGGGATCGACGCGTGGCTGGCTAGCTGAGCGCCCGCGTCAGGGTGCGGGCGACGGCGCGGGCGAAGTCGTCGAGCGACTGCGGCGGCCGGCCTTCGGGGGTCGACTCGTAGGCGAACGCCCGCTGCGCGCAGGCCCCGAGGAGGAGCGCGGCGGCGGCTGCCGGGTCGGCGTCGGGGGCGACGCGGCCGTGCCGCTGCTCGGCCCGCAGGTAGCCGGCGAGTCCTTCGATCGGCTTGTGCGCTCCGGCGCCGAGCTCCCGCATGCCGGCGTCGTGGCGGGCCTTGAGCCGGGGCTCCGCGTACAGCGAGGCGGCGATCGGGAAGGTCTGCTCATAGAAGAGGGCGGCCTGCCGGGCGATCTCGGTGAGGTTCTCCTCGACCGTGCGGCCGCCGGGGTCGGCGGCGAGCGTCTCCAGGAGGCCGCCGAGCCGGGGCAGCCGTTCGGTGAGGACGGTGAGGAACAGCTCTTCCTTGCTGGCGAAGTGCTTGTAGAGCGCGGCCTCCGAGCAGCCCGCCGCCCGGGCGATCTCCTTGGTGGTGGTGCGGGCGAGGCCCACGGTGCCCATGAGGTCGCGCGCGGCGTCGACGATCCGGACCCGGGTCGGCTTCTGTTCCATGCATCCTCCACGCAGGCTTGACCTGTGAGTGAGTATCCACCCACCCTGGGGTGAGTGAGTACTCACCCACCTAGGAGGCTGCGTCATGAAGCTCACCGTCTTCGGTGCGACCGGCGGCATCGGTCAGGAGATCGTCCGGCAGGCCCTGGGGGCCGGCCACGAGGTGACGGCGGTCGTGCGGGATCCCGCACGCTTCGCGGTGACCGGGGAACGCCTGGAGGTCTTCCGCGCCGACCTCTCCGACGCGGGGGCCCTGCGCCCCGCGGTGGCGGGCAGGGACGCGGTCCTCTCGGGCCTGGGAGCCCGCAGCCGGGCGGACGCGGCCGCCGGCATCGCCGCACGGCTGACCCGGCCGGTGCTCGCCGCCATGGGCGAGACGGGCGTGCGGCGGCTCGTCGTGGTCAGCGCGGCCCCCGTGGGACCGGCCCCGGCGGACGAGGGCCTGCTCGACAAGGCCGTCCTGGCGGTGATCAGCCGGGTCCTGAAGGACGTCTACGCCGACCTGCGGGTCATGGAGTCCGAGCTGGCCGCGAGCGCCACCGACTGGACCTCGGTCCGCCCGCCCAAACTGACGGACAAGCCGCTCACCGGCCGCTACCGCACGGTCGTCGGCGGCAACCCGCCCCGGGGCCGCACCCTGGCCCGCGCGGACGTGGCGCACGCGATGCTGGCGGCGGTCGACGACCCGCGGACCGTGCGGCAGGGCGTGGGCGTCGCCCACTAGCGGCGGCTCAGAGCTGGACGCCGACCGTCACGGGCTCGTTGACGAGGGTGATCCCGAAGGCATCCCGGACGCCGGCGACGACCTCGCGGGCGAGGGCCAGCAGGTCCTCGGTGGTGGCCTCGCCGCGGTTGGTGAGGGCGAGGGTGTGCTTGGTGGAGATGCGGGCGGGGCCGGATCCGTACCCCTTGGTGAAGCCGGCCTTGTCGATGAGCCAGGCGGCGGAGGTCTTGGTGAGACCCTCGCCCGCCGGGTAGGCGGGCGGGGCGACCTCGGGGCCGAGGCGGCCGGCCACGCGCGCGAGGAAGTCCGCGTACTGCTCCGCCGTGAGGACCGGATTGGTGAAGAAGGAGCCGGCGGACCAGGTGTCGTGGTCCTCGGGGTCCAGGACCATGCCCTTGCCCGCGCGCAGCCTCAGGACGGTCTCGCGGGCGGTCGCGAGCGGCACGCGGTCGCCGGCCTCCACGCCGAGGGCGCGGGCGGTCTCCGGGTACGCGATCGGCGCCGACATCCCGCCGGCGTCCTCCAGCTCGAAGCGGACCCGCAGCACGACGTACCGCTCGGGGTGCTCCTTGAAGAGGCTGTGCCGGTACGAGAAGGCGCACTCGGCGTTCGCGAGGGTGACCGTCTCCTCGGCGCGGCGGTCGTAGGCGACGACCTCGCCGATGGTGGCGGAGACGTCCTGCCCGTACGCGCCGACGTTCTGGATCGGGGTGGCGCCGGCCGAGCCGGGGATGCCGGCGAGGCACTCGACCCCGGCGAGTCCGGCCTCCACGGTCCGGGCGACGACGTCGGTCCAGACCTCACCGGCGGCGACCTCCAGCCGGGTCCCGTCGAGGGAGAAGCCGGTGGTGGCGATGCGCAGCGCGGTCCCCTCGAAGCCCTTGTCCCCGATGACCAGGTTGGAGCCGCCGCCGATGACGAGCAGCGGCGTCCCGGAGGCGTCGGCCTCGCGGACCGCGGCGACCACCTCGTCGTCGGTGGTGGCCGTGACGAGCCGGGTGGCGGGCCCGCCGAGCCGGAAGGTGGTCAGGGGGGCGAGGGGGGCGTCGTTGAGGAGCTGCACCCGCCCCACATTACGGCTTGCTTTTTCGCGAGCGAAAAAGCAAGCCGTCGTGGCCGCTCAGGCGAGCCGGACGACCGCCCGGCTCATCCCCAGCACCTTCTGCCCGGCGCTGGTGGCCGTGAGGTCGACGCGGACGAGGTTGTCGTCCAGCTTGGCGGCGACCTTGGCGGAGACCTCGATCAGGGCGCCGACGCCGTCGTTCGGGACGACGACCGGCTTGGTGAAGCGGACGCCGTACTCGACGACGGCGGCGGGGTCGCCGGCCCAGTCGGTGACGACGCGGATCGCCTCGGCCATGGTGAACATGCCGTGGGCGATGACGTCCGGGAGCCCGACCTCGACGGCGAACTTCTCGTTCCAGTGGATCGGGTTGAAGTCCCCGGAGGCGCCCGCGTACCGGACGAGGGTGGCGCGGGTCACGGGGAAGGTCCGCGCGGGCAGCTCGGTGCCGGCCTCGACCTCGTCGTAGGCGATCTTCGCGGTCATGGTCAGGCCTCCTCGGGGGCACGGGAGACGAGCTTGGTCCAGGCGGTGACGACGTGCTCGCCGGTCTCGTCGTGGACCTCGCCACGGATGTCCAGGATGTCGTTGCCGGCCATCGACTTGATCGCCTCGATGGTGGAGGTGACCGCGAGGCGGTCGCCGGCGCGGACGGGCCGGGTGTGGGCGAACTTCTGGTCGCCGTGGACGACGCGGCTGTAGTCGAGGCCGAGCTGCGGGTCCTCGATCACCTGGCCGGCGGCCTTGAACGTGATGGCGAACACGAAGGTCGGCGGGGCGATCACATCGGGGTGGCCGAGTTCCTTGGCCGCCTCGGGGTCGGTGTACGCGGGATTCGCGTCACCGATCGCCTCGGCGAATTCGCGGATCTTCTCGCGGCCGACCTCGTAGGGCGCGGTGGGCGGATAGGTCCGGCCCACGAAGGACTGGTCGAGCGCCATGGACTCGATACCTCCTGCTGGATCTTTTGCCGATAGTGCTGGGCGTGCCGGGAAACGCCACGAGGCCGCCCCCTGGCGGGGACGGCCTCGTGAACGAGCCTGATTAGCGCGTCTCGCGGTGCGCGGTGTGCGAGTTGCAGCGGGGGCAGTGCTTCTTCATCTCAAGACGGTCCGGGTTGTTGCGCCGGTTCTTCTTGGTGATGTAGTTCCGCTCCTTGCACTCCACGCAGGCCAGCGTGATCTTCGGGCGGACGTCGGTGGCAGCCACGTGAGTGCTCCTTGACGGACGGATGGGATGGATGAACGCATGAAAGAGTAGCCGATCGCAGGACCGACCCCACAATCGGCTACCGTGTGTAGCGGTGACCGGACTTGAACCGGTGACACAGCGATTATGAGCCGCTTGCTCTACCGACTGAGCTACACCGCTTTGATGTCGGTAGCCCCGCCCGAAGGCGGGATTCCCTACACCAGAGCCCCAATACGGAATCGAACCGTAGACCTTCTCCTTACCATGGAGACGCTCTGCCGACTGAGCTATTGGGGCGAGCGAGGAAGACATTACACGGTCTGCGGCCCATCACCCAAATCCTTTGGAGCGGGGTGCTCCGGAGGGCCCTCGCACCCGTCCCGTACGCCACTCGTGGACTCATCGGTACGACTATTGCGCTCCTCCTCGAAGGCGGCCCCGGCCGCCCCTAGGCTCTCCCCCACGCTGCGTGATCTCGATCTTGGTGACTTGGTGAGGAGCCCGATGTCGGCCGACAGCAAGCAGCCCCGTCCGCCCTCCGACGACGCGGGCGACGCGGGCGGCGCGGCGACCGAGGACGCGAAGGCGCTCCTGCTGTCGAACGCCCGGCTGGCCGACGGGCGGACCGTGGACGTGCGGCTCGTGCGGGGCCGGATCGAGGCCGTCGGCACGGCGGGCAGCCTGAGCGCCGCGGGCACCCGGGTGGACCTGGCCGGCCACCTGCTGCTGCCGGCGCCGGCCGAGCCGCACGCCCACGCCGACACGGCGCTCTCCGCGGACGCCCCCGGGCCGGTCTCCTACGCCCCCGAGGAGGTGCAGCGCCGGGCCACCGAGGCGGCGCTGCTCCAGCTCGGGCACGGGGCGACCGCGCTGCGGGCCCACGTCCGGATCGGCGACGTGCACGCGCTGGGCCCGCTGGAGGCCGTCCTCCAGGCCCGGCGCTCGCTGCGCGGGCTGACGGACCTCACGGCGGTGGCGGTGCCCCGGCTGCTGACCGGGGCGGCGGGCGCGGACGGCCTCGCGATGCTGCGGGACGCGGTGAAGATGGGCGCCGGGGTGGTGGGCGGCTGCCCGGACCTGGACCCGGACCCGACGGGGTACGTGGAGGCGGTCCTGGAGGTGGCGGCCGAGCACGGCGTGCCCGTGGACCTGCACACGGACGGGGACGACCCGGCGCGGCTCGCCCGCTTCGCGGCGATGGCGGGCGGGCTGCGGCCCGGGGTGGCGATCGGCCCGTGCGCGGGGCTCTCCCGGCTGCCGGAGGACGTGGCGGGCCGGGCGGCGGACCGGCTGGCGGCGGCGGGCGTGACGGTGGTGTGCCTGCCGCAGGGCGGCTGCGCGGGGACCGAGCGGCGGGGCCCGGCGCCGGTGCGGCTGCTGCGGTCGGCGGGGGTGCGGCTGGCGGCGGGCGGCGGGGCGCTGCGGGACGCGGCGAACCCGGTGGGGCGCGGGGACCCGCTGGAGGCGGCCTTCCTGCTGGCCTCGCTGGAGGGCCTGGAGCCGGAGGAGGCGTACGGGGCGGTGAGCGCCCGGGCGCGGGAGGCGATGGGCCTTCCGGAGGTCCGGGTCGAGGCGGGTTTCCCGGCGGAGCTGGTGGCGGTGCGGGGCGAGCGGCTCGCGGGCGTGCTGTCGCTGGCGTACAGCCGGATCGTGGTGCACCGGGGGCGGGTGGTGGCGCGGACGAGCGCGGTGCGGGAGTACTGCGACTCGGCGGCGGCGCTGGACCTGCCGCGACAGGCCGGGCGGCCCGAGCCGGGAGGCCCGGCGGCCCGCTGAGCCGTACGGTCGGAACATGCGCATCGTCATCGCTGGAGGACACGGTCGGATCGCCCTGCGCCTGGAGCGGCTGCTCTCGGCGGGCGGACACGAGGCGGTCGGGCTGATCCGCCGCCCGGAGCAGGCGGAGGACCTGCGGACGGCGGGCGCGGAGTCCGTCGTGCTGGATCTGGAGGCGGCGTCCGTGGAGGAGGTCGCGGAGGTCCTGCGGGGCGCGGACGCGGCCGTCTTCGCCGCGGGCGCGGGCCCGGACAGCGGGGCCGCCCGCAAGGACACGGTGGACCGCGGGGCCGCGGTCCTGTTCGCGGACGCGGCGGAGCGGGCGGGCGTCCGCCGCTTCGTCGTCGTCTCCTCGATGGGCGCGGACGCCCGGCACGAGGGCGACGAGGTCTTCGACGTCTACCTGCGGGCGAAGGGCGCGGCGGACGACGCGGTCCGCTCCCGCGAGGGCCTGGAGTGGACGGTCCTGCGCCCCGGCATGCTCACCGACGACGCCGGCACGGGCCTGGTCCGCCTGGAGGCCCGCACGGGCCGCGGCCCGGTCCCCCGCGACGACGTGGCGGCGGTCCTCGCCGAACTGGTGGACTCCCCCGGCACGGCCGGCCTGACCCTGGAACTGGTCGGCGGCTCGACCCCGGTCACGGTCGCGGTGAGGAGCGTGGCCGGCAACTGACCGGCCGCCCCCCGTCCACGGACAGCACGAAGAAGGTCCCCGGTGCGAACACCGGGGACCTTCATTCAGTGTGGCGACGCCAGGATTCGAACCTGGGTAGGCTAAGCCGACGGATTTACAGTCCGCTCCCATTGGCCACTCGGGCACATCGCCATGGGTCGTCGCCTTGGTTCCCCGCTTTCCGGCGGTGTTCCGTGGCAACGACGTAAACAATACCTGATCCCGGGGGGTGGTTCGCCACCCGGTTGATCAGCGGTTGGGGCGCCGGGTCACCCCCTAGGCTTTGGGGGTACCCCACAGCATCCGAGCAAGGAGCCACGAGTCATGGCCGACTCCAGTTTCGACATCGTCTCCAAGGTCGAGCGGCAGGAGGTCGACAACGCCCTCAACCAGGCCGTGAAGGAGATCTCCCAGCGCTACGACTTCAAGGGAACCAACGCCTCGATCTCCTGGTCGGGCGAGAAGATCCTGATGCAGGCGAACGGCGAGGAGCGCGTGATGGCGATCCTCGACATCTTCCAGTCCAAGCTGATCAAGCGGGGGATCTCGCTGAAGTCGCTGGAGGTCGAGGGCGAGCCGCAGCTGTCCGGCAAGGAGTACAAGCTCTTCGCGTCGGTCACCGAGGGCATCTCGCAGGAGAACGCGAAGAAGGTCGCGAAGACCATCCGCGACGAGGGCCCCAAGGGCGTCAAGGCGCAGGTGCAGGGCGACGAGCTGCGGGTCAGCTCGAAGAGCCGTGACGACCTCCAGGCGGTGCAGGCGCTGCTCAAGGGCAAGGACTTCGACTTCGCGATCCAGTTCGTGAACTACCGCTGACCCTTCCGGGTCCCTCAGGGTCGTGTCCGAAAGCCGCCGGTCTCCGGGCGGCGGGGCTCGCACACTGGAGCCATGGACGACATCACCGTGTACGCGTACGCCGACGGCCCCCTGGGCGAGATGCTGCTGACCGGGCGGCTCTCCGCGGGGGGCCGGGCCGTGCTGCGGTCGCTCTCGCTGCCGGGGCAGAAGGGGGCCGTCGCGGTCGGGGACGGCTGGGTCCGTGACCAGGGGGCCTTCGGCGAGGCGGTGCGGCAGCTGGAGGAGTACTTCGGCGGGCGGCGGGAGCGGTTCGACGTGCCGCTGGACACCGGCGCCGGGACGGAGTTCCAGCGGCGGGTCTGGGCGGCCCTGGAGGAGATCCCGTACGGGACGACCGTCAGCTACGGCGAGATCGGGCGGCGGGTCGGGGCCGGCGGGCCCGGGGTGCGGGCGGTGGGGACGGCGATCGGGCGCAATCCGCTGCTCGTGGTGCGGCCCTGCCACCGGGTGATCGGCGCGGACGGGAGCCTGCGCGGGTACGCGGCCGGTCCGGAGCGCAAGCGGTCGCTGCTCGGCCTGGAGGGAGCCCTCGCGTGACCGAGGGGCTCTTCCCGCGCGAGCGGACGGAGGTCGCGCCCGGCGCGGTGCACGTGCCCGGGTGGCTGCCGGCCGGCCGGCAGCGGGAACTGGTCGCGGCCTGCCGCGAGTTCGGGCGCGGCCCGCTGGCGTACCGGCGGACCGTGCTGCCCGGCGGGGGCGTGATGTCGGTGCGTTCGCTGTGCCTGGGGCGGCAGTGGGTGCCGTACCGCTACCTCGACTCCGTCGCCGTCGAACTGCCCGGGTGGCTGGTGGAGTTGGGGCGGGCGGCGGTGGCCGAGGCGTACGGCGGGGACGGCGGCTACGCGCCCGACACGGCGCTGGTGAACTTCTACGGGGACGGCGCCCGGATGGGCATGCACCAGGACCGGGAGGAGCGCTCCGGGGCGCCCGTGGTGTCGCTGAGCCTCGGCGACCGCTGTGTCTTCCGGCTGGGCAACGCCGAGGGGCGGGGCCGGCCCTGGACCGACGTGGAGCTGGACTCCGGGGACCTCTTCGTCTTCGGCGGGGAGTCTCGGTGGGTGTACCACGGCGTGCCGAGGGTGTTTCCTGGGACGGCCGATCCGTCGCTCGGCCTGACCGGGCGGCTCAACATCACTCTGCGGGAGACAGGTCGCTCGTGAACGCCGGACTCAGCCGTTCCCTCGGCGTCTTCGACGCCGTCGTCGTCGGGCTGGGCGCCATGGTCGGCGCCGGGATCTTCGTGGCCCTCGGGCCGGCCGCCGGCGCGGCCGGGACCTCGGCGGGGCTGCTGACGGCGCTGGGGCTCGCCGCCGCGGTGGCGTACTGCAACGCGATGGCCTCGGCCCGGCTCGCCGCCCTGTACCCGGAGTCCGGCGGCACCTACGTGTACGGTCGCGAACGGCTGGGTCCCTTCTGGGGGCATCTGGCGGGGTGGGCCTTCGTGGTGGGCAAGACGGCCTCCTGCGCGGCGATGGCGCTGACCGTCGGCGCCTATCTGTGGCCGGAGCGGGCGCACGCGGTGGCGGTGGCCGCCGTGGTCGCCCTGACGGCGGTCAACTACCGGGGCGTGCAGAAGTCGGCGCTGCTGGCGCGGGTGATCGTGGCGGGGGTCCTCGCGGTGCTCGCGGCCGTCGTCACGGCCTCCTTCGCGGGTGCTCCCGGGGGCCGCTTCGGGCTCTCCGGCGAGGTGTCCCCCGGCGGGGTGCTGCAGGCCGCCGGTTTGCTCTTCTTCGCGTTCGCGGGGTACGCGCGGATCGCCACGCTCGGCGAGGAGGTGCGCGATCCGGCGCGGACGATCCCCCGGGCGGTGCCGCTCGCGCTGGGCCTCGCGCTCGGGGTGTACGCGCTGGTCGCGGTGGCCGTCCTGGTGGCGCTCGGGCCGCTCGGCCTGGCCGGCTCCGGCGCGCCGCTCGCCGACGCCGTGCGGGCGGCGGACGCCTCCTGGCTGGTGCCGGTGGTGACCGCCGGGGCGGCGGTCGCGGCGCTGGGCTCGCTGCTCTCGCTGATCCTCGGGGTGTCCCGTACGACGCTGGCGATGGCCAGGGACGGGTACCTGCCCGGCGGGCTGGCCGTCGTGCACCCGCGGTTCCGGGTGCCGCACCGGGCGGAGCTGGCCGTGGGCGCGGTGGTGGCCGTGGCGGCGGCGACGGCGGACGTGCGGGGCGCGATCGGCTTCTCGTCCTTCGGCGTCCTCGCCTACTACGGGATCGCGAACGCCTCGGCGTGGACGCTGGGCGGGCGCCACCGGGTCCTGGCGGCGGCGGGGCTCGCCGGGTGCGCGGCGCTGGCGGCGGCGCTGCCGCTGGGCTCGGTGCTGGCCGGGACGGCGGTGCTGGCGGCGGGCGTGGTGGCGTACGCGGTCAGTCGAGGACGACCCGGACGCCCCCGGCCCTGAGGCCGTCGACGAACTCCTGGAAGGTGGCGGGGCGGGGGACGGCGAGGAGCGGGGTGACGCCGAGGCAGGCGCGGGCGACGTCGGCGCGGTGCCAGACCAGGACGCAGCCGGACAGCTCCTCGCCGAGGGCGCGGGGGGAGCCCGCCTCGAAGGCGCGGCCGGGGCCGAGGACGGCCTCGCCGAGGGCGCAGAGGAGGGCGTCCCCGTCGGTGATGCCGTGCCCGTCGAGTTCGTACACGGTGCCGGGGACGGGCCGCGGGTCGCGGCGGGCGCGGCGGGCGGCCTGGTTCAGCCACTCGGCGCGCGCGGGGCCGGTGTAGCGGCGCCAGGTGCCGGGGGCGGGCGGCGGCTCGTACCCGTGGAAGAGGTCCCAGACCTCGCGGGTCCGCGGCGGGATCAGGCCGGAGCGGGGGAAGGCCACGGTCAGGTCGACGAGCCCGTGGTGGAGGCGGGAGTCCGCGGCGGCGGTCACCCGGCCGGCCTCCGCCTCGTGCTGGGGCCCCGAGGTCCGGTCGAGGACCTGGTAGCGGACGGTCTCGAACTCGGTGGCGCCGGCGGCCAGGGCGTCGCGGAGCGCGCCGCGCGGGGAGCAGCCGAGGAAGGTGACGTCCTCGTGGGCCGGCTCCTCGGGCGGGCGCGGCGGGACCGGTACGAGGTTGGCGCAGGGGACGGCGCCGTACGCCCCGTGCAGGCGGCGCGGCGGGCCGGCGGACTCGACGGTGACGACGTCGCCGCGGGCGCCGAGGACCCGGACGGCGGCGAGCCGCCAGCCGCCGCCCGGGGTCTCGACGTCGAGCGTGCCGAGCGGGGCCGTGCCCTCGACGATCGCCTGGGTGACGGCCCGGGCCAGCTCGCCGCGCGGTTCGCAGCCGCGCAGTTCGTGGCGGACCCGCGGGGGCGGCACGGGGTCGCCGTAGAGGCCGCGCACGTCGTGGCAGAGGGCGACGGCGTGGAGGCCGGAGAGCAGGGCGTAGCGCGCGTTCCGCACGGGGTGGCCGGTTTCTCAGAAGCCGGGGCGGCCGTACGTCTGCGGGGAGTGCGCCTGGCCGCCGTACGCCTGGTCGGTGGGGACGATGTCCTTGCCGAGGGGCAGCAGGGAGACGGGGATGAGCTTGAAGTTCGCGATGCCGAGCGGGATGCCGATGATCGTGACGCAGAGCGCGACGCCGGTGACGACGTGGCCGATGGCGAGCCACCAGCCGGCGAGGACCAGCCAGAGGACGTTGCCGACGCAGGAGGCGGCGCCGGCTCCGGGCTTGTCGACGACGGTGCGGCCGAAGGGCCAGAGGGCGTAGAGGCCGATGCGGAAGGCGGCCAGTCCGAAGGGGATGCCGATGATCGTGACGCAGAGCAGCACTCCGGCGAGGAGGTAGCCGAGGAACAGCCAGAAGCCGGAGAGGACGAGCCATATGACGTTGAGAACGGTCTTCACGGGCGGCGACCTGCCATCTCTTCGAGCCGGGCGATCCGCTCGGCCATGGGCGGGTGGGTCGAGAACATCTTGGAGAGTCCCTTACCCGGACGGAAGGGGTTCGCGATCATCATGTGGCTCGCGGTCTCGATCCTCGGCTCGGGGGGCAGCGGGAGCTGCTTGGTGCCGGCTTCGAGTTTCCTGAGGGCGTCGGCGAGGGCGAGGGGGTCGCCGGTGAGCTGGGCGCCGGAGGCGTCGGCCTCGTACTCGCGGGAGCGGGAGATGGCCAGCTGGATGATGGAGGCGGCGACGGGGCCGAGGATCAGGACCATCAGGTAGCCGAGGAGGCCGGGTCCGTCGTCGTCGCTGGAGCGGCCGACGGGGATGAGCCAGGCGAAGTTGACCAGGAACATCACGACGGAGGCGAGCGCGCCGGCGACCGAGGAGATGAGGATGTCCCGGTTGTAGACGTGGCTCAGTTCGTGGCCGATGACGCCGCGCAGCTCGCGCTCGTCGAGGATCGCGAGGATGCCCTCGGTGCAGCAGACGGCCGCGTTGCGCGGGTTGCGGCCGGTGGCGAAGGCGTTGGGCGCCTGGGTCGGCGAGATGTAGAGGCGCGGCATCGGCTGGCGTGCCTGGGTGGAGAGCTCCCGCACCATCCGGTAGAGGGCGGGGGCCTCGAATTCGCTGACGGGGCGGGCGCGCATGGCGCGCAGGGCCAGCTTGTCGCTGTTCCAGTACGCGTACGCGTTGGTGCCGATCGCGACGACGAGTCCGACGATCAGGCCCGTACGGCCGAAGAAGCTGCCGATGACGATGATGAGGGCGGAGAGCCCTCCGAGGAGTACGGCGGTCCTCAGCCCGTTGTGCCGGCGGTGCACGGTACGCCCTCCAAGTGGTGCGGCAGGGGAACCCTTTGCTTCGTGGTCCACGCGTCCAGTGGACCCTCACGTACTGGTCAACGCCAGGCGGGAGGCTGCGGTTCCCCCGGCCGCACGGGGGGCGTGTTGCGCCGTTCGGGTGAGGGAGCCCGGTCAGCGGGCGGACGTGACGGAGAGCTTCTCCAGGCCGGCGGCGACCGGCTCGACCTCGCTGGTGCAGTGGGCGCAGCGGGAGGCGACGGCCGGGATCTCGGTGAAGCAGCGGGGGCAGTCGCGCTTCTCGGCCTTGGGGTCGGCGGCCTCCTCCTTGGCGAACCGCTCCTGGACCTTCGCCAGCGGGGCGACGATCAGGAAGTAGAGGACGGCGGCGGTGATGACGAACGCGATGGTGGCGGAGATCGCCAGGCCGTAGGGGAAGACGGTCTTGCCGACGTGGAACTGCGCGTCGTTGAAGTTGCCCACGGAGCCGGTGGCGAGGCCGATGAGCGGGGTGATGAACGCCTTGCTGAAGCCGGTGACGACGGCGGTGAACGCGGTGCCGACGGCCAGTCCGATGGCCATCGAGATGACGTTCCCGCGAAGTATGAAGTCCTTGAATCCGTTCAGCACGGGGTGTTGCTCCTAGGTCGCGTGGGGGGTCAGAACAGTGCGGTCGTCGCGAAGCGGAGGGCGAACTGCGGGTAGCCCGACAGGACGGCTCCGGCGGCGGCGGTCAGCACGATCGCCAGGGTGACGGGGGCGGGGGCCCGGCGCGGCTCGGCGGCGATCGCGTCCTGGGGCGTGCGGAACAGCAGGGCGGTCCACCGCAGGTAGTACGCGAGGCCGATGACGACGTTGACGCCCATGACCACGGCCAGCCAGCCGAGGCCCGCGTCGACGGCCGACGAGAAGACGGTCACCTTGGCGAAGAGGCCGATGATACCCGGGGGCAGACCGGCCAGGTTCAGGAGGAAGAAGGCGAGCGCGAGGGCGGCGGCGGGGCTGGTGGCGTGGAGCCCGGCGTGGTCGGCGATCCGCTTGCCGGGGTGGGTACGGGCGACGAGGGCGACGACCGCGAAGGCGCCGAGGTTCACGACGGCGTACATGAGGGCGTAGGCGACGGTGGCGCCGACCTGTTCGTCGCTGGAGTACGCGGCGGCCCCTATCGGCACCAGGAGGTAGCCGGCCTGGGCGACGGAGGACCAGGCGAGCAGCCGGACCGCGCTGCCGGGGCGGGCGGGGTCCTGGCGGAGGGCGGCGACGTTGCCCGCGGTCATGGTGAGGGCGGCGAGGACGGCGAGGGCGGGGCCCCAGACGTCGGCGTACGGGGGGAAGGCGACGACCGTCACCAGGATGAGGCCCGTGAAGCCGACGGCCTTGCCGACGACCGACAGGTAGGCGGCGACGGGCAGCGGCGCGCCCGTGTAGGTGTCGGGGACCCAGAAGTGGAAGGGGACGGCGGCGAGCTTGAAGGCGAAGCCGACGAGGGTGAGGGCGACGCCGGCCTCGGCGAGGGTCTGGAGCTCGCGGGGGACCTCGTCGAGCCGGGCGGCGATCTCGGTGAGGTGGAGGGTGCCGGTGGCGGCGTAGACGAAGCTCACGCCGAGGAGGGTGACGGCGGTGGCGGTCACCGAGGAGAGGAAGAACTTGAGGGCGGCCTCGCTGGAGCGGCGGTCGCCACGCTTGAGGCCGACGAGCGCGAAGGCGGGCAGGGAGGCGACCTCCAGGGCGACCACGAGGGTGGCGAGGTCGCGGGAGGCGGGCAGCAGGGCGGCTCCGGCGGCGGAGGACAGCAGCAGGAACCAGTACTCGCCGGCCGGGAGCTTCTCGCGGGTGGCGGGCAGCGACAGCAGGGCGGTGAGGAGGGCGCCGCCGAGCACGAGGAGCTGGATGACCAGCGTGAAGTGGTCGGCGGTGTAGCTGCACCCGGCGGTCTGGGCGGCGCTGTCGGTCTGGGCGGCGGGGGTGAGGCAGAAGGTGGCGCGGTCGCCGGCGCGCAGCGGCAGGAGCAGGACGAGGGCGGCGGCGAGGCCGGCGACCGAGATCCAGCCGAGGAGCTGCTTGCGGGCGGCGGGGACGAAGAGGTCGGCGACGAGGACGCCGAGGGCGACCAGGGCGGTGAGGGTCGGGGGCGCGATCGTCAGCCAGTCGACGGACTGGACGAGCGAGGTGGTGGCCGGCATCACTGGGTGCCTCCCGCGAGGAGCTGCTGGACGGCCGGGTCGGTGAGGCCGAGGAGGACCGCGGGCCAGAGTCCGGCGAGGACGGTGAGGGCGACGAGCGGGGTCCAGGCGGCCAGCTCGTACGGCTGGACGTCGGCGAGCTCCGGCTCGCCGGCCGGGCGGGGGCCGCCCATGCAGACGCGGCGGACGACGATCAGCAGGTAGGCGGCGGTGAGCAGGGTGCCGAGGCCGCCGAGGGCCATGAAGACGAGGTACGCGGGGCGGCTGAGCCCCTCGGCCGGGTCGAAGGCGGCGAAGAGGGCGAGCATCTCGCCCCAGAAGCCGGCCAGGCCCGGCAGGCCCAGGGAGGCGACGGCGGCGAAGGCGAGGAGGGCGCCGAGGCGGGGGGCGCGGCCGTAGAGGGCGGCGCCGGTGGCCCCGGCGAGGGTGTCGAGGTCGGCGCTGCCGTAGCGGTCCTTCAGGGCGCCGACGAGGAAGAAGAGCAGGCCGGTGATGAGGCCGTGGGCGATGTTGGCGAAGAGCGCGCCGTTGACGCCGGTGGGGGTCAGGGTGGCGATGCCGAGGAGGACGAAGCCCATGTGGCCGACGGAGGAGTACGCGATCAGCCGCTTGAGGTCGCCCTTGGCGCCGCTGGGAGGGCGCCGCGCCGCGAAGCGGCTCGATGAGGGGCGGTGGTCGGGCGACGGGAGGGCCAGCGCGAGGCAGGCCAGCGAGCCGTAGACGATGCCGGCGGCGGCGAAGGCGGCCAGGTAGGGCGCGAGGGTGTGCATGCCGTCGGGGGCGATGGGCAGCGCGATGCGGACGAAGCCGTACGTGCCCATCTTGAGGAGCACGCCCGCGAGGAGGACCGAGCCGACCGTGGGAGCGGCGGTGTGGGCGTCCGGCAGCCAGGAGTGCAGGGGCCACATCGGGGTCTTCACGGCGAGCCCGAGGCCGATCGCGAGGACGGCGGTGACCTGCACGGACGTGGTCAGTCCGCGGCCGTTGTCGGTGGCGAGCGCGACCATGTCGAAGGTGCCGGCCTTTATCCCGATGAGGAGCAGGCCGAGCAGCATGACCACGGAGCCGAGCAGCGTGTAGAGGATGAACTTCCCGGCGGCGGCCCGGCGGCCCTCGCCGCCCCAGCGGGCGATGAGGAAGTACATCGGGACCAGGACCATCTCGAAGGCGAGGAAGAAGAGGACCAGGTCGAGGACGGCGAAGGTGGCGAGGGTGCCGGCCTCCAGGAGGAGCAGCAGCGCGACGAACGCCTTCGGGGTCGGGCCCTGCGGCATCTTGAAGTAGGAGTACAGCGCGCAGAGGAAGGTCAGCAGCGCGGTCAGCACCAGGAGGGGCAGGGAGATGCCGTCGACGCCGAGGTGGATCCGCACGTCGAGCGCCCTGATCCAGCTGATGTCGGTGGTGGCCTGCATCCTCGACGGGTCGTCGTGGTCGAAGCCCAGGGCGAGGGCGATCGCCGCGAGGAGGATCACGCCGGTGACGGTGACGCCGTGGCGGAGCACCGCCTGCTCGGGCGACTTCCCCTTCAGTCCGGGCGGGGCGGGCAGGAGCGCGGCGGCGGCGCCGAGGAGCGGCGCGACGACGAGGAAGGCGAGGAGGGACTGCATCACGGGTTCGCTGATATCGATCACGGCTCACGCTCCGGCGAAGGCGTTGGCGAGGGCGACGGCGGCGATCGCCAGGACGACGGAGCCGGCGAGCAGGGCGCTGAGGTAGGTCTGCACGTTGCCGGTCTGGGCGCGGCGGACGAGCCATCCGAGGCCCTTGGCGGTGCCGGCGGCGCCGCGCACGTAGGTGTCGACGACCTCGCGGTCCAGGAAGCGGACCAGGGAGGCGGCACCGAGCACCGGGCGGACGAACACCTTCCGGTAGAGGGCGTCCAGGTGGAAGCCGTCGGCGGCGGCGCCGTGCAGCGGGCCGAGGAGGGCGCGGCCGGGGTCGGCCGGGTCCTCGGCGGGGTGCGGCAGGCGCAGCGCCTCCGCCTCGACCAGGCCCGCGTCGGCGTCCGGGTGGGCGACGTGCGGGACCGGGACGGGGGGTACGGCCCTGGCCGCGAGGGTGCGCCAGAGGGCGTAGGTGACGGCGCCGCCGGCGACGGCGAGGCCGGTGCCGAGGACGGCGGTGGTGAGGGTCGGCAGGAGCGCCTCGCCGTCGAACCAGTCGTCGAGGACGAGCGCGCTCAGGCCGAAACCGAGGGACGGGACCGCGAGGACCCACAGGACGGCGGTCATCGCGATCGGCTGGCGTCCGTGGTCCGGTGCCTCGGCGCCCCGGCCGCGGAAGGCGCGCAGCCAGAGGCGGAGCGCGTACGCGGCGGTGAGCAGGGCGGTCAGCAGGCCCGCGACGAGGACGGTCCAGCCGGCCCCGGCGGGGACGCCGGCCCGGTCGCCGAGCGCGGTGTGCTCGGCGGCGACCAGGACGGCCTCCTTGGAGAAGAAGCCGGCGAAGGGCGGGATCGCGGCCAGCGCGAGGAGGGCGACGGTCATCGTCCAGTACGCGTCGGGGATCCGCTTCGCCAGGCCGCCCATCCGGGACATGGCGGTGAGCGAGTTGGTGCCGGCGGCGTGGATGACCGCGCCGGCGGCGAGGAAGAGCAGCGCCTTGAAGGCGGCGTGCGACAGGAGGTGGAAGACGGCGGCGCCGCGGTCGCCGACGGCGAGCGCGCCCGCCATGTAGCCGAGCTGGCCGATCGTCGAGTAGGCGAGGACCCGCTTGATGTCGTCCTGGGCGAGCGCGGCGAGCGCCGAGCCGACCATGGTGACCGCGGCCATCACGGCGAGCACGGTCATCGCGGCGGCGGAGGCGGCGAAGACCGGCAGCAGCCGGGCGACGAAGTAGATGCCGGCGGCGACCATGGTGGCCGCGTGGATGAGCGCGGAGACCGGCGTCGGGCCGGCCATGGCGTCCGGGAGCCAGGTGTGCAGCGGGAACTGCGCGGACTTGCCCGCGACGCCCGCGAGGAGCAGGAGCGCCACCACGGTGGGGTGGTCGAGGCCGCCGCTGGCGACGGTGGCGAGGATGCCGTCGATGCGGAAGGTGCCCGCGTCGGCGGCGAGCGCGAAGAGCCCGAAGAGGAAGGGGACGTCGCCGAGCTTGGTGACGAGGAATGCCTTCAGGGAGGCGGAGCGCGCCTCGGGGGTCTCCCAGTAGTGCCCGACGAGGAAGTACGAGCAGATGCCCATGATCTCCCAGCCGACCAGGAGCACCATCAGGTCGCCGGAGTAGACGACGAGGAGCATCGCGGCGGTGAAGAGGGAGACGAGCGCCGCGTACGAGGGGTAGCGCGGGTCCTCGCGGAGGTAGCCGGTCGAGTAGATCTGCACGCAGCTCGCGACCACGCCGACGAGGACGGCCACGAGGGCGGCGAAGCCGTCGATGTGGAGGCCCAGGGTGATCGGCACGGAGCCGGTGGGGGTGAGCTCGGTGGACGCCTCGATGACCGTGTTCCCGCCCTGGCGGACGGCGACGAGGACGGCGAGGACGGCGGCGGCGAGCGTCGGCAGGACGGCGAGCGGGCGGACGAAGCCGGGCGCGGCGCGGCCGGTGGCGAGTCCGGCGAGGGCGCCGAGGAAGGGCAGGACGGGGACGAGGACGGCGAGGGTCGTGGTGGTCACGCGGCGGCCTCGGCCTTCTCGTCTGCGGACCGCTGCCGTTCCGCCGTGTCGCGGAGGCGGTCGACGTCGGCCGTGCCCCGGTTGCGGTGGACCATCAGGACGATCGCGAGGCCGATGCCGATCTCGGCGGCGGCGATGGCGATGGTGAAGAGGGTGAGGGCCTGGCCGGCGTGGAGGGCGTCGCGCAGCCAGACGTCGAAGGCGACCAGGTTGAGGTTGACGGCGTTGAGCATCAGCTCGACCGACATCAGGACCAGGATGGCGTTGCGGCGGGCGAGGACGCCGTACAGGCCGACGCAGAAGAGGAGCGCGGCGAGGACGGCGGGGTAGGCGAGGTGCATCAGTCCCGCTCCCCTTCCGGCTTCTTGCGGGACAGGACGATGGCGCCGACCAGGGCGGCGAGCAGCAGGACCGAGAGCGCCTCGAAGGGCAGCACCCAGTGCCGGAAGAGGAACTCGCCGGTCACGTCGGTGGAGCCCTGCGCGGGCCCGTCCAGCTCGATCCAGGTCTTGCGGAAGGCGTCCCAGACCACCCAGACGAGCGCCGCGGCGGCGGCCGCGGCGACGGCGAGGGCGACCGGCCGGTTGCCGGAGTCGGCGTCCGGGGAGCGGCCGATCGGCGCCTTGGTGAGCATCAGTCCGAAGAGGAGCAGGACGACGACCGAGCCGACGTAGATCAGCACCTGGACCCAGGCGATGAACTCGGCGGTCAGCAGGAGGTACTCGACGGCGAGGCCGCCGAGCGCGACCACAAGCCAGAGCGCGGCGTGCACGAGCTGCTTCGTGGTGACGGAGAGGACGGCGGCGCCGAGGGTGACGAGGCCGACCAGGAGGAAGGCGATCTCGACGCCGGTGGGCGAGAGGAAGCCGGGGTGGGCCGGCGGGGCGGCGAGGATCACTGCGGGCCCTCCTGCTGCTGGGCCGCGGCCTCTGCCTCGGCGGCGGCCTGGGCCGCCGCCGCGCGGGCCGCGGCGGCCTTCTCCGCGGCCTTGTGGGCGGCGGCGATCTCCTTGGGCTCCTCGGCCGCCGGGTCGAGCGCGGGCGGCTCGGGGACGGTCCACATCCACTCGCGGAGCTTGTCCCGCTCGTGGGTCAGCTCCAGGATGTCGGTCTCGGCGTACTCGAACTCCGGCGACCAGAAGAGGGCGTCGAAGGGGCACACCTCGATGCAGATCCCGCAGTACATGCAGAGGGAGAAGTCGATGGCGAAGCGGTCGAGGACGTTCCGGCTGCGCTCCCGGCCGCCGGGGGCGGCGGCCGGGACGGTCTCCTTGTGGGAGTCGATGTAGATGCACCAGTCGGGGCACTCGCGGGCGCACAGCATGCAGACCGTGCAGTTCTCCTCGAACAGCGCGATCACCCCGCGCGAGCGGGGCGGCAGCTCGGGCTGCGCGTCCGGGTACTGCGCGGTGACCGTCTTGCGGGTCATCGTGCGGAGGGTGACGGCGAGGCCCTTGGCGAGGCCGGAGCCGGGGAAGTTCGGGGACATCTAGCTGATCGCCACCTTCACGATGCCGGTGAGCGCGATCTGCGCCAGGGCGAGCGGGACCAGGGTCGTCCAGGCCAGTTTCTGGAGCTGGTCCTCGCGCAGGCGCGGGTAGCTCACCCGCAGCCAGATGACGACGAAGGCCAGGACGGCGGTCTTGAGCAGGGTCCAGAGCCAGCCGAGGCCGTCCGCGCCCCAGGGGCCGTGCCAGCCGCCGAGGAAGAGGACGGTGGTGAGGCCGCAGAGGACGACGATGCCGGCGTACTCGGCGAGCAGGAAGAGCGCGAAGCGGAGGCCGGTGTACTCGGTGTACGCGCCGAAGATGATCTCCGAGTCGGCGACCGGCATGTCGAACGGCGGGCGCTGGAGCTCGGCGAGGCCGGCGACGAAGAAGACGAGCGCGCCGACGATCTGCCACGGCACCCACCACCACTCGAAGGCGTCGAGCACGCCGGTGAGGGAGACGGTGCCGGCCGCCATCGCGACGGACGCGGCGGCGAGCAGCATCGGCAGCTCGTACGCGAGCAGCTGGGCGGCCGTGCGCAGGCCGCCGAGCAGGGAGAACTTGTTGGCGGACGCCCAGCCGGCCATCAGGCTGCCGAGCACGCCGACGCCCATGACGGCGAGCGCGAAGAAGATCCCCGCGTCGACGACCGCGCCGACGGAGCCCGGTGCGACCGGGATCGCGACGAGGACGAGCAGGTACGGGAGGAGGGCGACGGCCGGCGCGAGCTGGAAGACCCGCCGGTCGGCGTCCTTCGGGACGACGTCCTCCTTCTGCGCGAACTTCACGCCGTCGGCGACGAGCTGGGCCCAGCCGTGGAAGCCGCCGGCGTACATGGGCCCGAGGCGGCCCTGCATGTGGGCCATGACCTTGTGCTCGGTCTGCCCGACGACGAGCGGCAGGACGAGGAACGCGGCGAAGACCAGCAGCAGCCGGACGGCGACGTCGAGTGCGTCGTTCACGCGGGATCGCCTCCGGCGGGGTCGGGACGGGTGTCGTTGCGGTCGGCGTCGGTGGCGGCGGGCTCGCCCTCGGCGGCGGCGCTTTCGCCTGCGGCGGGCTCGCCGTCGGCGGCGGCCGTGCTTCCGCCCGCGGCGGGCTTCGCCTCGGGTGCGGGCTCGCCTGCGGCGGGAGCCGGTTCCGGGGCGGGCTCGTCCTTCGGTGCGGGCTCGCCTGCGGCGGGAGTCGGCTTCGGGGCGGGCTCGTCCTTCGGTGCGGGCTCGCCTGCGGCGGGAGCCGGTTCCGGGGCGGGCTCGTCCTTCGGCGGCTCGTCGAAGGCCGGGCGGGCGTGGTGCCAGGGGGCGTCGGAGCTGCGGGTGCGCGGGGGCGGCGAGGCGGCGGCCGGAGCGCCCCCGGCCGGCTCGGCCTGCGCGTTCCGCTCCGCCTGCTGGCTCGCCGAGCCCTGGCTCGCGCTGCGTGCGCGGCGCGGGGCGGCCGGGGGCTGCTGGCTGGCCGAGCCCTCCGACGCGGAGCGCGTACGGCGGGGGGCCGGGGCGGCACCCGCCTCGGGGGCGGCCGGGGGCTCGGGAGCGGCCGGGGGCTCGGGGGCCGCCGGGGGCTCGGGGGCCGCCGGGGGCTGCTGGCTGGCCGAACCTTCCGACGCGGAGCGGATACGGCGGGGGGCCGGGGCGGCCTGGGCCTCCTGGCTCGCCGAGCCCTCCGACGCGGAGCGCGTACGGCGGGCCGGGGCGTCCGCGGCCGGTCGGCTCTCCGGGCCCTCCGAGGCGGTGCGGGTGCGGCGGGGAGGCGGGGTCTCCTGGGTCGCCGAGCCCTCCGTGGTGGTGCGGGTGCGGCGGGGGCGGTCGGCGGCGGCGCCCCGGGCGGGGCGTTCGGGGGCCGGGGGGAGCTGGCCCTTGAGGGGGCCCCACTCGTTGGGGTCGGGGACGCCGGGCGGGAGCATCTGGCGGCGCTTGGGGCCGCCGTCGTGCGACTCGCCCGGCTCCTTCGCGCCCGGCCACGCCTTGGCGACGCGGGCGGCGAGGACGAAGTCCTTGCGGAGCGGGTGGCCCTCGAAGTTCTCGGGGAGGAGGAGCGGGGTGAGGTTCGGGTGGCCCTCGAAGACGACGCCGAACATCTCGTGGGTCTCGCGCTCGTGCCAGGCCGCGCCCGCGTAGACGCCGATGGCGGTCGGCAGCGACGGGGCCCCGTGCGGGACCGTCGTGCGGAGCAGGAGGCGTCGGGGGGCGCCGTCGCCGACGGCGACGACGTGCGCGCAGACGCGGAAGCCCGTACCGGGCTCGTCGACCGCGCTGAGCCAGTCGAAGTAGGTGCAGCCCAGCTCGTCCCGGGCGGTCCGCAGCGCGTCGAGCCAGTCCGTGACGGGGACGTCGACGGTCAGCAGGTCGTACGCCCGCTCCGCCGCCGCCTCGTCGCCGAACAGGTCCGTGACGGCCTCGGGAAGGGAGTCGTAGCGGTTCATCGGCCGTCGCCTCCCGGCGGCGGGGTGACCAGCGGGCTGGTGAGCTGGGACACCGAGGCCGGTGCCGTCGCGCCGTACCGCTCCCCCAGGTTCTCCCGGGCGATCTTCTCCTGGAGCTTGAGGATGCCCTGGAGCAGCGCCTCGGGGCGGGGCGGGCAGCCGGGGACGTACACGTCGACCGGGATGATCTGGTCGACGCCCTTGGTGACGGAGTACGAGTCCCAGTAGGGGCCGCCGCAGTTCGAGCAGGCGCCGAAGGAGATCACGTACTTCGGCTCGGGCATCTGCTCGTAGAGCCGCTTCACCGCGGGGGCCATCTTGTCCGTCACCGTGCCGGAGACGATCATCAGGTCGGCCTGGCGCGGGCCGGGCGCGAAGGGGATCACGCCGAGCCGGATGAAGTCGTGCCGGGCCATGGACGCGGCGATGAACTCGATCGCGCAGCAGGCGAGGCCGAAGTTGAAGACCCAGAGGCTGTAGCGGCGGCCCCAGTTCAGGACCACCTTCATGGGCTCGGGGGCCAGCCGGGAGAGCGTGCCCAGCTTGGGCGCGGGCAGGGGCACGGCGCTCCCCGCGGGTGTTACGTCCATGCCAGGACGCCCTTCTTGTACGCGTAGAGCAGTCCGACGGCCAGGAAGCCCAGGAAGACGAACATCTCGACGAGGGTGGTGGCGCCGTAGCCGGGCGCGGCGAAGACCGTCGCCCACGGGAAGAGGAAGATCGAGTCGACGGCGAAGATGACGTAGAGGAAGGCGTAGACGTAGTAGCGGACCTGGGTGTGGGCCCAGCCCTCCCCCACGGGGTCGACGCCGCACTCGTAGGTGAGGAGTTTCTCCGGGGTCGGCACGACGGGCCGGAGCAGCCGGCCGGCGCCGAAGGCGACCGCGACGAAGAGCACGCCGACCACGGCGAGCAGTCCGACGACGGAGTACGTATCGAAGTAGTCCGCCGCGACTACGGTCGGTTCCCGCACGTCGGCCGCCCCTCTCGGTCCCTCGGCTTTTTCACCGACGCGAGTCTAGGCCCTGCTAAAAGGAGCGTAAGCAGGTGCGGGTGGGGTTATCCCCCCTGGCCGACACCCACTCCCCCCATGGCCCCGGGAGGGCGGGGGACGGCAGGCTGGGGGCATGACCGCTGATCACCCGAGCCCTTCCGCCCCCGCCGTCACGGCCGGGGACCCGCCCGCGCGGCAGCGGACCGCGTACGGCAAGGAGACCTGGAAGGAGATCTCCTTCCTCCTCCTCAATCTGCCCGCCTCCCTCGTGGGCTTCGTCTACGCCGTCACCACGGTGGTCGTCGGGATCGGCCTGTCGGTCACCGTGATCGGCCTGCCGCTGCTGGCGGCGGGGCTGGCGGGGGCGCGCGGGATCGGGCGTTCGGAGCGGGCGCGGGCGCGGTGGCTGCTCGACGCGGACGTGGCGGAGCCGTCGCCGCTGCCCCGGGCCGGCGGCGCGCTGCCGTGGCTGTGGGCGGGGCTGAAGGACCCGGTGGCGTGGCGGAGCCAGCTGTACGGGCTGATCCGGCTGCCGTGGGGGATCGTCACCTTCTGCGTGACCCTGGTGTCGCTGGTGGCGCTGTGGCCGGTGCTGCCGTTCATCGCGCGGGGCCTGGCGGCGGCGGACCGGGGCATGGTGCGGGGGCTGCTCTCGCCGTCGGACGAGCTGGAGCGGCGGATCGCCGAGCTGGAGTCGGACCGGGGCGTGGTCGTGGACACGGCGGCGGCGGACCTGCGGCGGATCGAGCGGGACCTGCACGACGGGGCGCAGGCGCGCCTGGTGGCGCTGGCGATGGGGCTCGGGCTGGCGAAGGAGAAGCTGCACGAGGACCCGGAGGCGGCGGCGGAGATGGTCGCGGAGGCGCACGGCGAGGTGAAGCTGGCCCTCCAGGAGCTGCGGGACCTGGCGCGGGGCATCCACCCGGCGGTGCTGACCGACCGGGGGCTCGGGGCGGCGCTGTCGTCGCTGGCGGGGCGCTGCACGGTGCCGGCGTCGGTGACGGTGGAGCTGCCCGAGCGGCCGGCGGAGGCGATCGAGGGGATCGCGTACTTCACGGTCTCGGAGCTGCTGCAGAACGTGTCGAAGCACGCCCGGGCCCGTACGGCCTCGGTGGAGGTGTGGCGGGCGGGGGACCGGCTGCTGCTCCAGGTGCGCGACGACGGGCGGGGCGGTGCGCGGCTCGACGGCGGCACGGGCCTGACGGGGCTGGCGGAGCGGCTCGGCGCGGTGGACGGCCTGCTGGTCGTGGACTCCCCCGAGGGCGGTCCGACGGTGGTCACGGCGGAGCTGCCGTGGCGGGTCCGCAGGGCCTGAGGGCACCCGCTCCGACGGTGGCCACGGCGGAGCTGCCGCGCGACCGCGCCGGACCCGGGGAAGCCTGCCCCCGGGGGGTCTGCGGAGCCCGCTCCGGGTCTGAGGGCGCCCGGTCCGACGGTGGTCACGGCGGAGCTGCCGCGCGACCGCGCCGGACCCGGGAAAGCCCGCCCCCCCGGTGGGTCCGGAGGAGCCCGCGCCGGGGCTGAGGGCGCCCGGCCCCGGTGGCCACGGCGGAGCTGCCGTGACCACTGCGCCGGACCCGGGGAAGCCCGCCCCCGGTGGGTCCGGAGGAGCCCGCGCCGGACCCGGGGAAGCCTGCCCCCGGGGGGCCTGCGGAGCCCGCGCCCGGCCTGAGGGCGCCCGCTCCCCGGGCGTCTCCGGGGCAGGTAGGGATAACCCCCCTCGGGAGACGCCGACCCGCCTCATGGTGCCGAGGGGGGCCCGGACGGAACCCTGGAGTCGTACCCGGGAAACCCCCCAGAGAGAAGGACGTCCGATGGATTCGCCCCTCGTCCCCGCCGCGCTTCGGGCCCCCTTCCAGGCACGGACCTGGAAGGCCTTCCTCTTCACACTGGTGGGTCTGCCGCTGAGCGTGCTGTGGTTCTCGCTGGCGGTCTCGCTGACCTCGGCGGGGGCGGGGCTGCTGATCACCTTCCTCGGGATTCCGGTGCTGGCCGCGTCGCTGGCCGTGTGCCGGGGGTTCGGCGCGGTGG
Source organism: Streptomyces sp. NPDC014656 (assembly GCF_043084305.1). Classification (NCBI taxonomy): domain Bacteria; kingdom Bacillati; phylum Actinomycetota; class Actinomycetes; order Kitasatosporales; family Streptomycetaceae; genus Streptomyces; species Streptomyces sp. NPDC014656. The sequence continues at coordinate 105,971 of NZ_JBIBZN010000012.1, forward strand.
AGCGGGCCCGGGTGCGGGGGCTGCTCGGGGCGGACGTGGCGGCGCCGGAGCCGGTGCGGGGCCGGACGGGCGGGGCGTTCTCGTGGATGGCGGCGATGCTGCGGTCCGGGGCCTCGTGGCGGCACCTGCTGTACGCGCTGCTGCACTTCCCGTGGGCGGTGTTCTCGTTCTCGGTGTCGCTGGTCTTCTTCACGTGGGGCTGGTCCCTGTTCACGTATCCGGTGTGGCGGTGGGTCTTCCCGGCGTACCTGGGCCAGGACGGGATCCAGCTGTACGGGGACGAGACCCACGCCCTGTACCTGGACTCGCCCTTCGAGGTGGGGGTGACCTGCCTGGTCGGGCTGCTGTTCGTGCTGGCGTGGCCGCCGGTGGTGCGGGGGCTGACGGCGGTGGACCGCTTCCTGGTGGCGGGGCTGCTGGGCCCGGGGCGGCTGGCGGAGCGGGTGACGGAGCTGGAGTCGGACCGGGGCGCGGCCGTGGACACGGCGGCGGCGGACCTGCGGCGGATCGAGCGGGACCTGCACGACGGGCCGCAGGCGCGGCTGGCGTCGCTGGCGATGGACCTGGGGCTGGCGCGGGAGACCCTGGCCCGTGACCCGGAGGCGGCGGCGGTGCTGGTGGACGAGGCGCACGGCGAGGTGAAGCTGGCGCTGAAGGAGCTGCGGGACCTGGCGCGGGGCATCCACCCGGCGGTGCTGACGGACCGGGGCCTGGACGCGGCGCTGTCGTCGGTGGCGGCCCGCTGCGCGGTGCCGGTGGCGGTGACGGTGGACCTGCCGGGGCGGCCGGTGGCGGCGATCGAGGGCCTGGCCTACTTCACGGTCACGGAGCTGCTCCAGAACGTGACGCGGCACGCGCGGGCCCGGCGGGCCTCGGTGGACGTGTGGCGGTCGCAGGAGCGGCTGATGCTCCAGGTGCGGGACGACGGGGTCGGCGGTGCGGACCCGGCGCGCGGGCGGGGTCTGGCCGGGCTGGCGGAGCGGCTGCGGGCGGTGGACGGGGTGCTCGCGGTGGACTCGCCGGCGGGCGGGCCGACGACGGTGACGGCGGAGCTGCCCTGGCGGGCCTGAGGCGTCCCGTGTCCCCGGCGGGGGCTTTCCTGCGATGCTGATCACGCGGCGCCGACCGGGCCGCGTGATCGGCACGGCAGGGACATGGGGGCGGCGGACGTGGGCGTGGGAGAGGTGGCGGACCGGGTGCGGGTGGTGATCGCCGAGGATTCGGTGCTGTTGCGCGAGGGGCTGACGCGGCTGCTCACGGACCGTGGGCACGAGGTCGTGGCGGGTGTCGGGGACGGCGAGGCGCTGGTGAAGACGGTGGCGGAGCTCGCGGAGGCGGGCGCGCTGCCGGACGTGGTGGTGGCCGACGTGCGGATGCCGCCGACCCACACGGACGAGGGGGTGCGGGCGGCGGTGCGGCTGCGCGCGGAGCATCCGGGCCTCGGGGTGCTGGTGCTGTCGCAGTACGTGGAGGAGCAGTACGCCACCGAGCTGCTGGCGGGGTCGACGCGGGGCGTGGGCTATCTGCTGAAGGACCGGGTCGCGGAGGTGCGCGAGTTCACCGAGGCGGTGGTGCGGGTGGCCGGGGGCGGTACGGCCCTGGACCCGGAGGTGGTCCAGCAGCTGCTGGGGCGGAGCCGGCAGCAGGACGTGCTGGCCCATCTGACGCCGCGCGAGCGGGAGGTCCTGGGCCTGATGGCCGAGGGGCGGACGAATTCGGCCATCGCGAAGCAGCTGGTGGTGAGCGACGGCGCGGTGGAGAAGCACATCGGCAACATCTTCCTGAAACTGGGCCTGTCGCCGAGCGAGGGCGATCACCGCCGGGTGCTCGCGGTGCTGACGTACCTCAGGTCCTGAGCCGTTTCCCTTGTGCCCGGGCCTTGATCTTCTGACACTCTGTCAGTTGAGGGGCCGGCCTCCTGGACGGCCCCTGGACGGGCCGTGGACGCCCCGGGGGGACCCTGGGGCGGTCCTAGGACGGAAGAACGAGGCGGAATACGGCGTTCCGGAACAATCCGGGTAGACGTAGAACAGGACAATGCACCACGAAAGGGCGTCTCAAACAGAGGCCCATCATGCGAGAAGTCCCGGGAAGGCCCACCTCACCGTCGTAGGGTGGGCCGAGAGTCCCGCTTGCCGCTAGGGAGGTCCAGTAAGTGACCAGCCAGGTCAGTAGCGAGGCCGGCGAGGCCCTGCTCGGGGAGCAGCGCAGCGCCCCGGCGGAGGCCCGGAACGGCGCCGAGAAGGAAGTCCGACGGCTGGACCGGGTGATCATCCGGTTCGCGGGCGACTCCGGTGACGGCATGCAGCTCACGGGTGACCGCTTCACCTCGGAGACGGCTTCCTTCGGGAACGACCTGTCCACGCTGCCGAACTTCCCGGCCGAGATCCGCGCCCCCGCGGGGACCCTGCCCGGCGTGTCGTCCTTCCAGCTGCACTTCGCCGACCACGACATCCTGACCCCAGGCGACGCGCCGAACGTGCTGGTCGCGATGAACCCGGCGGCCCTGAAGGCGAACGTCGCGGACGTGCCGCGCGGTGGCGAGATCATCGTGAACACCGACGAGTTCGCCAAGCGGGCCATGGCGAAGGTCGGCTACGCGCAGAGCCCCCTGGAGGACGGCTCGCTGGACGGCTACCGCGTCCACCCGGTGCCGCTGACGACGCTGACCATCGAGGCGCTCAAGGAGTTCGGCCTGTCCCGGAAGGAGGCCGAGCGCAGCAAGAACATGTTCGCGCTCGGGCTGCTGTCCTGGATGTACCACCGGCCGACCGAGGGCACCGAGGCCTTCCTGCGGTCCAAGTTCGCGAAGAAGCCGCAGATCGCCGAGGCGAACGTGGCCGCCTTCCGGGCCGGCTGGAACTTCGGCGAGACCACCGAGGACTTCGCCGTCTCCTACGAGGTCGCCCCCGCCACCCGCGCCTTCCCCACCGGCACGTACCGCAACATCTCCGGGAACCTGGCCCTGTCCTACGGCCTGATCGCCGCCGCGAAGCAGGCGGACCTGCCGCTCTACCTGGGCTCCTACCCGATCACCCCGGCCTCGGACATCCTGCACGAGCTCAGCCGGCACAAGAACTTCGGCGTGCGGACCTTCCAGGCGGAGGACGAGATCGCCGGCATCGGCGCGGCGCTCGGCGCCGCCTTCGGCGGCTCGCTCGCGGTGACGACCACCTCGGGCCCCGGCGTGGCCCTCAAGTCCGAGACGATCGGCCTCGCGGTCTCCCTGGAGCTGCCGCTCCTCGTCGTCGACATCCAGCGCGGCGGCCCGTCCACCGGCCTGCCGACCAAGACCGAGCAGGCCGACCTCCTACAGGCCATGTACGGCCGCAACGGCGAGGCGCCGGTCCCCGTCGTGGCCCCGAAGACCCCGGCCGACTGCTTCGACGCCGCCCTGGAGGCGGCCCGGATCGCCCTCACCTACCGCACCCCGGTCTTCCTGCTCTCCGACGGCTACCTCGCCAACGGCTCCGAACCCTGGCGGATCCCCGAGGTCGCGGACCTGCCCGACCTGCGGACCCCCTTCGCGACCGGCCCGAACCACACCCAGGCCGACGGCACCGAGGTCTTCTGGCCGTACAAGCGCGACCCGGAGACCCTGGCCCGGCCCTGGGCCGTGCCCGGCACGCCCGGCCTGGAGCACCGCATCGGCGGCATCGAGAAGCAGGACGGCACCGGCAACATCTCCTACGACCCCGCCAACCACGAGTTCATGGTCCGCACCCGGCAGGCCAAGACCGACGGCATCGAGGTCCCGGACACCGAGGTCGACGACCCGGACGGCGCGAACACCCTGGTCCTCGGCTGGGGCTCCACCTACGGCCCGATCACCGCCGCCGTACGCCGCATCCGCCGCGAGGGCGGCCACATCGCCCAGGCCCACCTGCGCCACCTCAACCCCTTCCCGAAGAACCTCGGCGAGGTCCTGGCGCGGTACGACAAGGTCGTGATCCCCGAGATGAACCTCGGCCAGCTCGCCACCCTGATCCGCGCGAAGTACCTCGTCGACGCCCGCAGCCACACCCAGGTCAACGGCATGCCGTTCAAGGCCGAGCAGCTCGCCGCCGCCCTCAAGGAGGCCATCGATGCCTGAGACCTCTGAGCCCCTGCTCCACCTGGTGCCCAAGGCCCAGGCCCAGCAGACCATGAAGGACTTCAAGTCCGACCAGGAGGTCCGCTGGTGCCCCGGCTGCGGCGACTACGCCGTCCTCGCCGCCGTCCAGGGCTTCATGCCCGAGCTGGGCCTGGCGAAGGAGAACATCGTCTTCGTCTCCGGCATCGGCTGCTCCTCCCGCTTCCCGTACTACATGAACACCTACGGGATGCACTCCATCCACGGCCGCGCCCCGGCCATCGCCACCGGCCTGGCGACCTCCCGCCGCGACCTGTCGGTCTGGGTGGTCACGGGCGACGGCGACGCGCTCTCCATCGGCGGCAACCACCTGATCCACGCCCTGCGCCGCAACGTGAACCTCAAGATCCTGCTCTTCAACAACCGGATCTACGGCCTCACCAAGGGCCAGTACAGCCCGACGTCGGAGCTCGGCAAGATCACCAAGTCGACCCCGATGGGTTCCCTCGACGCCCCCTTCAACCCGGTGTCCCTCGCGCTCGGCGCGGAGGCGAGCTTCGTCGCCCGCACGGTCGACTCCGACCGCAAGCACCTCACCGAGGTGCTGCGCCGGGCCGCCGACCACAACGGCACGGCGCTGGTGGAGATCTACCAGAACTGCAACATCTTCAACGACGGCGCCTTCGAGGTCCTCAAGGACAAGGACCGGGCCCAGGAGGCCGTCATCCGGCTCGAACACGGGCAGCCGATCCGCTTCGGCGCCGAGAACGAGAAGGGCGTCGTCCGCGACCCCGCCACCGGCGACCTGGAGGTCGTCACGGTCACCCCTTCGAACGAGTCCCGGATCCTCGTCCACGACGCGCACGCCGCCTCCCCGACGACCGCCTTCGCGCTCTCCCGCCTCGCCGACCCCGACACCCTCCACCAGACCCCCATCGGCGTCCTCCGCTCGGTGGAGCGCCCGGTCTACGACACCCTGATGGCCGAGCAGCTGGACCGCGCGGCCGCCCAGCAGGGCGAGGGCGACCTCGGCCGCCTCCTGGCGGGGAACGACACCTGGACCGTGGTCGGCTGACGTGCCGTCATGACCGTGTGAGGGGCGCGTCCGGGACACCGGACGCGCCCCTCAGGGCTTCCGGGACGCGTCGCGGCGCTCCTTCTCCTTCTGGTTGACCTCCAGGGAGCGCCCGAGGCAGCGCGGGACGCCCTTCTCGATCCGGTACGCGAACACCTCTTCGATGAAGCGGTAGCTACGCGCGGCGCCGAAGGCGTACTTCTTCACGGCGCCGGTGTACGTGCGCTCCGCGAGCCGGTGGGCGACCCCGTCGCGCTGCACCGCGAGCCCGTCCTCCAGCACGGCCCCGACGGCCCCGGCGAGGGCGTGGACGGTGTCGTACGCCTCGACCGCGTACCGCTCGACGGGGGTCGCGGCGGGCACTCCCCAGCGCTTCCGGTAGGCGGCGGCGAAGGCCCTGGCGGCCGGGACCACGTCCGGGTCGGCGTAGCTGGTGCCGATGAACCAGCCCTCGGCCGCGGATCCGGCGGTGGTGAGGAACTCCCGCTCCAGGAGGGGCTCGATCCCGCCGCGCAGTCCTCCGAAGCCCTCCCGGGCGAGCGCCCGGGCGCAGAGTCCCGCGCGGCGCGGTGACACCCCCGCGTAGAGGACGGCGCCGGCGCCGTCGGCGACGAGGGGCCGGACGACGGCGGCGAAGTCCTCGCTGTCCGCGGCGACCGGTCTGCGGACGACGGTGGCGTACGTGCCGAGGGTGGTCTCGGCGTCGAGGCCCATGTGCCAGGAGAACCGGCCGGCGGCCCGGTCATCGACGACCGCGAACCGCTCGATGCCGCGGGCGAGGGCCGCGGTCGAGAAGGCGAGCTGGAGCGTGGTGCCCACCGGCCGGAACTCGAAGTAGCAGCCGGTCAGCAGGGTCTGGGAGAGCTGCCCCTGGTCGAGGCCGGTGGCGATGGCCGCGCAGAGGAGCCCGGTGCGCTGGTGGACCGGCACGACGGCGAGGACCACCTCCTGTGTCGTGGGTCCGAGGACGGCGACGACGGACCGGTCGGCGCCGAGGGCCTCGGCGGCGGCGACGGCCCGGCGCGGGTCGCCCGCGTCGTCGCGGACCTTCAGGGCGAGGTCGAAGGGGCGGTCGGGGCGGGTGTTGAACTGTTCGACGGCGAGCCGGGCGCCCCTTTCCTGGGCGCGGCCGTCGGCCTTGCGGGGGCCGCTGAGGTCGGTCTGGACGCCGATCGCGTACGTGGCGAGGGCCCGGGTGCCGGTGGTGGTCCCGCTGCCGGTGGGGCGGGTGGCGAGCCAGGCGGTGAGGCCGCCGGCACCGGCGACGAGGGCGGCCGAGCCGCCGACGACCAGCCGCCGCCGGGAGGGCCCGCGCGGGAGGTCAGCGGGCGCCAGTGCCGTCGGTTCCGGGACGGGGAGGTCGAGGGCCCGGGCGGAGCGTTCGGCGATGAGGGCGGGCAGGCCGGGCGGCAGGAGCTCCCCGGCCGGGCCCCCGGTGCCGCCGAGGGCGTCCCGTACGGCCCCGGCGGTGGGCCGGTCGGCCGGGTCCTTGGCGAGGCAGTCGGCGACGAGCGGCCTCAAGGAGTCCGGTACGGAGCCGAGTTCGGGTTCCTCGTGGACGGTGCGGTAGACGACGGCCGCCACCGCGCCGGTGCCGAAGGGCCGTTCGCCGGTGAGGGCGTGGGCGAGGACGCAGCCGAGGGCGAACACGTCGGCGGGCGGGCCGACTTCGCCCGCTCCGGCGGCCCTGGCCTGCTCGGGGGCGAGGAAGCCGGGGGTGCCGATCATGGCGTCGGTGGCGGTGAGGGCGGTCGCCCCGGCGGTGCGGGCGATGCCGAAGTCGATGAGCCGGGGCCCGTCAAGGGCGAGGAGGACGTTGGCGGGCTTGACGTCCCGGTGGACGAGACCGGCCGCGTGGAGCTCGGTGAGGGCGTCGGCGAGCCGGGCGCCGAAGGCCCGGACGGCCGCTTCGGGCAGGGGCCCGTGGAGGGCGACGGCCTCGGCGAGGGAGGGCCCGGGGACGTACTCGGTGGCGAGCCAGGGTTCGCGGGCCTCCGGATCGGCGCCGAGGACGCGGACGACCCAGCGGCCGGTGATCCGCCCGGCGGTGCGGGCCTCGCGGCGGAAGCGCTCGCGGAAGGCGGGGTCGGCGGCGTGCTCGGCGCGGATGACCTTCACGGCGGCGAGCGCGCCGCCGGGGGTGCGGGCCAGGTAGACGACGCCCATGCCGCCGGCGCCGAGCCGGCCGAGGAGGCGGTGGCCGGCGACGGCGGAGGGGTCGGACCGGTGCAGCGGGCGCACGGATCAGCCGCCCGCCCGCTTCGTCGGGGTCGCGGGCGCGGCGCCGAGGGACCGGTACCGCCCGTCCTTCACCAGGTAGAGGAAGGTGCCGACGCCGTTGAGGTTGCCGTCCTCGTCGAAGGAGTAGCCGCCCATGACGCCCTGGTGGGAGTCCTTGCGCAGGAGGGGCGCGAGGGTGGTGCGGTCGGGGCGCTTTCCGCCCTTCTCGTACGCCGCCTCCACGTGCTTCGCCAGGAGGAGCGTGACGTCGTACGCCTCGCCCGCGTACCAGAGGGGCGCGCTGCCGTAGCGGGCGCGGTGGGCGGCGACGAAGCCGGCGGCCTCCTTGCGGGCGGTGGGGTCGGCGACCGGCGCGCCGACGGTCCAGCCCTCGGCGGCGCGGCCCGCGTCGCGCAGGAAGCGGTCGCCGAAGACGTGCTGTCCGGCGAGGCGGGGGCCGGTGAAGCCGAGCGCGTCGAGGGCCTTGGCGGCGCGGACGGCGGAGGGCAGGAGTCCGGCGTGGACGTAGGCGTCGATGCCGGCCTCCACCATCTCGCCGACGACCCGCTCCAGGCCCTTGGCACCGGCGGGGATCACCCGGGGGCGGGGCGGGATCCCGCCCTGCTCGAAGCCGAAGTCGGTGCCGACGACGAACTGCCAGGAGTACGGGTCGTCGGTGCGTTCCTGGAGGAGTCCGGGGCGCTTCGGGTGGTGGACGGCCTGGGCGTGGTAAGCGAGGTGCATGCCGTTGAAGGCGTGGACGGGGCAGGCCCGGACGAGGCTGCGGCCCTGGTTCTGGGCGGGGTTGATGAGGAGGTTGAGCCCGGCGGAGACGGTGACGACCGGGAGCCGGGCCTCGTCGTAGGCGGGCAGCGACTCCTGGCCGGTGTAGTCGTGGCTGGGGCCGATGATGCCGAGGACGTCGGGGTCGGTGGTGAGGACGCGGGCGGCGGCGAGCGCGCGGGTCGCGTCGCCGCGGTCGTCGGAGACCTTCACGTCGAGCGTGAACGGCTTGTCCTCGCGGGAGTTGAAGGCCTCGACGGCGAGCCGGACGCCGCGCTCCTGGGCCTGTCCGACCTCCTTGCCGGGCCCGCTGAGGTCGGCCTGGACGCCGATGGTCCACGCGCGGGCCTTTGGCGGGGGCGCGCCCTTGGCGTCCGGGCGGTCGTCCCGGAGGGCCAGCCAGCTGCCCGCGCCGCCCGCGGCGAGGACGGCGGCGGCGCCGGAGGCCAGGAGGAAGCGGCGGCGGCTGCGGGAGGGGGGCCCGGGCGGGGCCGCACCGGCGGTGGTGGCCTCGATGTCCGGGAGGGCGAGCATCCGGGCGGAGCGCTCGGCGATGGTGCGGACGACGGGCGCGGGCAGCCAGTCGGCGGCGGTGCCGGGGGCGTCCGCGACGAGCCGCCCGGCGAGCTCCCCGGCGGTGGGCCGGGCGGCGGGGTCCTTGGCGAGGCAGTCCCGGAGCACGGGCAGCAGCCCGGACGGCACGCCGGTGAGGTCGGGCTCGTCGTGCACGGTCCGGTACATGAGGGCGTCGACGGCGCCGGTGCCGAAGGGCGGGCGGCCGGTGGCCGCGTAGGCGAGGAGGCAGCCGAGGGCGAAGACGTCGGAGGCCGGTCCGATGTCCTCGGTACGGGCCTCCGCCTGCTCGGGCGCGAGGAAGCCGGGGGTGCCGACGACCAGGTCGGTGCCGGTCAGCGCGGTCTCCCCGGCGGGGTCGGCGGCGCGGGCGATGCCGAAGTCGATGAGCCGGGGCCCGTCGGCGGCGAGCAGGACGTTGCCCGGCTTGACGTCCCGGTGGACGATCCCGGCGGCGTGCACGGCGGCGAGCGCCCGGGCCAGGGCGCCGCCGAGGACCGTGAGGCTCCGCGCGGGCAGCGGTCCGTGCGCGACGACCGCCTCGCCGAGGGACGGGCCGGGCACGAAGGCGGTGGCGAGCCAGGGCTCGGGGGCGTCGGGGTCCGCGCCGAGCACCGGCACGGCCCAGGGCGAGTCGACCCGCCGGGCCGCCTCGACCTCGCGGCGGAACCGGGCCCGGAAGTCGGCCCGCTCGGCCCGGTCGGCCAGCGTCACCTTGACCGCCGCCAGCTCCCCCGCCTCCGTGCGCCCCAGGTACACGACCCCCATCCCGCCGGCCCCGAGCCGCCCGAGCAGCCGGTACCCGGCGATCCCGGACGGGTCGGAGGGCAGCAGCGCCACGAGCCCCCCGGGCGGGGGCGGGAGGGGGGCGGTCGGAGCCGGCGCTGGCGCGGGCGGGGCGGTCGGAGCGGGCGCGGGCGGGGCGGCGGGAGCCTCGTCCTGGGCGCCGGCGGACGTGCCGCCGGAAGCCGCGGACCGGCCGTGGGCCGGGGCGCCCGGGGTGTGCGGCGCGCCCGGGGGGTCGGGCGTGGCCGGGGGGTCGGGCGTGGCCGGGGGGTCGGGCGTGGCCGGGGGGTCGGGCGTGGCCGGGGTACCCGGCGCGCCCGGGGTACCCGGGGCGGCGGGCGTGCCCGGCGTCCCCGGGGTACCCGGCGTACCCGGGGCGGCGGGCGTCCCCGGGGCGGCGGGCGTCCCCGGGGCGGCCGGGGTACCCGGGGCATCGGGCGTGCCCGGGGTGTCCGGTGTGTCGTCCGGGGCGGTCACTGTTCTGCCTCCAGCGCTCTCTCGGCACGGGTGAGCATGGCCACCGAGGCCTGGGCCATCGCCGTGGCCAGGTCGGTTTCGGTGTGGCCGGGGGCGCCCTTGGCGGAGACGGCGACGGTCACCTGGCCGAGCCGGGACTGGGACCAGCCGTAGTAGTGCTCGCCGGGCACGCCGTCCTTGAGGTACGTCCCGCGCTCGTTGACGGTGTCGGAGGCGGTGCGGTTGCCGCCGACGCCGTAGGCGTTGCCGAGCGACATGAGGCCGGAGATCCGCTCGCCGTCCCGGAGGGTCTGGCCGGGGCAGCGCAGGACCTCCTCCAGGGTCTCGGCCATCTCCCAGTCGGCGGCGTCCTCGGTGCGGTGGACGGTGACGGTGGCGGAGACCCGGACCGTCCCCTTGTCGCCTTCGGCGGGGAGCTCCATGTAGGCGGTCACGCTGTGGAGGACGGTCGCCGGGAGGGTGCCCGTCTCCCAGCCGCAGTCCTCGGAGAGGACGGGCCAGTAGCCCTCGGGGCTGAGGTACGGCTTCCGCTCGACGTATCCGGGTCCCCAGGCGCCGGGGCCGCCGGAGAGGACCGTGCGGGCGAGGGCGACGGCGTCGGACCGGGTCCTGGGCGCGCGGGCCGGGTCGGGGTCGAACCCGAGGGCGGTCGGGTAGGTGGAGGGCTCGGCGGCCGGGGTCGGGGTCGCCGTCGGGGTGAGGGTCGCGCTCGCCGCCGGGGGCGTACCGGACGAGGGGCCGCGTTTCCCGTCTCCCCCGCCGCCCCCTCCCGAGCATCCCGCCACCAGCAGTCCGCCGGCCAGCACGGCACAGCAGGAACGCGACAGCCGCGCACCGGACATGATTCCCCCACCCCCGCCCACACGATTCCCCCAGGGGGCACGATCGTATGCGCGGAGGGACCAACTCCGGTGCGTTACAAGGTCATTGCCCGCGCGCCTCGTCGTAGCGCGCGCGGGCGGCCTCGACGGCGGGGACGCGCTCCTCGGTCCAGAGGGCGAGGGCCCTGACGCGCCGGGCGGCGTCCTCGCCGAGGGGGGTGAGGGTGTAGTCGACGCGGGGCGGGATGACGGGCTTGGCGTCGCGGTGGACGAAGCCGTCGCGCTCCAGGGTCTGGAGCGTCTGCGTGAGCATCTTCTCGCTGACGCCGCCGATCCGCCGCCGCAGCTCGCTGAAGCGGTACGAGCGCTCCAGGAGGGCCATCAGGACGAGGACGCCCCAGCGGCTGGTGACGTGCTCCAGGACGAGCCGGGACGGGCACATGGCGCCGTCGACGTCCGCCAGCAGGGGCCGGACCCCGGGTGTCTCGACGCTCATCGCACTCCTCTCACTTATTTCCACGCCAGTACCTTACTTCAAAGTGGGTACTTTCTTCTGGTTAGTGCCCGTCGTACGGTGAGTGCGCACCCCGAAAGCCCCGCTCCCCTAAGGACCCCCCATGAGCATCGTCGTCACCGGAGCCACCGGACAGCTCGGCCGTCTCGTCGTCGACGCCCTCCTCGCGGACCCGGCCGTCCCGGCCGGGTCCGTCGCCGCCGTCGTGCGGGACGAGGAGAAGGCCGCAGACCTCGCGGACCGCGGCGTCGAGCTGCGGATCGCCGACTACAGCCGGCCGGAGACGCTGGCCGGCGCGTTCGGGGCGGGCGACCGGGTGCTGCTGATCTCCGGCAGCGAGGTGGGGCGGCGGGTGCCGCAGCACGCCGCCGTGATCGACTCGGCCAAGGCGGCGGGCGTGGCCCAGCTCGCGTACACCGGCGTCCTGGGCGGCCCCGACGCCGACTTCGACCTGGCGGCGGAACACAAGGAGACCGAGGCGCTGATCCTCGCCTCCGGCCTGCCGTACACCTTCCTGCGCAACGGCTGGTACAGCGAGAACTACACGGCGAACCTCGCCCCCGTCCTCGCCCACGGCGCGGTCGTCGCCAACGCGGGCGAGGGCCGGGTCGCCTCCGCCGCCCGCGCCGACTACGCGGCCGCCGCGGCGGCGGTGCTGACCGGTCCGGCCGCCGAGCACCTGGGCAAGGCGTACGAGCTGAGCGGCGACGAGGCGTGGTCGCTCGCGGAGTACGCGGCGGAGGTCGGCGCCCGCGCCGGGCGCGAGATCGCGTACACGAACGTGCCGGCCGGGACGCACCTGGAGATCCTGACGGGCGCGGGCGTGCCGGAGCCCTTCGCGGCGATCCTCGTGGACGTGGACGAGGCGATCGGGCGGGGCGCGCTGGCGGTCCGGACCGGCGACCTGGCGCGGCTGATCGGCCGTCCGACCACCCCGATCGGCACGACGGTCGCGGAGGCGCTGGCCGCGGCGGAGTGACCCCTCCCCCTCCTCAAGGTCATGACCGTATAGCGGTACACACATGACAGTCCGCCCTGTGCGGCGCTACCTTCGTCGGAACAGCGCGCGCAGGGCGGGAGGCTTTCATGGGCGGCGGAAGAGGCACGGTCACAGGGACCGGCACGACGGGCACGGGCGCGGACGCGGCCACGAGCGCGGGCGCGGAGACCGAGAACCGCGCCGGGCTGCTGTACGGCATGGCCGCGTACGCGATCTGGGGCCTGGTCCCGCTCTACTGGCCGCTGCTGAAGCCGGCGAGCGCGGGCGAGATCCTGGCGCACCGGATGGTGTGGTCCTTCGTCTTCGTCGGCCTCGCCCTGCTGGCGCTGCGGCGCTGGGGCTGGGTGAGGGAGCTGCTCGCCCACCCGCGCAAGCTGGCCCTGCTGACGCTCGCCGCGACCGTCATCACCGTGAACTGGGGCCTCTACATCTGGTCGGTCAACAACGGCCACGTCGTCGAGGCGTCCCTCGGCTACTTCATCAACCCGCTGATGACGATCGCGCTCGGCGTCCTCGTCCTGAAGGAACGCCTCCGCCCGGCCCAGTGGGCGGCGGTCGGCATCGGCTTCGCGGCCGTGCTGGTCCTGGCGGTGGGCTACGGCCGCCCGCCGTGGATCTCCCTCACCCTCGCCGTCTCCTTCGCCGTCTACGGCCTGGTGAAGAAGCAGGTGAACCTCGGCGGCCTGGAGTCGCTGGCGGCGGAGACGGCCGTCCTGTTCCTGCCGGCGCTGGGCTACCTGGTCCTCCTCGGCTCGCGCTCCGAGCTCGCCTTCGGCACCGAGGGCGCGGGGCACATGGCGCTCCTCGCCTCGACCGGCGTCGTCACGGCGATCCCGCTGGTCTGCTTCGGCGCGGCGGCGATCCGGGTGCCGCTCTCCACCCTGGGGCTCCTCCAGTACCTGGCCCCCACCTTCCAGTTCCTGCTGGGCGTCGCGTACTTCCACGAGGCCATGCCGCCGGAGCGCTGGGCCGGCTTCTCCCTGGTCTGGCTCGCCCTCACGCTCCTCACCTGGGACGCCCTCCGCTCCGCCCGCCGCAGCCGCGCGGAGATCGCCCGCGCCGCGAAGGAGGCCGCGGAACGCCTCACGGAAGAGGCCGACGCCTTCCGCACCCCGGCGGCCCCGACGGCCCCGACGGCCCCGGGCGACGTCCGCGCCTGACGCCGGAGCGGCCCGCGCGAAATCCACTGGCCCGGGGCGGGCGCCGCGATCCACGCTGTCCCCATGCCCGCACCCGAGCCCCTGATCACGCCCGTGCCCGAGCCCGCGGCCGTATCCGCACCCGCGTCCGCGCCCGGGCCCGGGCCCGCGGCCGAGCCGAAGCGCCGCGTCCGCGCGCTGCACACCGCCACCACGGTCACCGTCTACCAGGCGTACCGGCCGGAGATCGGCCTGGCCGCCGCGCGGGACGGCCGGTTCCCCGCGGTCTGGAAGCGGGACCGGATGACGTGGATCAAGCCGTCGTTCCTGTGGATGATGTACCGCTCCGGCTGGGGCACCAAGGAGGGCCAGGAGACGGTCCTCGCCGTGGAGATCACCCGCGAGGGCTTCGAGTGGGCGCTGCGGCACGCCTGCCTGTCCCACTACGAGCGCGGCTTCCACGCCGACCGGGAGTCCTGGCGGCGGGAGCTGCGCCGGGCGCCGGCGCGGGTGCAGTGGGACCCGGAGCGGGACCTGCGGCTGGCTCCGCTGCCGTACCGCTCGCTCCAGCTGGGGCTCGCGGGAGAGGCGGCGGGGCGGTACGCGGACGAGTGGACGGTCTCGGTCACCGACGTGACCCCGCTCGCCCGCCGCGCGCACGCCCTCGTCCGCGCGGGCGACCTGCCGGGCGCCGCGCGGCTGCTCCCGGCCGAGACGCCCTATCCGGAGACGGAAGGCCTGCTGGACCGGGTCCGGGCGGGCTGATTCCCGCGTTCCGGTGGCGGGGGGCGGCCTGGGGCACGTATGTGTGGGGGATGGAGCCGCTGAGCTGGAAACTCGTGATCGACGCCGCCGACCCGCACGCCCAGGCCGTGTTCTGGGCGGCCGCCCTCCGGTACGTGGAGGAGGACCACAGCGGGCTCGTGGGGAAACTGCTCGCCGCCGGGGCCGTACCGGCCGGAGCGACCGTCACCGTGCACGCCGGGGAGCCGGAGGAGCGCCCGGGGTGGCACGACCTCGCCGCCGTGCGGCACCCGGACGACCCGGTGTCGGAGGAGAACGGCGCCGGGCTGGGACGGCGGATCCTCTTCCAGCGGGTGCCCGAGGCGAAGACCGTGAAGAACCGCGTCCACCTCGACGTGCACGCCCCGCCCGGCGCCCGGGACGCCGAGGTGGAGCGGCTGGAGAAGCTGGGCGCGTCCGTACTGCGGCGGGTCGCCGAGCAGGGCGGCGCGTGGGTGGTGATGGCCGACCCCGAGGGGAACGAGTTCTGCGTGCAGTGACCCGTCCGTACGCCCCCGGGGCCGGGGCCCGTCCGCTCAGAGGCCCAGCAGCACCCCCTGCGCCGCGTCCGGCACGCCCGGGTCCCGGAGCGGTCGCAGGGCGAGCCGCATCAGGGCCAGGGCGTTGTCGTCGCCGGCGATCCGGTTGGCGCTCAGTTCGCCGCAGGAGCGGCACTCGTGGACGAGCAGCCATTCCCCGTCGGGCCGGACGGAGACGCTGAGTGGCACCATGCGGCCCCGGCAGGCGGCGGCCCGGTCACCGGGGACCCGCCCGTCGACGTGCAGGCTGGTCAGGCAGGTCGGACAGTGGTTGCGGTGTGCCGTGCCCGGGGCGGCCAGCGGGACGACGAGCCGGCAGCCGGCGCACCGGAAGTCCTGCTCCCGGTGTCCGTCGCGCTGCGCGTGCAGCACGTCCTTGGGCCGCTGGGCCCGGCGGCGGTCGTCCGTCCGCGTGCGGCGGGCCATGTCACAGGTCCCCGAACGCTTCGAGCGGGAACGGCGGCTGGGCCAGCGGCCGCACCGCCATCCGCATGAGGATGAGCCGGTTGTCGTCCTCGGCGACGGGGCTGGAGGTCAGCTCGTCGCAGCGCACGCAGCGGTGGACGACCATCCAGTCGCCGGTCCGCGGCACGGCGATGGAGATCGGTGTCATCCGCGCCCGGCAGTCACTGGCGCCGCCCTCGACGTGGTCGTGGACGTGCCGGGAGTGCAGGCAGGACGGGCAGTGGTTGCGCCGCTGTCCGCCGGCGGCGTGGGCGTGGACGGTGAGTCCGCACCACACGCAGGTGAAGGTGTCGATGGTGATGGTCACCCGGAGGCTCCTGGCTGAGGAAGTGTCACTGACAGCAGGAGTCGGCCGAGCGGGCCCAGCGAAGGGGCCGCCTGAGCAGCTAGGCGGCAGGGGTGGTGGGCTGAGGCGCGCTCGGCGCGGGCCGGGTCATAGAACACCCTCTCGAAGGCACGGGGACGGGACGGACCGGACCCGGGTCGGGGTCCGGCGTCGGGTCACCCCGAAGGTAGACACGCCCGCCCCCGCCCCGCCACCGGTTTTTCTCCGCGCGGCCCTGGCCCCTGGCCCCTAGGACCGCCGCACCTCGAAGAGGAAGCAGCCGTACTCGACCGCGCGCACGTGCGCCAGGGCCACGGCCGGGTCGGCGAAGGCCTCGGTGAGGGCCTCGTCCAGGCCGGGGAGTTCGACGAGGCGCCCGCCGAGGATGCGGCCATCCGCGCCGTACCGGCGGACCGTCCGCAGGACGCCCGCCCGCTCGAAGGGGTACGCCTCCGAGGGCTTGCGCTCCCGCGGCCCCGCGCACTCCTCCGCGTGCACGAAGACGGGCCCGACCTCGTCGTACGGCCCCGGCTCGGCGCCCGTGGCGGCGGCCCAGCGCCGCAGCGGGGCGTAGGCGACGAGGACGACGCGCTCGCCCGGGCGGGCCCTGCGCAGGCAGCAGCGCAGCGGCTCGCCGCCCTCCTCGGCGGTGTACGGCCGGGAGGGGCGTCCGGCGTCGTCGGTGTCCCGGAGCGCGGCGAGGACGGCGGGCTCGACGGCCCGTGGCGTGAAGGCGTTCATGGCTCCAGCGTCGGCCCGGCCGGGGCGGCCCGCTGGCGGCATTCGGACGCCGCGCTCGGCGTCCTCGACCGGCCGTGGCCCCGGGGGGAACGGCCCTCTCCCCCGGACCGGCCCGAGCGGTCAGACCGGGTCGACGCGCGGCCTCAGGAGGCAGAACTCGTTGCCCTCCGGGTCGGCCAGGACGTGCCACGCCTCCTCGCCGGTCTGTCCGACGTCCGCCGGGCGGGCGCCGAGCGCGAGCAGGCGGGCCAGTTCGGCGTCCTGGTCGCGGTCGGTGGGGCTGACGTCGATGTGGAGGGGGAGCTTGCCGGGGCGGGGGTCGCCGCTCGGGCTGAGGATCAGCGTCGACTGCGGGCCGCCGAAGCCGGTGCCGGGCGGCCCGATCTCGATGCTGCCGTCGTCCTCCCGGCCGATCTCCACGTACCCGAGGACCTCGCTCCAGAACGCGGCGAGCCGTTCGGGGTCGGCGCAGTCGAGGATCAGCTCACTGATGCGGCATGCCATGCGGTCCAGCGTACGGGCCCCGATGTCACACCCGGGCCCTACCGTGCGACACGAACGGGCGTACGGACGCCCGGAGTCGAGGAGGGGCGGGATCGTGGGTGGCGACTGCTGGTGGCAGACCGGACCGTACGACCGCGACCTGCCGGCCGCCTTCCGGCGGGCGCAGGAGGCGGAACTGGCCGAGGACGACCGGGGGTTCACCGGCCGGACGGTCGAGGAGCTGTGGAAGAGCCCGGACTGGGCCGAGTTCATCTTCACCGGCGGCACCGCGACCGTCCTGGACCAGATCCACACGGTGCCCGCCACGGAGCCCGAAGAGGGGCCGTACATGCGCCCGCTGACGGAGGGCGAGGTCCGCGCCTGGTGCTCCCACGGCAGGCCCACCGCCGCCGAATGGCGGGCCGCCCTCCGCGCCGACCTCGACCTCTTCCCCCGGCGCGGCCTCGGCCGCTGCACGGTCCTGTACGAGAACGGCGAACCCTCGGAGATCGGCTACTGGGGCGTGACGGCGGACTAGCCCCGGCCGGGCGCACGCGGCGCCGGGGCCCTGTCCGGCGCTAGGCGGGCCGCGCCGGGCAGGCGTCCGCGAGGACTCGGGCGAGGGCGCGCGGGCGGGTGACCATGGGCCAGTGGCCGGAGTCGAGGTCCGCGTACGTGACGTGGCGGGCCCGGGCGAGTTCGGGGCTGTCGCCGGCGGCGATCCACTCCTTGGCCTGAGCGGGGGTGAACTCGGGGCAGACGAGGACGACGGGGACGTCGAAGCGGCGCTCGTCGGTCAGCCGGACCACCCCCCTGGCGACCCCCTCGGGGACGGGGACGGCGGCGGACGCGAGCCGGTCGCGGGCCGGTCCGTCGAGGTCGGCCGCGTCCGGCCCCTCGAAGGGGCCCCAGCCGGGGAAGGCCATGACGCCGTCCTCGACGGGGAAGAAGTCGGCGTACGCCTTCCCGTCCTCGGCGGGGAAGCCGCCGATCAGCGCGACCCCGGCAACCTTCCCCGGCCGCGCGTCGGCGGCCAGCCAGGCCAGGCTCGACGCGGCCGAGTGCCCCACCACCAGCGGCTTCCCCTCCGCCGCGTCGACCGCCGCGAGCACCGCCCGCAGCTGGTCGTCCAGCGTCGCCGACACGTCGCCGTCGCCCTGCCCGGGGAGGGCGACGGGCACGGGCCGGTGGCCGAGGGCGGTGAGCTCGGGCACGACGTCGTCCCAGGCGGACGCGTCGAGCCACAGGCCGGCGATGAGCAGGATGTCCATGGTGGTGCCCCCAGGCGCGCGACGGTTCAAGTCCCTTCCGCACGCTACCGGGAGGCTCTGACGGCGGCCCGGCGAACAGCCCCCTCCCGCCGCTCCCCGGAGAAGTCCGGAAGCAAATCCAGGAGGCGTACAACCATTCGCTTGTTCGGGTGTCTCAGCAGGTGAGGCGCGTGGTGCGCCTGATGTTTTGGGGAGGAATGCCCGTGCTTCTGGCCCGTTCGACCCGACGGCGGCTCGCCGGCGCCGTCACCACCGTCCTCGCCGTCACCCTCGGGGCGACGGCGCTGACCGTTCCCGCGCACGCCGCCCCCCTCACGGCGGACGCGAACCCGGCCGCCGACCCGGACCCGATCACCGACCCGATCGCGTACCCCGGGGGCAGCAGGCTCGTCGGCGCCGGTGTGTCCGGCTTCCTGACGACCAGCAACGACAACGTCACGACCTTCCGGCGCTACACGGACGGCGCCGGGCAGGCGTACGACGGCGCGGTGTATCTGCGGTCGACGGCGACGACCGACTTCCTGGTCTTCCGGGGCTCGCGCACGATCACCCAGCGGAACCTGCGGACGGGCGGCGTCCTCGACGTCGCCGTCGGCACCCTGGCCGGCGACGCGAAGTGGGCGGGCGCGGCGGCCGACGCCGTCTTCACGACCGTCACGACCGAGGCGGGCACGGTGCTCCGCAAGCACGTCGACGAGACCCCCGACGTGACGGTCACCGGCCTGCCCGCCGACGCGTCCACGGTCATGGTCACGCCCGCCACCCCCGAGCACGCCAAGGTCTCCTTCACCCAGAACGGTCTGGGCAAGTGGGGTCTCCTCGACCTCGCCACCGGCGTCTTCACCCCCGGCGCCGCCGGGATCCACGGGCAGGTGGTCTCCGCGACGCACCTCGCCTGGATCATCGACTCGGCGACGGACCAGGGTCCCCGGGTCTTCGTCGCGGACCGGGCCGCCGGCTCCGACGCCGTGCAGGAGGCACCGGTGCCCGCGGTGCCGTCGCTCGGCAACCTCCAGGTCGGCCTGGTCGGCGACTGGGTGCTGTACGGGCAGAAGGGCGGCATGGGCTTCTCCCAGCCGAGCGTCCACCACGCCATCACCGCCTACAACGTCACCACCAAGGCCACGGTCAAGGTGCTCGACCACGCCTACGAGTTCACGTCCGCCCCCGACGGCAGCCTGTACGCGCGCGGCGGTCTCGCCGGCCAGGGCGAGGGCATGTACCGGATCGAGGCCTCGGACGACGGCGCCATCGGGGCCCGGATGGTCGCGGCGACCGGCGAGCCCACCGAGGTCGTCGTCACGGGCTCCACCGTGCCCCCGGCAGTCCTCGATTTCGACCGGGCCAACGAGTTCACCTTCAAGTGGACGCTCTCCCGCGAGGTGCGGAACCCCAAGCTCACCGTCCGCCACGTGCGGACCGGGGAGACCAACACCCTGAGCTGGCAGCCCTCCACCAGCGCGCCGACGGTCACCTGGGGCGATGGCAGCTGGGAGGAGAACCGCGCCAACGGCGACTACACCTGGGAGCTGACCGGCGAGGCGGCCAACGGCATCGGCCCGGCCGTCACGGCCCGGGGCGCGTTCAAGGTCGTCCGCAAGGCCCAGCCGCACGACTTCAACGACAACGGCAGCCCCGACCTGTTCCACCGGGACTCCGCCGGCCGTCTGTGGCGCACGGACCTCTACTACCGTCCGATCGACTCGTGGCCGGGCGTCCACGAGGCCTCGGAGAAGGCCTACATCGGTTCGGGCTGGGGCCTCTACGACCGCATCGAGGCCGCCGGGAACCTGGGCGGCACGCAGGTCGGCGACCTCCTGGCCCGCGACAAGTCCGGCGTGCTCTGGCTCTACCAGGGCAAGGGCACCGGCAACTTCGCCGCCCGGGTCCAGGTCGGCGGCGGCTGGCAGGTGTACGACAAGATCACGTCCGGCAGCGACCTGACGGGTGACGGCCGCGTGGACGCGCTCGCCACCGACCGGTCCGGCGGACTCTGGCTCTACCCCGGAACCGGCAGCGCCACGAAGCCGTTCCTCCCCCGCAAGAAGATCGGCACCGGCTGGGGGGTCCACAACGACATCACGGCCGTCGGGAACATCGCGGGCGGCGCCGCCGGCGATCTCGTCGCCCGTGACAGGGACGGCGTCCTCTGGCTCTACCTGGGCAAGGGCGACGGCACGTTCGCTCCCCGCACGAAGATCGGCGGCGGCTGGGACGCGTTCCGTCCGCTGATCGCCGTCGGTGACGCGGACGGCGACGGCCGCCCGGACCTCATGGGCCTCGGCGTGAGCTACCAGTCGCCGAAGCTGTACAAGAGCACCGGTGACTGGAAGGTCCCCTTCCGTCGCGGTGAGGTCATGTACGTGGAGCAGGTCACCACGAACTCCTCGGACCTCGTGTTCTGATCCCGCGCGCCGCGCGGAGAGGAGAGGAAGGGGAGGCCGTGGCACCACGCGGCCTCCCCTTCCCGCCTTCCCCCTCCCGCCCCCTCACGGGCGCGGCTTCTCGCCCTTCGCCAGCATCGCGACGAACTGTTCGATGCGGCGGGCCCGGGTCTCGGGCCGCTTGGCGTCCTGGACGCGGTAGAGGACCGCGAAGCGGTGCGCGCTGCCGAGGGTCTCGAAGAAGGCCGCCGCGGCCGGTTCGGCGGCCAGGGCGGCGGCGAGGTCGTCCGGCACGGTGGCCGTCCGCGCGCTGTCGTAGGCGGCCTCCCAGCGGCCGTCCGCCTTGGCCCGGTCGACCTCGGCCTGCCCCGGCGGACGCATCCGGCCCTGCGCGGTCAGGGCGGCCACCTTGTCCCGGTTGACCTTCGACCACCTGCTGTTCCGCCGGCGCGGGGTGAAGCGCTGGAGCCACCACAGCTCGTCGAACTTCGCCTTCTGGCCGTCGATCCAGCCGTAGCAGAGCGCCACGTCGAGCGCCTGGGCGTAGTCCAGCGCGACGATCCCGGGCCCCTTCTTCCGCAGCTTGAGCCAGAGGCCGGGCGAGTCGGCGTGGTGCTCCCCGAGCCACGCCTCGAACGCCTCCGCCGAATCGAAGGTGACGGTCTCCAAGTCCTGGTCCTGAGTCATCCCGGCAGCGAACCACAACCGGCCGCCCCCCGCCGGACTTTCCGCGCCGGGCCCTCCACGGGCGGGCTCGGGTCAGGCTCCGGCCGGGCTCTCCGCCATCGGGCTTGACCCTCACGCAGCGGGAGGCCGAAAGGTGGGGGCCATGAGCGACCACTACGACGCCTTCGAAATGAGCCCCGTCCCCGCGCCCGGCCCCGACGCCGTGCCGCCGGAGCCCTTCCACGGCATCTACGGCATGCCCGCCTTCGTCTCGGTCCCCACCACCGACCTGGCAGCCTCCGTGGACTTCTGGACCCGCGGCCTCGGCTTCTTCGAACTGTTCACCATCCCCGGCACCCTGGTGCACCTGCGCCGCTGGGCGTTCCAGGACGTCCTCCTCGTCGCGGCGGACGCCGTCCCCGCACAGGCACCGGCCATGAGCGTCAGCTTCGCCTGCGTGCTCGGCCAGATCGACGGCCTGGCCGCCGACTGCCGTGCCGCCCGCCCCGGCTCCGTCTCCGCCGACAGCCCCCGGGACACCCCGTGGAACACCCGCGACATCGAGGTGATCACCCCCGAGAACGCCCGGATCGTCCTCACCGCCGCGAAGCCCTACGACCCCGCCACCCAGGAGGCGCGGAACCTCGCCGCCATCGGCATCACCGGCCCGTCCACCGGCCGCGACGACAATGAGGAGCATGCCTGACACCCCCGGCGCCGCCGGCCTGACCGTCGGTCAGGTCGCGGCCCGCCTCGACGTCACCGTCCGCGCGCTGCACCACTGGGACGAGATCGGCCTGGCCCGCCCCTCACTGCGCACGACGGGCGGCTACCGCCTCTACACCGCCGCCGACCTCGAA
Source organism: Streptomyces sp. NPDC014656 (assembly GCF_043084305.1). Lineage (NCBI taxonomy): Bacteria > Bacillati > Actinomycetota > Actinomycetes > Kitasatosporales > Streptomycetaceae > Streptomyces > Streptomyces sp. NPDC014656. The sequence continues at coordinate 127,948 of NZ_JBIBZN010000012.1, forward strand.
CGCCTGCACCGCATCGTCGTCTACCGCGAGATCGGCCTCGGCCTCGACAGGATCCGGGCCGTCCTCGACGACGCCGCCACCGACGTCCCCGCCGCGCTGCGCGCCCAGCGCGCCCAGGTCGCCGACCGCGTCGAACGCCTCCAGCGGCTCGGCGCCGGCCTGGACCGGATGATCGAGGCCCACGAGCGCGGACTCCTGCTGACCGTCGAGCAGCAGGCCGAGATCTTCGGCCCCGGCTGGGACCCGGAGGGCCCGGCGAAGGCCCGCGACCGGTACGGGGACACCACCCAGTGGCGCCAGTACGCCGAACGCGCGGCCTCCCGCACCCCCGAGGAGTGGCAGGCCGTCACCGACGCCACGACCGCCCTCGACGGCGACCTCGCGTCCGCGATGGACGCGGGCGTCGCCCCCGGCACCCCGGAGGCCGACGGCCTCGTCGACCGCCACCGCGCCGTCTTCGCCGCCTACTTCCCCCTCACGAGGGAGATGCAGGTCGTCCTCGCCCGCACGTACGAGTCCGACCCGGGCTTCGCCGCCCACTACGACGGCGTCCGCCCCGGCCTGGCCGCCTGGTTCCGCCGCGCGGTCGACGCGAGCGCCCGCGCCCACGGCATCGACCCCGACACGGCGACCTGGCAGTAGTACGCCTCTAGAGCTCGTAGTCCCGGGCCAGCTCCTCCCACGGGACGCCGCGCAGCCCGGCGTCGGCATCCTCTCCCGCCGGCACCCGCGGCTCGTCCTGGAACCAGGCGACGACGAGGGCGGACCCGTCCATGGCCCGGTCCAGCGGCGCGGAGTCGAAGGCGCCGACGCACATCACGGCGGGCAACACCTCGACGGGCCCGGCCGAACCGGCGGCCCGGTCCGGGTACGCACGCCCGGGCGGCACCAGATGGACTGCCGTGGAGGAGTACTCACGCTCCGCCTTCTGCCGGAGCCAGTCGACCTTCCGGTCGTTGACCCGCCGGTGCGGGTAGCCCTCCAGCATCCCCCCGTACGTCGAGGACATCCACAGCTCGGTGAGCCGGATCCGACGCCCGGACGAGAGCACCATGTGCCCCAGTGACATGCCGACACCCTAGGAGCGCCCGCTACTCCCCACGGCTGTACGCCACGAACCCGGCCCACGCGGCCGGACCGAAGGCGAGCCGGGGCCCGGCGATGTCCTTCGAGTCACGGACGTGGACGGCACGGGGGGTGGTGGCGACCTCGACGCACGTCTCGCCGCCACCGTTGCTGTAGCTGCTCTTGAACCAGTGCAGCTCGGGGGTACGGTTCACGTCCGCTCCTCAGGTCGGTTACGTGGCTACTCCCCCGAGCTGTACGCCACGAACCCGGCCCACGCGGCCGGACCGAAGGCGAGCCGGGGCCCGGCGATGTCCTTGGAGTCGCGGACGTGAACGGCGCCCGGGGCGGTGGCGACCTCGACGCAGTCGGTGCCTTCGCTGTTGCTGCTGTAGCTGCTCTTGAACCATTCCAGCTCGGACTTGCTGCTCATGTCTCTCCCAGCACTTGCTCGATGAAGGCCCGCGACTCCCCCGGAGTGAGAGCCTGAGCCCGGATGATGCCATGGCGCAGCTCCAAGATCCGAAGGCGCTTGGGGTCATAGACCGGACGGCCGTTGAAGATGCCGTCCGAGCGCCCCACCGCCGTGCCGTCGATGAACTTCAGCAGCTCGATCAACCCTCCCGAGCCCGGATGCTCCGCACGCTCGGTCGGCATCACCTGAATCTCGACGTTGGGCAGCGCACTCACCTCCAGGAGACGTTCGAGCTGGCGGCGCAGCACCATTCTCCCCCCGATGGGCCGCCGCAGGGTCACCTCTTCCTGAACGAAGCTGAACTCCGGACCTGGGTCTTTCTCCAGGACCGACCGTCGCGCCACACGAGCCGAAACAAGCCTCTCCAGTTCAGCTGGCCCGTAGGCCGGACGGCGGGTGCGCAGCAGCGCCCTGGTGAATTCCTCGGTCTGGAGCAAGCCGTGGATGCTGTAGTTGAAGTACATCGAGAATTCGACGGCCCGAGCTTCGAGCTTCGCCAGATCCCGCACCTCCTTCGGATACCGGACCACTACGACGTCCTTCTTCATCTCCGCAACGAGTCCGCTCGCGCCCAGCACCTCATCGGCCTTGTCCAGGAACTCGGGGCGCGGGATCCGGTCCCCCCGCTCCAGCTTGCGGATCATGTCCTCGCCGTAACCGGTCCGCCCGCCGAACTCCGCCGCGCTCAGCCCCTTCGCCTCCCGCCACGTCTTGAGCTGACGCCCGACCGTGGCCAGGATCGCCTTCCCCGGTTCGTCTCCGGGGTCCACCTCCCAGCCCGCGTCCTCTACGACGACACCGTCCACCTCGTCCACGCTCATGCGTGCCCACCTCCTCGTGGCGGCCCTCTACCCGGAGCGCGGCCCGAGACAGTCGAGACAGGACAGGACAGTCGCAGGACAGTAACCGTACGTAAGGGCGTTTCTGGTGGGCAGCGTAAGCAGAGGTCGCCACGCTTGGTTCCATGAACCCGGAAACCAGCCAACTCATGGCGACCGCACGCCACTTCACACTCCAGCTCTCCTCGACGCCCCGAGGGGCCCGGCTGGCGCGGCTGCTCGCCGTCGAGCAGCTGCGTTCCTGGGGACTGGAGGACTCGATCGACGCGGCGGAGCAGATCGTGGCCGAGCTGGCGAACAACGCCGTGACGCACGGGCACGTGCCGGGGCGGGACTTCCGGCTCAGGACGATCGCCACGGGGTCGGCGCTCCGGATCGAGGTGACGGACACGCGGGGTGACCGCGTACCGCTCGCCGGCGGCCGCTCCCCCGCCGCCGAGAACGGGCGGGGACTGCTGATCGTCGAGGCGCTGGCCCGCACTTGGGGCGTGAGTCCAGGACCCGCCCCGCAGAAGACCGTCTGGGCCGAGCTGCCGCTGCCGTGACGGCCCCCACCGCGTCGCGGGTGTCCACGACGCGGTGGGCCGCGACGCGGTCGCCCGCGACGTAAAGACAAAAGACCGGGGAAGTACCCCTTCCCACCCCACCCGCCTCCCCGCCGGGAGCCCGTCACTCACATGGGTGATCTGTGCCAACTGGGCTGGATTCGGGGTGGCTTGCCTGGCATATGCTCCGGCCATTCCCCGTGAAATGCGACGGCCCCCGACCGAAACTCCACTCCCGGTCAAGGGCCGTCTCACCGACTAGGAAGACCAAGACCCTTCCCGTGGCTATCAAGCACCCTAACGCGCCCTCGCGCGCCTGCGGGCTCGTTCACCGCAACGTCCGGCTGACCAGCCGGTACGTCGTCATCAGCAACGACCTCGCCCAGCACCCCGACCTGACGGTCCCGGCCATCGGGCTCGCCGTCCTCATCCAGTCGCTGCCCGCCGGCGTGTCCGTCGGGATCAAGGCGCTGGCGGCGCGGACCAGGGGGATGAGCGAGATGAAGATCGCGGCGGCCCTGCGGGAGCTGGAGGCGGCCGGCTTCCTCTCGCGCTCCCGGGAGCGGCTGCCGGACGGCCGGTTCGCCCAGCGCACGGTCTCGTACAACAGGCCGGGGGCTGACCCCGACGCCGTACGGGAGACCCCTGAGCCGCAGGAGCCGCGCACGGCGCACGAGGCGCCACCGGCACCCGCCCCTCTCCCGGCCGCCCCACCCGCCCCGGCGCGGTCCGTCGAGCCGCCGCTCGACGCGCGGCACGCCCCCGCCGTCGAGCTGCTCTGCGGCCTCCGCGCCCACGAGCCCCGGCTGCTGCTGTCGGAGCGGGACGTGCGGCGGCTCGCGCCCGGCGTGACGGGCTGGCTGGATCGCGGCGCGCGTCCCGACGCCGTGCGCCGCACGCTCTGCACGGACCTTCCGCCCGACCTCGCGTACCCGGCGGGCCTGCTGGCGTACCGGCTGACGGCTCTCCTGCCGCCGCCCCTCCCCGCCGCGCCCGCCGGTCCGGCCGCCCCCGTCCCCCTCCAGAACTGCGACGACTGCGACCGCGCCCACCGCGCCCCGGAGCCGGGCCGGTGCGACGGGTGCCGGGCTGCGGCGGAGGCCGCCCCGGCAGCCGCCTGAGTCCCGGCCCTGGTCCCGGGGCTGTCGCGGGAAGCGCGCTGTCCGCGGCCGAATCCCGTCGGTCGGTACAGTCGTGCGCATGCTGAAACCAGTGCTGCGTGCGGTGGAAGAGAGCGGTCGTACCGTGGACGATCCGACCGAGGAGGTCCTGCACGACCTGCTGGCCGAGATGAGCCTGTCGCACCGGTTCGTGATCCTGGACAGACTCGATCTGGCGCCTGTGGGTCAGCACTACATCCAGGCGTACCTGAACGACGACCTCAGCTACCAGGTCGAGTACCGCGCGGGCAGTGCGGACAAGCACTACCAGGCCCACGTTCCAAGGCTCCATGACGTGTTCGGCCCGGAAGTGTTGACCGCCAAGGTGATGATGGACTGGGCTCACGACCGGCAGGGGTGGCGGGAGGCGTTGCCGTGGACCCCCATGCGCTTCTAGCGAAGGATCACCGCCACGCCCTCGGCGGTACGGGCCGCGGCACACCGGCCCGGGCCCCGCACCGCATGCCGTCGTCGCTCGGCCGCCGCCGGAACCGGACAGGTGGCCGACCCGCACAGGCCGGGATCCCCTTGCGGCGCACGATCTAGCATCACCGCATGGCGACCTTCGTGCACCTCACGCCCGCCGCCGGCGCGGCGGGCATCCGGCGGAGCGGGATCAAGGCGCGGGGGGAGCGGCGCGGGGTCTACCTGTTCCCGGTGCTGGCCTCGTACCCGCTGACGCACCAGTGGCTGCGGGAGCTGGGGCGGCGGCAGGGGCCCCGGGGTCTCGTCGCCGTGCACGTGCGGCTGCCGGACGGGGAGCCGGTGGCCGTGGGGCGGTACGGGCGGAGCGACCGGGAGGTCACGGCGGCCGAAGCGGTGTGGCTGATAAGGGAGTTGGGGGACGGGGCGCTCGGCTGGGAGGTGTTCCTGCCCCGGGCGGTCGCGCGGGCCGAGGTGCGGCGGGTGCGGGCGGTGCGGCAGGTCGCCGGGTGGCGTTACTTCCCCGGGGCGCACGGGGTCGCGCCCTGCGTCTGCGCGGGGTGCGTGCAGCCGGGCACGTACGGCTCGCGGCGGCTGCGGGAGCGGCGGCCCCACCCCCTGGACGGGCCCGCGCCCGCCTCGCGCGTCCTGCTCGCGCGGCTCGGCCGGGCCGATGCGCGGGCGGACACGGCCGCGCTGGTCGAGACCCTCCGCTGGTACGGGCTCCGCCGGCGCGGGCCGGTGGAGCGGCTCGCGCCGCTCGCGGCCCACCCGGACCCCGGGGTCCGGAAGGAACTCGCCCGGGCGGTGGCCGAGTGGTCGACTCCCGGGGCGGACGGGCTGCTGCGGGAGCTGGCGGGCGACGCCGTGACCGAGGTGCGGCGGACCGTCGCCGTGGCCCTCTCCTTCCGGCGCACCGAGGCCGCCGCCGCCCTCCTCGCGGTCCTCGGCCGCGACCCCTCCGCCGCCGTCCGCGAGGCGTCCGTCGACGGCCTCGTCGAGTGCGGGACGCCCGGGGCGGAGGCCGTGCTGGCGCTGCTCGCCGACGACCCGGTCGTCTCCGTGCGCACGGCCGTGGCCCTGCTCACTGAGGAGTGAGCAGGGCCGGGTTCCGTGCGGGGCGGCGGCGTCAGCCGTTGACGATCTTGTCGTAGCGCAGGGCGGCGTAGCCGGAGGCGGCGTGGCCCGCGATGCTGCCGTCGGGGCCGCCGTTGAGGTAGTCCTGGCCGCGCATCATGTCGTCGTTCGGGTTGGACTCGTGGATGTAGGAGAACTTGCCGGCCGCCTTGTCGACCCACTTCTCGAAGAGGATGACGTGGCCGCCGCCCTCGGTGTTCAGCGCGTCGCCGGGCTGGAGGTCGGACTTGTTGATGACGGTGCTGACGTCCGGCAGGGTTTCGGTGGAGTAGCTGCTGTTCGCATGCCAGGCCATGGAGACGAAGCCGGAGCAGTCGGTGCGGTACGCGTGGTCGCCCTCGGGGTCCAGGGCGCTTCCGCCCCAGACGTACGGGACGTCGCGGGCCAGCCAGTTCAGGGCGCGGCCGATGACCTCGCTGCGGGCGATCGTCCCGCCCTTGGTGGAGGGGTTGGCCGGCGGGGTCGTCGGCGTCTGATAGGTGCAGTCGTTGGCGAAGGCGGAGAGCAGGGTCTGCGTCCAGCCGCTCGCGTCGACCGGGTCCGAGGAGTGGTAGGCGATGTCGTCGCCCTTCCCGTCGGTCGGGTCCGCGTCGTGGTACCAGTACATGCCGCCGTTGGTACGGCCGTAGTAGAGGCCGCCGCCGGGCGAGACCAGGCTGTCGACGCCCGACCAGCCCGACGCCTTGAGGTCCGAACGCTCCCAGTCCCCGACGCCGTTGATCTGGTAGGACAGCAGCTTGCCGTCGGACGTGGTGGCCACGAGGACGTCGTCGCCCGCCGCGGCGAGGGTCTTCAGGACGAAGCCCTCGTCGATCACCACGTGCTTGGCGATGTGCTCCGGTCCCGCGGGCTTGGCCTGGGAGACGTTGTAGCGGTGGAGCTGGCCGGCGACCGTGCCGTAGAGGTGGCCCGCGCCGTCGTAGGTCATCTTGTCGAAGGTCCAGCCGCCGTCCCAGAGCTTGGTGATCCCGGCGAGGCCCAGGGAGGTGTTGTTCGTCTGGACGTCGACGCGGTACAGCGCTCCGGACGTGGACGTCACCAGCACCGTGTTGAAGTTGAGGGTGGCCATGGCCTTGGGCTCGAAGCCGAGGTCGGGGCCGACCAGCGTCTTGACGCGGTCACCGGTGTTGGGCGATATCGCCGTGTAGGTGAGGCGGCCGTCGGCGAGGATTCCGTAGACCGAGACGTCTCCGCCGCAGATGGCGGCGGCCTGGGCCGGGGCCGCCGTGCCGAGCGTGACCAGGCTGAGGGTCGAGGCGGTCAGGGCGAGACCGGCGGCGAAGCGGAGGGCGCGGGACGACGTGAGCATGGGGTTCTCCAGGTCTGGGGCAGCCCTGACGTACGCGCGTCGGGCCGGGGAGGGTGAGCGGACGAAGAAGCGGGGGTGCGCGGGAGGTGCGGCGCGGGCCGTGCTCAGTACCAGTTGTTGTTCAGGAAGTGGTTCCAGGCGGCGCAGGGCGTGCCGTACCGGCCGTCGATGTACGACAGGCCCCACTTGATCTGGGTGATCGGGTTGGTGCGCCAGTCGTCGCCGAAGGCGTCCATCTTGGAACCGGGCAGGGCCTGGGGGATGCCGTAGGCGGTGGAGCTCGGGTTGTCGGCCCAGTAGCGCCAGCCGCTCTCCTTGGTCCACAGCTGGTCCAGGCAGTTCCACTGGGTGGAGCTGTTCCAGGCGCCGCCGTCGTACGCGTTCATCAGATCGCGGCCGGCCGCCTTCACCGCGGGGATGTCGGTGCCGTCGAGCGGGGTGGAGGCGGTGGTGCAGGTGAACGTCCCCGGCTGGGCCGAGAGCAGTTTCTGCGTCCAGCCGCCCGTGTTGACGGGCGTCTCGTTGTGGTAGGCGATGTCGCCGCCGGAGCCGTCGGCCGGGTTGGCGTCCTTGTACCAGTACATGGCGCCCGTGGTGGGGATCCGGCCGTAGTAGAGGCCGCCGCCCGGCGAGACGACCTGGTCGAAGGCGGACCAGCCCGAGGTCTTGAGGTCGTCCCGCGACCAGCCGCCGGCGCCGTCGATCTTGTAGGAGTAGAGCGCGCCCCCGGCGGTGGTGGCGAGCAGCCGGTCGTCCCCGGCGGCGGTGAGGGTCTTGAGGACGAAGCCGCCGCCGATCTCCTTGCGCTGGCCGATGTGGGCCGGGCCCGTCGGCTTGGGCTGGGAGACCAGGTACTGGATGAGGACGCCCCCGGCCGTGCCGTAGAGGTGGCCGTTGCCGTCGTACGTGAGCTTGTCGTGGGTCCAGCCGCTGTCGAAGATCTTGACGGGCGGGCGCTCCAGGACGAGGGACGTGTTGTTGGTGAGCACGTCGACGCGGTAGAGCGCGCCGGCGGTCGACGTGACGAGGACGGTGTTGAAGTTGAGGGTGGCCATCGCCTGGGGCTCGAAGCCCAGGTCCACGCCGATCAGCACCTTCTTCAGCTCGCCGGTGGCCGGCGTGATGGTGCTGAACGTGAGGCGGCCGTCCGGGAGGATGCCGTAGAGCGAGGCGGTCCCGGCGCAGGTGGTCGCGGCCTGCGCGGCGGGAGCGGCCTCGATGGCCGCGACGGTGAGGAGCCCGGCCCCGAGGGCGCCGGACAGGGCGGCGATCGTGGCCTTGCGGGCAGCCTGGCGGAGGGTGGTCGTCACTGGCGTTCCTTCCGGAGACGTCTGCGTGGGGAAGCGGGAGCGGGTACGGGGGCGGGAGCGGGTACGGGAGCGGGAGCGGGCACGGCGAAGCGCGGGGGCACGACGGAGTACGGGGTGCGGCGAAGTGCGCGGCCCGGTGAAGTACGCGGCCCGGTGAGGGAGTACGGGCGTGCGGAGGTGCGGGCGCGGGGCGGTCGCCGTCAGCGGTGGGGCGCGGCGGTGCTGTAGCCGTGGACGCTCAGGGAGGCGCGGGCGCCGTCGAGGATGGCGCGGGCCTGGTCGAGGGCGAGTGCCTCCGAGGCGGCGCGCAGGAAGAGGTAGAGGTCGGCGCCGTCGGCCGAGGCCCTGGCGCGTACGTGCTCAAGCCCGTTCGTGGTGGCCGCGTGGGCCCAGACGAGGTCCGTGAGGAGGGCGAGCGCGCCGGGGGAGGCGGGGCCGTGGTGCGGGCCTTCGAGGGAGGCGAGGACGACGCGCACGCTCCTCAGTCCCAGCTGATGCTGTCGGAGGGGGACTCCGGGGCCGAGTCCCAGCTGATGCTGCCGTCGCCGTCGGTGGCGCTGACGACGTACCCGGCTCGGTCCCCGGCGGACGCGGCCACCGTGGCGACGGAGGCGGCGCCGGCACCGGCGAAGGCCAGGGCGCAGAGGGCGGCGGCGATGGCGACGGCGGAGGAGGAGCGGGCGGTACCGGCGGTGCGCTGGGTGCGGAACATCGTGATCCCCCTGGTCGGAAGTCGGGTGGCGAGGTGAGGTGAGGTGCGGTGTGCGGTGCGCTGTGCGGTGCGGTTCGGACCCGGCCCCCGGGCTGTCGCCCCGCCGTTCCGGTGGTCACCATGCTGCTGTCCCCGGGGCGGGCGGGGAAGAAGTTCCGGCTGACACCAAGGGGTCTGGCACCTTGGTGCCAGACCACGTCTACGATCACGGCGAGGGGACGCTCGCGAGGGGCGGGCGGCCGAGCACAGCTGGGGGGCTGGGCATGCTGCAGGCACTGGGACTCGGGGCCGCCGTGGAAGCCGTGTACCGGGGGATGCTCGCCGATCCCTCGGGAGGGATCGCCGAACTGGGCGCGCGCGTCGGCCTCTCCGAGGCGGAGGTCCGCGAGGGCCTGGACCAGCTCGTCGACCTCGGTCTGCTCAGGCCGTCACGGGACAGCCCCGGCGCGCTGCGGGCCGTACGGCCCGAGGTCGGCCTTGAAGTGCTCCTGCGCCGCCAGGAGAGGGAACTCGCCCGTCAGCAGCAGGAGTTGGAGCGCAGCCGGGCCGCCGCCGCCGAGGTGGTCTCCGAGTTCGCGGAACTGCGGCCGAACACCGAAATCGACGGCGCGGAACGGCTCGTGGGGATGGACGCCATCCAGAACCGGCTGGAGGAGCTCGCCCACGGCCTCACCCGGGAGTGCCTGGCGATCCTGCCCGGCGGCGCGCTGTCCGAGGCCAGCATGGCGGCCTCGCGCCCGCTGGACCGGCGGGCGCTGGCCCGTGGCATCGAGATGTGCTCGGTCTACCAGGACAGCGCCCGCAACGACCCGGCGACCCTGGCCTACGCCCGGTGGCTGACCGAGCAGGGCGGCCAGGTGCGCACCAGCCCGCTGCTCCCGCCCCGCCTGCTGGTCTTCGACCGCACGGTCGCGGTCGTCCCGATCGACCCCGGCAACTCCCGCATGGGCGCCCTGTGCACCCGCGCGCCCGGCATCGTCGCCTCCCTGGTCACCCTCTTCGAACAGACCTGGCAGGCGGCCGTCCCGCTCGGGGCGGACCGCCCCCGCGCCACCGAGGAACGGCCCAGCGCGGCCGAGCTCGAACTCCTGAGGCTCCTGGCCTCGGGCATGACCGACGAGGCGGCGGGCAAGCGGCTCGGGGTGTCCCTGCGCACCGTCCGGCGCCAGATGTCCGCCCTGATGGAACGCCTCCACGCCACCAGCCGCTTCGAGGCGGGCCTGAAGGCGGCCCGCGAAGGCTGGCTCTGACCCCACGCCGGGAGGGGCGCCTTCCGGGGCGGGCGCGGGGAGTGGCGCCTCCGGGACGGGCCAGGGCAGGACGCCTCCGGCGCCGTGCGGGAAGGGTCGGTTCCGAAGCGGGCGCGGGGAGGCCGGGGGCGTACGGGAAGGGCCGGTTCCGAAGCGGGCGCGGGGAGGCCGGGGGCGTACGGGAAGGGCCGGTTCCGAAGCCGGCCGGGAGGCGGTGTCCGGGGCGTACCGGAGGTAGCCGTCCGCTGAGCGAACTGTCCTGACCGGATTGAGGTCTTGACGGGACATCGTCACTTCACTGAGCATTCAGCACGCGCACACCCACCGCGGGGATCCCGTCACACCCCCGCGGGCACCACCCGCACAGCTCCAACGCCTCGCGTCACCCACGGCGCGAGGCGCTCGCACGTTCCGTCCCATCCCCGTTCGGAATCCGGAGCCCCCACATGAAGCTCTCCGCGAGACTGTCCGCCCTGGCCGGTTCCACGGCCCTCGTCCTCGGCGCCCTCGCCGGGGCCGCGCCGGCCACCGCCGCGCCCGCCGGCGCCACCGCCGCGCCGGACATCCCGGTGGCCGGCGTGAAGCAGCACCTGGCCGACCTGCAGTCCATCGCCACCGCCAACGGCGGCAACCGCGCGCACGGCCGGCCCGGCTACAAGGCGTCCATCGACTTCGTGAAGGCCAAGCTGGACGCGGCCGGGTACACCACGGCCATCCAGCAGTTCACGTACAACGGCACCACCGGCTACAACCTGATAGCCGACTGGCCGGGCGGCGACCCGAACCAGGTCATCATGGCCGGTTCGCACCTCGACTCGGTCAGCTCGGGCCCCGGCATCAACGACAACGGCTCCGGCTCCGCCGCGATCCTGGAGACCGCGCTCGCCGTCGCCCGCACCGGCTACCAGCCCGACAAGCACCTGCGCTTCGGCTGGTGGGGCGCGGAGGAGCTGGGCCTCGTCGGCTCCAAGCACTACGTGAACAACCTGCCCGCCACCGAGCGTTCGAAGATGAAGGGCTACCTCAACTTCGACATGATCGGCTCGCCGAACCCGGGCTACTTCGTCTACGACGACGACCCGGTGATCGAGACGACCTTCAAGAACTACTTCGCCGGCCTCGGGGTCCCCACCGAGATCGAGACCGAGGGCGACGGGCGCTCCGACCACGCCTCCTTCAAGAACGTCGGCATCCCCGTCGGCGGCCTGTTCACCGGCGCCAGCCGGGTCAAGACCAGCGCCCAGGTGTCCAAGTGGGGCGGCACGGCCACGGCCTTCGACCGCTGCTACCACTCCTCCTGCGACACCACCGCGAACATCAGCGACACGGCCCTGGACCGCAACAGCGACGCCATCGCGCACGCGATCTGGACCCTGTCCGGCACCACCACGACCCCGCCCGTCGGCAAGGTCTTCGAGAACACCGCCGACGTCGCCATCCCGGACAACGGCGCCGCGGTGACCTCCTCCGTGACCGTCTCCGGGATCACCGGCAACGCCCCGGCCGCCCTCGCCGTCGGCGTGGACGTCGTCCACACCTGGCGAGGTGACCTGATCGTCGACCTGATCGCCCCCGACGGCACGGTCTACAACCTGCACAACCGGACCGGCAGCAGCGCCGACAACATCCAGCAGACCTTCACCGTGAACGCCTCCAGCGAGGTCGCCAACGGCGTCTGGAAGCTGCGCGCGCAGGACACCGCGTCCGCCGACACCGGCTACATCAACGGGTTCAAGCTCACGTTCCCGTAAGCGGCGGGGCCTTCGGCCCGCAAGCCGCAGGGCCCCTGCCCGCAAGCCACCCGGGCGGGTCGGTGACCTTCCCCGACCCGCCCGGGCCACCAGCTCTCACCTACTGCTTCCGCCGCCGCTGCCGCTACTTCGCCGCGTTCGCCGCGTCCACCAGCGCCTGCGGCGTCACGGCGCCGACGTAGACCTTGCCGTCGTCCGTCATCAGCGCGTTGACCAGCTTGGTCTTGAAGACGGTGCCGGAACCGAACTCGCCGTTCACCCGGTCGCCGAGCGCGTCCAGGAAGCCCTGGGCCTCCTTGGGCGCGTCCTCGGTCTTCGGGGCGGCCTCGCCGGTGTCGAGCTTCGCGATGGCCGTCCAGCCCTCCCCGATGACCTCGGGACCGTTCTTCCCGCCGCCGAGGGGGCCGAAGCCGCCGAGGGCCTTCTCCAGGTCCTCGGGGGCCTTGCCCGCGTGGTCCTTCTCCAGCTGGTCGCCCTCGGTGACCTTCGCACCCTTCGGGACGGTGAAGTCGAACTCCGAGGCCGCCGGCCGGCCGAAGTCGACCTTGGTGAAGCCCGCGTCGAGGACCGGCTTGCCGCCGCTCGTGGAGTCGAGGGTGAACTTGAGCGGGGTGCCGGTGGCCGCGTCGACCGCGATCGTGACCGAGTCGACCGTGGAGCCCTGCTGCTTCGGCTCGATCACCAGGCGGTACGCGTCGCGGCCCGCGACGTTCGCCGTGCCGCCCACCGTGATCGAGGTGGTGTCGCCCGCGGCCTCCAGGACCTCGTCGGCGAGCGCCTTCGGCGAGGCGGGGAGCTCCTCCTCCGGGGCCCGGCCGGCCTCTCCGGCGCCCTTCTCGTGGAAGACCTCGTTCGAGGCGGAGTCGTAGGCCCACACCTCGTCGCCGTTGTGGACCAGGCTGTACTGCTCCTCGCCGTCGAGCAGCGTCAGCTTCTGGCGCTCGGGGCCGTCGGCGGCGATCTTGAGGGTGTGGGTGCCGGAGACCAGCTTGGTGAGCTGCGCCGACGGGTCGGCGGAGGCTCCTCCGGAGCCCTCGCCGGAACCGCCGGCGAGGCCGCCGAGCAGGCCGTCGAAGGCCGGCAGGCCCAGGTCGGTGGAGACCTTGAAGGTGCCGGACAGGGTCTGGGTGTCCGACGCGGCGATCTTCTCGATGAGCTGCTGGGCGGTGATCTCCGGCAGGTCCGGGTCACCGGACGCGGCGAGCGCCGGGACCAGTCCGATGGTCGCGGCGGCGATGCCGGCCACCGCGACCGGGACGACGTACCGGCTCGTCTTTCGCTGTGCTGCCATGGTCTGCGATCCCTCCGTGCCCTCCGCGGGCCGCCTGGGCCCCTGGTCGATGTACCCATCACACCAGGGCGGCGACCCCGAATCGTCAGCCCCGGGGCCCAACCTCGCGTACGACTCCGGGATGACCCACCCCGAGACCGTGCTCCGGAGGGACCGTCCCGGGGTCAGCCGGCGCGGTGCACGACCGCGTCGCACAGCTCCTGGAGGGCCGACTTCGCGTAGCCCTCGGGCAGCGGCGCCAGCATGGCCCTGGCCTCCTCCGCGTAGCGCACGGTGTCCCGGCGGGCCTGCTCCAGGGCGGGGTGGACGCGGAGCCGGCGGAGCACCTCGGCGTGCCGGGCGTCGTCGGTGAGGTCGCCGTCGACCAGGGAGACCAGCTCCAGGTCCTCGGCGCGGCCGTGGGCGGCCGCGGCGGCCCGCAGGCGCAGGACCGGCAGGGTGGGGACGCCCTCGCGGAGGTCGGTGCCGGGGGTCTTGCCGGACTCGTGGCCCTCGGAGGCGATGTCGAGGACGTCGTCGGCGAGCTGGAAGGCGACGCCGAGCCGCTCGCCGTACTGGGTGAGGATGTCGACGACGGACTCGTCGGCGCCGGACATCATCGCGCCGAAGCGGCAGGAGACGGCGACGAGCGAGCCGGTCTTGCCGGCGAGGACGTCGAGGTAGTGGTCGACGGGGTCGCGGCCGTCCATGGGACCGGCGGTCTCCAGGATCTGGCCGGTGACGAGCCGCTCGAACGCCTCGGCCTGGATCCGGACGGCCTCGGGGCCGAGGTCCGCGAGGGTGTGCGAGGCGCGGGCGAAGAGGAAGTCACCCGTGAGGACGGCGAGCGAGTTGCCCCAGCGGCTGTTGGCGCTGGGCACGCCCCGGCGCACGGCCGCCTCGTCCATGACGTCGTCGTGGTAGAGCGTGGCCAGATGGGTGAGCTCGACCACGACGGCCGCGGGCACCACGCCGGGCGCGTAGGGGTCGCCGAACTGGGCGGCGAGCATCACGAGCAGCGGACGGAACCGCTTGCCGCCGGCGAGCACCAGGTGCTGGGCGGCCTCGGTGATGAAGGGGACATCGCTCTTGGTGGCGTCGAGGAGGCCGGCCTCGACGGCCGCCAACCCGGTCTGGACATCGGCCTCAAGAGCCTGGTCCCGCACGCTAAGACCGAACGGCCCGACGACGGTCACGAGGGGGTCTCCTGTCTGCTGACGCCTGCTGACGATCACATGCCGACGATCACACGGTCCGGGTGGTGATCACACGGTGGCCGTGGTCACACGGATTGTCGATGTGTCGCCGGGATTCACTCAAGCCAGCGTATCCGGTCACGTTTCGATCACCGTGGGCGCCTTCCCGTCACCCCCGGTATGTTCGTGATCAGCTGATACGACATGGAGTACGCCAATTGTCCCGAACAGCGATCGACACGGAACCGGAGGGCGAGCAGCCGCCCCCCCGAGGACGACCACGCCTTCCTGGGCCACCCCCGCGGCCTGCTCGCGCTCTCGGGCCTGGAGGTCCGGGAGCGGTTCTCGTTCCTCGGCATGCAGGCCATCCTCGTCCTGTACTTCGCCGCGAGCGCGTCGGACGGCGGCCTCGGCATGGCGCCCGGCACCGCCGCCTCCGTCGCCGCCGGCCTCGGCGTGATGGCCCTGGCGCCCTGGCTGCGCCGCACGATGCACCCCGTCCACTGAGGTGACCCGATGACGAAGATCCGCACCGAGTTCCCGTACGAGACCCGGCACGAGGACGTCCGCATCCCGATGCCGGACGGCACCCTGCTGTACGCGCGCGTGTGGCGGCCGCTCACCGAGGAGCCCGTCCCCGCCCTCCTGGAGTACCTCCCCTACCGGCTCACCGACTGGACCGCGCCCCGCGACTGGCAGCGCCACCCCTGGTACGCGGGCCACGGCTACGCCTCCGTCCGGGTCGACGTCCGCGGCCACGGCAACAGCGAGGGCCTGCCCGGCGACGAGTACGACGCCACCGAGCTCGCCGACGGCGTCGCCGTCGTCCACTGGCTCGCCGAGCAGCCGTGGTGCACCGGGAAGGTCGGCATGTTCGGCATCTCCTGGGGCGGCTTCAACAGCCTCCAGATCGCCGCCCTCGCCCCCGAACCCCTCAAGGCGATCGTCACCGTCTGCTCCACCGACGACCGCTACGACAACGACGTCCACTACATGGGCGGCTCCGTCCTCGGCGTCGACATGCACGCCTGGGCCGCCACCATGCTCGCCTTCGTCTGCCGCCCGCCCGACCCGCGGTACGCCGGCGAGGAGTGGCGCGACCTGTGGCTGCGCCGCCTGGAGTCCGTCGAACCCTTCATCCACACCTGGCTCTCCCACCAGACCCGGGACGACTACTGGAAGCACGGCAGCGTCTGCGAGGACTACTCCGCGATCCGCTGCGCCGTCCTCGCCGTCGGCGGCTGGCACGACCCCTACCGCGACACCGTCCTGCGCCTCGCCGAACACCTCCCCCAGGACCGGGTCCGCGGCATCATCGGCCCCTGGTCCCACCAGTACCCCGACCGCGGCCTGCCCCCGGGACCCGCCATCGGCTTCCTCCAGGAGACCCTCCGCTGGTGGGACCACCACCTCAAGGACGTCGACAACGACGTGATGGCCGAGCCGCTGCTCCGCTCCTGGATCAGCGAGTCGCACCCCCCGGCCACCGTCTACGAGGAGCTGCCCGGCCGCTGGGTCGCCGACCCGTCCTGGCCGTCCCCGCACGTCACCCCCGTCCCGTACGCCTTCCAGGGCGAGCCCGTCGTCGTCGGCTCGCCGCAGCAGACCGGCATCGACGCGGGCCGCTTCTTCCCCTTCGGGAACGACGCCGACCTGCCCCCCGACCAGCGCGACGAGGACGCCCACTCGGCCTGCTTCGACTTCGCCGTCCCCCCGGACGGCGACCCGATCGAGATCCTGGGCCGCCCCGGCGTCAGCCTCCACCTGATGACGCCCGCGCCCACCGGCCAGATCATCGCCCGGCTCTGCGACATCGCCCCCGACGGCTCCTCCACCCTGGTCACCCGCGGCGCGCTCAACCTCTCCGCCCGCTACGGCCGCGAACGGGCCGTCGACGCCCAGCCCGGCGAGTGGGAGACGTACGGCTTCGAGCTGAACGGCATCGGGCACTCCTTCCCGCCCGGCCACCGCGTCCGGCTCGCCGTCTCCTCCGCGTACTGGCCGTGGATCTGGCCGCAGCCCGACGCGGGCGGCTTCACCCTCGACCCGGCCGGCTCCTCCCTCACCCTTCCGGTCCGCGCCCGTACGGATGACTCCGTGGCCTTCGAAGAACCCGAACAGTCCCCGCCGCTCGGCGTGTCGTCCCCCGGCGGCCTGGAGGAGACCCGCCCCGAACGGCTGGTCCTGCGCGACGTCGCCAAGGGCGAGTGGACCCTCCAGGTCGACCCGAAGTACGGCGGCACCCGCGTGTACCCCGACGGCCTGGAGTTCACCGAGGACGCCGTCGAGACCTACACGATCGCCGAGGACGACCCGCTCTCCGCCCGCACCCGCTCCGCGTGGACCATCCGCCTCCACCGGCCGGAACTCGCCTGGGACGTCCGCGTCGAGACCCGCTCCGAGATCACCTGCGACGCGGACGCCTTCCACACCTCCGACGAGGTCGTCTGCGAGGAGGGCGGCGAGGTCGTCTTCCACCGCACCTGGGAAAAGCGGATCCCCCGCACGGCGGGCTGAACCCGGGCCGTACGGGGGATCGCGGCGGAACTCTAGGCGTTCGCCTTCCGGCGCCGGGCGACGAACACCGCGCCCGCGCCGAGCACGAGGGCCGCGCCGGCGGCCGCGCCGACCCGCGGCAGGACGTCGGAGGAGCCGGTCTCGGCGAGCTCACCGCCGCGCCCGCCCTGCGGAACGCTGCCGTTCGAGGACGGCGCGGGCGCCGGAGAGGAGGTGGCGGCCGGCGTGGAGGGGGACGGCGACGGCCCGGTGCCGGCCGCCGCCCCGACGACGTCGAAGTAGGCGTCCTCGTCCTCGGTGTAGCCGCAGGCCCCGTCCTCGTTGTCGTAGTCGCCGGAGACGGAGACGACACCGGCGCCGGCGGGCGCGTCGGCGGCGACGGTCAGCCGCAGCTTCACGTCGGCCTCGCCGCCCTTGGCGAGCTCACCGAGTTCGATGGCGCCGAGCTCCAGCATCCGCAGCTTCGTCCACGCCGGGTGGGAGGCGGAGGACCACTCGACCGTCGTGTACCGGACGAATGCCTCGGCGTCGCCGAAGTCCTCGCCGTCCAGCTCCTTCAGGGCCTTCGCGGAGTTCGGGACGAGACCGGCGAGGACGTACGCGTTCACGTCGTCCAGCTTCTCCCCGGAGGTGTTGCCGACGGTCAGGGAGAAGACGGCGCTGGTGCCGGCGGTGACGGAGGCGGGGCCGGCGAGGGCGAGGGCGAGGCCGTCCTCGTCGCACTCCTGCCACTCCTCGTCGCCGTCGTCCTCGCCGTCCTCGCCGTCCTCGCCGTCCTTGTCCTCCTCGCCCGGCTTCGGCTTCTCCTCGTCCGGCTCCTCCGCCTCGCCCGGCGTCTCCTCCTGCCTCTCCTCGAAGTCCGCCAGGGCCTGCTCGGCCTCGGCGAGTTCCTTCTCGGCGGCCTCCAGCTGCTTGACGAGCGGGTTCAGCTCGCGGCGGATGAAGTCGATGAAACCGGTGATGGCGTTCTGCCGGGCCGTCTCCAGCTCGGCCTCCGCGGTGGCCAGGACGCCGGCGGCGTCCTCGACGGCCCGCTTCGCCGCGTCGACGTCCTGCTGGGCCGCCGCCTTCTCCTCCTCGGTGGCGTTCTCCAGCCGCCCCTCGGCGGCGGCCAGCTCCGCGTCGGCGGCGGCCTTGGCCGTCTCGGCCTTCTCGACGGCCTTCTCGGCGGCGGTGCGCGCCTCGATGAGGGCCGGGTCGACGATCGCGGCGGGATCCGTGTGCCACTTGTCGATCTCGGCCACGACGGCCCGGCGCTGCTTCTCCAGGTCGTCGACCTTCGTCCGCGCGTCGGCGACGGCCTTCTCCAGCGCCTCGCGGGTCGAGGCGTCCGGGGCGGCCGTGGCCGCGGTCGGCTTCGGGGTGTCCGCGAAGGCGGTCCCGGCGGAGAGGAACACGACCGGGGTCGTGACGGCGGCGGCGACGGCGGTCGCGAGCATGCGGCGAATCTTCACGTGCGGACCTTTTCCTGGTCAGGGAAGAAAAAAGGGGGGCGCGCGCCCGCGGAAGTCCTCACGCGGGGGCGACACCACCGCGATCGTATGACCCGGACGGGCCCCGCGGCAGGGCCCGTTTTCCCAGCTCGGAGGCGGTACGGACCCCTCCCCCGGAACAAACCGTCCGCACCCGGACAGTTGCTCTCTTCCCGGCGGGTTTCTCTGTGATCCATGTCATCCGCGCCCGGCGGCACGACCCGTAACGTGTCCCTCACCCATCTTGTGAAAGCGAGGCACGTACCGATGTCCGAGCACAGCCCGCTCGACCTGGCCGAGGGCGACCCCTTCGGCCCGCACAACCTCCCGTACGGCGTCTTCTCCACGAGCGACGAGCCCGGCCGCCGCCGGCTCGGCGTCCGGATCGGCGGGTACGTGCTGGACGCGGGGGCCGCGGCGCACGCGCTGGGCTCCCCGTACGCCTCCCTGCTCGCGCGGCCGAGCCTCAACCCGCTGCTCGCCGCCGGGCGGACCGCCTGGCGGGACGTCCGCCGCGCGCTGACGGCCTGGGTGACGGTCCCCGCCCACCGCGCCGACGTCGAGCCGCTGCTGCACCCGCTGGACGCGGTGACGCTGCACCTGCCGTACGAGGTCGCGGACTACGTCGACTTCTACGCCAGCGAGCACCACGCCACCAACGTGGGCCACATCTTCCGCCCCGACGGCGAACCGCTGACGCCCAACTGGAAGCACCTGCCCATCGGTTACCACGGGCGCGCGGGCACGGTCGTCGTCTCCGGCACGGACGTGACGCGCCCCTCGGGCCAGCGGAAGGCGCCCGCCGACGCGGCGCCGGTCTTCGGCCCCTCGGTCAAGCTGGACATCGAGGCGGAGGTCGGCTTCCTCGTCGGCGTCCCGTCGGAGCTGGGCACCCCGGTGCCGCTCGGCGCCTTCCAGGACCACGTCTTCGGCCTGACCCTGCTGAACGACTGGTCGGCGCGGGACGTGCAGGCGTGGGAGTACGTGCCGCTGGGCCCCTTCCTCGGCAAGTCCTTCCAGACCTCGGTGTCGGCGTGGGTGACGCCCCTGGAGGCCCTGGACGCGGCCCGCACCGCGCCGCCGGCCCGGGACTTCCCCCTCCTGCCGTACCTGGACGACGCGGCGGAGGAGGTCCCGGGCGGCTTCGACGTCCGGATCACCGTCGAGATCAACGGCGAGGTCGTGTCCGAGCCGCCGTTCTCCACCATGTACTGGACGGCCGCGCAGCAGCTCGCGCACATGACGGTGAACGGCGCCTCCCTGCGGACCGGCGACCTCTACGGCTCCGGCACGGTCTCCGGCCCCGAGGTGAACCAGCGCGGCTCGCTCCTCGAACTCACCTGGAACGGCCGTGACGCCCTCGAACTCGCGGGCGGCAAGCGGACCTTCCTGGAGGACGGCGACGAGGTCGTCCTCACCGCCTGGGCACCCGGCCCGGACGGCACCCGGGTGGGCCTGGGCGAGGTCCGGGGCCGGATCGCCCCCGCGGCGGCGTAGCTAGCCGACCCGCCAGAGGGCGGGCACGTTCGGCGGCTCCCAGCCGGCCATGGCGGTGTGGGCCTGGAGACAGACGTACCCCGCACCGCCGTACGTGACCCGGTCCCCGGCGGCGTACGCCCGTCCGGCGGCCCAGGTGCCGCCGGGCGGGGTCGTGGTGGAGGTGGCGGTGGGCGTCGGCCCGGGGTTCTGCGGCACGTCGATGACGAAGTCGAAGGCGGCCTCGCGGCCGCCGCCCGCGTCCCGCACGGTCATCAGAAGCCGCGGGTCGAAGATGGTGTCGGTGTTGTTCCGGGGCTCGTTCGGGAAGTACAGCTGGGTCGTGAGGACCGGCCGCCCCGGCGCCTGCACCTTCACGTGGAGGTGGCGGGTGCGGCCCGGGTAGAGCCCGGGGACGATGGTGGTGAGCTTGAACGACCCGTCCGCGCCGGTGAACTGGTGGCCGCGGAACTTGAAGCCGGTGTTGTCGTAGGCCCCGTTGTTGTCGGCCTGCCAGAAGTCGAGCAGCACCCCGGACACGGGCCGGCAGGCGCGCCCGAACACGTAGCCGCTGACGGTCAGCCGGGTTCCCGCGCCGTCCGGGAGGCTGCTGCGCAGCGGCGAGTTGGGCTTGAAGTAGGGGCCCTCCATCTGCGGCAGGGTCAGGTCGTCGCCGTCGTCGCACTCCGGCGTGAGGTCGAGCGGCGTGCCGCCGTCGGTGAGGGTGCGGGCGAGCGCGGGGACGCCCATCAGAACCGCGGGCGCGGCCATGCCGGCCGCGAGCGCGGCGCGCAGCACGGCCTTCCGTGAGACGTGCCCGGTACCGGTGTTGCTCTCGCTGTCCATGTGCCTGGCTCCTCAGGTGGGGTCTGGGATCGGCACGAACCTAGGCGGGCGGAGCGTCCGCTTCGATGGACGGAACAAGGCGCTCATGGTGTTTTCGGAAGCCCCCCGGACTGGTCCCGACCTCCCGCCGGAAGAACCGGCAGAAATACGCCGGATCCTCGAACCCCACCCGCGCCGCCACCTGCCGCACGGACAGCGACGTGGCGATCAGCAGCCGCTGTGCCTCCCGCACCCGCGCCTCCCGCAGCAGCGCGGCGGGCGTCCGCCCGGTGCCGCCCCGCACCACCTCGTTCAGGTGCCCCGGGCTGACCCCCAGCCGCCCGGCGCACTCCCGCACGGACACCCCGCCGCCC
Source organism: Streptomyces sp. NPDC014656 (assembly GCF_043084305.1). NCBI lineage: Bacteria > Bacillati > Actinomycetota > Actinomycetes > Kitasatosporales > Streptomycetaceae > Streptomyces > Streptomyces sp. NPDC014656. Next base: position 149,054 of record NZ_JBIBZN010000012.1, read on the forward strand.
CCGGCCTCGGCCACGATCCGCAGGAACTCCCCGGCGACCCCCCGCGGCGCCGCCACGGCCCGCCCGCCCGGCACCCTGGCGGCCCGCACCAGCAGCACGTGCAGCAACGACCGCAGCACCCCCGCGAACCCGTCGTCCCCGCTCCGGTACTCCTCCGCCAGCTCCCCCATCAGCAACGAGGTCCGCTCGTGCGCGGCCCCGTCGAGATCCACCCAGGGCCGCTCCCCCAGCCGCCGCAGCAACTCCTCGTCCCCGCCCTCGCCGACCAGGAACTCGGGCGTGAACAGCACGAGCGACCCCTCAAGCCCCCGCACCCCCTCCCACCGGTGCACCTGCCCCGGCAGGATCACCCCCAGCTGCGGCGGCCGCACGTCGTACCGCTCGGCGTCGATCACGTGCACCCCGCTCCCCTCCACGACGTGCACGATCTCGTAGAAGGTGTGCCGGTGCGGATAGTCGGCCCGCGACATGGGCCCCATCGCGTCGAACCCCCCGGCCGCGAACGGCACCCGCTCCGGCAACCGCACCTCCAGCCGGTGCACCGGCGGCTCCCCGCCCCGGGGCACCGCACAGGGCGCCCCGGGTAAGACGGTGGTCCCACGCACGGAGATCCCCTCCCCAACAGGTCCAGACCATTCGCCTCACCCACGATCCCACGCGAACCGCGCCCTGTCAGGAGGCCCGCCCCCACGGGCCGGGAGCCCAGGAGCTCACTCCGCGTGTCCACTCCCCTGGGTCAGTTCCGGGTGCGGGCGGGGTGGCGGCGTTCGATGCTCCTCGCGGCGGGCTTCGGGGAGGAGCCGCCTCCGCACCGGCGCCCGGTGGGCGCTTTCGCCTTTCAGAGGAGCACATCCGTGATGTCCGCACGTCCCCGCGCCCTCAGGGCCGCTCTCGCTCTCGCCGCTTCCGTCGCGCTGGCCCTGGGGGCCGCCGCTCCGGCCGTCTCGGCGGGGCCCGTCGCCCCGGTCGCCGGAGGGGACCACGGGTTCCCGCACCCGGACCTGTACCGCACGTACGAGGCGACGAAGAAGTACCGGTCCGAGGAGAAGGCGATCGCCGACGGGTTCCAGCGCACCGACGTGTGCGTGGAGGACACCAGTGACGCGCGGCTCGGCGGTATGGGGTACCACTACGTGAATCCGGCCAACATCGGGTCGACCGACCCGACCCGGCCGGCGGCCGTGATCTACGCGGAGGAGCACGGGAGCGGGAAGCGGAAGCTGGTCGCCCTGGAGTGGGTCGTCCCGGACACCGGGCAGCCGGTGCCGCGCGCCTTCGACCGGGACTTCGACGGCCCGGAGCCGATCCCGGGCCTCGGGGAGGTCTACTCGCTGCACGCGTGGATCTACAAGAAGAACCCGGCCGGGGTCTTCGCCCCGTACAACCCCGAGGTGCACTGCGGGCCCTGCCCCCAGTAGGCGCCGGGCACGCGGAAGGGCCCGGCTCGCCCCCGAGCCGGGCCCTTCTCCTCGACGGGTCAGCGGACGAAGACGCTCGCCTGGCTCGCCAGGTCCAGGAAGTACTGCGGCGCGAGGCCGAGGACCAGGGTGACGACCACGCCCGCCGTGATGGTGAGGGTGGTCAGGACCGACGGCACGGCGACCGTGGGGCCGTCCGCCTTCGGCTCGCTGAAGAACATCAGCACGATCACCCGGATGTAGAAGAAGGCCGCCACCGCCGAGGCGAGGACGCCGACCACGACCAGCGCGCCCGCGCCGCCCTCCGCCGCCGCCTTGAAGACCGCGAACTTGCCGGAGAAGCCGGAGGTCAGCGGGATGCCGGCGAAGGCGAGGAGGAAGACCGCGAAGACGGCCGCCACGAGGGGCGAACGCCGGCCCAGGCCCGCCCACTTGGAGAGGTGGGTGGCCTCTCCGCCCGCGTCCCGCACCAGGGTGACGACGGCGAAGGCGCCGATCGTCACGAAGGAGTAGGCGCCCAGGTAGAAGAGGACGGACGAGATGCCGCTGGGGGTGGCGGCGATGACGCCCGCGAGCAGGAAGCCCGCGTGCGCGATCGACGAGTAGGCCAGCAGGCGCTTGATGTCGGTCTGGGTGATCGCGACGACCGCGCCGCCCAGCATCGTGACGATCGCGACGCCCCACATGACCGGCCGCCAGTCCCAGGTGAGCCCGGGGAGGACGACGTACAGCAGGCGGAGCAGCGCGCCGAAGGCTGCGACCTTGGTGGCGGCGGCCATGAAGCCGGTCACCGGGGTCGGGGCGCCCTGGTAGACGTCCGGGGTCCACATGTGGAAGGGGACGGCGCCGACCTTGAAGAGCAGGCCCGTCAGCAGGAGGGCGAAGCCGATCAGGAGGAGGACGTCGTTGCCCATCGTGCCGGCGAGCGCCGGGTTCACCGAGGCGACCGTGCCGTCGACCACGTCCGCGATCGCCGCGTACGAGACGGAGCCCGCGTAGCCGTAGAGCAGGGCGATCCCGAAGAGCAGGAAGGCCGAGGAGAAGGCGCCGAGCAGGAAGTACTTGACGGCCGCCTCCTGCGACATCAGCCGCTTGCGGCGGGCGAGGGCGCAGAGCAGGTACAGCGGGAGGGAGAAGACCTCCAGGGCGATGAAGAGGGTCAGGAGGTCGTTGGCGGCCGGGAAGACCAGCATGCCGGCGATCGCGAAGAGCGCGAGCGGGAAGACCTCGGTGGTGGTGAAGCCCGCCTTGACGGCGGCCTTCTCGTGGTCGCCGCCGGGGACGGCGGCGGCCTCGGCGGCGAAGGAGTCGACCTTGTGGCCGTGGTCGGCCGGGTCGAGCCTGCGCTCGGCGAAGGTGAAGACGGCGACGATCGAGGCGAGCAGGATCGTGCCCTGGAGGAACAGCGCGGGGCCGTCGACGGCGATGGCGCCCATGGCCGCGATGCGGGCCTTGGTGGTGCCGTAGCCGCCGGCCGCGAGGCCGACGACGGCGGCGAACGAGGCCGCGAGGGCCAGGACCGTCAGGAAGACCTGGCTGAGGTAGCGGCCCTTGCGGGGCACGAATGCCTCGACGAGGACGCCGAGGACGGCCGCGCCGACCACGATGAGCACCGGCGCGAGCTGGGTGTACTCGATCTTGGGTGCCGGGATCTTGTTCAGCGGCTCGGCGGCCGTCGTCCACAGGCTGTGGACAGCGAGGGCGTTCACTTGGCCGCCTCCACGTTCTGGACGGGGACTTCGGGCTGGGGGTCGGTCCGCTGGACGTCCGACATCGTGTGCCGGACGGCGGGGTTGACCACGTCGGTCAGCGGCTTCGGGAAGACGCCGAGGAAGAGCAGGACGGCGATCAGCGGGGCGACCACGGCCAGCTCGCGCGGCCGCAGGTCGGGCATCGACCGCACCTCCTCCTTCACCGGGCCCGTCATCGTCCGCTGGTAGAGGACGAGGACGTACAGCGCGGCGAGGACGATGCCGGTGGTGGCGACGATCCCGGCCACCGGGTAGCGGGCGAAGGTGCCGACCAGGACCAGGAACTCGCTGACGAACGGGGCGAGTCCGGGCAGCGACAGCGTCGCGAGACCGCCGATGAGGAAGGTGCCGGCGAGGACCGGCGCGACCTTCTGCACACCGCCGTAGTCGGCCATGAGCCGAGAGCCGCGCCGGGAGATCAGGAAGCCGGCGACCAGCATCAGGGCGGCGGTGGAGATGCCGTGGTTGACCATGTAGAGCGTGGCGCCCGACTGGCCCTGGCTGGTCATCGCGAAGATGCCCAGGATGATGAAGCCGAAGTGGGAGATCGACGCGTAGGCGACCAGCCGCTTGATGTCCCGCTGGCCGACCGCGACCAGCGCGCCGTACACGATGCTGACGAGCGCGAGGACGACGATCGCGGGGGTGGCCCACTTCGACGCCTCGGGGAAGAGCCCGAGGCAGAAGCGGAGCATCGCGAAGGTGCCGACCTTGTCGACCACCGCGGTGATGAGGACGGCGACCGGGGCGGTCGCCTCCCCCATCGCGTTCGGCAGCCAGGTGTGCAGCGGCCACAGCGGCGCCTTCACCGCGAAGGCGAAGAAGAAGCCGAGGAAGAGCCACCGCTCGGTGCTGGTCGCCATCTCCAGCGAGCCGTTGGCCCGCGCCTCGGCGATCTCGGTGAGCGAGAAGTTCCCCGCGACCGTGTAGAGCCCGATGACCGCGGCCAGCATGATCAGGCCGCCGACCAGGTTGTAGAGCAGGAACTTCACCGCCGCGTACGACCGCTGGGCCGCCGCGTTCTCGTCGGTGCCGCTGTGCGCGCGGTCGCCGAAGCCGCCGATGAGGAAGTACATCGGGATGAGCATGGCTTCGAAGAGGATGTAGAAGAGGAAGACGTCGGTGGCCTCGAAGGAGAGGATCACCATCGCCTCGACCATGAGGATCAGGGCGAAGAAGCCCTGGGTCGGACGCCAGCGCTTCGACTGCGTCTCCAGGGGGTCGGCGTCGTGCCAGCCGGCCAGGACGATGAACGGGATCAGCAGCGCGGTCAGCGCGATCAGCGCCACCCCGATGCCGTCGACGCCCAGCTCGTACCGGACGCCGAAGTCCCGGATCCAGGAGTGGGACTCGACCAGCTGGTAGCGGTCGCCGCCCGGCTCGAAGCGGGCGAAGACGATCCCGGCGAGCACCAGCGTGGCCAGCGAGACGAGCAGCGCCAGCCACTTGGCGGTGGTGCGGCGGGCGGCGGGCACGGCGGCGGTGAGGATCGCACCGACCGCCGGCACCGCTGCCGTCGCCGTAAGGAGCGGGAAGGACATCGGGTTACACCGCCCTCATCAGCAGGGTCGCGGCGATGAGGACCGCCGTACCGCCGAACATGGAGACCGCGTACGAGCGGACGCGGCCGTTCTGCAGCTTGCGCAGCCGGCCGGAGAGCCCGCCGACGCCCGCCGCCGTGCCGTTGACCACGCCGTCCACGAGGCTGTGGTCGACGTAGACCAGCGAGCGGGTCAGGTGGGTGCCGCCGGTGACGAAGACGGCGTGGTTGAAGTCGTCCTGGAGCAGGTCGCGGCGGGCCGCCCGGGTGAGCAGCGAGCCGCGCGGCGCGACCACCGGCACCGGGCGGCGCCCGTACTGGAGGTACGCGAGGCCGACGCCGATCACCATGACGGCGACGGTGGCGGCGGTGACGGCGGCGGCGCCGATCGGCGCGTGGCCGTGCTCGAAGCCGGTGACGGGCTCCAGCCACTCGACGAAGCCGGCGAACTCGAAGACGGCGCCTCCGGCGACCGAGCCGACGGCCAGCAGGACCATCGGGACGACCATGGACTTCGGGGACTCGTGCGGGTGCGGCGGGTTGCCGTCCGCGTCCGGCTGCCAGCGCTTCTCGCCGAAGAAGGTCATCAGCATCACGCGCGTCATGTAGTACGCGGTGATGGCGGCGCCCAGCAGGGTGACCGCGCCGAGGATCCAGCCCTCGGTGCCGCCCTTGGCGAAGGCCGCCTCGATGATCTTGTCCTTGGAGAAGAAGCCGGAGAGGCCCGGGAAGCCGATGATGGCGAGGTAGCCGAGGCCGAAGGTGATGAAGGTGAGCGGCATGTACTTCCTGAGGCCGCCGTACTTCCTCATGTCGACCTCGTCGTTCATGCCGTGCATGACCGAACCGGCGCCGAGGAACAGTCCGGCCTTGAAGAAGCCGTGCGTCACCAGGTGCATGATCGCGAAGACGTAGCCGATCGGGCCGAGGCCGGCCGCCAGGATCATGTAGCCGATCTGCGACATCGTGGATCCGGCGAGGGCCTTCTTGATGTCGTCCTTCGCGCAACCGACGATCGCACCGAAGAGCAGCGTGACCGCGCCGACGATGGTGACGACGAGCTGCGCGTCCGGCGCCGCGTTGAAGATGTCGGCGGAACGGACGATCAGGTAGACGCCGGCGGTGACCATGGTCGCCGCGTGGATGAGGGCCGAGACCGGGGTCGGGCCCTCCATCGCGTCACCCAGCCAGGACTGCAGCGGCACCTGGGCCGACTTGCCGCAGGCCGCGAGGAGCAGCATCAGGCCGATCGCCGTCAGCTTGCCCTCCGAGGTCTCCCCCGCCGACGCCAGGACCGGGCCGAAGGCGAAGGTGCCGAAGGTGGTGAACATCAGCATGATCGCGATCGACAGGCCCATGTCGCCGACCCGGTTGACCAGGAAGGCCTTCTTCGCGGCGGTGGCCGCGCTGGGCTTGTGCTGCCAGAAGCCGATCAGGAGGTACGAGGCGAGGCCGACGCCCTCCCAGCCGAAGTACAGCAGCAGGTAGTTGTCGGCGAGGACCAGCAGCAGCATCGCGGCGACGAACAGGTTCAGGTAGCCGAAGAAGCGGCGGCGCCGCTCGTCGTGCTCCATGTACCCGATCGAGTACACGTGGATGAGCGTGCCCACGCCGGTGATCAGCAGGACGAAGGTCATCGACAGCTGGTCGAGCTGGAAGGCGATGTCCGCCTGGAAGCCCTCGACGGGGATCCAGGTGAACAGGTGCTGGTGCATCGCCCGGTCCTCGGCGCCCTTGCCGAGCATGTCGGCGAAGAGCGCGAGACCGATGACGAAGGAGACGGCCGCGAGGAGCGTGCCGAGCCAGTGCCCGGTCTTGTCGAGCCGGCGGCCGCCGCACAGCAGGACGGCCGCTCCGAGCAGGGGCGCCGCGATGAGCAGCGCAATCAGGTTGTCCACGGTTCAGCCCCTCACAGCTTCATCAGGCTGGCGTCGTCGACCGAGGCCGAGTGGCGGGATCGGAAGACGGACACGATGATCGCGAGCCCGACGACGACCTCCGCGGCGGCCACGACCATCGTGAAGAAGGCGATGATCTGGCCGTCGAGGTTGCCGTGCATGCGGGAGAAGGTGACGAACGCGAGGTTGCAGGCGTTCAGCATCAGCTCCACGCACATGAAGACCACGATCGCGTTCCGCCGGATCAGCACCCCGACCGCACCGATGGTGAACAACAGGGCGGCGAGGTAGAGATAGTTGACGGGGTTCACCGGTTGGCCTCCTCTTCGTCCCGGTCGCGTCCGAGCCGCTCCGAGGAGCGCTGCTCCAGGGCCTTGAGATCGGCGAGCGCCTCACCCGACACGTCCCGCACCTGGCCCCGCTTGCGCAGGGTCGAGATGACGGTGAGCTCGGACGGGGTGCCGTCGGGCAGCAGGCCCGGCACGTCCACGGCGTTGTGCCGGGCGTAGACGCCGGGGGCGGGCAGCGGCGGCAGGTGCTTGCCCTCGCGCACGCGCTGCTCGGCCAGCTCGCGCTGGGTGCGGGCCCGCTCGGTGCGCTCCCGGTGGGTGAGGAGCATCGCGCCGACGGACGCGGTGATCAGCAGGGCGCCGGTGATCTCGAAGGCGAAGACGTACTTGGTGAAGATGAGGGCCGCCAGGCCCTCCACGTTCCCCCCGTGGGCCGCGTTGGCCGCGCCGAGGCCGGCGAACTCGGTCAGCGCCGCGTTCCCGATGCCGGCGAAGAGCAGGACGCCGAAGCCGAGGCCGCAGGCGGCGGCCCACCAGCGCTGGCCCTTGATGGTCTCCTTCAGCGAGTCCGCGGCCGTGACGCCGACCAGCATGACGACGAAGAGGAAGAGCATCATGATCGCGCCGGTGTAGACGACGATCTGGACGATGCCGAGGAAGTACGCGCCGTTGGCCAGGTAGAAGACCGCGAGGACGATCATCGTGCCGGCCAGGCAGAGGGCCGAGTGGACGGCCTTCTTCATCAGGATGGTGCACAGCGCGCCGACGACGGCGACGGTGCCGAGCACCCAGAACTGGAACGCCTCGCCGGTGGAGGTGGCGTAGGCGGCGAGCGCGCTCATCGGCCGATCACCTTCCCCGACGCCGGCTCGTCCTCGCCGAAGGTCGACTCGCCCTCCTGCGGGCCCTCTCCCTTGGAGACGGCGGCCTGGCGCTCGGTCCCGGGCGCCGCCTCGGTGACCAGGCCCCGGTAGTAGTCCTGCTCGGTCATGCCGGGGAAGATCGCGTGCGGGGTGTCGACCATCCGCTCGTCGAGGCCCGCGAGCAGCTGCTCCTTGGTGTAGATCAGGTTCTCGCGGGAGGAGTCGGCCAGCTCGAACTCGTTCGTCATCGTCAGCGCGCGGGTGGGGCACGCCTCGATGCACAGCCCGCACAGGATGCAGCGGGCGTAGTTGATCTGGTAGACGCGGCCGTACCGCTCGCCGGGCGAGTAGCGCTCCTCGTCCGTGTTGTCCGCGCCCTCCACGTAGATGGCGTCGGCGGGACAGGCCCAGGCGCACAGCTCGCAGCCGACGCACTTCTCCAGGCCGTCCGGGTGGCGGTTGAGCTGGTGCCGGCCGTGGAAGCGGGGTGCCGTCGTCTTCTTCTGCTCCGGGTACTGCTCGGTCAGCCGCTTCTTGAACATGGCCTTGAAGGTCACGCCGAAGCCGGCCACCGGATTCTGGAAGTCAGACACGATCCGTCCCCCTCTCATCACTCTCAGTAGCAGTATCGGGGCCACCACTGACAACGAGGTCCCGCTGGTGTCGGGGCCTGCGCCGGGGCACGGGCGGCAGGGACTGTCCGGGCTTGGGCGGTACGGGGAAGCCGCCGGCCATCGGGTCGAAGGCCCGCTCGGCCGCGGCCGCCGGCTCCTCCTTCTTCCGGTCGCGGTAGAAGTCGGCGAGGAAGGAGAGCAGCAGCACCACCAGGACGGCACCGGCCACGTACAGCACGATGTTGGTGAAGGCGATGTTCTCGTTGCGCAGTGCCCGGACGGTGGCGACCAGCATCAGCCAGACCACGGAGACCGGGATGAGCACCTTCCAGCCGAGCTTCATCAGCTGGTCGTAGCGGACCCGGGGCAGGGTGCCGCGCAACCAGATGAAGAAGAAGAGCAGCAGCTGCACCTTGAGGACGAACCACAGCATCGGCCACCAGCCGTGGTTGGCGCCCTCCCAGAAGGTGCTGATCGGGTACGGGGCCCGCCAGCCGCCCAGGAAGAGGGTCACCGACACGGCGGAGACCGTCACCATGTTCACGTACTCGGCGAGCATGAACATCGCGAACTTGATGGAGGAGTACTCGGTGTTGAAGCCGCCGACGAGGTCGCCCTCGGACTCCGGCATGTCGAAGGGGGCGCGGTTGGTCTCGCCCACCATCGTCACGATGTAGATGAGGAAGGAGACCGGCAGCAGGACGATGAACCAGCGGTCCTGCTGGGCCTCGACGATCGCCGAGGTCGACATCGAGCCGGAGTAGAGGAAGACGGAGGCGAAGGCCGCGCCCATGGCGATCTCGTACGAGATCATCTGGGCGCAGGAGCGCAGTCCGCCGAGGAGCGGGTACGTGGAGCCGGAGGACCAGCCGGCGAGCACGATGCCGTAGATGCCGACGGAGGCGACCGCGAGGATGTAGAGCATCGCGATCGGCAGGTCGGTGAGCTGCATCGTGGTGCGCTGGCCGAAGATCGACACCTCGTTGCCGGCCGGGCCGAAGGGGATCACGGCGATCGCCATGAAGGCGGGGACGGCGGCGACGATCGGGGCCAGGACGTAGACGACCTTGTCGGCCCGCTTGACGATCACGTCCTCCTTGAGCATCAGCTTGATGCCGTCCGCGAGGGACTGGAGGAGGCCCCAGGGGCCGTGCCGGTTGGGGCCGATGCGCAGCTGCATCCAGGCGACGACCTTGCGCTCCCACACGATGGAGAAGAGCACGGTGACCATCAGGAACGCGAAGCAGAAGACGGCCTTGACCGCGACGAGCCACCAGGGGTCCGTCCCGAACAGGGAGAGGTCCTCGGCTGCGAGGAGCGTGTTCACGCCTGCACCTCCTTCGGGGTGGCCGGGCCGATGCGGACCACGTCGCCCGGGCGGGCGCCGGTGTCGGCGAGGACGCCCCGGCCGGCCGAGTTCAGGGGGAGCCAGACGACCCGGTCGGGCATCTCGGTGACCTGGAGGGGGAAGGCGACCGTGCCGGCGGGGCCGGAGACTTCGAGGAGGTCGCCGTCCTTGACGCCGGTGTCGGCGGCGGTGCCGGCGGAGAGCCGGGCGACCGCCGCGTGCCGGGTGCCGGCCAGGGCGGTGTCGCCCTCCTGGAGGCGGCCGAGGTCGAGCAGCAGCCGGTGGCCGGCGAGGACGGCCTCGCCGTCGGCGGGCCGGGGCGCCGGGACCGCGTGGGCGGTGGGCTCGGAGGCCCGCTCCTCGGTCCAGCGGCCGAGCCGGTCCAGCTCGCGCCGGGCCGACTTGAGGTCGGGCAGGGCGAGGTGGGCGTCCATGGCGTCGGCGAGCATGTGGAGCACGCGCGCGTCCGTGGGGGCGAGCGGGCGGGTCATCTGCTCGGGCTTGAGCGCGGCCTCGAACATCCGGGCGCGGCCTTCCCAGTTGAGGAAGGTGCCGGGCTTCTCGGCGACGGCGGCGACCGGCAGGACGACGTCGGCGCGCTCGGTGACCGCGCCGGGGCGCAGTTCGAGGGAGACGACGAAGGCGGCGTCGAGCGCTTCGCGGGCGCGCGCCGGGTCCGGGAGGTCGTCGACGCCGACGCCGCCGACGAGGAGTCCGGCGAGTTCGCCGGAGGCGGCGGCCTCGACGATCTGGCCGGTGTCGCGGCCGTAGCCGTGCGGGAGTTCGCGGACGCCCCAGGCGGCGGCGACCTCCTCCCGGGCGCGGGGGTCGGTCGCGGGACGGCCGCCGGGCAGCAGGCTCGGCAGCGCGCCGGCCTCGATCGCGCCGCGCTCGCCGGCCCGGCGGGGGATCCAGACGAGCTTCGCGCCGGTGGCGGCGGAGGCCCGCAGGGCGGCGGTGAGCGCGCCGGGCACGGCGGCGAGCCGCTCGCCGACGGCGATGACGGCGCCCTCCCGGCGGAGTTCCTCGGCGGCGGCCCAGCCGGTGGGGTCGAGGCCGACGCGGGAGGTGAGGGCGTCGAGCCACTCGGTCTCGGTGCCGGGGGCGGCGGGCAGCAGGGTGCCGCCGGCCTTCTCCAGGCCCCGGGTGGCGTGGGTGGCGACCGCGTACGTCTTCTGTCCGTGCTTGCGCCAGGCCTTGCGGAGCCGCAGGAAGACGCCGGGGGCCTCCTCCTCGGACTCCAGGCCGACGAGGAGCACCATCGGCGCGGCTTCGAGGGTCGTGTACGTGACCCCGGTTCCGTCCAGGTCGCGGCCGCGTCCGGCGACGGCGGAGGCGAGGAAGTCGGCCTCCTCGCCGGAGTGGACCCGGGCGCGGAAGTCGACGTCGTTGGTGTCGAGGGCGACGCGGGCGAACTTGGCGTAGGCGTAGGCGTCCTCGACGGTGAGCCGGCCGCCGGCGAGGACGCCGGTGCGGCCGCGGACGAGGCCGCGGGCGGCGGCTTCCAGGGCCTCGGGCCAGGAGGCCGGTTCGAGGACGCCGTCGGCGTTGCGCACGAGGGGGGTCGTCAGCCGGTCGCGCTGCTGCGCGTACCGGAAGCCGAACCGGCCCTTGTCGCAGATCCACTCCTCGTTGACCTCGGGGTCGTTCTGCGCGAGGCGGCGCATGACCTTGCCGCGCCGGTGGTCGGTGCGGGTGGCACAGCCGCCGGCGCAGTGCTCGCACACGGAGGGCGAGGACACCAGGTCGAAGGGGCGGGAGCGGAAGCGGTAGGCGGCCGAGGTGAGGGCGCCGACCGGGCAGATCTGGATGGTGTTGCCGGAGAAGTACGACTCGAAGGGGTCGCCCTCGCCGGTGCCGACCTGCTGGAGGGCGCCGCGCTCGACGAGCTCGATCATCGGGTCGCCGGCGACCTGGTTGGAGAAGCGGGTGCAGCGGGCGCAGAGCACGCACCGCTCGCGGTCGAGCAGCACCTGGGTGGAGATCGGCACCGGCTTCTCGTAGGTGCGCTTGACGCCCTCGAAGCGGGACTCGGCCTGCCCGTGGGACATGGCCTGGTTCTGCAGCGGGCACTCGCCGCCCTTGTCGCAGACCGGGCAGTCCAGCGGGTGGTTGATGAGCAGCAGCTCCATCACGCCGTGCTGGGCCTTCTCGGCGACCGGGCTGGTCAGCTGCGACTTGACGACCATGCCGTCGGTGCAGGTGATGGTGCAGGAGGCCATCGGCTTGCGCTGGCCCTCGACCTCGACGATGCACTGGCGGCAGGCGCCGGCGGGGTCGAGGAGGGGGTGGTCGCAGAAGCGGGGGATCTCGATGCCGAGCTGTTCGGCGGCGCGGATGACCAGGGTCCCCTTGGGGACGGAGATCTCGGCGCCGTCGATGGTCAGCGTGACCAGGTCCTCCGGTGGTACCGCCGGGCTTCCGCCGCCGGACGGGCCGGCCGTGGTGACCGTCATGCCGTCACCTCCTTGTGGTTGTCCGCCCAGGCGGTCGACTTGGCCGGGTCGAAGGGGCAGCCCTTGCCCGTGATGTGCTGCTCGTACTCCTCGCGGAAGTACTTGAGCGAGGAGAAGATCGGCGAGGCGGCGCCGTCGCCGAGGGCGCAGAACGACTTGCCGTTGATGTTGTCGGCGATGTCGTTGAGCTTGTCGAGGTCGGCCATCTCGCCCCGGCCCGCCTCGATGTCGCGGAGCAGCTGGACGAGCCAGTAGGTGCCCTCGCGGCAGGGGGTGCACTTGCCGCAGGACTCGTGGGCGTAGAACTCGGTCCAGCGGGTGACGGCGCGGACCACGCAGGTGGTCTCGTCGAAGCACTGGAGGGCCTTGGTGCCGAGCATGGAGCCGGCGGCGCCGACGCCCTCGTAGTCGAGCGGCACGTCCAGGTGCTCGTCGGTGAACATGGGGGTGGAGGAGCCGCCGGGGGTCCAGAACTTGAGCCGGTGCCCGGGGCGCATCCCGCCGCTCATGTCGAGGAGCTGGCGCAGGGTGATGCCGAGGGGGGCCTCGTACTGGCCGGGCGAGGCGACGTGCCCGGAGAGCGAGTAGAGCGTGAAGCCCGGGGACTTCTCGCTGCCCATCGAGGTGAACCATTCCTTGCCGCGGTTGAGGATCGCGGGAACGGAGGCGATGGACTCGACGTTGTTCACCACGGTGGGGCAGGCGTACAGACCGGCGACCGCGGGGAAGGGGGGCCGCAGCCGGGGCTGGCCGCGGCGTCCTTCGAGGGAGTCGAGGAGGGCGGTCTCCTCGCCGCAGATGTACGCGCCGGCGCCGGCGTGCACGGTGAGTTCGACGTCGAGCCCGCTGCCGAGGACGTTCGTGCCGAGGTAGCCGGCCCGGTAGGCCTCGCGGACCGCCTCGTGGAGGCGGCGCAGGACGGGGACGACCTCGCCGCGCAGGTAGATGAAGGCGTGGCTGGAGCGGATCGCGTAGCAGGCGATCACGATGCCCTCGATGAGGGAGTGCGGGTTGGCGAAGAGGAGGGGGATGTCCTTGCAGGTGCCGGGCTCGGACTCGTCGGCGTTGACGACGAGGTAGTGCGGCTTGCCGTCGCCCTGCGGGATGAACTGCCACTTCATGCCGGTGGGGAAGCCGGCGCCGCCGCGTCCGCGGAGGCCGGATTCCTTCACGTAGGCGATGAGGTCGTCGGGGCTCATCGCGAGGGCCTTGCGCAGGCCCCGGTAGCCCTCGTGGCGTTCGTACGTCTCCAGGGTCCAGGAGTCCGGCTGGTCCCAGAACGCGGAGAGCACCGGGGAGAGCAGCTTCTCGGGGCTGCTGGAGTCGATCTCGGCGGCCAATGTCATCACGCTCCCTCCTGACCGGCTGCCTCGCCGCGCGGGTGGACGATTCGGGTGTGCGGGGCCTCGCCCTTGGCCAGGCGGAGGCCGACGAGGGAGGCGGGCCCGGCGCCGCCGGTGGCCTCGACGGCGCCGGGGCGCTCGTCGGGGAAGCCGGCGAGGATCCGGGCGGTCTCCTTGAAGGTGCAGAGGGGGGCGCCGCGGGTGGGTTCGACGGTGCGGCCCGCGCGGAGGTCGTCGACCATCTTCTTGGCCGACTCGGGGGTCTGGTTGTCGAAGAACTCCCAGTTGACCATCACCACGGGGGCGAAGTCGCAGGCCGCGTTGCACTCGATGTGTTCGAGGGTGATCCGGCCGTCCTCGGTGGTGCCGTTGTTGCCGACGCCGAGGTGCTCCTGGAGCTCCTCGAAGATGGCGTCGCCGCCCATGACCGCGCAGAGCGTGTTGGTGCAGACGCCGACCTGGTAGTCGCCGGACGGCTTGCGGCGGTACATCGTGTAGAAGGTGGCGACGGCGGTGACCTCGGCGGTGGTCAGGCCGAGCATGTCGGCGCAGAAGGCCATGCCGGTACGGGTCACGTGGCCCTCCTCCGACTGCACGAGGTGCAGCATCGGCAGGAGCGCGGAGCGGGAGCCGGGGTAGCGGTCGATGATCGCCTTCGCGTCCTCCTCCAGCCGGGCCCGGACGTCGTCCGGGTAGGCGGGGGCGGGAAGCTGGGGCATCCCGAGGCTGACGTTCTCCGTCATCGGTCGACGCCTCCCATCACGGGGTCGATGGAGGCGACGGCGACGATGACGTCGGCGACCTGGCCGCCCTCGCACATCGCGGCCATGGCCTGGAGGTTGGTGAAGGACGGGTCGCGGAAGTGGACCCGGAAGGGGCGGGTGCCGCCGTCGGAGACGACGTGCACGCCGAGTTCGCCCTTGGGGGACTCGACGGCCGCGTAGGCCTGGCCGGCCGGGACCCGGAAGCCCTCGGTGACCAGCTTGAAGTGGTGGATCAGGGCCTCCATGGAGGTGCCCATGATCTTCTTGATGTGGTCGAGGGAGTTGCCGAGGCCGTCGGGGCCGAGGGCGAGCTGCGCGGGCCAGGCGATCTTCTTGTCGCCGACCATGACCGGGCCGGGTTCGAGCCGGTCGAGGCACTGCTCGACGATCCGCAGCGACTGGCGCATCTCCTCCAGGCGGATGAGGAAGCGGCCGTAGGCGTCGCAGGTGTCGGCGGTGGGGACCTCGAAGTCGTAGTTCTCGTAGCCGCAGTACGGGTCGGTCTTCCGCAGGTCGTGCGGGAGGCCCGCCGACCGGAGGATCGGTCCGGTGGCGCCGAGGGCCATGCAGCCGGTGAGGTCGAGGTGGCCGACGTCCTGCATGCGGGCCTTGAAGATGGGGTTGCCGGTGGCGAGCTTGTCGTACTCCGGCAGGTTCTTCTTCATGGTCTTCACGAACTCGCGCACGGCGTCGACGCCGCCGGGCGGGAGGTCCTGGGCGAGGCCGCCGGGCCGGATGTAGGCGTGGTTCATGCGCAGGCCGGTGATCAGCTCGTACAGGTCCAGGATCATCTCGCGGTCCCGGAAGCCGTAGATCATGATCGTGGTGGCGCCGAGCTCCATGCCGCCGGTGGCGATGCACACCAGGTGCGAGGAGAGCCGGTTGAGCTCCATGAGGAGGACCCGGATGACGCTCGCCCGGTCGGGGACGTCGTCGGTGATGCCGAGCAGCTTCTCCACGCCGAGGCAGTACGCCGTCTCGTTGTAGAACGAGGTGAGGTAGTCCATGCGCGTGACGAAGGTGGTGCCCTGCGTCCAGGTCCGGTACTCGAGGTTCTTCTCGATGCCGGTGTGGAGGTAGCCGATGCCGCAGCGGGCCTCGGTGACGGTCTCGCCGTCGATCTCCAGGATGAGCCGGAGCACGCCGTGGGTGGACGGGTGCTGGGGGCCCATGTTGACGACGATCCGCTCGTCGTCGGCCTTCGCCGCGGACTGGACGACCTCGTCCCAGTCGCCGCCGGTGACCGTGTAGACGGCGCCCTCGGTCGTGTCGCGGGGGCTGGATGCTGTGCTGTTCACGAGTACGACCTCCGCTGGTCCGGAGCCGGGATCTGGGCGCCCTTGTACTCGACGGCGATGCCGCCGAGCGGATAGTCCTTGCGCTGCGGGTGGCCCTGCCAGTCGTCCGGCATCATGATCCGGGTGAGGGCCTGGTGGCCTTCGAAGACGATTCCGAAGAAGTCGTAGGTCTCGCGCTCGTGCCAGTCGTTCGTCGGGTAGACGGCGGTCAGCGAGGGGATCCTCGGGTCGGCGTCCGGGGCCGAGACCTCCAGGCGGATCAGCCGGCCGTGGGTGAGCGAGCGCAGGTGGTAGACGGCGTGCAGCTCGCGGCCCTTGTCGCCCGGGTAGTGGACGCCGGAGACGCCGGTGCAGAGCTCGAAGCGGAGCGCCGGGTCGTCGCGCAGGGTGCGGGCGACCCGGACGAGGTGCTCGCGCTCGATGTGGAAGGTGAGCTCGCCGCGGTCGACGACCGTCTTCTCGATGGCGTTGCCGGGGACGAGCCCCTGTTCCTCCAGGGCGCCTTCGAGCTCGTCGGCGACCTCGTCGAACCAGCCGCCGTAGGGGCGGGCGGCGGGGCCGGGGAGGCGGATCGAGCGGACGAGGCCGCCGTAGCCGGAGGTGTCGCCGCCGTTGTTCGCGCCGAACATGCCGCGCTGGAGCCGGACCTCCTCCCCGTGTTCGCCGCGCTGACCGGGCAGGTTCTGCTCGCTCAGCTCCTTCTCGGGGTTCGGGGTTTCGTCGCTCACGGTGTCGTCCCGTTCCCTTCTCCGCCCGCGCGGCGCGATGGCGCGGCTTTCGTCGTCGGCTGCGGCCCGGTGGCCGCGCGTGCGTCGGTCACCGCAGCAGACCCTTCATCTCGATGGTCGGCAGCGCCTTGAGCGCCGCCTCCTCCGCCTCGCGGGCCGCCTCCTCGGCGTTCACGCCGAGCTTGGAGCCCTGGATCTTCTGGTGGAGCTTGAGGATCGCGTCCACCAGCATCTCCGGGCGCGGCGGGCAGCCGGGCAGGTAGATGTCGACCGGCACGATGTGGTCGACGCCCTGCACGATCGCGTAGTTGTTGAACATCCCGCCCGACGAGGCGCAGACGCCCATGGAGATGACCCACTTGGGGTTGGGCATCTGGTCGTAGACCTGCCGCAGGACGGGCGCCATCTTCTGGCTGACCCGGCCCGCGACGATCATCAGGTCGGCCTGGCGCGGGGAGCCGCGGAAGACCTCCATGCCGAAGCGGGCGAGGTCGTAGCGGCCGGCGCCGGTCGTCATCATCTCGATGGCGCAGCAGGCGAGGCCGAAGGTCGCGGGGAAGACGGATGCCTTCCGGACCCAGCCCGCGGCCTGCTCGACGGTGGTCAGCAGGAAACCGCTGGGCAGCTTCTCTTCGAGTCCCATGGGTGCTCCTCAGCCCCTCAGTCCCATTCCAGGCCGCCGCGACGCCACACGTAGGCGTAGGCGACGAAGACGGTGAGCACGAAGAGCAGCATCTCCACGAGCCCGAAAAGCCCCAGGGCGTCGAAGGTGACCGCCCAGGGGTAGAGGAAGACGATCTCGATGTCGAAGACGATGAAGAGCATCGCCGTCAGGTAGTACTTGATGGGGAAGCGGCCGCCACCGGCGGGAGTGGGCGTCGGCTCGATGCCGCACTCGTACGCCTCAAGTTTTGCCCTGTTGTACCGCTTTGGCCCGATTAGCGTGGCCATGACCACGGAGAAGATCGCAAACCCCGCACCCAGGGCACCGAGCACGAGGATGGGCGCGTACGCATTCACGCTCCTCGCTCCTTCCAGTCGTCCTTGACCGTTGGACCGCACTGCCGGCTCGCGGAACCTCCGGAGCGACCTCCAGGAAGATCGCCCACATGTGAGGCAGTTCACAAGCCTGACGTCCGCGTATCTTAAGCCCGCCCCTCTGTGATCTGCGACACGGGGGTCGCCAACGGATTTGTGATCTCTACCACCTGACGAAGGATCATGAAGTCGGATGAGCGGTGATCTTGTCGCGTGAAGCGCCCAGGTGATCACCAGGTGTGACATTCGGACCGGAAATCGCTGGTGGGAGCGGGTGGCGCTCTATCAAGAGATGGTCCATGCAAGCAAATTGGCAGTGGACGCGACCGGGTGATATAGGCATCCGCATCGCCCGTCCGAGGGGTCGGCGGGATGGAAGTGGACGCCCCGACTCCGTGTGCACGCGTTCACGAGACGGAGGTGTGACCTGCGTCACGCATCTGGGACCCGAAAAGAACGGGGCTTGGCCATCGGCGTGAAGAGGTGGTAAGCGAAGGGCAATTAGGGCATCTCATCGAAAACCCGTGATCAAGGGCGCAATGAGCCGAGTCCGTTTTGCCCGTTACGGCGTCAATAAGGGCGACAGGAAAGCGGATTGGAAGGTTCCGGTCGTAACTGTGGCGCAACCCACGTTTCTTGAAGGGAACCGTGAAGCCCTGATAGCGGTTGTACCCATGTCCCACACCGCTCACATACCCAGCCACCGGAAGCCCCGCCGCAGCGCCTCCAAGCTCGCGCTCCGCGCCGGAGTTGCCGGTGGCGTCCTCAGCACCATCGCGGTGGCCGGTGCCGCCGGCCCGGCGAGTGCCGAGCCGGTGACCGAGACCATCGAGATGCCCACGCTGGGCTCGCTCGGCACTGACCTCTCCAGCGCCGTGGCCGCCTCCGCCGAGGCGTCCCAGCAGGAGGCCCTCGACCAGAGCCTGGAGGCCCAGGAGGCCACCGCCCTGGAGAAGGCCGCCAAGGAGGCCAAGAAGGCGAAGGCCGAGGCCGACCGCAAGGCCGAGGCCGAGCGCGCCGAGAAGGCCCGCCAGGAGGCCGAGGCGAAGGCCGAGCGCGAGCGCGCCGAGGCCCAGGCCCGCGCTGAGGCCCAGGCCCGCGCCTCCCGCGACGCCGCCCGCACCCAGCTGACCGCCACGTCGGCGTCCTCCCAGTCGGACTCCGGCTCCGGTTCGTCGAACGACAGCGGCTCCTCGGCCGGCTCCTCCTCCGAGTCGACCCAGGTCTCCTCCGGCACCGCCGCCTCCATCGTGGCCTTCGCCCGCGCCCAGGTCGGCGACGCGTACGTCACCGGCGGCACCGGCCCCAACTCGTGGGACTGCTCCGGCCTCGTCCAGGCCGCCTACGCCGCCGCGGGCATCGACCTGCCGCGCATCTCGTACCAGCAGTCGAGCATGGGCACCTCGGTCTCCCTGAGCAACCTCCAGCCGGGCGACATCCTCTACTGGGGCAGCCGCAGCGGCTCGTACCACGTCGCCGTCTACGTCGGCGGCGGCAAGTACGTCGGCGCGCAGAACTCCTCGACCGGCGTCGTCGAGCGCTCGCTCGACTGGGACCCGCCGTCGGGCGCCGTCCGCATCCTCTGATCCCCGCGATCGGAGCCGTACGAAAGGGCCGTCACTCCTCGGGGGAGCGACGGCCCTTCGGCGTGCCGTGCGGAACGCGGAGGCGTCAGGCCTTCGGGGCGACCTTCGACAGGCCGTTGATGATCCGGTCCATCGCGTCCCCGCCCGTCGGGTCCGTGAGGTTCGCCAGCATCTTGAGGGTGAACTTCATCAGGACCGGGTGGGTGAGGCCGCGCTGGGTCGCGATCTTCATGACCTTCGGGTTGCCGATCAGCTTCACGAAGGCGCGGCCCAGCGTGTAGTAGCCGCCGTAGGTGTCCTTGAGGATCTTCGGGTAGTTGTGCAGGGCCAGCTCGCGCTGGGCCGGGGTGGCCCGGGCGTGGGCCTGCACGATGACGTCGGCGGCGATCTGGCCGGACTCCATCGCGTAGGCGATGCCCTCGCCGTTGAACGGGTTGACCAGGCCGCCGGCGTCACCGACGAGCAGCAGGCCCTTGGTGTAGTGCGGCTGGCGGTTGAACGCCATCGGGAGGGCGGCGCCGCGGATCGGCGTCGTCATGTTGTCCGGGGTGAAGCCCCAGTCCTCCGGCATCGAGGCGCACCACGCCTTCAGCACCTCGCGCCAGTCCAGCTCGCGGAAGGCGGAGGAGGAGTTGAGGATGCCGAGGCCGACGTTGGAGGTGCCGTCGCCCATGCCGAAGATCCAGCCGTAGCCGGGCAGCAGACGGTCCTCGGCGCCGCGCTTGTCCCACAGCTCCAGCCACGACTCCAGGTAGTCGTCGTCGTGCCGGGGGGTCGTGAAGTACGTGCGGACCGCGACGCCCATCGGCCGGTCCTCGCGCCGGTGCAGGCCCATGGCGAGGGAGAGGCGCGTCGAGTTGCCGTCGGCGGCGACGACCAGCGGGGCGTGGAAGGTGACCTCGGTCTTCTCCTCGCCCAGCTTGGCGTGGACGCCGGTGATGCGGCCGGTGCGGTCGTCGATGACGGGGGCGCCGACGTTGCAGCGCTCGTACAGCCGGGCGCCCGCCTTCTGCGCCTGCCGGGCCAGCTGCTCGTCGAAGTCGTCGCGCTTGCGGACCAGTCCGTAGTCCGGGTACGAGGCGAGGTCCGGCCAGTCGAGCTGGAGCCGGACGCCGCCGCCGATGATCCGCAGGCCCTTGTTGCGCAGCCAGCCGGCCTCTTCGGAGATGTCGATGCCCATGGAGACGAGCTGCTTGGTGGCGCGCGGGGTGAGCCCGTCGCCGCAGACCTTCTCGCGCGGGAACGCGGTCTTCTCCAGGAGCAGGACGTCCAGACCGGCCTTGGCCAGGTAGTAGGCGGTGGTGGAGCCGGCCGGGCCCGCCCCGACGACGATCACGTCTGCGCTGTGTTCGGAGAGGGGCTTCTCGGTCACGGCGAATCTCCCGAAAGGTCGGCGAAGAGGGTCGTAGCGAAGTCTAGGACGACCGGTGCGGGCCGGACCGGAGGGGCGTGCTCCCCGGCCTGGCCGGCCGACCCCGCCCCTCCCGCGGGCCGCGCCCGCGCCTCGCTACGCCGGCTTGAAGCCCCGGTGGAGGGCGACGATGCCGCCGGTGAGGTTGCGCCAGGCGACCTTGGACCAGCCGGCCTTCTGGAGGAGCGCGGCCAGTGCGGGCTGGTCGGGCCAGGACTGGATGGACTCGGCGAGGTAGACGTACGCGTCGGGGTTGGAGGAGACGGCGCGGGCCACCGGCGGCAGGGCGCGCATCAGGTACTCCTCGTACACCGTGCGGAACGGGGCCCACGTGGGGTGGGAGAACTCGCTGATGACCACGCGGCCGCCGGGCTTCGTCACGCGGTACAGCTCGCGCAGCGCCTGCTCGGTGTCCTGGATGTTGCGCAGGCCGAAGGAGATCGTCACCGCGTCGAAGACGTCGTCCTTGAAGGGGAGCTTCGTGCCGTCGCCGGCGGTGAAGGGCATCCACGGGTGCCGCTGCTTGCCGACCCGCAGCATCCCGAGGGAGAAGTCGCAGGGGACGACGTACGCGCCCGCGCGGGCGAAGGGCTGTGACGAGGTGGCGGTGCCGGCGGCGAGGTCGAGGATCCTCTGCGCGGGCCGCGCGTCGACCGCCTTGGCGACCTCCTTGCGCCAGCGCCGGTCCTGGCCGAGCGACAGCACGTCGTTGGTGAGGTCGTAGTTGGCCGCCACGCCGTCGAACATGGAGGCGACTTCGTGCGGCTGTTTGTCCAGATTGGCTCGGGTCACGCGTCCCATTCAAGCAGCCGCCCGAATCTCCTCCCGTACCGCTTCAACCTTTCGGCCCCGGGCGTGCTCAAGGAGGGTCGGAAGCGCCGTGCGGCAGCGAGGAGAGCGGGAGTGCGATGGCATTGACGACCGAGTGGGACCCGGGGGCGGTCGCGGACGGGGCGCCGGACGTGGGGTCGGCCGCCGGGTTCGAGGCGTTCGCGCGGGCCGCGCAGCAGCGGCTGTACCGGACGGCGTACCTGCTCTGCGGGGACGCGGAGCACGCGCGGGACCTGACCCAGACCACGCTGGCGAAGCTGTACCAGCACTGGCGGAAGGCGGGGGCGGCCGAGCATCCGCACGCCTACGCCAAGACCGTGCTGACCCGGACCTTCCTGGCCGAGCGCCGCAGGCGGCTGCGGGACCTGCTCCTCCTCACCCGTACCGGCGGCACCGTGCCGGAGCCCGCCGCCGACCACCCGGAGCTGCGGGTGACGCTGCTCGCCGCGCTCGCCGAACTGCCGCCGAGGGCCCGGGCCATGGTGGTGCTGCGCTACTGGGACGACCAGAGCGTGGCCTCCGTCGCCGCGCTGCTGCGGTGCAGCGAGGCCACCGTGAAGAGCCAGTGCTCGCGTTCCCTCGCCCGTCTCCGCGTACGCCTGGCCGACGCCGGGCTCTCGATCACAGGAAGCTGAGGTCCGCCGTGGACACCGATGAGACCTTTCCGCTCCGCGACGCCCTGGACCGCGCGGTCGGGGAGCTTCCGCCGCTGCCCGACCTCGTGCCGCTCGCCGTGCGCGAGGGGCGCAGGCGGCGGGCCAGGGCCCGGTTCGCCACCGTGACGGCCGCGTTCGGCGTGGTCACCGCGGGGGCCCTCGGCCTCGCTCTGCTGCCGGGGAACGGCCCGGCGCCCGCGGTGCCGGCCGCCCCGCCCTCGTCGCCGGGGGTGAGCGCGAGCCCGAGCGCGAAACCGGACGCGAGCTATCCCCCGGTGGTCGTGGAGGAGACGCCGGGCGTCACCCCGCCCGACAACCCGGACGGGCTGTCCGCCGCCGAGCGGGAGCGCCGGGCGGTCCACCAGCAGCGCGTGGCCGCGCTGCTCGACGAACTGCTGCCCGCGAAGGTCACCGGGATCCGGCCGGTCAAGGACAAGGTGCACGCGTACCGCATCACGGCGGGCGGGAAGTCCTTCTGGATGACCGTGTCGGTGCGGCGGAGCGCCGACCGCGCCCCCGACGAATGCCCGGACAGGCCGGACCCGAGGATCGTGTGCGAGACCGCCGTCTTCGACGGGGACCACGAGGCGCAGCTGCTGTCGATGTGGGCGAACGAGCCGGGCACCTCGGCCGCGTACGTGCGGTTCCCGTACGGCGGGAGCCGCGTGCGGCTCTCCGTCGAGCCCGAGGGCGTGTCGTCGCCGGTGACCCCGCGGGAGCTGTTCGCCGTCGTCGAGGACCCGCGCTTCCTCGCCCTGGTGAAGGACGCGGACGCGCGGCCGGTGGAGGAGGAGCTGCTGCCGCCCGTCGTGGGCGGCTGACCCTTCAGCGGGCCCGGTGGACCAGACGGCCGTCGATGACCGTGGCGACGCAGGTCGACGCGCCCCGGCGGACGAGCTCCGCCGGGGCGGGGACGTCGAAGACGGCGAAGCGGGCGGGGGCGCCGGGGGTGAGGCGCGGGAGGAGGATCAGGGGGGTCGGGGAGAGGGACGGGGGGCCGGGGAGCCGGGGCGGGCGCTGTCCGGTCGCGAGACCGGCGCGGCGGACCGCGTCGGCGGCGGCGCGGGTGCGGAGCTCTCCGGCGACGGCGACCGTGCCGTGGGCGAGCATCCGCTGGACGCCCCGGCGGGCGCTGGCGCCGAGCCGGGCGGGGCCGGAGCGGAGGATCTCCGCCGCCCGCTCCCCGGTGACCGGCGCGGTGCCGTACGCGTCGGCCTCGCGCGGGTCCGGGTGGTAGGTCAGCTCCAGGAGCTCGGGGGCGTACGGGTTGAGCAGGCCGGGCAGCAGGATGCCGGGCCAGCGGCGGAGGCGGGCGTCCTGGTGCGCCTCCGCCAGTTCCTCGTACGGGCCGACGGCGGCGATCCGCGCGCCGTCGACGAGGACGGCGGTCTCGGGGGACGCCTCGGCGGCGTGGAGGGTGAGCACCGGTCTCAGTTGGCGTCGAGGAGCTTCAGCTCGGGGTGGGCCGTGCCGCCCTCGATGGCCACGGAGGAGATGTGGGAGGCGACGCGGTCGTCGACCGGGTCGTTCGCCGGGTCGTCGTGGACGGCCAGGTGCTCGTAGGTGGTGGAGCGCTGGGCGGGGACGCGGCCGGCCTTGCGGATGAGGTCGATGATCTCCAGGCGGTTGGAGCGGTGCCTGGCGCCGGCGGAGGAGACGACGTTCTCCTCCAGCATGATCGAGCCGAGGTCGTCGGCGCCGTAGTGGAGGGAGAGCTGGCCGACCTCCTTGCCGGTGGTCAGCCAGGAGCCCTGGATGTGGGCGACGTTGTCGAGGAAGATCCGGGCGATCGCGATCATCCGCAGGTACTCGAAGAGGGTGGCCTGCGTACGGCCCTTGAGGTGGTTGTTCTCGGGCTGGTACGTGTACGGGATGAAAGCCCGGAAGCCGCCGGTCCGGTCCTGTACGTCGCGGATCATCCGCAGGTGCTCGATCCGCTCGGCGTTGGTCTCGCCGGTGCCCATGAGCATGGTGGAGGTCGACTCGACGCCGAGGCCGTGGGCGATCTCCATGATCTCCAGCCAGCGCTCGCCGGACTCCTTGAGGGGCGCGATGGCCTTGCGGGGGCGCTCCGGGAGCAGCTCGGCGCCGGCGCCGGCGAAGGAGTCGAGTCCTGCGGCGTGGATGCGGGTGATGGCCTCCTCGACGGAGACGCCGGAGATCCGCGCCATGTGCTCGACCTCGGAGGCGCCGAGGGAGTGGATGACGAGCTGCGGGAAGTCCTTCTTGATGGCGGCGAAGTGCTTCTCGTAGTACTCGACGCCGTAGTCCGGGTGGTGGCCGCCCTGGAACATGATCTGGGTGCCGCCGAGCTCGACCGTCTCCGCGCAGCGGCGCAGGATGTCGTCGAGGTCGCGGGTCCAGCCCTTCTTCGTGTCCTTGGGGGCGGCGTAGAAGGCGCAGAACTTGCACGCCGTCACGCAGACGTTGGTGTAGTTGATGTTCCGCTCGATGATGTACGTCGCGATGTGCTCGGTACCGGCGTAGCGGCGGCGGCGCACGGCGTCGGCGGCGGCGCCGAGGGCGTGCAGGGGCGCCGAGCGGTACAGGTCGAGCGCCTCCTCGGGGGTGATCCGGCCACCCGCGGCGGCACGGTCGAGAGCGGACTGGAGGTCGGCCTTCTCGGTCACCGTTTCGTCCCTTTCGGAGGGTTGCTGACAGACCGAACCAGCGTACGCCAGGGGCGGTGCGGGACCGGGCCGGGGTCCGCGTCGGCGTGAATTTCCGATGAACGTCCCCTTGCGCGATTCCCGTGGGGGGAATGGGGGTGCGCGACGCGGGTCCGGGCGGGAAATGCGGCGTGAATTGCCCGGAACGGCGGCGGGCCTATTCCGGCGGCAGCAGATCGACGGCGACGTCCGCCGGGAATCCGGTCGTCGGTCCGGTGCGGCGGGCGAACTCGCGCACTCCGGCGAGTTGCCCGGGGCCGAAGCGGAAGTCGAGCGTGCGGAAGTACCGCTCCAGCAGCTCGGCGTCGAATGCCTCCCAGCGGGCGGCCTGTTCCGCGACCTTGGTGACCTCTTCGAGGGAGAGGTCACGGGAGGCGAGGAAGGCCCGGTGGACGTCGCGGACGGTCTCCGGCTCGCGCGCCAGGTAGTCCTTGCGGGCCGCCCAGACGGCGAAGACGAAGGGGAGTCCCGTCCACTCCTTCCACATCAGGCCGAGGTCGTGGACCTGGAGCCCGAGCCGGGGCGCGTCGTGCAGCGAGGCGCGCAGGGCGGCGTCGCCGATGAGGACCGCCGCCTCGGCCTCCTGCATCATCAGGCCCAGGTCGGGCGGGCAGGTGTAGTAGGCGGGCGCGACGCCGTACCGCTCCGCGAGCAGCAGCTGGGCGAGGCGGACCGAGGTCCGGGAGGTGGAGCCGAGGGCGACGCGGGCGCCGTCCAGCTCCTCCAGGGGCCGCTGGGAGACGATCACGCAGGACATGACGGGGCCGTCGCAGCCGACCGCGATGTCGGGCAGGGCGACGAGCTCGTCGGCGTGGCGGAGGTACTCGACGAGGGTGATGGGGCCGATGTCGAGGTCGCCGCGGACGAGCCGCTCGCTCAGCTTCTCGGGGGTGTCCTTGGTCAGCTCCAGATCGAGGAGCGTCCCGGTCCTGGCGAGGCCCCAGTAGAGGGGCAGGCAGTTCAGGAACTGGATGTGCCCCACCCGGGGCCGGCTGCGCTGGTGCTCGTCGTTCGCATTGTCCACAACGCGAGGCTAGACCCGTCTCGCGTGGTGGACATCGCCGGGGGACATCCGGGGCAGATCGGCGCGGCGCGTCAGCATCCGGAGGGCCGGTCAAACATGAGAGTGACGTGATCTTTCCCTCTATCGCCACGAGCACGCTGCGTGCTACGCTCGACGCAAGTTGCAGTTTGGTTTCCCTTGCAGTACAGAGCCTGCGGAGCATGTGACCCGCAGGCTTTTGTAGTTTTCAGACTTGTTTGCAGGTTCTGGAGCAGGGCGACCCTTTGGCCCATAGGAGGGCTCATGGCTACCGGAACCGTCAAGTGGTTCAACGCTGAAAAGGGCTTTGGCTTCATCGCCCAGGAAGGCGGCGGCCCGGATGTCTTCGTCCACTACTCCGCGATCAACGCGAACGGCTTCCGTTCGCTTGAGGAGAACCAGCAGGTGAGCTTCGACGTCACGCAGGGCCCGAAGGGTCCGCAGGCGGAGAACGTCACCACGATCTGAACGCCGTAGTGGCGATCTTGATCTCCTAGAGCAGTACCCAAGGAGCCCCGCTCCGTGCCGCAGGTGCGGCACGAGCGGGGCTCCTGCCCGTTCCGGGGCCGGGGTGCCGGCGGGGGGCTCAGCAGTTCGGGATCACGGTCCCGTTGTTGTCGCGGGCCTCGTCGTTGCCCCAGCGGGAGAGGTAGTACGCCGAGACGTAGGCGCCGTAGCCGTTCTTGCCGGCGTAGACGGTGTCCAGGTCGGTGCGGAGCCACCAGTGGTTGTAGTTGCCGGAGGCGTCGCGGACCTCCTGGCCCCAGACCTTGCAGTAGACGTAGTTCGTGCCGGCGTTCAGCACGCCCTGGGCGTCGTTCGTGTTGGCGCCCGCGTAGCCGGTGGCGTTGGCGAAGGTGTCCACCCAGTACTTCCCGCCGCCCCCGCCCGAGCAGCCGTTGTCGCTGGTCAGGTGCTTGGAGCCGTAGGAGCCCGGGTAGGGCGCGAGGGAGGCGCCGTTGATCACGATGGACTGGCCGACGCCGTTGTAGAGCTGCTCGTAGTGGATGTGGGCGCCGGAGCTGTTGCCGGTGGAGCCGGTGGTGCCGATCTGCTGGCCCTGGGAGACGGCGGCGCCGTTCGCCACCGAGTAGGCGTTCAGGTGGAAGTAGTACGTCTTCCAGCCGCCGCCGTGGTCGACCACGACGTAGTTCCCGGCGCCGGACGGCTGGGAGTAGCGGTAGGCGGTGCCGGAGGCCGAGGCCAGGGCGGGGGCGCCGGCGGTGGCGCCGCCGTCGGAGCGGACGAAGTCGAGGGCCTGGCGGACCTCGGCGGAGTGGTGGCTGTAGGTCCACTTCTGGCCGCAGGGGAACGGCGCCTTGAAGAGCGGCGCCGCGTGGGCGGTGCCCGCCGTGCCCAGGACCGTGAGCAGTCCGGCGAGGAGGGCGAGCAGGGCGCCGAGGGCGGGGATCCGGGCGGTGGTCTTCGTCGTACGCAGGTGACGCATGCGTCCTCCGGGACGTGAGGGGGCAGGGGTTTACGCGCGTTGACCGACCACAGGGTGCCGGAAGTCCGGCCGGCGCAGTAGACGGCCTTTCCCACATGCCGGCGGGCCCCGGTACGTACGCTGGACACATGACCGAACGGAAACCGCCCGGCGTCAGCTTCGAGTCCTTCGTCGACAAGCAGATCCGGGAGGCGGCCGAGCGCGGCGACTTCAGCAGACTCGCCGGTTTCGGCAAGCCCCTCCCCGACGAGGCGGCCCCCTACGACGAGCTGTGGTGGGTCAAGCAGAAGATGCACCGCGAGGGCATGTCGGTGCTGCCGCCCGCCCTCCAGTTGCGCAAGGAGGCCGAGGACGCGGCGGAGGCGGTCGCGGCGGCCGTCTCGGAGAGCCGGGTCCGCCGGATCCTCGGCGAGATCAACACCAAGATCGCGGAAGCCCTGCGCCGCCCGCCGGCCGGTCCCCCGCTGAACCTGACGCCCTTCGACGTCGAGGCGGAGCTGGCCCGGTGGCGGGAGGCGCGCGACCCCGAGGGGGCGTGATGAACAGCGCCGGTCTGCTGCTCGACTCCTTCGGCCGGATCCGGGAGGCCGTCCACCAGGCGGTGACCGGCCTCGGCGAGGAGGAACTGGCCGCCAGGATCGACCCCGACGCCAACTCGATCGCCTGGCTCGTCTGGCACCTCACCCGCATCCAGGACGACCACCTCGCGGGCGCCTTCGGCACGGAGCAGCTGTGGCGGGCAGACGGCTGGCACGGCCGCTTCGGGCTGCCGTTCCCGCCCGCCGCGACCGGCTACGGACACACGTCCGCGCAGGTCGGAGCCGTACGGGCGCCGGAGGAGCTGCTGCTCGGCTACCACGACGCGGTCCACGACCGGACGGCCTCCCTGCTGGCCCCGGTCACGAACGCGGACCTGGACCGGGTCGTCGACACCGCCTGGGACCCGCCGGTGACCCTCGGCGTCCGGCTGGTCTCGGTCATCGCGGAGGACCTCCAGCACGCGGGGCAGGCGGGGTACGTGCGGGGGGTGGTGGAGCGGCGGGGCTGACGGAAGCACCCCGGCGGGGTTGACGGAAGCACCCGGCGGGGCTGACGGAAGCACCCGGCGGGGCTGACGGAGACCCCTCGGCGGTTCGTACAACCTTTGGTCCCGGCCGGGGGTCCAACCGGGCGGCGCGCACTGGTGTGCGGGCCGCCCGGTGCCTTTTCTGGAGGGACTTCCTTGACTTCCGTACGCCCGCCCGTCCCCGTACGCCCGCCGCGCCGTCTGGGTGCCGCCGTCGCCACCGTCCTCGCCGTGACCCTGGGCGCGGGCGCCCTCACCGCGCCGGCGGCCCTGGCCGAACCCGCCGCCGCCACGGCGTCCGAGGCCACGACGGCCGCCCTCCCCCCGATCGAACCGGGCTCCACCCTCGTGGCGGCCGGCGCGCGCGGCTTCTTCACCGAGATCGACGGGGGCGACGTCAGCCGCTACCGCTGGACCCGGTACGCGGACGGCGCCACCCACGACATCGAGTGGCCCAGCGGCTACTCCAGGACGGCGGAGGCGTTCGTCTCCGGCGACCTGGCCGCCGTCGCCGTGCCCGGCGAGAAGAAGCTCGACGTCTACGACGGGGCGAAGGGCGGCACGTACACCGTGCCGCTGGAGGACACCGTCGACCGGAGCGTCGTCGGGCTCGTGGCGGGCGGCGCCCTCACTCAGCTGCGCACCGAGCGGAACGGCATCAGCCTCAAGCTGAACACCCCCGAGCACGGCACCCGCCTCGTCACGCACATGCCCTCCGAGCGGCTGTTCCCGGTCATGAGGGCCGCCACGAGCACCCACGCCCTCGTGGAGATCTACAGGTCGGGTTCCCCTTCCGGGTACAACTGGCTGGTCGTCGACCTCAGGACCGCCGACGTCGTCGCGGACGTGCCGGTCCCGGCCCGGGCGGACAAGTCCTCCGTCACGCTCTCCGGCTCCCGCATCGCCTGGGTCGAGTACGAGGCGGGCACCGACGCCGCCTCGGCCGTCGTCCGCGACGTCACCACCGGCGCCTCCTCCGCCACCCCCCTCGGCGACGGCACCGGCCGGCGGATCACCCTGGGGCTGCTCGGCGACTGGCTGACCTCCACCCGCCCCGGCGGCATGGAGGCGACCGCCCCGTCGCCGCTCCACGCGCTGACCGCCCGGAACGTGAAGACCGGCGAGACCCTCCGCCTCCTCGACCACACGGCCGGCACGGTCCTCGTCCCCGAGGGCGGCCACCTCGTGCGCGGCGGCAGCGTCGCCGCCGGCGAGAACGGCGAGGGGAACTACCGCATCGCCCTCGACGGTTCCGGGAAGCCGGCCGCCACCCTGGTCGCCACCACCGGGGAGGGCACCGCGCTCGCAGTGAAGGGCTTCACCGGGCACGCCCGGTACGGCGGCTACGCGGGGCTCGTGCGGGTGGAGGAGACCTACGGCCCCATGCCGTTCACGTGGAAGCTGAACCACGGGAACGCGCGGGTCGAGGTCACCGTCAAGAACCGCCGGACGGGCAGGAGCTACCAGAAGTCCTGGGTCACGAAGGACGGGGACGTCAAGCTCGACTGGGACCGCGTCCACCAGCTGGACGGCGGACAGTACATCGAGGCGTTCGACGGCACCTACTCCCTCCACCTGACC
Organism: Streptomyces sp. NPDC014656; assembly: GCF_043084305.1. Lineage (NCBI taxonomy): Bacteria > Bacillati > Actinomycetota > Actinomycetes > Kitasatosporales > Streptomycetaceae > Streptomyces > Streptomyces sp. NPDC014656. Next base: position 178,692 of record NZ_JBIBZN010000012.1, read on the forward strand.
GCCACCCCGCTCGGCGGCGTCGGCCCCGTGCTCCGGTGGTCGCAGGCCGAGAGCTTCGCCATCGACCGGCACGACAACTTCCACGACGTCGACGCCAACAGCTCCCCGGACTTCTTCGCCCGCGACGCCTCCGGCACCCTCTGGACCGACAGCACGGTCATGCCGGCGGGCCAGGACCTCGACGCGCCGCGCACCAGGGTCGGCGGCGGCTGGCAGGCCTTCGACAAGATCGAGCACCTGCAGGGCTGGAAGGTCGTCGCCCGCGACAGGGACGGCGTCCTCTGGCACTACCAGAGCGCCTCGTACGGCACCCGCGTCAAGGTCGGCGGCGGCTGGCAGCAGTACGTCCACCTCGCCGGCGGCAGCGACGTCATCGGCAACGCCTCCCCCGACCTGCTGGCCGTGGACGGGTCCGGTGTCCTCTGGCTCTACGAGACGAACGAGTACTACCACCCGCCCCAGCCCTTCAGGCCGCGCAAGCGCGTCGGCGGCGGCTGGCAGGTCTACAACCAGATCACCGCCGTCGGGAACGTCGCCGGAGGCCCCGCCGGAGACCTCGTCGCCCGCGACAAGGACGGCGTCCTCTGGCTCTACCTCGGCAAGGGCGACGGCACCTTCACCGCCCGGACGCGGATCGGCGGCGGCTGGCAGACGTACACCCAGATCATGGGCGGCGGCGACGCCGACCACGACGGGAAGAACGACCTCTTCGCGTACAGCGCCCGCGACGAGAAGACCTACTTCTACGGCGGCACCGGCGACCGCGCCAAGCCCTTCGAGCCGCGCCGGACGAGCACGGTCTTCTCCGGCGGCTCGTACAACCACCTCACCTGACCGGCGGTCCCCGGGGAGGTGCGCACCGCGTGCGCACCTCCCCGGCGCGGGCCATCCGTACAACCGTTCCGCCCGACCGGGCACGGCGCGTCCGTGCCCGGTCCTCTCCCTGGGGGTCTCCCTTGCGGTACCGCACCGCCACCACCCGCACCGCCACCACCCGGCTCGCCACCGCCGTCGCCGCCGTCCTGGCGCTGACCACCGGCGCGGGCGTGCTCGCCGCGCCCGCCGCGCTCGCCGCGCCCGCCGCGCCGTCGGCGACCGCGTCGGCCGGTTCGACGGCCCTGGGGCCGGTCCGCTCGCTGCCGGCCGGGGCGTCGCTGAGGAGCGCCGGGGCATATGGCTACATCGTCACGATCCCCACGGACAACGACTCCCAGCACCTCCGCTGGATCCCGTACGCGGGCGGGGAAGCCCGCGACGACCACCGCTCCTTCGAGTGGAGGACCTGGCAGTCCGGCGACGTGGTGACCGCGTCGCTGGAGGGGTACGACGGCTCGTTCCGGAACATGGCGACCGGGGAGTCCTTCGGCATGGAGGCCGTGCCGGGCTGGATGGACGCCGAGTACGCGGGCACCGCCGGGTCGGCCCTCGGTGTCCGCGCCTTCCACAAGGTGTACCTGGACACGAAGGACGCGGCGCCCCGCGAGATCACGGGGCTGCCCGCGGGGGCCACGTACGGGGATCTGCGTCCGGCCACCGACACGGTCGGGCTGCTCGACCACAAGACCGCCGCCGGCGAGCGGCTCGTGGGGCTCGTGGACCTGGCCACCGCCAAGGTCACCGAGTCGTACGCGCACGTGGAGGCCGTCTCGGCGACCCGGGTGGCGTGGACCGAGGCGGCCGCCGGCACCACCCCGCGCCGGGTGGTGGTGCGCGACCGGGCCTCCGGCGCGGAGACCGTCGTCCCGATGCCCTCCGCGGACGCCCACCTCCCGATCGCCCTGCTCGGCGACTGGCTGCTGTACGGGCCGTCGGCCCGGCATCTGGTGACCGGCGAGACGGTCACCCTCTTCGACCGCGTCGACACCCTGACCCCCGCCCCCGACAGGAGGGCCGCGGTCGTCCAGGGCAGCACGGCCGGGAACGGCGAGGGCATGCACCACGTCGCGCTCGGTACGGACGGCAAGCCCGTCGCCCGGCTCCTGGCCCGGAAGGGCACCGCCTCCTCCTTCGTCCACGACATCGACGCCGACGGCTTCCCCGACCTGCTCGGCCGGGACTCCGCGGGCGCGCTGTGGCGGGACAGTGCCGGGGACAACCGGACTCGGGTGTCGATCGGCACCGGCTGGAAGGGGTACGACAAGATCGAGGTCGTCGGCGATGTCGGGCTGTCCTCCCCCCTCCACGCCTACCCCGCCGATGTCGTCACGCGCGACGCCTCCGGCGTCCTCTGGCTGCACCAGGGCAACGGCAACGGCTTCGGGCCCCGGGTGAAGATCGGCGGCGGCTGGCAGACCTACGACAAGATCGCCGGCGGCAGCGACCTCACCGGCGACGGCGTCGCCGACCTCGTCGCCATCGACACCACGGGCGGCCTCTACCTCTACCAGGGCACCGGCATCCCCGCCCGCCCCTACGAGCCCCGCAAGAAGATCGGCACCGGCTGGGGCGTCTACAACCAGCTCACCGCGGTCGGCGACATCGCGGGCGCCTCCGGCGGCGACCTCGTCGCCCGCGACAAGGACGGCGTCCTCTGGCTCTACCTCGGCAAGGGCGACGGCACCTACACGGCCCGGACGAGGATCGGCGGCGGCTGGCAGGTCTACGGCCAGATCACCGGCGCGGGGGACGTGGACCGCGACGGCAGGGCCGACCTCCTCGCCCACGACCCCGCGACCGACCGGACGTACCTGTACAGCGGCACCGGCGACCGGCTGGCGCCCTTCCGGGTCCGGGCCCTCACGGACCTCCACGCGGGGGCCGCGTACGACCACATCGTCTGACCGGCGCGTACAACCAGCGGGCGCTTTCACGAGTCTGACCGGGCACGGCACGCGCGTACGTGCCGTGCCCGGTTTCCTCTCGTAGGAGTTTCACTTGCAGCACCGCACCGCCGGCTCCGCCCGCCTCGCCACCGCCGTCGCGGCCGTCCTCGCCGTGACGTCGCTCGGCGCGGGTGTCCTGGCCACCGCGCCGAGCGCCTTCGCGGCCGCGCCGGCCGCCGTCGCTCCGGCCGCCGTCGCCGCTGCCGTCGCCGCCGAGCAGTCGGAACCCCTGCCCGTCCTGCCGGCGGGCGCGGACCTCGGGGGCGTTTCGCCCGCCGGTTTCCTCACGTACTCCTTCGACGCCCACGGCAACAGGAAGCTGCTGTGGACGCCGTTCGACGGAGGCGCCCCGACGTCGCTGGGCGAGCCCGAGGGATGGAGCCTCGGCGGCGGTGACGTGGTCGTCCTCGGCAACGCGGGCTGGACCGCCGAGATGACCGCGCTCACCCTGCGGAACATGGCCGACCCGGCCGCGCCCGCCGTCGACATCGACCTCGCCCCGCTGAACGGCACCTACGTCGCCGTCGTCGGCCCGGACAGCGTGCTCGCGCGGCTCACGACCGCCGAGGGCGCGACGGAGCTCCACGTCGTGACCAAGCGGGGCACCGAGACGACCCACCGGAAGATCGAAGGCCTGCCGGCCGACGCCACCGAGTTCCTCGCCTCCGACGTCCAGGACGGCACCGCGCTCGTCGGGTACGCGACGGGGCCGGAGGGCGCGCGGACCGGCGGCCGGGCCGTCGTCGACGTGGCGGCCGGGACGGTGTCGGAGACGTACGGGTCCGCCGAGTCCGGCCACGACTTCAGCTCGCTCCAGTTCTCCGCCTCGCACGTGGCCTGGCTCGACTACGACAGCGCCTCCGGCCTGTACATCACCTCGGTCGACCGGGTGACGAAGGAGCGGAGGAAGACCGTCCTCGGCGCCCGCGACAGCGAGTCCTACGCCGGGCTCGTCGGCTCCTGGCTGGTGCACGGCGACCCCACGAAGCCCGTGACGGCGGTCGACCTGACCACCGGCGAGACCCGTGAGCTCGCCCCCGAGGGGTCGGCGGCGGCGTCCCTCGGCGACGGCACCCTGATCCTGCGGGGCGGGACGGCGGCCGACGGCAAGGGCCTGTTCAGGGTCGCGCCGGCGGCCGACGGCACCTTCACCCTCACCAAGGTGGCGGGCCCGGCGGCACCGCTCTCCTTCGTCCTGCCCGCGGTCCCGAACGGCGTGGTGCAGCTGGACAGGACCGGCGGCCGGGTCGAGATGGCCTGGACCCTGTCCCGGCGCGACGCGTACATCGACGTCGAGCTCGTCCACCGGGGCACGGGCAGGACGTACGGCGAGCGCCTGCGGGCCCCCGCCACCGGCACCACCTTCCCCCTCAGCTGGAACGCCGTGGCCGGGAACGCGGACGCGCCGAACGGCGACTACGACCTGGAGGCCAAGGCCGTCCTGCTCGACGGCAGCGAGGCCCCGGTCACCTTCCAGAGCGTCGTGTCCATCTCCCGCGACGCCAACCCGCACGACTTCACCGCCAACGGCTCCACCGACGTCCTCGCCCGCGATGCCGACGGCGTCCTGTGGCGCGACGACCTGTGGGACCGCCCGGTGGACGGCGTGACGAAGCCGTCCGAGCGCGTCCGGATCGGCGGCGGGTGGAACACGTACAAGCACATCGAGGCCGTCGGGAGCCTCGGCGGTCTCCCCCACGGCGACCTGGTCGCCGTGGACGGCGCCGGCGTGCTCTGGACCTACCTCGGCACGGGCGACGGCACCTTCGGCCGGCGCGCCCAGGTCGGCGGCGGCTGGCAGATCTACAACAAGATCACCGGCGGGTCCGACCTGAACCGCGACGGCCGCGCCGACCTCGTCGCCACCGACACCTCCGGCGTCCTGTGGTTCTACGCGGGCACCGACGAGACGGCGAAGCCCTACAAGCCGCGCGTGAAGGTCGGCGGCGGCTGGCAGGTCTACAACCAGATCACCGCCGTCGGGAACATCGCGGGCGGGGACGGCGGCGACCTCGTCGCCCGCGACGCCTCCGGAGTCCTCTGGCTCTACCTCGGCAAGGAGGACGGCACCTTCACCGCCCGCCGTCAGATCGGCGGCGGCTGGCAGAAGTTCAGCCAGCTCGTCGGCGCGGGCGACGTCGACAACGACGGGCGCCCGGACCTGATCGCCTACGGGTCGGGCGGCACGTACGTGTACCGCTCCACCGGGACGGTCACGTCCCCCTTCACCCGGCAGGCGACCTCGCTGTACGCGGGCGAGGGCACCAAGTTCACCAGCGTCTCCTGACGCCGGGACGGACCGTGTACAACCACTCGGTCCCCTCGTGAGTCTGACCGGGCACGGCATGCGCGTACGCACCGTGCCCGGTTTTCTCTCGTGGGGGTTTCACTTGCAGCACCGCACCGCCGGCTCCGCCCGCCTCGCCACCGCCGTCGCGGCCGTCCTCGCCGTGACGGCCCTCGGCGCGGGCACCCTGGCCACCGCCCCGGCCGCCTTCGCGGCGACGCCGGTTCCGACCGTCACGGCCGGGGCGACGGAGGCCACGGACCTGCCCACGGTCCCGGAGGAGAGCTACTTCAAGGGGGCCGGCCCCAGCGGCTTCCTGACGCAGCCCAAGGGTTCGAGCCAGCTGCTCTGGACGGAGTACGCGAGCGGACGGCAGACGGTCCTCGAGGAGCCGAGGTACGGCGGGTCGGCCTTCTCGGACAACGACGTGGTCGTCCTCGGCGAGGGCCGTTACGAGGACACCTGGCACACGGTCACCCTGCGGGACATGGCCACCCCGTCCGCCCCGGGCGTGGAGATCAAGCTCCTCCCGCTCGACGCCTCCTTCATCGGCGCCGTGAGCTCCACGAGCGTCCTCGCGAACATAGGTCCGGCCGGCGGCCCCATGGAACTGCACATCGTGACCAAGGACGGGGAGACCACGACGACCCGCAAGGTGGCGGGGCTGCCCGACGACGTCAGCTACTTCTGGTTCAGTGCGGTCCGGGGCGGCTTCGCCAAGGTCCTGTACGGCTCGACCCTCGCTCTGATCGACCTCCGGGAGGCGAAGGTCGTCAAGACCTCCCCCTACGGCTCCCCCCTCCTCTTCCCCGACGCGCCGCAGGTCTGGACGGAGAGCGACGCCACCGGTGTCCGCGTCGTCTCCGTCGACCGCGAGACCGGTGAGCGCAAGGAGACCGCCCTCGGCGTCACCGGACCGCTGCGGACGGCGGTGGTGGGCGACTGGTTCATCTACGGCAAGGAGGGCGAGACCGCCACCGCCCTCTCCCTCGTCGACGGCAGGAAGGCCGTCGTCGCCGCCAACGCGACCCAGCTGTCGACCGCGAGCGACGGCAGCGTGCTGCTGGCCGACAGCCGCGCGGGGGAGGGCGGCGCGTACTTCCGGGTCACCGCCGCGGGGGACGGCGCCCCGGTCCTCACCCGGGTGGCGGACATCGTCGTGGGAGACGGGCCGACGATCGAGGCGGTCCACGTCCCCGCCCGGGTGAACCTCGACTCCACCGGCGGCAAGGCGTCCCTGGGCTGGACGCTGTCGCGCCCCGAGGCCCGCCTGCAGGTCGTGATCCAGAACGCGTCCACGGGCCGGCGGTACACGCGGTTCGTGGACTCCCCCACCGGCGACGAGCGCTTCTCCTTCGACTGGGACGGCGTCATCGACGGCGTCGACGCCCCCAACGGCACCTACAACGTCACCGCCACGGCGATGCCGGTCGACAGCGACGAGCCGGCCGACAGCGGGTCCTGGTTCATGACCGTCACCCGCACGGCCAACCCGCACGACTTCACGAACAACGGCTCCACCGACCTCCTCGCCCGCGACGCCTCCGGTGTGCTGTGGCGCGACGACCTGCGGGACCGGCCGGTGGGCGGGCAGACCAGGACCGCCCAGCGGTCGAAGGTCGGCTCCGGGTGGAACACGTACAAGCACATCGAGGCCGCCGGGAACATCGGCGGCGCCGCCCAGGGCGACCTCGTCGCCGTCGACGGCGCCGGCGTGCTCTGGACCTACCTCGGCAAGGGCGATGGCACCTTCACCGCCCGCAAGCAGGTCGGCGGCGGCTGGCAGGGATACGACAAGATCACCGCCGGCTCCGACCTCAACGCCGACGGCCGCGCCGACCTCCTCGCCACCGACCGGTCCGGCGTCCTGTGGTTCTACGCGGGCACCGGCAACGCCGCCGGGCCCTACAAGAAGCGCGTGAGCCTCGGCGGCGGCTGGCAGGCCTACAACCAGATCACCGCCGTCGGGAACATCGCGGGCGGGGACGCCGGCGACCTCGTCGCCCGCGACAAGAACGGCGTCCTCTGGCTCTACCTCGGCAAGGGCGACGGCACCTTCACCGCACGCCGTCAGATCGGCGGCGGCTGGCAGGGCTACTCCCAGCTCGTCGGAGCGGGCGACGTCGACAGCGACGGGCGCCCGGACCTGATCGCGTACGGGGCGGGCGGCACGTACGTGTACCGGTCGACCGGCAGCACCACCTCCCCCTTCGCCCCCCGCGCGAGCACCAACCTCTACGCGGGCGAGGGCACCAAGTTCACCAGCGTCTCCTGACGCCTTCCCCGATCACCGCCCCGAGGAGACAGCAGCCTTGCACCACTCCCGCACCACCCGGATCCGGCTGTCCACCGCCGTCGCCGCCGCCGTCCTGGCCGGCGCGACCATCGGGGCGCTCGGCGGCCCGGCCGTCGCCGCGGCGCCCGTCGCCGTGACCGCGCAGGAGGGCACCGCCTTCCCGTTCCCGCTGGGCGTCGTCCAGAGCGCGGGGCCCACCGGCTTCCTCGCGGACCGTACGGCCGAGGTGGTGTGGACGCGGTACGCGGACGGGGCCGCCACCACGTTCCCGAAGGGCGAGGGGGTGAGCTTCCGGGGCGCCACCGGGGCCGACGTCGTCGTACGGAGCGAGGGGGCCCGCCACACGGTCCACGACATGGCCGGGGGCGGCGACCCCGTCGTCATCGACACGCCCGCGTCGTACGAGCTGCGCGAGGTCGTCGGGTCCACGCTCGTGATGGTCGACGAGAACACCAAGGAGCTCCACCTCGTCAGCCGGACGCCGGGCGCCGGGCGCGTCGACCGCACGGTGGGCGGCCTGGGGACGGGCGCGGTCCCCTGGTACTTCTACGGTTCCACCCCGGGCACCCTCCTCATGGAGACCTCCACGAAGTCCGGCGAGTTCCGCCTCCTCCTGATCGACGTGGCCACCGCCGCCGTCTTCGAGTCGTACGCCCTCACCTCGCACAGCGGCTACGCGCAGGTGACGCCCGGGCGGGTGCTTTTCGGGACCGGGTACGACCAGACCCGCGTCGTGGACCGGACGACGAAGCAGGGCGTGACGTACCCCTACGCGGCGCGGTTCGCCCTGGGCGGGGACTGGCTGGCGGTCATCGGCGGCCCCAGCCCCGAGAGCAAGGTCGTGGTCGACGGCGTCACGTACCCGAACCGGCCGGTCGTCCTCAAGTCGCTGGAGGACGACCGGAAGGTTCCGCTCCTGGACCTCGCGTCCAGGGTGGAGCAGACCGGCGACGGCTCCCTCCTCGTGGAGGGCGGCACCTACGCCGAGGGCCGGGGCCTCTTCCGCGTGGCCCTCGACGCGAGCGGCACGCCGACGGCGACCATGGTCGCGGACCGGCAGAAGGCGCTGGCGCTCGTCATCGAGAAGGCGGACGTCCCGTCCGTGTTCCGGTTCGACGGCAGCGACCCGCTGGTGTCCTGGGAGACCTCCACGCCGAGCGGTGTCAGCCTGGAGCTGACCCACGTGGCCACCGGCCGCAAGGTCACCCTCTGGAGCAACCTCGACGCCTCCATCCGCTGGGACGGCCGCCTCGACCAGCAGATCGGTGCTCACAACGGCGCGTACACCTGGACCCTGCGCGCCTATGCGGGCAACGGCCTGCCCAACGCCGAGAAGACCGGCACCACCACCGTGCAGCGCGCCGGCGCACCACGTGACTTCAACGACAACGGCGGCGCCGACGCGCTCGTCCGCGACAGCGCGGGCAACGTCTCCGCGTACGACATCAGCCAGCTCCTCGCCATGAAGGACCACGACTGCCACGAGGAGGGCTGCCCCCCTCTGCCCGTGACCGACCCCGAGGGCGACGTCCTGGGCACCGGGTGGAACACGTACACGCTCATGGCCGCGCCCTCGGACCGGACCGTCGTCGGCCGCGACCGTGACGGCGTGCTGTGGACGCACCGGAGCGAGAAGCAGAAGCTGCTGCCGCGCACGAAGGTCGGCGGCGGCTGGCAGGTCTACAACAAGATCGTCGGCGGCTCGGACCTGAACGGCGACGGGCGGGGCGACCTCCTCGCCACCGATACCTCCGGCGTCCTGTGGTTCTACGCCTCCACCGGCGACACCGCCACGCCCTTCAAGCCCCGCGTGAAGATCGGCGGCGGCTGGCAGACCTACAACCTCCTCTCCGCCCCCGGGAACGTCGCCGGAGCCACCGGCGGTGACCTCCTCGCCCGCGACGCGAACGGCGTCCTCTGGCTCTACCTCGGCAAGGGCGACGGCACCTTCACCGCCCGCCGCCAGATCGGCGGCGGCTGGCAGAAGTACAGCCACGTCATCCCCGCCGGCCTCAACAGCAAGGGCGTGGCGGACCTGTACGCCGTCGGCGCCGCCGGCTCCGCCCACTACTCCGGCACCAACAGCACCACCCGCCCCTTCGGAGCCGCCCACACCCTGCCGCTGCGCACGGACTCCACCCGGTTCAAGACCTTCTTCTAGAAGATCTCCCGGTTCCGTTACAACCATATAGAGGGATTGACAGTCCAATCGGACGGTACGCACCGATGTGCGTGCCGTCCGATCTCGTTCCAGGAGGAATGCGTGACGTCCACCCATCCCACCCGCCGCCGCGGGCTCGGCTCCGCCGTCGCCGCCGTCCTCTCGGTGACCCTCGGCGCGGGCGCCCTGGCGGGAGCCCCCGAGGCCACGGCCGCGCCGGCCACCGGGTTCGCCGCGGAGGCCACGACGGACGAGCCCGCGACGATCTCCCCCACCCGCTGGGTCATCGGCGGCGGCGAGCACGGCTTCTACTCGATCGACGGCATCAACTACGGGGGCCAGGACCCGTCCTTCGACCAGCTGACCTTCACGCGGTACGCGGACAACGCGGTGACGAACCTCGGCCTGATGACGGCGGAGGACATGTCCCACGCCACCGGTGACGTCGGCGCCCTGGTCAAGGCGTTCTCGTCCTCCGTCAAGCTCTTCGACGGCGCCCGGGGCACGACGATCACCCTGCCGCTCGACACCGAGACCCACTTCGGCGTGCAGATGATGGGCGTCGCCGGCCGGGGACTGCTCGGCCACTCCGGAACGACCGTCAAGTACTACACCGCGAACGAGGGCATGCGGGTGGTCACCGGCATGCCCACGACGACCACCTACCCCGACCTGCTCGGCGCCACGGACTCGCAGGCCGTGCTGTTCACCCGGGACCCGGAGACCAAGGTCCCCTACTGGGCGGTCGTGGACCTGGCCACCGCCAAGGTCGTCCGGTCGTACACCGTCCCGGCCGGGGCGGACCCGGAGTCCCTGGCGTTCACCGACACCCGCATGGCCTGGGTCGAGTACGCGACGGACGACACCACGACGGTGGTCGTCCGCGACCGGGCCACCGGCAAGACGCTCAGGACCGTGCCCCTCGGCAAGGTCACGGGCCACAAGGTGGAGGTCGCCCTGATCGGCGACTGGGTGACGTACGGACGCCCCGGCGGGCTCGCCGCGACCGCTCCCTCCGCCCTCCACGCGCTCACCGCGCGCCGGGTGAGCACCGGCGCGACGGTCAAGCTCCTCGACCACTTCGAGAGGACCCGCTACCCCGCCGGCATCCGGACCGGCCTGGTGATGCGGGGCGGCCGCGTCGCCGAGGGCGCCAGGGGCGAGGGCGTCTACCGGATCGCGCTCGGCACGGACGCGGTGCCGAAGGCGGTGCTGGAGGCGACGACGAACGTGGCCACCGGCCTGCGCACGGTCTCCTCCGTCCTCCCCCACCAGGGCGAGACCCTCCGGCCCGACGCCGCCCCCGGCACCGCCACCCGCTTCTCCTTCCGCCTGAGCCGCCCGGGGGCGAAGGCGGAGGCCGTCATCCGGCACTCCTCCGGCAAGACCCTCCGCCGGACCTGGACGACCAGGACCGACACCGCCTCCTTCGACTGGGAGCACTACCTGGACGCAGGCGACGGCCGCGCGACCGGCGCCCCCAGCGGGGGTTACACCGCCACCTTCACCTTCACGCCGAGCAACGGCATCGGTCCCGCGGCGACCGTCTCGGGCTCCTTCAAGGTCGAACGCGCCAAGGGGCAGCACGACTTCGACCGCAACGCCGACCCGGACTTCTTCGGCCGCGACGCCTCCGGCGTCCTGTGGACCGACAGCACCGTCATGACCTCCACGGGGGAGCTGAACGCCCCGACGCGGCGGATCGGCGGCGGCTGGCAGGTCTACGACCGGATCGAGAGCGCCGGCGGCCAGACCCTGATCGCCCGGGACAAGACCGGGGGCCTCTGGTACTACCCGGGCGACGGCAACGGCGGGACGGGCGCCCGCAAGGCGGTCGGCGGCGGCTGGCAGGTGTACGACAAGCTCGCCGGCGGCAGCGACCTGAACGGCGACGGCAAGGCCGACCTCCTCGCCGCCGACAAGACGGGCGTCCTCTGGTACTACAAGGGCACCGGAAACAGCACCACGCCCTTCACCGGCAAGACCCGGATCGGCGGCGGCTGGGGCAAGTTCAACCAGATCACCGCCACCGGCGACCTCGCCGGAGGGGCCGCCGGCGACCTCGTCGCCCGCGACCGGGACGGCGTCCTCTGGCTCTACCAGGGCAAGGGCGACGGCACCTTCGCCGCCCCGACCCGGGTCGGCGCCGGCTGGAACGCCTACGCCGAGACCGTCGCCGGAGGCGACGCCGACCACGACGGCAAGGCCGACCTGTTCGCTTACAACGCCCGTGAGAAGAGGGTCTACTTCTACGGCGGCACCGGCGACCCCATCCGGCCCTTCACGCTCAGGAACGTGACCACCGTCTTCACCGGGAACGCGTACGACCACATCGCCTGACGGCGGGCAGCCCCCTCCTCGGTCCGCCCCGGCCAAAGCCTTCTTCCAGAAGTCAACCCCTCTGTCTTTACAACCATATAGAGGGATCAGCAGTCTCATCGGACGGTACGCACCGATGTGCGTGCCGTCCGTTCCCGTTCCAGGAGGAATGCGTGACGCCCACCCACCCCGCCCGCCGCCGCGGGCTCGGCGCCGCCGTCGCCACCGCCCTCTCGGTGACCCTCGGCGCGGGCGCCCTGGCGGGTGCCCCCGCGGCCGGCGCCGTCACGGCCGCGCCCGCCAGCGGGTTCGCCGCGGAGGACGCGACGGACGAGCCGGCGGCGATCCCCGCCGACCACTGGGTCCTCGGCGGCGGGAAGGAGGGTTTCTACTCGATCGACGGCGGGGCCGACGGGGATCAGGACTCCACCTTCGGCAGGCTGACCTGGACGCGGTACGCGGACGGCACCAAGAAGGAGTACGACCTCGTCGGGGCGACCTCCCGGCCCATGGTCTCCGGGGACGTCGGAGCGGTCGTCCGGTCCGGCGAGAAGACCGTCGTCCTCGTCGACGCGGCCGAGGGCACCTCCACCACCCTGGAGCTCGACGGCACCACGCACAACGAGGTCAACCCCCTGAAGATCGCGGGCAAGGGCCTGCTCGCCCGCACCGAGGGCGGAACCATCACGTACTACACGGCGGCCGGGGGCGCCCGGAAGGTCACCGGCATACCGGGGACGGACCTGTTCCCCGCCGTGGAGGACGCGACGGACTCCCACGCCGTGATCCGCACCAGGAACGCGGACGGACAGAAGGTCTGGTCGCTCGTGGACCTGGCGGCCGCGAAGGTCGTGCGGACCTACCCCGCCCCGTTCGACCGGCAGAACTTCACGCTCTCCGAGACGCGGATGGCATGGGTCGAGCACCCGACCCTCGACACCGCGAAGGTGGTCGTCCGCGAGCTGGCCACCGGCAGGACCGTCTCCGTACCGCTCGACACGGGCTGGAAGAGCCAGGACCTCCAGGTCGCCCTGGCCGGCGACTGGCTGCTGACCGGCCGCCCCGGCGGCATCCGCACGGACGCCCCCTCGGAGTTCCACGCCCTGACCGCCCGCCAGGTGTCGTCCGACGGAACCGTCGGCCCGGCGGTCCGTCTGCTCGACCACTTCGAGGACGCGAGGGACTTCGAGACCTACAACCCGATGGGCCTGGTGGTCCGGGGCGGCAGCGTCGCCGCCGGGGCCGGCGGCGAGGGCGTCTACCGGATCGCCCCCGGCGCGGACGGCGTGCCCCGGGCCGTGCTCGAAGCGACCACCGGCAGTCCCACCGGAGTGCGTCCCGACTCCACCGTCCTCCCGCACCAGGGCGAGACGGTCCGTCCGGACGCCGTCCCCGGCGCCGTCCCCACCCGCTTCGCCTTCACGCTCAACCGGTGCAACGTGAAGGTCGACGCGGTGATCCGGGACAGCTACGGGAAGGCGCTCCGGGAGACCTGGAACGCCACGACCCGTACGGATTCCGACAACCCGTGCTCCGGCCAGGAGGCCACCTACGACTGGAGTCACTTCCTGGGCACCGGCGACGGCCGCTACACCGGTGCTTCCACCGGCAGTTACGCCGCCTCCTTCACCTTCACCCCGATGAACGGCATCGGCACGGCGACGACCGTCTCGGGCACCTTCAAGGTCGAACGCGTCATCGGGCAGCACGACTTCGACCGCAATGCCCTGCCGGACCTCTTCGCCCGTGACGCCTCCGGCGTCCTGTGGACCGACAGCGTCGCCGGGGCCCACATGCAGCTGAACGCCCCGACGCGGCGGATCGGCGGCGGCTGGCAGGTCTACGACCGGATCGAGAGCGCCGGCGGACAGAAGCTGGTCGCCCGGGACAAGTCCGGAGTGCTCTGGTACTACCCGGGCGACGGCAAGGGCGGGACGGGCGCCCGGCGGTCGATCGGCGGCGGCTGGCAGGTGTACGACAAGCTCGCCGGCGGCAGCGACCTGAACGGCGACGGCAAGGCCGACCTCCTCGCCGCCGACAAGGCGGGCGTGCTCTGGTACTACAAGGGCACCGGGAACAGCACCACGCCCTTCACCGGCAAGACCCGGATCGGCGGCGGCTGGGGCAAGTACGACCTCCTCACCGCCACCGGCGACCTCGCGTACGGGAGCGGCGACGACCTCCTCGCACGCGACCGGGACGGCGTCCTCTGGCTCTACCTCGGCAACGGCGACGGCAACTTCAAGGCCCCCGTCCGCATCGGCGGCGGCTGGCAGGCGTACACGGAGCTCATCGCGGCCGGCGACGCCGACGACCAGGGCCACGGCGACCTGTTCGCGTACGACGCCCGTGAGAAGAAGTTCTACTTCTACACCGGCACCGGTCGCGTCGCTCCCTTCGCGGGAAGGAGGGAGACCACGGTCTTCGCGGGCAACGCCTACGACCACGTCGCCTGACGGCGGATCCCCCGCCCCCGCTCCTCCCCTCTGCCCCTCCCCGCACGGACACCCCGCTCCCCTCCCCCGCGAAGAAAGGACGGCATCGTGAACCCTCGCCGCTCCGGACGGCGGCTCACCGCCGCGATCCTCACCCTGTCGACCGTCACGGCCGTGACGGGGGCCCTCGTCACGGCCCCGGCTGCCACCGCCGCCGTCACGGCCACCGCCGCCGCCGTCACGGCCGCCGCCGAGGCCTCCCCGCTGCCCGTGACCGCGCAGGTGGTCAGCGCCGGTACCACCGGATTCATGACCACCCGTCAGGACGCGGCGGGCAAGACGGTCGTGGAGTGGCGCGGCATCGCCGGCGGGTCGGTCACGGTCCTGGCGACGGGGGCGGAGGGGGCGGTGGGGACGGTGGCGTACGACAGCGCCTCCGACTTCGCCGTGACGAGCGACGGCGAGGGCCGCCGGGTGTCCGTCCGGGACATGCGGCCCGGCGCCACCTGGTCCGCCTCCTACGACCTGGCCCAGGAGTTCCGGCCCGGCGCCCGGCTGACCGACGCGGTCGGCGGGCACCTGTTCGTCACCGTCCCGACGGACGAGGGCTTCCGGGACCTGTACGAGCTGTACGCGCCCGCCGGGGCGGGGGGCGAGGTGCGGAAGACGAAGCTGACCTCCCGCGCCCGGGGCCTCGCCTTCACCGTCGCGGCCTCGGACGGCGACCGGGTGCTGATCCTGGGCTCCAACCAGGTGACCGAGAACCTGAGCCCCCGGGCGTACTGGCGGTCCACCGCGACCCTCGGCGGCGGTGTGACCGTCGACGGCGAGGGGGCACGGGACCTGGGCGAGGACGGCTGGCGGGGGTCGTCGGGCGCGCTCACCGCCGACCACCAGGCGTGGACCACGCGCGACGCGAACGACGACTACCAGCTCGTGGTGGCGTCGTCCGCCGGCGAGCGGAGGATTCCGTCCGGTCCCTCCCTGGGTGCCCCGCTGCTCGCCGGGGTCCTCGGGCAGACGGTCGTCTACGGCGCGGCGCCGCACGTCGAGATGCCGCCGGACGAGTGGTTCCCGCTGTACGGACGGGACCTCGACGCGGCCGAGGGCGCCTCGTACCGGCTCCTGGAGGACTTCTCCAGCGTGGCCCACGCGCCCGACGGCAGCCTGCTGGTGCGCGGCCGGGACACCGAGTCGGAGGGGCTGTTCCGGATCTCGAAGGGCACCGGGCGGCCGGTCGTCACGCGGGTGGCGGACACGGACCGGGGACTGGCGGTGAAGATCGTGTCGAGCTCCGTCCCGGGCACGATCAACCTGCGGACACCGGGCGGGCCCGCCCCGATGCAGTGGACCCTGAACCGCGGCGGGGTCGCCGTCGAGCTGAAGATCAGGTCCTCGCACACCGGCGCGACCCTCACGGTCCCGGTTCCGCACTCCGGGGCGGGGGTCTCCGACCCCTACGTCTTCGTGTGGGACGGCCTGTTCGACGGGAAGCCCGATCCGGGCATCCTGCACACGTGGGAGGTCACCGCCAAGCCGCTCGACGGCCTCGGCGCCCCGGCGAGCGCATCGGGCTCGTTCAAGGTCCTCCAGGTGCCCGGCCCGCACGACTTCGACGGCTCCGGCCAGCCCGAGGTGCTGGCCCGCGACGCCTCGGGGGTCCTGTGGCGCAACGACATCACGGAGAATTACCAGGCGTACGAGCGGTACCAGGTGGGATCCGGCTGGCAGAAGTACGAGCACATCGAGGCCGTCGGGGACATCGCGGGCGAGTACACCGGCGACCTCGTCGCCGTGGACGGCGACGGGGTGCTGTGGCAGTACCTCGGCAAGGGCGATCACAGCGCCTTCACCGGCCGCAAGCAGGTCGGCGGCGGCTGGCAGGTCTACGACAAGATCACCGGCGGCTCCGACCTGAACGGCGACGGCCGCTCCGACCTGGTCGCCACCGACAGGACCGGGGTGCTGTGGTTCTACAGGGGCACCGGTGACGTCGCCAGGCCCTTCGCCCCCCGGGTGAAGGTCGGCGGCGGCTGGCAGGTCTACAACCAGATCACCGCCGTCGGGAACATCGCCGGCGCCTCCGGCGGCGACCTCGTCGCCCGCGACAAGGACGGCGTCCTCTGGCTCTACCAGGGCAACGGCCGCGGCGGTTTCGTCACGCGGGTGAAGGTCGGCGGCGGCTGGCAGGTCTTCACCGAGCTCGTCGGCGTCGGCGACGTCGACCGCGACGGCCGCCCCGACCTCTTCGCGACCGGCCCGAACAGCTCGTCCGTCTACCTCTCCACCGGCTCCGCCACCCGCCCCTTCGTCCGCGTCGCCAACAGCCTGTACGCGGGCGAGGCGGGGAAGTTCAACAGCGTGGCGTGACCGGCCCGTTCGAGTGAACGAAC
This sequence comes from Streptomyces sp. NPDC014656, assembly GCF_043084305.1. Classification (NCBI taxonomy): domain Bacteria; kingdom Bacillati; phylum Actinomycetota; class Actinomycetes; order Kitasatosporales; family Streptomycetaceae; genus Streptomyces; species Streptomyces sp. NPDC014656. Next base: position 195,405 of record NZ_JBIBZN010000012.1, read on the forward strand.
GGAAAACGCGTCACGTACGGCGTACAACCATTCGAACCTCCCGGGGGTCTATCGGGTGCGGTGCCCTCACCGCACCCGACAGACGCCGTGCCCCCAGGAGGCCCTCCGCATGTCCCGCGCCCGCACCCCCCGGCTCCGGCTCACCGCGGCCGTCGCCGTGGCCGTGGCCGCCACGGCCTCCGGCGTGCTCGCCGCTCCGGCGACGGCGGCCCCCGCCGCCGGGAGCCCGGTGACCGCCGCGCAGGCGGCCTCGCAGGACGTCGCGCAGGACGTCGCGCCCTTCCCGAAGGGCAGCACGCTCGTCAGCGCCGGGAAGACCGGTTTCCTCACGAAGGCACCCACGGGCGACGCGCCGTACTCCTGGACGGCGTACGACGGCACCGTCACCCCGCTGGACGGCGGCCGGTACTTCGGCTCCGCCGGGACCGACACGGTCGTGCGGGACGGGGGCGACGGCACGTACACCCTGCGCGACATGGGGTCGGGCGCCGAGCCGGTCGTCATCACGACGCCCGGCACGCTCCTGGGCGTCGTGGATTCGGTGCTCGTGATGCAGGACGGGCAGGAGATCCGGCTGGTGAGCAAGGCGGGGGACGAGGTCGTCCGCCGGGCGGTCACCGGACTGCCGGACGGCACGCGGCACTTCGGCAGCACCGCGCCGGGGGCGTTCACGGTGACGGTGTACGCCCGGACCTCGGCGCAGCTCTCCCTCGTCGACGTCGCCACGGCCTCGGTGACCAGGACCGTCGGCGCCCGCAACCCCCTCCTGGGCTTCGACTCCGTCGCCGGCTCGCCGACGCACATGACCTGGTACGACTACACGCCCTCGGACGACGGCGGATCGTTCCACGTCCTCGACCTCAAGACCAACGAGGTCAAGGTCATGGACGAGATCGGCGCGGGCCGGTCGGTGGCCCTCTCGGAGGACTGGCTGGCGGTCGAGGGCGGAGCGTACGGGGAGGCGGCGCGTCCGCTCGTCCTCCAGTCGCTGTCCCACGGCCGGAAGACGAAGATCCTCGACACCGTCCGCTCCGTACGGACCGGAGCCGGCGGCGCGTTCCTCGTGGACGGCATCCTCGACCGGGTGGAGGGCGTCTACCGGGTCACCGTCGGCACGGACGGCGAGCCCGCCGCGGAACTCGTGGCGCGCGGCGAACGCCTCCCGGACCTCGCCGTCACCCACGGAACGATGCCGTCCGTCGTCGACTTCCCCGCGGACGTGGACCACTGGGCGACCATGTCCTGGGACTTCAACCACTCCGTACGTCCCAAGCTCACGCTGACCCACAAGGCCACCGGACGGCAGCGGAGCCTCTCGTACAGCACCCACACCCCGCCGCCCACCTACCGTTTCTCGTGGGACAGCTACGGCGACCTGGCCGGTGTCGGCGACTACAGCGGCGAATACACCTGGAAGCTGACGGCCACGGAGACGCTCCACGTCGGCCCGACCCTCGAACAGACCGGCACCCTCACCCTCAAGCGCCCCCGGTGGACCGCGACCACGACGAGAACGGCTACCCGGACCTCCTGGTCCGCGACAGCGCCGGCGTGCTGTCCGCGTACGAGACCAAGCAGGTGCGCAACATCCAGGACTGGGCGGGCAAGCAGCTGATCCCGACCACCCTGGGCACCGGCTGGAACACCTACACCCTGATGGCCTCGCCGTCCGAGCGCACCGTCGTCGGCCGCGACCGCGACGGCGTGCTGTGGATCCACAAGGGCCAGGGCCAGAAGCTGCTCCCGCGCACGAAGGTCGGCGGCGGCTGGCAGATCTACAACAAGATCACCGGCGGCTCGGACCTCAACGGCGACGGCCGCGGCGACCTCCTCGCCACCGACACCTCCGGCGCCCTGTGGTTCTACGCCTCCACCGGGGACGCCGCCAAGCCCTTCAAGCCCCGCGTCAAGGTCGGCAGCGGCTGGGGAACCTACAACCTCCTCCTCGCGCCCGGCAACATCGCAGGGGCCTCCGGCGGCGACCTGCTCGCCCGCGACAAGGACGGCGTCCTCTGGCTCTACCTCGGCAAGGGCGACGGGAACTTCACCGCCCGCCGCAAGGTCGGCGGCGGCTGGCAGCGGTTCACCCACCTCGCCCCCTTCGGCAACAAGGGCGTGGACGGCGGCGTCGACCTGTACGCAACCGGCCCCGACGGCGCCCGGATCTACCCGACCACGGGCCGGGTGGACAGCCCCTACGGGACCCCCCGGACCTTGAACCTCCGGTCCGACGACACGTTCAAGACCGTCTTCTAGGTCCTCCGCTTCCTCCTCCCGCCCCTTCGTCCGCGTCGGCAACAGCCTGTGCGCGGGCGAGGCGGGGAAGTCCAACAGCGTGGCGTGACCGGCCCGTTCGGGTGAACGAACGGAAAACGCGTTCCGTACGGCGTACAACCATTCGAACCTCCCGGGGGTCTATCGGGTGCGGTCCTTCCTCACCGCACCCGACAGACCCTGTGCCACCAGGAGGCCCTCCGCATGTCCCGCGCCCGCACCCCCCGGCTCCGGCTCACCGCGGCCGTCGCCGTCGCCGTGGCCGCCACGGCCTCCGGCGTACTCGCCGCTCCGGCGACGGCGGCCCCCGCCGCCATGGCCGCCGCGCCGGTCACCGCGCTCCCGGCGGCCGCCCAGGACGTCGCCCCCTTCCCGAAGGAGGGCAAGCTCGTCAGCGCCGGGAAGACCGGCTTCCTGTACAAGACGGGCGTGGCCGAGGCGCCGTTCGCCTGGAGGGGGTACGACGGCACCGTCACCCCGCTGACCGGCGGCGGCTACGTCGGCGCCGCCGGGTCCGACACGATCGCGCAGGACGGCCCGGACGACACGGTCGTCCTGCGCGACATGGGCTCGGGCGCCGAGCCCGTCGTCATGAAGGGCGCCGGCACGCTCCTGGGCGTCTCGGGCTCGACGCTCGTGATGCGCGACGCGAACGGGGCGTACCTGCTGGACAAGGCCGGTGACCAGGACGTCCGCCGCGACGTCGCCGGCCTTCCGGCGGACGCCACGGACTTCCGGACGCCCATCGGCGCGGAGACGTTCACCGTGTCCAACCTCACCAGCACCCTCTACCTGGTGGACGTCGCCGCGGCCAAGGTGATCGCCACCGCCGCCGCCGACAACAGCATCCTGGGCTTCGGCGCGGTCGCCGGTTCGAAGACCCACCTCGCCTGGTACGACTGGACGCCCGCGGACGACGGCGGCAACTTCCACATCCTCGACGTGGCGACGGACGAGGCGCGGATCGTGCCGGAGGGCAACTCCGTTTCCGAGCCCGTCCTGTCGAAGGAGTGGATGGCGTTCCTCACCGGCTCGGCCCCGGCGGGCAAGGGCAGGCCGCTCGGCCTCCACCCGCTGGCCGGCGGCCAGACCCAGTACGTCCTCGACCGCGCGGACGAGGTGAGGCTCGGCGCCGACGGCTCGTTCCTGGTGAAGGGCGCGCTCGCGCGCGAGGAGGGCGTCTACCGGGTGACCGTGGGCGCGGACGGCAAGCCCGCCGCGGAGCTCGTGGCGAGCAGCGGACGCCTCCCGGACCTCGCCCTGGTGAGCCAGGAGGTGCCCGAGACCTTCACGCTCGACGAGCCGTACGGCTACCAGGAATTCGACTGGACGTTCAACCGCCCGGTGGCGGGAACCCTCAAGCTGGTCCACACCGCCACCGGACGCGAGTACACCCGGTACGGCTCCGACCCGACTCCGCCGCTCTCCATCCTCCTGAGCAACACCGACGTGAACAACATGGGCCTGTACGGCGGCGCGTACACGTGGAAGCTGACGGCCACCGAGCTGTACGACGTCGGCCCGAGCGTCGAGCTGTCCGGCGCCTTCACCGTCAACCGCCCGGCGGCGGCCCGCGACCACGACGAGAACGGCGTCGCGGACGTCCTCGTCCGCGACGCCGAGGGCACGCTGAAGGCGTACGACACCAACCAGCTGCAGCGCATCTACGAGGAGTGGAACCGTCCGCTGGAGCCGACCGTCCTGGGCACCGGCTGGAACACGTACACCCTGATGGCCTCGCCGTCCGAGCGCACAGTCGTCGGCCGCGACCGCGACGGCGTGCTGTGGATCCACAAGGGCCAGGGCCAGAAGCTGCTCCCGCGCACGAAGGTCGGCGGCGGCTGGCAGATCTACAACAAGATCACCGGCGGCTCGGACCTCAACGGCGACGGCCGCGGCGACCTCCTGGCCCGCGACACGGCCGGCGTGCTGTGGTTCTACGCCTCCACCGGCGACACCGCCACGCCCTTCAAGCCCCGCGTGCAGATCGGCGGCGGCTGGCAGCAGTACAACCTCCTCACCGCGCCGGGCAACATCGCCGGGGCCACCGGCGGCGACCTCCTCGCCCGCGACACGAACGGCGTCCTCTGGCTCTACCTCGGCAAGGGCGACGGCACCTTCACCGCCCGCCGCCAGATCGGCGGCGGCTGGCAGCAGTTCACCGACCTCGCCCCCTTCGGCGACAAGAACAAGGACGGCCTGGTCGACCTGTACGCCATCGGGGCCGCCGAGGGCCGCCACTACGCCACCTCGGGCCTGGTGGACGCCCCCTTCAAGCCCGGCGTCACGCTCCACCACCAGCGGACCGTCCTCGGTTCCGGCACCGTCTTCTGAGCCTCGCACCACCTCATACGAAACGTCACGAAACGCCACGAACCGACACGACTCGTCACGACTCGTCGCGACCCGTCACGACCGAAAGAGCCGACATGAAGCAGCACACCTCCCGGCGGCGCCTGACGGCCGCCGCCGCCCTCGCCGCCGCGACCGCGGCGGCCGTGACCGGCACCCTCCTCGCCGCCCCCGCGGCCCTCGCCGCGCCCGCGCCCACGGCCGCGTCGAGCGGCGAGGACCTGCCCGACCTCGCCGTGACGCGCGAAGAGGTCCCGGCCGTCCTGGACTTCGACAGCCCGGACGACATCGCCTACGCGAACTGGGAGTTCAACCGCCCCGCCTGGGTCACGCTCACCCTGACCCACACCGCCAGCGGGAAGCAGCGGACGATCACCGACACCGTCGCCGGCACCGTGTGGAGCTTCCGGCTGCGCGCCAACGGCGACTGGTGGGACGGCCTGGCCGGCTACAGCGGCGAGTACACCTGGAAGATGACGGCCGAGAACGAGGAGCGGACCGGCCCGGGCGTCGAGCGGACCGGCACCCTGACCCTCGACCGCCCCGCGAAGAAGCGCGTCTTCGACAGCAACGGCTCCGAGGACGTCCTCGTCCGCGACGCCGCCGGGCAGCTGTCCGCGTACGACACCAACCAGCTGCGCTTCTTCGGGCCGGACAAGCCGCTGACCCCGACCGTCCTCAGCACCGAGTGGAGCGGCTACACGCTGACGACCGCCACCGGCGACCTCGCCGGCACCCCGGCGGACGACGTCGTGGGCATGGACGGTGACGGCACGCTCTGGCTCCACCAGGGCGAGGGCCAGGGGTTCCTCCCCCGCACGAAGATCGGCACCGGCTGGCGGATCTACAACCAGCTCATCGGCGGCTCCGACCTGAACGCCGACGGCCGGGACGACCTCCTCGCCCGCGACACCTCCGGCGTCCTGTGGTTCTACGCCTCCACCGGCAACGCCACGGCGCCCTTCAAGCCCCGCGTGAAGATCGGCGGCGGCTGGCAGATCTACAACCAGATCACCGCCACCGGCGACCTCGCCGGCGCCACCGGCGGCGACCTCGTCGCCCGCGACGCGGAAGGCGTCCTCTGGCTCTACCTGGGCAAGGACGACGGCACCTTCACCGCCCGCCGCCTGGTCAGCGGCGGCTGGCAGCAGTACACCGGCCTCGCCCCCTTCGGCGACAAGAACGGCGACGGCCGGGTCGACCTGTACGCCATCGGCCCCGACGGAGGCCGTTACTACGCCAGCGCGAACTCGGTGAACGGCCCCTTCAAGCCCGCCGAGCAGCTGCACCACCTGCCGGACGCCCTCAACTCCGGGACCGTCTTCTGATGGCCTCCCCCCTCCCGTTCCGCCCGCTCGCCGAAAGGACCGTCGTGAACGCGCGGATCCGGCGCCACGCGGCCGCCGCCGTCCTCGCCGCCGCGGCCGTCACCGGCGCCCTGCTCACCGCACCGGCGGCCGTCGCCGCGCCCGCGCCCACCCCGTCGGCGGCCGGGCAGGCGACGGCCGAGGTCCCCGTCGTGACGCGCGTGGAGATGCCCACGGTCATCGACTTCGACGAGCCGGGCGACCGGGCTTCCATGGTCTGGGAGTTCGACCGACCGGTGACGGTCGAGGACTTCACGCTGTACCACGACACCGAGGCCCACATGTGGGCGCTCGGGAACACCGGAGAGCTCTCCTCCAGCCACCGCTTCGAGCTGGCCAGCTACACCCCGAAGCGCATGTCGCCCCTCGCCGGCGAGTACACCTGGCGGATGCTCGCCTACGACGCGGCCGGGAACTCCGTCGAGCGGACGGGCAGCTTCACCCTGAACCGGCCGCCGGCGCCGCGCGACTACGACGCCAACAGCGTCCCCGACGTCCTCATCCAGTCCGCGGACGGGTGGATGACCGCGTACGACACCGAGTGGCTGCGCCGGCTGCACGCGGACTGGCGGGGGCCGTGGTACGAGTTCCCGATCGGGCTGTCCGGCCCGGACTGGCGCCAGTACACGCTGACGGCCGCCCCGGGCGACCTCGGCGGCTCCGGCTCGCCCGACGTCGTCGCGCGGGACGGCGACGGCGTGCTCTGGCTGCACCAGGGCGAGGGCCAGGAGTTCCTGCCGCCCACGAAGATCGGCGGCGGCTGGCAGGTCTACAACAAGATCACCGGCGGCTCGGACCTCAACGCCGACGGCCGCGGCGACCTCCTCGCCACCGACGCCTCCGGCGTCCTGTGGTTCTACGCCTCCACCGGCGACGCCGCGGCACCCTTCAAGCCCCGCGTGCAGATCGGCGGCGGCTGGCAGCAGTACAACCTCCTCACCGCGCCCGGGAACATCGCCGGGGCCACCGGCGGCGACCTCCTCGCCCGCGGCAAGGACGGCGTCCTCTGGCTCTACCTCGGCAAGGGCGACGGCACCTTCACCGCCCGCCGCCAGGTCGGCGGCGGCTGGCAGCGGTTCACCCACCTCGCCGGCCTCGGCGACCAGAACGGGGACGGGCGGGTGGACCTGTTCGCCATCGACACCGCCGGCTCCCGGTACTACCCGACCACGGGCCTCGTGGACGCCCCCTACGGCACCCCCGAGGAACTGGACCTGGACAACCCCGACGGGAAGTACGTGAACGTCCTCTGACGCTGACGTACAACCTTTCGATCTCCTCGTGAGTCATGCGGGCGTGGCGTGTCGCGCCACGCCCGCGCTCATGGGGAGGAACGTCTCCGTTGTCCCGTACCGCCCGTACCGCCCGCATCACCCGCACGCCCCGCACGCGTCGGCTCGCCGCCGCCGTGGCCGTCGCCCTCGCGGTGACCGGCGGCGCCCTGACCGCCCCGGCGGTCGCGGCCGCGCCGACGGCGGTGACGGCCCCCGCCGACGCCCAGCCGCCGGTCCCGCTGATCAAGGACGGCGGAAACCTGGCCTCCGCCGGACCCTCCGGGTTCCTGAGCGTGCACTACACCGAAGACACCGCCTCCTCCCTGTGGACGAGGTACGCGGACGGTTCCACCCTCACGCTGCCCGGCACCGGGACCTACCTGCCGACCAGGCGGAGCGACCTGCTCACCCAGGTCGACAGCGGCGTCCTCACCATCCGGGACATGGGCTCGGACGGCGAACCCGTGGTGATCGACCTCGGCCACGTCGCACCGGGCTACCAGACCGGCCAGGCCGTCGGCCCGTCCTCGGCCGTCGCCGTGTGGACCGACCCCGAGGGCGGCGAGGAACTGCACCTCGTCACCAGGACGGCGACCGGTCTGCGCGCCGAGAAGATCACCGGTTTCCCCGAGCTCGCGAACATCACCGCCGTCGTCACGGACTCCCCCGGCACGGTCCTGGTGTACTACTCGGACCCGGCGAAGCCGACGGCCGCCTACCACCACACCGTGGTCGACGTCGAGCGGCGCGCGGTCGTCGAGGACGTGGCGCCCCCGTACGCGATCAGCGGCCTCGCCGTCTCCCCCACGCACCTCGCCTGGGTCGAGATGACGACGGACACCACCGCCACCGTGCTCGTCATGCCCCGCGGCAAGACCCCCGCCGACGCCCTGCGCATCCCGCTGCGGGGCACGTCGAACCTCCGGGTCGGACTGCTCGACGGCTGGGTCCTCTACGGCCAGGACGGCGCCCACGAGGCGTACCGGCCGAACCCGCTGTACGCCCTCACCGCCCGGTCCCTGACGGACGGGAGGACGGTCAAGGTCCTCGACAGCTTCACGGCGATGACCCCCGGTCCCGGCGACGCCCTCCTCGCCCAGGGCGGAACCCTCGCCCGCGGCGAGGGCGTCTACCGGATCGGCCCCGGCCCGGAAGGCGTCCCGGAGGCCACGCAGGTCGCGACCACCGGCCGGCCCACCGCGCTCACGCTGCTGGGCCACGACGTGCCGGACCTGGTCGACCTCGACCGGCAGACGCAGGTGCCCCTGTCGTGGCGCCTGAGCGCCACCAACGCGGCCGTCAAGGTGAAGCTCACCCACACGGCGACCGGGCAGTCGGTCACCTGGAGCCCCACGTACGAGGGCGGCGGCGTGTACCGCACCCTGTGGAACGGCCGGTTCGGCAGCTCGGTCGGCTCCCCCGCCTACGCCCCGGTCCCGAACGGCGCCTACACCTGGCAGCTGACGGCCGAGCCCTCCAGCGGCGTCGGCCCCGTCCTGGAGAAGTCCGGCGGCTTCACCGTCCGGCGCGCCCCCGTCCCCCACGACTACGACGACAACGGCGTCCCGGACCTGGTCCAGCAGGCCGGCGGCCAGCTCTGGGCCCACCACCCCGTCGACCCCCTCGACGGCCGGCGCACCTCCGAGTCCGCCCCCATGGTCCTCGGCAGCGGCGGATGGGACGCCTACGACCGGATCGTCGCCACCGGCAACCTCGCCGGCGCCCCCAAGTCCGACCTCCTGGCCCGCGACCGCAGCGGCGTCCTCTGGCTCTACCAGGGCACGGGAACCGGCTTCACCAAGCGCGTGCAGGTCGGCGGCGGCTGGCAGGCGTACGACAGGATCACCAGCGCCGCCGACCTCACCGGCGACGGCCGCACCGACCTCCTCGCCGCCGACAAGGCGGGCGTCCTGTGGCTGTACAAGGGCACCGGCAGCGCGTCCGCGCCCTTCGCCAAGCGGACCAAGGTCGGCGGCGGCTGGCAGGGCTACAACGACCTCGCCGCCGTCGGGAACGTCGCCGGCGCCGCCGCCGGCGACCTCGTCGCCCGCGACAAGGACGGCGTCCTCTGGCTCTACCTCGGCAAGGGCGACGGCACCTTCACCACCCGCACCCGGATCGGCGGCGGCTGGCAGGGCTACCACCACGTCACCGGCTTCGGCGACGTCAACCGGGACGGGCACGCCGACCTGTTCAGCGTGTCGAAGTACCACGAGCCCTACGTCTACCTCGGCACCGGACAGCGGGCCACGCCCTTCTCCCCCCGGCAGCCGTTCAGGAGCTACAGCGAGCCCACGAGCCTGTACCTCTACTGACGGGGGACGGTCGCCCAGACCGTCTTGCCGACCGTGCGGTCCTTGACGCCCCAGGTCGTCGCGAGGGTGGCCACGAGCAGCAGCCCGTAGCCGCCCTCGTCGGGCTCCCCGGACGGTAACGGCCGCCGCTCGCCCCGCGCGTCCGACAGCTCGATCCGTACGTGGTCCCCGTCCCGCTCCATCCGCAGCTCGAAGTCCCGCCCGGCCACCCGCCCGTGCCGCACCGCGTTGCTCGCCAGTTCGGCCACCACCAGCTCCGCCGCCTCCAGCGCCGGGCCCGCCACCCCCCAGTCGCCCAACTGGTGCGCCGCCAGCAGACGCGCCAGGCGTGCGCCCCGGGGCGTGGGGGTCAGACGGAGCGTGAACTCCGGCGCGTACTCACTTCTTGGAGTGGTGTTTTCCGGCTTCATGGCTCCGAGGATGGAACCAGCGCCCTACCCTGACCAGCAGCGACGCCACGACGCTGGGTAACTGTACGAGTACGCCAAGAGGGCGGTACGGATGTCGGGGAAAAACGAGGAGCGGCCGGAGAAGCCCTCCGAAGTAGACGGTACGACGCACCTGTTCAAGGCGCTGGGGAAGATCATCAAGGTGTTGAGGACGAACGCGGGCCTGAGCCAGGCACAGCTCGCGGCGGACACGCATTGCAGCGAGGACCTGGTCTCGTCGATCGAGAGGGGGGTACGAAACCCCCAGCCGGACTTCCTGCTGCGCGCGGAGGAGGTGCTGAAGGCGGGGGGTGTGCTGGCGGCGGCCGTGGAGGAAACGGAGCGGGCGATCTCGCGGGCGCGGGTGCGGCATCCGGACTGGTTCCAGAGTTTCGCGAACGAGGAGGCGCGGGCGCTGGCGGCGCACTATTACGAGGTGCAGGCGGTGCCGGGCATTCTGCAGACGCCTGCGTACGCGCGCTCGCTGTTCGAGCACAGTCGACCCATGCTGGACGAGGAGACCATCGAGAAGCGCCTCGCCGGGCGGATCTCACGACAGGTGATCTTCGAACGCTGGCCCGCCCCGACGCTCACCTTCCTACTGGAGGCTGGTGCCCTTCTCCGGCCCTTCGGCGGATGGGAGATCCACCGGGAGCAGTTGCGTCGCATCCTGGAGATCGGCCAACGGCGGACCGTAGAGCTGCAGATCCTTCCCCTGGAAAGCGAGGAACACCCTTATCTGGGCGGAGCATTCACCCTGCTAACGCCCCCGGGACGGCGAGAGGTCGCGTACACCGAGCTGTACGGACACTCGCGGCTGATCACCGACCCGGAAGAGGTTCGCCAGCACTCCGAGCGCTATGGAATCCTGCGCTCACAGGCACTCACCAAGCGGGAGTCCCTGACCTGGATCGAGAAACTGCTGGGAGAACGATGAGCACCGCGGATCTTGCCTGGTTCAAGAGCAGCTACAGCGGCCCCGAGGGCGGCAATTGCATCGAGGTCGCCTACAACTGGCGCAAGTCCAGCTACAGCGACGCCGAAGGCGGCAACTGCGTAGAGGTCGCCGCCCACCCCACCCTCGTCCACGTCCGTGACTCCAAGGTCCCCCACGGGCCGCAGCTCGCCATCGCGCCGGCGGCCTGGGCCGCGTTCGTCGGGGTCACCGCGCGGGCGTAGAGCCGCCCCGTCCCCTCCGGAGAGCCTCCCTGAGCGTCGGCCAGGGAGGCTCTCCGTCTTCCATGACCTCCAGGATGACGGCCGGCGCCTCGGGCGCCAGGGACTCCTTGTGGCTCACGACGTCGAGGACGGGGATCAGGACGACCGCTTCCGGGTCGAGGCGGGTCTCCAGGGCGCCGTACGGGACGGGGAGGACCTCGATCCAGTCGTGGCCGTGCTCGTCCGTGAAGGACATGGGGGAGAGTCGCAGCACGGGGTGCTGGACGCCGAGGCGGAGGCTGAGGCGGCGGCGGGAGGGGGGTTTCGTCTTGCGGTAGGCGTGGACGATGTCGCCGGGTGCGGGTCGCATGGGGCCAGGGTCGGGCCCGGCGGTGACGGAGGGAAGAACTCCGGGCGTACGCCGCGCCCCTTCACACAACCTTCAACCACAGCACGGTAACGACGGCTTGACGGCCGTTCAGATGCTGATCGCACTGGGCTACCCTGTGGCCCATGCAGGGGGAATTGGAAAACGACTCTAATTTGACCGGGAGCGGGGCGATCCCGCTCGACGCGGACGACCCGCGCCGCATCGGCGCCTTCCGCCTGCTCGGCGTGCTCGGCTCCGGCGGGATGGGGCGGGTGTACCTGGGCGCGGTCCCGGGGACGTACGCCGCCGTGAAGAGGGTGCTGCCGGCGCTCGCCGAGGACAAGGACTTCCTCAGTCACTTCGGGCACGAGCTGGACAACCTGGCGCGGCTGCCCGCCGGGGCCAGCACCCGGCTGCTGGCGAGCGACCGGCTCGCGAAGCCGCCGTGGTTCGCCACCGCCTTCATCCCCGGCGTGACGCTCAACGACGCGCTGCGGCTCAACGGCGGGCCGCTGCCGGTGGACGCGCTGTGGCGGCTGCTGCGGGAGGCGGCGGCCGGGCTGCGGACCGTGCACGCCGCCGAGATGGTGCACCGGGACCTCAAGCCGTCCAACGTGATGCTCACCGGCGACGGGCTCTCCCTCATCGACTTCGGGGTGGCGCGGGCCGCCGACCAGAGCCGGCTGACGAAGACCGGCATGATCATCGGTACCCCCGCCTACATGGCGCCCGAGCAGGCCGTCGCCGACAAGGTGCTGACCGGGGCCGCGGACGTCTTCGCGCTCGGCAGCCTCGTCCTCTACGCGGCCAACGGACGGCCGCCGTTCGGCGACGGCTCCGGGCACGACCTGCTCTACCGGGTCGTGCACGGCGAGCCGGACTTCGGCCGCCTGACGGACGCCGACCCCGGCCTCGCCGACCTCGTCCGGACGTGTCTCGCCAAGGACCCGGAGGACCGGCCGTCCGCCACCGAGCTCGTCGGGCACGCGGACGCGCGCGCGGCGGGCGTGGAGTGGCCGGAGCCGGTCGCCGCGCGGATCGCGGAGCGGTCGGCCTTCGCGGCCGGGGCGCCGACCGCCGAGGCGCTGGCCGAGCTGGAGGCCGTCGACCCCTCCCAGGACGTGGCCACCGCTCCCCTGACCCCGCAGGCACCGGCGACGGACCCGGCGTACGCCCTCACGGGGAAGCCGGCGGGCGGGAACGACCGCAGGCGGCGGAACCGGCTGGTCATGCTGGCCGTGCCCGTCGTGATCACCACCGGTACGACGCTGACGCTGACCCTGGGGCCGTACGAGCTCGGGCGGGCCGGCGCGCAGGGACGGCCCTCCGGGTCCCCGACGGAGGTCGCCTCCCCGGCGGGGCCGGGCACGTCCTCGGCGGCGCCGGGCGCGAAGCCGTCCTCCGGGACGCCGTCCGGCTCGGCGTCCGGGTCCGCGAAACCGTCGTCCGGGACGCCGTCCGGCGCGGCGAGCACGACGGCGGTGCCGCCGGGCCAGCTGCCGCCCCCCGGGGACGGCCCGGGGGGCGGGAGCGGGGGCGGCGGGGGCGGTTCGACGTCCTCCGGCGGGTCCACCGGAGGGTCCACCGGCGGCTCCGTCGGAGGATCCGGCGACGGCTCCTCGGGCGGCTCGTCCACCTCCGGCGGCTCGTCCTCCGGGGGTACGTCCTCCGGCGGCTCGTCCTCCGGGGGCACCACCACCCGTCCGACGACCGCCGCCCCGCGCCCCACCACGGCCGCCCCGCAGCCCACGCCGAAGCCCACCTCCGGCGGGGGCGGGTCGGGGCCCTCGGGGACGTACGCGCTGGAGAACGGGAACACCGGCAACTGCCTGACGGAGTACAAGCAGCCGTACGGGGTGGTCACGGTCAACGCGATGGAGTGCGGCTCCAACCCGAGCGCCGGAAACTACTCCTGGACGTACCGGGCCAACTCCGACGGCTCCTTCCGGCTGGTCAGCAAGAGGTCCGACCAGTGCCTCCAGCCCGGCAGCGGCATCGCCGTCACGGTCGCCCCGTGCAACGGCGCGAGCTCCCAGTCCTGGAAGGTCGCGTCCTCCACGTCGGCGGGCCGGCAGTTCAAGAACGCGGGCAACGGCCAGTGCCTGACCGCCAACCCGGGCGCCGTGTCGTCCTTCGCGTGCAGCAGCACCTACGCGCAGCAGTTCTGGCGCAACATCGGCGCCCTCTAGGACTTGTCCGGACGTTCATGTCCCTCCCCAGCCGAGCCGGGTGATGTCAGGCGGTGCTGATGTCGGTGAGGGTGCTCTGGAGGCGGCGGACCGCTTCTTCGGCCTCCATGTACTGCTGGAGGGTCGGGCGGACGGCGCCGAAGGTGGTGCCGTCCTCGGCGGGCAGGGCGCGCCAGTGCAGGATGGGCGTGAGCGCGGTGGCGGCCGCGCCGAGGAACCAGGCCAGGCGTCCGTGGACGTGGGCGAGGGCGATGGCCAGATTGGCGAGCGCCTCCCGCAGGTGTGCCAGCCGGTCGACCGTGGGCAGGGCCTGCTGGTCTTCCGGGTCGCCGACGGTGGCGCCCAGGTCGGCGGCGGCCTTCGCGGCGACGGTGCGGTCGGCGGGTTCCGGGATCCAGGTCCGATCGCGGAGCTGTCGTTCGGCTTCTTCTACCAGGTCCTCGATGACCGTTCGCATGTCCACGCCCGTCACCCTAAGCCTGTTCTCGCGCATCAGCGGGGGAGCATGGACAGGCCGGCCGATGATCGAACCACCTTGATCGCCGAGCAGCCCGTCATGATCGACCGGACACGTCCTAGGCGCCGCCCGCCCGGCCCGGCGCCGTGAACACCGGCACCGTCACCCCGTCGGCGCCCGTCCGGAAGGCGACCTCCAGCCCCATGTCCACCCGGAGGTCGCCCTCCGCCACGTCCACGACCTCCGTCATCATGCGCGGCCCCTCCGCCAGGTCGACGACCGCCGCCACGTACGGCACCCGCTCCCCGAAGGGCGGCAGGTCGTTGCGGTGGACGACGGACCAGGTGTAGAGCGTGGCGCGGCCGCTCGCCGTCTCCCAGACGACGTCCTCGCTCCAGCAGTGGGGGCAGAACTCGCGCGGGTAGTGGTGGGGGCGCGCACAGGCCCGGCAGCGGCGGATCAGCAGGCGGCCCTCGGCGGCGGCGTCCCAGTAGGGGCGGGTGAAGGCGTCGATGTCGGGGGTGGCCGTCACAGGAAGAGTCCGATCGCGGAGTCCAGGGACCAGGTCTGCCAGGCCATCGCGAACAGGGCGACCAGGGAGATCAGCGCCATCATCGCGTTCTGCCCCTGCTCGGCCCAGTCGTGGATCATCAGGACGAGGTAGAGGAGGTTGAGGAGGAGGCCGCCGACGAGGGCGATCGGGGTGAGGAAGCCGGTGACCAGGCCGAGGCCGAGGGCGAGTTCGGCGTGGACGACGACGTGGGCCATGAGCTTGGGGCGGGGGGCGACGACCGCGTCGAAGCCCTTCCCGACCTGCGGCCACCGGTGCTTGCCGGCGACCTCGGCGGCCCAGGCGATGCCGGTGCCGCGCTCGAACCAGCCCTTCTTGTCCTTGTGGCGCCAGCTCTCCAGCCACCACAGGCCGAGGCCGATGCGGAGGACGGCGAGCCATTCGGCGCCGGTGAGCCAGACGGTCTGCATGCGTGGTCCTCCTCGATGGACCTCGATATCTGACGGCACGTCAGTTCAGCGCAGCGCCCCCGCCCTCCGCAAGGGGTCGGAGCGCGTGACCGTTTCGCAACCGAAACCCCTCTTGACCGAGACCCACTACGTGTACACGTCATTACGCTCAGCAGTCATGGTCACCACCCCCCAAGAACCGGTGTACGTCATCGGCGCCGGCCCCGGCGGGCTCGCGGTCGCCGCCACCCTGCGCGCCCGGGGCGTCCGCGCCGTCGTCCTGGAGAAGTCCGGGGCCGTCGGCACCTCCTGGCGCGGCCACTACGACCGGCTGCGCCTGCACACCACCCGCCGCCTCTCCGCCCTGCCCGGACTGCGGATACCCCGCGCGTACGGCCGCTGGGTCGCCCGCGCCGACGTGGTCCGCTACCTGGAGGCGTACGCCGAGAAGCACGAGCTGGACGTCGTCACCGGCGTCGAGGTGCACCGGATCGAGCGCGCGCAGGACGGGACCGGGGGCTGGGTGCTGCACGCGACCGGCGGGCGGCGGCTGACCGGCCGGGCCGTGGTCGTCGCCACCGGCTTCAACCACACCCCGAGGCTGCCGGACTGGCCGGGCCTCGGCACGTACGAGGGGGACCTCGTCCACGCGCGGGAGTACCGGAACCCGGAGCCGTACGCGGGCAGGGACGTGCTCGTCGTCGGCGTCGGCAACACCGGCGCCGAGATCGCCGCCGACCTCGCCGAGGGCGGCGCGGCGCGGGTCCGGATCGCCGTCAGGACCGTCCCGCACATCGTCCGCCGCACCACGGCCGGCTGGCCCGCCCAGCGCACCGGCATCCTGATCCGGCGCCTCCCGCCCGCCCTGGTGGACCTCCTCGGCACCGGCATGAACCGGCTCGCCGTCCCCGACCTCTCCGCCCACGGCCTGCCCCGCCCGGACACCGGCCTCGCCACGCGCGCGCGTGCCGGGGCCATCCCGGTCCAGGACGTCGGCCTCGTCGACGCCGTCCGCTCCGGGAAGGTCGAGGTCGTCGCGGCCGTCGAGGCCCTGGAGGGCCGCGAGGTGCTCCTCGCCGATGGCACCCGGATCACCCCGGACGCGGTGATCGCCGCCACCGGCTACCGCCGCGCCCTCGAACCCCTCGTCGGCCACCTCGACGTCCTCGACCCCCACGGCCGGCCCCGCGTCAGCGGCCCCCGCTGCTCCCGGCAGGCCCCCGGGCTCTACTTCACCGGCTTCACCAACCCCATCAGCGGCATGCTGCGCGAACTCTCCCGGGACGCGCACCGGATCGCCCGCCGGATCGCCCGCACCAGGCCCGGACGGGAACAGAAGCGGAAGTAGGGACCATTCCGGACAGCGACGCGCACGGCCCCGCCCCTTCCGGCGGGGCCTTCGCGCTTCCTGCGGCCCGCCCCATTCCTGACTGGGTGTCAGTTCTGTAATCTGACTAGGCGTCAGGTCACTTGTCCGGGACGCGTCCTGCACGGAAGGGCGGAGCGGAACGATGCTTGGATCGACTCACGGCACCTTCACCACCGGTCTGCGCGCCCGGGTGGACGCCTGCGGGGAATCCCCCCGCACCGCCGTCCACGGGCACGCCGCCGCGCCCGGCGACCGGGACGTCAGCGGGCGGGCGCTGTACGCCGAGGTCCCCGACCTCGGCCGCTTCTTCCGGCCCCGGTCCGTCGCCGTCGTCGGCGCCTCCGACACCGAGGGACGGCCCAACACCGGCATCACCCGGCAGCTGCTCGCCTGGGCCGAGCGGGTCGGCGCGGAGCTCGTACCCGTCCACCCGACCCGCGCCGGCGTCTTCGGCCTCCCCTGCGTGCGGTCCGTCCGCGACCTGGCCGGACCCGTGGACCTCGCCGTCCTCCTGGTCGCCGACCCGCTGCCCGTCATCGAGGAGCTGGGCGAGGCCAAGGTGCGCTTCGCCGTCGCCTTCGCCTCCGGCTTCGCCGAGACCGGCGCCACCGGGGCCGCCGCGCAGGAACGGCTCGCCGAGGCCGTGCGCCGCACCGGCGTCCGCCTCCTCGGGCCCAACACCAACCTCAACGCCTTCGAGCGCTTCCGCGACGACCTCGAAGGCCCCGCCGTCGCCCTCATCACCCAGTCCGGGCACCAGGGCCGGCCCGTCTTCACCCTCCAGGAGCTGGGCGTCCGCCTCTCCCACTGGGCGCCCACCGGCAACGAGGCCGACCTGGAGACCGCCGACTTCCTCTCCTACTTCGCCTCCCTCCCCGAGGTCGGCGCCATCGCCGCCTACGTGGAAGGGCTCAAGGACGGCCGGTCCTTCCTCCTCGCCGCCGACCGCGCGGCCCGCGAGGGCGTGCCCGTGGTGGCCGTGAAGGTCGGCAGGACCGAGACCGGCGCGCGCACCGCCGCCTCCCACACCGGGAAGCTGACCGGCGCGGACCGGGTCGTGGACGCGGCCATGCGGCAGTTCGGCGTCATCCGCGTCGACGGCCTCGACCAGCTCCAGGACACCGCGGCCCTGCTCGCCCGCGCCCGCAAGCCGCTCGCGGACGGCGTCGTCGTCTACTCGATCTCCGGCGGCACCGGCGCCCACTTCGCCGACCTCGCGACGGCCGCCGGGCTCACCCTGCCCACCCTCCCGCAGGCCAGGCAGGACGAGCTGCACCAGTGGATCCCGGAGTACCTGAACGTCGCCAACCCCGTCGACAACGGCGGCCACCCGGTCGGCGACTGGCGCGGCCGGAAGATCATCGACGCGATCCTCGCCGACCCCTCCGTCGGCGTCCTCATCTGTCCCATCACCGGCCCCTTCCCGCCCATGAGCGACAAGCTCGCCCAGGACCTGGTGGAGGCGGCCGAGGCCACCGACAAGCTGGTGTGCGTGGTGTGGGGCTCGCCCGTCGGCACCGAGGACGCCTACCGCACCACCCTCCTCGGCTCCTCCCGCGTCGCCACCTTCCGCACCTTCGCCAACTGCATCGGCGCCGTGAAGGCCTACCTCGACCACCACCGCTTCACCACCGGCTACCGCTCCCCCTTCGACGAGGCCCCCCGCACCCCCTCCCCGTCCTTCCGCAAGGCCCAGGCCCTGATGCGCCCCGGGCAGCGGCTCAGCGAGCACGCCGCCAAGCAACTGCTGCGCGCGTACGGCATCCGCGTCCCGCGCGAGCAGCTGGTGACGAGCGCGGCGGCGGCCGTCCGGGCCGCCGGGCTCGTCGGCTACCCGGTGGTGATGAAGGCGTCCGGCGGGCAGCTCGCCCACAAGACCGAGCTGGGCCTGGTCAAGGTCGGCCTGACCTCGGCCAGCCAGGTCCGCGACGCGTACCGCGACCTCACCGACATCGCCCGCTACGAGGGGATCGACCTCGACGGCGTCCTGGTCTGCCAGATGGTGGGCAAGGGCGTCGAGATGGTCGTCGGGGTGACCCGCGACGAGCTGTTCGGCCCGACGGTCACCGTCGGCCTCGGCGGGGTCCTGGTGGAGGTCCTGAACGACACGGCCGTCCGCGTGCCGCCCTTCGGCGAGCGCGAGGCCCGCTCGATGCTGGACGAACTCCGCGGCCGGGCCCTCCTCGACGGCGTGCGCGGCGCGCCGCCCGCCGACGTCGACGCGCTCGTCGAGGTCGTGCTCCGGGTCCAGCGGATGGCCCTCGAACTCGACGGCGACCTCTCCGAACTCGACATCAACCCGCTGATGGTGCTGCCGCGCGGCCAGGGCGCGGTGGCCCTCGACGCGCTGGCCGTCTGCCGATAGGAGCCCGTGCCGTGCCCGACGTACCCGACGTACCCGACGCGCCCGACGTCCTCCACTCCGTCGAGAACGGCGTCTCGTGGATCACGCTCAACCGCCCCGAGGCGATGAACGCCGTCACCTGGGACCAGCGGGAGCGGATCATCGCCCTGCTGGCCGACGCCTCCGCCGACCCCGCCGTACGGGCCGTGGTCGTCACCGCCACCGGGCGCGGCTTCTGCGCGGGCGCGGACCTGCGGGGCTCCCCCCCGACGGGGGACAGGGCCGCCGGGGACGCGGCCCGCATGATCCGGCGGGGCGCGCAGCGGTTCGTCGCCGCCGTCATGGACTGCGAGAAGCCGGTGGTCGCGGCGGTGAACGGCACGGCGGCGGGCATCGGCGCGCACCTGGCCTTCGCCTGCGACCTGGTGCTCGCCGCCGAATCCGCCCGCTTCGTGGAGGTCTTCGCCCGCCGGGGCCTGGTCCCCGACGGCGGCGGCGCGTACCTCCTCCCCCGCCTGATCGGGCCGCAGCGGGCGAAGGAGCTGATGTACTTCGGCGACGCGCTGCCGGCGGCGGAGGCGCACGCGATGGGGCTGGTCAACCGGGTGGTCCCGGCGGCCGACCTGGAGAAGACGGCCCGCGCCTGGGCGGAACGCCTGGCCCAGGGCCCGACCCGGGCGCTCATGCTGACGAAGCAGCTGGTCAACGCCTCCCTGGACGTGGACCGCGCGACCGCCTTCGCGGCGGAGGCCCTCGCCCAGGAGCTGAACATGACGACGCGCGACGCCCAGGAGGGCGTGGCGAGCTTCGTGGAGCGCCGGGAGGCGCGGTACGAGGGACGGTGAGCGCGCGGCCGGTGGGCTCGACGGCCGGTGGGCTCGACGGCCGGTGAGCTCGACGGCCGGTGAGCGCGCGGGCCGGTGAGCGCGCGGGCCGGTGAGGGAGGGGCGGCAAGGGAGGGCGTCGCGGCCATTCCCATCTGACGATCCGTCAGTTTCAATGGCGGACATGATGGGACACGCGGGGATGGCGGCCACCGCCGTCCGACACCTGAGAGCGGCCGGGGCGCCCACGGCCGTCGAACCCCTCCCCCGGCCCGCGCTGCGGGCCGTGCGCGAGGACGAGCGGGCGCCGGTGGACCCGGCGGAGTTCCGCCGCGTACTGGGCCACTTCGCGAGCGGCGTCACCCTCGTGACGACGCTCGACGGGGCCGGTCCGACCGGCTTCGCCTGCCAGTCCTTCGCCTCCCTCTCCCTCGACCCGCCCCTGGTCGCCTTCATGGTCGCCAGGACGTCCACCACCTGGCCCCGCATCGCCGCCGCCGGGACCTTCTGCGTCAACGTCCTGGGGGCGGAGCAGGGCCCCCTCTGCCGGGCCTTCGCGGTCAGCGGCGCCGACAAGTTCGCGGGCGTCGACTGGACCCCCGCCCCCGTCACCGGCGCCCCCCGCCTGCCCGGCGTCCCCGCCTGGATCGACTGCGCGGTCACCGCCGTCCACACGGGCGGCGACCACCTGATCGTGGTGGGCCGGGTGGAGGCGCTGGGCGCGGAGGAGGGCGAGGGGGAGCCGCTGCTGTTCCACCGGGGGCGGTTCGGGCGGTTCACGCCGTGAGCGGCAGACCCCGCTCCTTGCCGGGGCGGCGGATGACGAGGGCCATCAGGGCGGCCGCGGCGCAGAGCGCGCCGGAGGCGTACCAGACGGGGTCGTAGGAGCCGAAGACGTCCCGGGCGACGCCGCCCGCGAAGGCGACGGCCGCCGCGCCGACCTGGTGGGAGGCGAGGACCCAGCCGAAGACGATCGCGGAGTCCTCGCCGTAGTGCTCGCGGCACAGGGCGATCGTGGGCGGGACGGTCGCCACCCAGTCGAGGCCGTAGAAGACGATGAAGAACAGCATCGGCGGGTGGACGGAGGGGGCCAGGAGCACGGGGAGGAAGAGGAGCGAGATCCCGCGCAGGGCGTAGTAGACGGCGAGCAGCCGGCGGGCCTCGAAGCGGTCGGTGAACCAGCCGGAGGCGATCGTGCCGACGACGTCGAAGACGCCGATGACGGCGAGGAGCCCGGCGGCGGCCGTGACCGGCATGCCGTGGTCGTGGGCGGCGGGCACGAAGTGCGTCTTGACCAGGCCGTTCGTGGAGGCGCCGCAGATCGCGAAGGTGCCGGCGAGGAGCCAGAAGGGCCCCGTCCTCGCGGCCTTGGCCAGGACGGTGACGGCGCGGCGGGCCGCGCCCGTGACGGGGGCGGGCTTCTCGGCGTACTCCCCGCCGTACGGGGCGAGGCCGACGTCCGCCGGGTGGTCGCGGAGCAGCAGCCAGACGAACGGGACGACGGCGATCGCGGAGAGGGCGACCGTCACGGCCGCCGGGCGCCAGCCGTGGTGCTCGACCAGCCAGGACAGGAGCGGCAGGAAGACCAGCTGCCCGGAGGCGCCGGCCGCCGTGAGGATGCCGGTGACGAGGCCGCGGCGGGCGGTGAACCAGCGGTTGGTGACGGTCGCGGCGAAGGCGAGCGCCATGGAGCCGCTGCCGAGGCCGACGAGGACCCCCCAGAAGAGGACGAGCTGCCAGGCCGCCGTCATCCAGACCGTGAGCACGGAGCCGAGCGCGATCACCGTCAGGGCCACGGCGACGACCCGGCGGATGCCGAAGCGGTCCATGAGGGCGGCGGCGAAGGGGGCGGTGAGGCCGTAGAGGGCGAGGTTCACGGAGACCGCGAAGCCGATCGTGCCGCGCGACCAGTCGAACTCGTCGTGGAGCGGTTCGATGAGCAGGCCCGGCAGGGAGGCGAAGGCGGCCGCGCCGATGATCGTGACGAAGGTGACCGCGGCGACGGACCAGGCACGGTGGAAGCGGGGTGCGCGGGGTGCGCGGGCGGGGGTGGAGGGGCGGTGCTCCGTTGTCTGGGCCATGCCACCGAGCATCCCGGCCACGACCCGCCCCCCGCCATTGGCCCGGCTGCCACGTTTCCAACGGATCGGGCCAGCGGGTCGGGCCACCGGACCCGGCCGACGGATCGGACCGGCGGATCGGGCCAGTGGACCCAGCCGGCGAATCGGGCCGACGGATCCGGCCAGTGGACCCGGCCGACGGATCGGACCGGCGGTTCGGACCGATGGTTCGGACCGATGGTTCGGACCGATGGTTCGGACTGATGGTTCGGACTGATGGTTCGGACTGATGGTTCGGACCGATGGTTCGGACCGATGGACCCGCCGACGGCCCGGCCACCGGCCCTCGCCGTCTCCCCACCGGCCCTCGCCGCCCCGCCCGCGCCCTACCCCGCCCCCGCTCTACCCCACCCGCGGCAGGTTTCTGATCGGCCGGACCGACAGCAGGGCCGCCACCACGAGGACCGCGATGCCCGCCCCCGCGAGCAGCACCGCCTCCGTGCCCACGAGGCCCGCGACCGGGCCGGACAGGGCGCGTCCGACGCCCATCATCAGCAGGGATCCGGCCACGTCGTAGGCGTGCATGCGGTTCAGGGCCTCCTGCGGGACGTGCGTCTGGACGGCCGTGGACCACATGACGAGCCAGTACGCGAAGGCCGTGCCCGCCACGAACTGCCCGGCCGCCAGCACCGGGACCGGCGCGCCGAGGCCGAGGAGCGCCAGGTTCACCGGCAGGCCGAGGAGGGCGACGGCGCCGGAGGCCAGGGGGCGGCGGGGGCGGATCCGGAGGGCGAGGAGGCCGCCGAGGGCGCTGCCCGCGCCGTTGACGGCCATCAGCGTGCCGTACACGGCCGAGCCGTGCGCGCCGGTGACCAGGCTCGCGGTGAGCGGCACCATCGGGCCGGCGACGGTCAGGCCGTACACGGTCCAGATGGAGATGACTCCCCACAGCCAGCTGCGCGAGCGGAACTCCCGCCACCCGAGGGCCAGTTCGGAGGCGAAGGAGCCGCGCTCCCGCCCGCCGGGGGGTGCGGGCGGGATCCGCATCAGCAGGAAGCAGACGGCGCTGACGGCGAAGGTGGCGGCGTTGGCGGCGAAGGCCGCGCCCGCGTTCCAGACGGCGACGAGGAGGCCCGCGAGCGCCGGGCCCGCCATCGTCATCAGCGCCTCCACCACCCGCAGGACGGCGTTGGCGCGCTGCACGTCGGGGGCGATGCGCGGGATGGTGGAGGCGACGCCCGGCTGGAAGAGCGCGGCGCCGACGCCGGCGACGACGGAGAGCGCGTACACCGCCCACAGCGGGGGGCTGCCGACCGCGAAGGCGACGGCGAGCAGCGCGGCGCCGGGCAGCCGCAGCAGATCGGCGGTGATCATCATGCGGCGGGCGGTGAAGCGGTCGGCGAGGACGCCGCCGAAGAGGACGAAGACGGCGAAGGCGGCGGTCCACAGACCGAGGGCGTAGCCGACGGAGGAGCCGGGCCGGCCGGCGCCGAGGAGTCCCGCGGCGAAGGCGACGGGGACCATGCCCTCGCCCAGGACGGCGGCGGCGCGCGCGGTGAAGAAGAGCCGGAAGTTACGGTTCCAGAGGGCGGGCGGCGCGAGGGGCACGGGAATCAGCGCGTCGGCCTCAGGCTTGTACGTGTTGTCCGTCACGGACAGCCAGTCGTACCACCGAGTGGTCTGGACCACCACTGATTTTGCCGAGGGAGTGCCCGTGCCGCCGCAGCCCCACCGCGTCGTCGTCCTCGCCCTGCCCGGGCTGCTCCCCTTCGAGCTGGGCATCCCGCACCGGATCTTCGGCCGCGCCAAGGACTCCGGGGGAAGGCCGCTGTACGAGATCGTGACGTGTGCGGTGGCCGCCGGCCCGGTGCAGACCGACGCCGACTTCGCCGTGTACGTGGAGCACGGCCCGGAGGCGCTGGCCACGGCGGACACGGTCGTGGTCCCCGCCTCGTACGAGCTGGGCCCGGTCTACGAGGAGGGCAGGCTCCCCGCCGAACTGGCCGCCGCCCTCGCGCACATCAGGCCCGGCACCCGGCTCGTCGCGATCTGCACGGGCGGGTACGTCCTCGCCGCCGCCGGTCATCTCGACGGCCGCCCGGCCACCACCCACTGGGCGTCCGCCGACCACTTCCAGCGGCTCTTCCCGAGCGTCCGGGTCGACGCCGACGTCCTGTTCGTGGACGACGGCGACGTGCTCACCTCGGCGGGCGTCGCCGCCGGGCTCGACCTCTGCCTGCACATCGTGCGCCGCGACCACGGCGCGGCGGTCGCCAACGACGTGGCCCGCCGCACGGTCGTCCCGCCGCACCGGGACGGCGGGCAGGCGCAGTACATCGCCCGCCCCGTCCCGGACGCCTCCGCCCGCGCCACGACCGCCGCCCGCGCCTGGGCGCTCGCCCACCTCCACGAGCCGATCCAGCTGCGGGACCTCGCCGAGCGGGAGGCGATGAGCGTCCGGACCTTCACCCGCCGCTTCCGCGACGAGGTCGGCGTCAGTCCCGGCCAGTGGCTCACCCAGCAGCGCGTGGAGCGGGCCCGTCACCTCCTGGAGACCAGCGACCTGCCCGTCGACCGGGTCGCCCAGGACTCCGGCTTCGGCACCGCCCAGTCGCTGCGGGTCCACCTGATGGCCGCGATCGGCGTCACCCCGACCGCCTACCGGCGCACCTTCCGCCCGGGCCTGCCCGCCGGGTGACCGGTGTCGTCGTCGTCCTCGTGCGGGTCGGCCGCCGGGCCCGGGGAAGCCGAGCCGGTCGTGCCGTCGTCGAGGGCCACGGACTCGATCCGCCAGGCGATCGCGCCGGTCGCCCCGCCCACCGCCGTGACCTGGATCGGCAGTTGGGCCGGGGCGCTCGGCACCCGGTGGTGCACGGCGGTCGCGTCGCACGGCACGGCCGACGGGGCCGCGCCGCCGATGACGACCTTCACGGCCCCCGCACCGGCACACGCCACGAAGACCGTGTGCGCCTCCCCCTCCAGCGGCACGACCCGGACGCGCACGCCCCGGGCGACCGGCCCGGCCCCGGCCTCGGCGTAGCCGACGTCCTCCGCCGCGACCGCGTCGACGGCCTCCACGGCCCGCCGCTCCCACTCGTCCCCCCGCTCCGCCCCGCTCGCCCCCGCCGCGGTCCGGTCCGGCTCCGGCTCCTGCGCGGCCGGTGGCGCCGACGCCCCGCCGCACCCCGTCACGAGCAGGGACACGAGGGTCAGGGAAACGGCCGGGACCAGGGGCCTGCGGGTCGTCATCTGCGGTTCCTCCGCTCCTCGGGCGCCGGTGCGCTCCCGGTCCCCAGACGCGGCTCCCGAGGCTCCCGGTTCCGTACGAGGCCCCGCTCGCCGAGGGCCGCGACGGTGACGAGCAGCAGGGTGAGGCCCACGCCGCACAGGATCGCCGTCGAGGGGGCGACGACCCTCAGCAGGCCGCCCGCGAGGGTGCCGCTCGCGGCGTAACCGGCGCCGACGGCGGCGTACATCATCGAGTACCCGGCGGCCAGCGCGGACGGCGGCAGCACCTGCCGCAGGGCCAGGTTCCGGGTGAGCATGGCGGGTGCCTGGAGCAGGCCGGCCAGGGCGAGGGCGGTGCCGAGGGCGAGGGGTCCCGGCAGCAGCGCCACCAGCGCCACCCCGGCGGTCACCCCGAGGACGAGCAGGAGCGATTGCGCCGGGAGCGGCCCGGGCCAGGAGGGGCGGAGCCCGTACAGGAAGGAGCCGGCGACCGAGCCGAGCGAGAAGCCGGCGAGCAGCGGGCCCGCCCAGCCGATGCCGATCCCGCGCTGTTCGAGGAGGGCGGGCAGGATCAGCTCGGCGAGCGCGAGGAGCGTCAGCGACGCCGCCCCGAGGACGTACACCGGCCA
This sequence comes from Streptomyces sp. NPDC014656, assembly GCF_043084305.1. Taxonomy (NCBI): domain Bacteria; kingdom Bacillati; phylum Actinomycetota; class Actinomycetes; order Kitasatosporales; family Streptomycetaceae; genus Streptomyces; species Streptomyces sp. NPDC014656. The sequence continues at coordinate 221,003 of NZ_JBIBZN010000012.1, forward strand.
GGCCGCGAGCAGCGCCCGCCGGGCCGTGCCGTCCTTCTCCTGCCGCTCCGCCGCCCATCCGGCGGGCAGCAGCCACAGTCCGGCGAGCCCGAGGGCCATGAGGGCGCCCTGGAGGAGGAGCGGCGCCCCGGGCCCGGCGCCGAGCGCGAGCCCGGTGGTGAGGGCGGGCGCGGCGGCCCAGATCCCGAAGGTCAGCATGGACTCCAGGCTCAGCGCCTGGGTCACGGACCGCTCGGGCACCATGGCGGTGAGCAGCGCCCGCAGCCCGGCCGAGACGGCGACGGGCCCCGCCCCCGCCAGGACCGCCAGGGTCCCCAGGAACAGGGGGTGGGCGCCCTGCGCGAGGCCGAGGCCGGTGAACGCGGCGGCCCCCACGCCCAGTCCGGCCGCCATCTGCGGCCGTGCCCGCTCGGCCCGCATCCGCAGTCCGAGCACCGGCGCGGCGACGATCTCCCCGATCACGTACACGGCGGCGAGCACCGCCCCGAGGCTGTACCCGCCGGGCCGCTCCCGCACCAGGAAGACCAGCGCCAGCGGCGCCATGGCGACCGGCAGCCGGGCCGCGGCGGTGACGGCGCACCAGGTGAGGACGGGCCGGGTGAGGAGTTCGCGGTACGCCATGCGGCCGACCGTACTGGCGGACCGGCCGGGGGGCGATCGGGTTTGCGGAGGGCGCGGGCCCCGCGGGGCGGGCCGTCCCTAGAAGACCAGCACGCCCCGGGCCACCTTCCCCGCCCCGGCGTCCTCGCGCGCCCGGTCGAACTCCTCCACCGGGTAGGAGGCGGTGACGAGTTCGTCGAGGAGGAGGGCGCCGGTGCGGTACAGCTCGGCGTAGAGCGGGATGTCCTTCTGCGGGCGGGAGGAGCCGTACCGGCAGCCGAGGACCGCCTTGTCGAGGAACATCGCGGCGGGCGGGAAGCTCGCCTCCGCCGTGGGCGCGGTCATCCCGAGGAGGACGGCCTGGCCGTGCCGGTCGAGGAGGTCGATCGCGGTGCGCACGAGTCCGGTGTGCCCGACGCACTCGAAGACGTGGTCGGCGCCGGTGGGCAGGACGTCCCTCACGCCGTCGGCGGAGGGCAGGAAGTGGGTGGCGCCGAAGAGGCGGGCCGTCTCCTCCTTGGCCGGGTTGGTGTCCACGGCGACGATCGTGAGCGCGCCGGCGAGCCGGGCGCCCTGGAGGACGTTGAGGCCGATGCCGCCGGTGCCGATGACGACGACGGTGTCGCCGCGCGCCACCTTCGCCCGGTTCAGCACGGCTCCGACGCCGGTGAGCACGCCGCAGCCGAGGAGGGCGGCGGAGGGGAACGGCACGTCCTCGGGGATCTTCACGGCCTGTACGGCCCTGACGACCGTCCGTTCGGCGAAGGAGGAGTTGGAGGCGAACTGGAAGAGCGGCCTGCCCTGCCGCGAGAACGGCCGGCCGGGCCTCCCGATGGCCTTGCGGCACATGGTGGGCCGGCCGGCGTCGCAGTCGGCGCAGGCGCCGCAGTTCGCGAGCGTGGAGAGCGCCACGTGATCGCCGGCGGCGACGTGCGTGACGCCCTCCCCCACGGCTTCGACGACCCCGGCGCCCTCGTGCCCGAGCACGACGGGCGGCGGGAAGGGGATGGTCCCGTCGATGACGGACAGGTCGCTGTGGCAGAGCCCCGCGGCCCGGATCCCGACCAGCACCTCCCCCGGTCCGGGATCCCGTACCTCCAGGTCCCCGACGACCTCGACGTTCTTCCCGTCGAACACCACACCCCGCATGACGTCCCCTCCCTCTCCTCGTGCCCGGATCTACTGGTTCGGCCGGTCGCCCGCGGCGGCGGCACGGGCCATCTCCTCAAGCCGCGCCAGCATCGGCATCGGGTCCGTCCCCACCGTCCCCGGCAGGAAGTCCGCGATCCGCTCCGGCGTCCACGCGCCGCCCTCGGCGTATCCGGCCCGCAGCTCCCGCGGCTGCGCCCAGACCGCGATCTTGGGGCCGGCGATCGTGTAGACCTGCCCGGTGACGGAGTCGGCGCGGGCCCGGTCGCTGAGCAGGTAGACGACGAGGGCGGCGACGTCCTCCGGTTCGCCGATCTCCTTGAGCTCCATGGGGACGTTCGCGGACATCCGGGTGCGGGCGACGGGCGCGACGGCGTTCGCGGTGACCCCGTACTTGTGCAGGCCGAGGGCCGCGCTGCGCACGAGGGAGATGATCCCGCCCTTGGCCGCCGAGTAGTTGGCCTGGGCCACGGACCCCTGGTGGTTGCCGCTGGTGAAGCCGATCAGCGCCCCGGAGCCCTGCTTGCGCATCACCGCCGAGGCGGCGCGGAAGACGGTGAAGGTGCCCTTGAGGTGGGTGGCGACCACCGGGTCCCACTCCTCCTCGGTCATGTTGAAGAGCATCCGCTCGCGCAGGATGCCCGCCACGCACACGACCCCGTCGATCCGTCCGTACGCGGTCACCGCCACGTCGACGAGCCGCTGTCCGCCCGCCATGGTGGAGATGTCGTCGGCGACGGCCACGGCCGTGCCGCCGGCCGCCTCGATCTCCTTCACGACCTCGGCCGCGATCTCCGAGGTCGGTTCGCCGCCCTCGACGGAGACGCCGTAGTCGTTGACGACGACCTTCGCCCCCTCGGCGGCGCACGCGAGGGCGACCGCGCGGCCGATGCCGCGTCCCGCTCCGGTCACGGCGACGACCTTGCCCGCCAAGAAGTTCCCCATCTCCGGCCCCTTCCCGCAGTTTCTGACGGTCCGTTAGATTCTATGGGTCGTCAGATGCCGGAAAACAAGACCCCGGAGGCCCCGATGTCCCTCCCCGCCGCATTCCACGAGATCGCCAAGCGCGTGAACAACTGGGGCCGCTGGGGCGCGGACGACGAGATCGGCACGCTCAACCTGATCTCCGAGGGGGCGGTCCGCGAGGCCGCCGCCGCCGTACGCACCGGCCGCCGCGTCCCCCTCGCCGTGGACCTGCGGCAGGACGGCGTGCAGACCGGCATGATCCCGGGCCGGGTCAACCCGCTGCACGTGATGGTGCAGGTCAACCAGGAGCTGTTCGGCCCCGGCACGGTCGCCACCAGCGACGACGCCGTGACCCTGGGCCTCCAGGCCGGCACCCACTGGGACGCCCTCACGCACGCCTCGCACTCGGGCCGCATCTACAACGGCCGCCCCGCCGGCACCATCACCCCGCACGGCCGCGCCGCCTACAGCGGCATCCACACGGCCCGGCACGTCGTCGGCCGGGGGGTGCTGCTCGACGTGGCGGCGGCGAAGGGCGTGGACCGGCTGCCCGGGGACCACGCGGTGACCCCGGAGGACCTGGACGAGGCGGCGGAGTTCGGGCGGGTGGAGGTCCGGGCCGGTGACGTCGTCCTCGTGCGCACCGGGCAGATGCGGCTGTACCTGGCCGGGGACCGGCACGGGTACGCCTTCCCGTCGCCCGGGCTCTCGATCCGCACCCCGGAGTGGTTCCACGCGCGGGACGTGGCGGCCGTCGCCAACGACACGCTCACCTTCGAGATCTTCCCGCCGGAGATCGAGGACCTGTGGCTGGGCGTCCACGCGCTCGACCTGGTCGAGATGGGGATGCTCCAGGGCCAGAACTGGAATCTGGAGGAGTTGTCCACAGCCTGTGCACAAGAAGGCCGTTACGCCTTCTTCCTCTCCGCGATGCCGGAGCCCTTCGTCGGCGGCACGGGCACGCCGGTGGCACCGGTGGCGGTCCTCTGACGTCCGGGCCGGCGGCCCCCGCGGGTGGCGGCGCGCCCGCGCGCGCCCCGAGCACGGTGCGGACCGCCGCCACCCGGCCGCGACCCGCACCTGCCGAGGGCGCACGGCCCTCGGCTCCCCTCGCCGCGAATCGCTCACCCCAGGGTGGGCAAAACGGAACGAAGCGTCAACAGTGCACCCGTCCGGGTGAGCCGAGGCCCTCCCCGGCCGCCGCGGGCGTGCGGTCGACCTCGCACCAGATGCTCTTCCCCGCCCCTTCGGGCTGCCAGCCCCACCGGTCGGCGAGACCGTCCACCAGCTCCAGGCCGCGCCCGTTGGTGTCCTCGCCGGCCGCGTGCCGGGGCCGGGGCGGCCGGTCGCTGCGATCGGCGACCTCGACCCGCACCCCGCCCTCCGCGGCGAAGAGCATCCGCAGCACGGCGGGACACCCGGTGTGGACCACCGCGTTGGTCACGAGTTCGGAGATGAGCAGCACCAGCGTCTCCGCCAGCGGCTCGTCGTCCCCTATCCCGGATCCGGCCAGCCGTTTCCGGGCCCACCTGCGCGCACGCCCCACCTCCGCCGGGTCCGGCCCGACCTCCAACTGAACCTGAAGCACCTGCACCGTTCACACCATCCGAACCGGCGGACACACCTTTACGGAACGTGATTCCCTTGCGGGACAGCATGGTTGACGTACAGTCACCGCAACAAGCGCTTCGGGCATATTCCAGCGCGAAGGAGTACGCATGGTCCATACTGTGCGACGCACGCGGCGGGGAGTCGAACGCGGGGCGCGACCCGGCCTCACAAGCACTCGCATCCCACGGAGAGTACCGGAGCGGGACGTCGACTCCGGCCCGTGACGACCCCCCGAAGGACACAACCCGATATCGACGTTCCGTCCGGAGCCGCCGGAATTCGAACACGCTCCGTCACCAGTTCGGGCCCGTGGTCCCCGGTTCAGAGCGCTCCCGGTTCAGAGCGCTCCCGGTTCAGAGCGCGGCGGCCACCTCCTCCGCCGCCCGCGCCCCCGGCAGCACCAGCGCGGCCCGCACCCACGCCCGTTTCAGGTGCAGATGGACGTCCGCCTCCCAGGTGAACCCCATCCCGCCGTGCACCTGGAGGCAGTCACGCGCGTTCGCCACGGCCGCCTCGTCCGCGAGGAGCTTCGCCCCGGCGATCTCCACCGGGTCGGCGGTGACGGCGGCGGCCCACACGGCGGCCCGCGCCAGCTCGGTCCGCACCAGCATCCCCGCGCAGAGGTGCTTCACCGCCTGGAACCCCCCGATCGGCTGCCCGAACTGCTCCCGCCGCCGCGCGTGCTCCACGGCGGCGTCGGTGCACCAGGCGGCGGTCCCCACCTGCTCGGCGGCGGTGAGCAGCGCCGCCTCGCGGACCTCCGCGCCCCCGGTGCCGGGCACCCGGTGCAGGGGCGTGAGCGGATCCACCGACCGCACGGGTACGGCGTCCCCGGCGGGGCCGAGCACCACGTCGGCGGCGTCCAGCCAGGGGACCAGCCCCTCGGACGAGACCCCGGTCACCACCGCGCGCCCCTCCGCGGCGCCGGGGACCGGCCCCGCCGCCAGGTGCGTGGCGACGAGCGGGCCCGGCACCAGCGCCCGCCCCGCCTCCTCGAAGACGAGCACCGCCTCCGGCAGTCCGAGTCCGACGCCGCCCCGCTCCTCGGGCAGCCGCAGCGCGAAGAACCCGGCCTCGCCGAGCTCCTTCCACAGCCCCCGGTCGAGGGCCCCGCCGCCGTCCGCCGCGCCGTCCACGGCCGCCCGCAGCGCCTCCCGCCCGAAGCGCCCGGCGAGCAGTTCCCGCACGCCTCGCCTCAGGTCCTCCTGGTCCCGACTCAACCGGAAGTCCACGCCCGGGTCACCGTCCCTTCGGCAGGCCGAGGATGCGCTCGGCGACGATGTTGCGCTGGATCTGGCTGGTGCCCGCGGCGATCGTGTACGAGAGGGAGGAGAGCCGGTCGAGGTTCCACTCCCGGCCGAGGTCGAGCGCGTCGGGGCCGAGGACCTCGGCGGCGGTGTCGTACAGCTCCTGGCGGGCGTGCGAGTAGTGCAGCTTGAAGACGGAGCCGCCGGTGCCGGGGACGCCGCCGGTGGCCTGGGCCTCGCTGACGTTGCGCTGGGTGAGCCGCCACAGGGCCTGGAAGGAGGCGGCGAGCCTGCCGAGGCGGCGGCGCAGCTCCGGGTCGTCCCAGCGGCCGTTCTCCCGGGCCGTGCGGGCGAGTTCGCCGAGGAGGCGGCGGCAGGCGACGACCTCGCCGACGAAGGCGGTGCCGCGTTCGAAGGAGAGGGTCACCATGGTGACCCGCCAGCCGTCGTTCTCGTCCCCGACCCGGTTCCCGACCGGCACCCGCACCTCGTCGAGGAACAGTTCGGCGAACTCGGTGGTCCCGGCGAGGGTCCGCAGCGGCCGGACGGTGACGCCCGGCGCGTCCATGGGGAGCGCGAGCCAGCTGATGCCCTTGTGCCGGGGCCCCTCCGTGCCCGTCCGCACGAGCAGTTCGCACCAGTCGGCGACCTCGGCGTGCGAGGTCCAGATCTTCTGCCCGGTGACGACGTACGCGTCCCCGTCCCGTACGGCCCTGGTGCGCAGCGACGCCAGGTCGGAGCCTGCGCCGGGCTCGCTGAAGCCCTGGCACCAGACCTCGTCGCCGCGCAGCACCGGCTCCAGCCAGCGCTCCCGCTGCTCCGGCGTGCCCTCGGCGGCGATGGTGGGGCCGGCGTGCAGGAGGCCGACGAAGTTGGCGCCGACGTAGGGGGCGCCGGCCCGTTCGGTCTCCTCCAGGAAGATCAGCCGCTGGGTGGGCGGGGCGTCCCAGTGGACGTGGCCGTACCCGGCGTCGTGGAGCCGTCGCTGCCAGCCGCAGTCGTAGGCCCTGCGGCCCGGCCAGTCGAGCGGGTCGGGCCGGTCGGGCAGCCGGGGCAGTTCGGCGGCGAGCCATGCGCGCAGCCCGGCCCGGAACTCCTCCTCCTCGTCCGTGCAGGAGAGGTCCATCAGACGATGCCCAGGTCGAGCATGCGGATGGCGTTGCCGCGCATCAGCTTGTAGACGGTCTCGTCGTCGAGGCCCCGGACGTGGTCGAGGGCGACCTCCTTGGTGTGCGGGAAGGTCGAGTCGACGTGCGGGTAGTCGGTCTCGAAGGTGGCGTTGTCCCGGCCGACGACGTCGAGCGAGGCGATGCCGTGCTTGTCGCGGAAGAAGCAGCAGAAGATCTGCCGGTAGTAGTAGGTGGACGGCGGCTCGGGGACGAGGTCGCGGACCCCGCCCCAGGCGCGGTGCTCCTCCCACACGTCGTCGGCGCGCTCCAGGGCGTAGGGGATCCACCCCATCTGGCCCTCGCTGTAGGCGAGCTTGAGGCGGGGGAACTTCACCAGGACCCCGGAGAAGAGGAAGTCCATCATCGAGGCCATCGCGTTGTTGAAGCTGAGGCTGGCCTGGACGGCGGGCGGGGCGTCGGGGGAGGCGGCCGGCATCTGGCTGCTGGAGCCGATGTGCATGTTCACGACGGTGCCGGTCTCCTGGCAGACGGCGAAGAACGGGTCCCAGTGGCCGGAGTGGATGGAGGGCAGCCCGAGGTGGGTGGGGATCTCGGAGAAGGTGACGGCCTTGACGCCCCGGGCGGCGTTGCGGCGGATCTCGGCGACGGCGAGGTCGATGTCCCAGAGCGGGATGATGCACAGCGGGATGAGCCGGCCGCCGCTGTCGCCGCACCACTCCTCGACCATCCAGTCGTTGTACGCGCGCACGCACGCGAGGGCGACCTCCTTGTCGTGCGCCTCGGCGAAGGTCTGCCCGCAGAAGCGCGGGAAGGTCGGGAAGCAGAGGGACGCCTCGACGTGGTTGAGGTCCATGTCGGCGAGCCGCGCCTTCGGGTCCCAGCAGCCGCGCCGCATCTCCTCCCGGGTGATCCCCTCCAGGGTCATCTCGTCCCGGTCGAAGCCCACGGCCGCGATGTTCCGCTTGTACGGGAACCGCAGGTCCTCGTAGATCCACCAGTCGGTGGGGGGCCCGTCGGGGTCCATGGTGATCTGGTACTTGCCCCCGACGTAGGCGAGCTCCCCGATCCCGGCCGTGAGCGCCTTGGGACCCCGCTCCCGGTACTTCGCCGGCAGCCAGGTCTCGAAGAGGTGGGCGGGCTCGATCACGTGATCGTCGACGCTGATGATGCGGGGCAGTTCGGTCATGACCCCTCCACGTTTCTGATGGATCGTCAGATCCTGATGAGGCCAGGCTAGCCCCGGGGGTCTGGACCGACAAGCACCGGACCTCTACGCTCTCCGCACGATCTGACGGTGCATCAGGTACGTGTGCCGGTGACGACAGCCAGGAATGGAGGCCCCGGTGACCGAGACCGCGACCGCGCAGGCCCTGGCGCTGGGCGAGTCCCGCACCCTCTGGGAGCTCGTCGAGCGCCGCGCCGCCCTCACCCCCGACCGGCCCGTGCTGCTCCAGGAGGACCGCGTCCTCACCTTCGACGGGCTGCGCGAGCGCGCCGAGCGCTGCGCCGCCGGGCTGTACGCCATGGGCGTCCGCCCCGGCACGGTCGTCGCCTGGCAGCTGCCGACCCGCCTAGAAACCGCGGTGCTCTCCTTCGCGCTCGCCCGGCTCGGAGCCGTACAGACCCCCGTCATCCCCTTCTACCGGGACAAGGAGGTCGGCTTCGCGCTCCGCGAGTCCCGGGCCGAGTACTTCGCCGTGCCGGGCGTCTGGCGCGGCCACGACCACACCGCCATGGCCCGGCGGCTCGGCGCGCCCGGCGTCTTCGAGGCGTACTCCTCCGAGGACCTCCCCGACGGCGACCCCGCCGTCCTGCCCCCGCCGCCCGCCTCCGGCACCGACGTCCGCTGGATCTACTGGACCTCCGGCACCACCTCGGACCCCAAGGGCGTCCTGCACACCGACCGCTCCCTGCTCGCCGGCGGCTCCTGCCTCGCCCACGCGCTGCGCCTCACCCCCGAGGACGTCGGCTCGATGGCCTTCCCCTACGCGCACATCGCCGGCCCCGACTACACGGTGATGCTGCTGCTGTACGGCTTCCCCGCCGTGATGCTCGAACAGTTCGCGCTGCCCGCCTCCCTCGCCGAGTACCGCCGGCACGGGGTCACCGTCGCGGGCGGCTCCACCGCCTTCTACTCGATGTTCCTCGCCGAGCAGCGCAAGAACCCCGGCGAACCCGTCATCCCCACCCTGCGGCTGCTCGCCGGCGGCGGCGCCCCCAAGCCCCCCGAGGTCTACCACGCGGTCCGCGAGGAGCTGGGCTGCCGGCTCACCCACGGCTACGGCATGACCGAGGTCCCCATGATCACCATGGGGGACCCCGAGGACACCGCCGAGAACCTCGCCACCACCGAGGGCCGGCCGCCCGCAGGCATGGAGATCCGCGTCACCGGGAACGGCGAGATACGGCTGCGCGGGGAAGCCGTCTGCCGCGGCTACCTCGACCCCGCGCAGACCGCCGCCGCCTTCGACGAGGACGGCTTCCTCGTCACCGGCGACCTCGGCCACCTGACCCCGAGCGGCCACCTCGTCCTCACCGGCCGGGTGAAGGACGTCATCATCCGCAAGGGCGAGAACATCTCGGCCAAGGAGATCGAGGACCTCCTCCACGAACACCCGGCCGTCGGCGACGCCGCCGTCATCGGCCTCCCCGACGCCGAACGCGGCGAACGGGTCTGCGCGGTCGTCGAACAGCCCGCGGGCGCCCCGCCGCTCACCCTGGAGGAGCTCACCGCCTTCCTGCGCGCGGCCGGGCTCTCCGTCCACAAGCTGCCGGAACAGCTGGAGGTGGTGGACGCCCTGCCGCGCAACGAGACGCTGCGGAAGGTCCTCAAGTACAAGCTCAGGGAGCGGTTCGGGGCAGCGGGGCGATCGGCGGCGGCGGAACCGGCAGGCTGACCGGCGGCCCGCCCGGCGCCTCCCGGCTCCCGGCGGGCGCCTCGCCCGCCACGGCCGTCGCCACGTCCGCGTACACCTCGAACAGGCGCGTGACGCCGAGCGCGGCGAAGACCCGGGTCACATGGCCCTGGCCCTCCGCCGCCCCGGGCAGCACCAGCCGCAGCCGTCCGTCGCAGGAGCGCAGCAGCCGGCGGGCGGCGACGAGCACGCCGATGCCGCTGGAATCGCAGAACCGCACCCCGGACAGGTCGACGACCAGGTCGTGCCGGCCCGCGGCGACGGCGTCGTGGACCCGCCTGCGTATCTCCGGCGACGTCACCAGGTCCAGCTCGCCGCGCAGGCGCAGCACCGTCCACCCACCGCGGTCGTCCTCGTCGGCCTCGATCGTCGTCACAGTCGGCCGCCTGCCCTCCGGGGCCTGGCCGAAACCCTCCGAGCCGGGTATGACGCTTTCCTTACCATCCACTCCCGTGTGAAGGCCGCACTTGCGGCAAACAGGCGTGCGTTGTCGGCCGCGCGCACTAGTTTGGGGAGGAGGACGGGCCGGAACGAACCGGAACGGGCCGGGACGGGGACGGCGGCAGGCGGGACACGGCGGCGGAAGCGGCGAAGGCGAAAGGTGGAGGGCTCGGATGGCGAACGACACACCACCGCGCTGGGACCGCAGGATGCAGCAGCGGCTCGCCCGCGGTGAGGCCGCCGCGCTCGGCGAGCTCTACGACCGCTACGCCTCCCTGGTGCACAGCCTCGCCCACCGGGTCCTCGACGACGACCAGGCCGCCGACCAGATCACCCGCGAGGTCTTCGCCTCCATCTGGGAGAACCCCGACGCGTACGACCCCCGGCAGGGGAACCTCCGCTCCTGGGTGGCCCGGCTCACCCAGCGCCAGGCCGTCCACCGGCTGCGGCAGACCGAGGCGACGGCGTACGCGGAGACCGGCGTCGGCACGGCGGAGGAGCTGGAGGCCAAGGTGCGCCGGGCCACCGTCGCCGCCCGCGCCGACTACATCGTCACCTCCATGCCGGCCCCGCTCCGCAAGGCGCTCGAACTGGCGTACTTCCAGCGGCGGGACTACCGCCAGACCGCCGCCGACCTGTCCATCAGCCACGAGGAGGCCCGGCGCCGGCTGCGGCTCGGCCTCCAGCTGCTGTCCACGGCGAACACCCGGCCGCCGGACGGACCGCCGGGCGCCTACGGGCGGACGCCGTGACGGGGGCGAACGGCGAGGGCGACGACCCCGCACGCGCCCCCTGGATACCCGGCCCCCGGGAGGCCGCCGACGACCACGCGGACCTGTCGGACCGGACCGCCGTCCCGGTCCTCTCCCACACGGTGCTCAAGTCCCTGCTCGGGGCCTGGGCACTGTCGGCGTGTTCGGCCGCGGAGACCCGGGCGGTCGAGGAGCACCTGACCGCGTGCGCGCCCTGCGCGGACGAGGCGCTGCGGCTGCGGGACGCGGTGACCCTGCTGCACGAGGACCGGGACCTGGACCTCGACCCGCTGCTGCGCTCGCGGGTCCTGGAGAACTGCCTGGGCCGCCGCCCGGCCCGCGTCCCCGTGCCCGCGTGGGCCGCGCCGTACGACGCGGAGACCGCCCGCCTGGACGCGCTGCTCCGCGACATCGGCGAGTCGGAGTGGCACGCGCCGGTCCGCCTCAAGTGGTACGAGGAGGACCGCCTGGTGCGGCGGAAGTCCACCGTCGCCGGGGTCATCGGCCACCTCCTCGCCGTCGACGGCCTCGTCTCGGGCGCGCTCGGGCTCGACGACCCGCTCGGCCCGGACGTGCCCGAACTGTCGCCGACGGAGCGGACGGAGGCGTTCTGGGAGGCGCTGCACCGGCCGCCGAACCGGGCGCTGCGGGCGCCGTGGCGGGACCAGAGCCACACGCTGATCCGCACCGTCTCGTTCGCGGGCCGCGGCGTCTCGGACCTGACGGTCACCTACGGCGACTTCGCGCTGCCCCTCAAGGACGCGCTGCTGGAGCGGGCCTTCGAGTGCTGGGTCCACGCGGACGACATCGCGAACGCGGTGGCCTATCCGTACGAACCGCCGAGCGGCCCGCACCTGCACGGCATGATCGACCTCGCCGCCCGGCTCCTGCCGGCGGCCGTCGCCCACCGCCGCCGTTCCGGCCGCGCGGCGCCGCCCCGCCGGCTCGTCGCGGCGGGCGCGCCCGGGCGTTCGCTGCACCTGGAGGTCGAGGGCGCGGGCGGGGGCCACTGGTACATCGCGCTCGACTCGCCCGCCGCGCTGGGCTCGCCCGACCACACGGTCGCCCAGGTCGCCATGGACGGCGTCGAGTTCTGCCAGCTGGTGGCCGGCCACATCTCCCCGGAGGAGGCCGCCGCCGGCCAGGACGGCGACCGCGAGGCCATCCACGACGTCCTCTCGGCCGCCGCCTCCCTGAGCCGCCTGTAGGCCCCGTACGGTCCGGCGGCGGCCCGGAGGGGGTCAGGCGAAGACGACGGTGCGGCGGCCGTTGAGGAGGATGCGGCGCTCGGCGTGCCACTTGACGGCCCGGGCCAGCGCCTGGCACTCCACGTCGCGGCCGATCGCCACCAGCGCGTCCGGCGTCACCTCGTGCCCCACCCGCTCGACCTCCTGCTCGATGATCGGCCCCTCGTCGAGGTCCGCCGTCACGTAGTGCGCCGTCGCCCCGATGAGCTTCACGCCGCGCGCGTGCGCCTGGTGGTACGGCTTGGCGCCCTTGAAGCTCGGCAGGAAGGAGTGGTGGATGTTGATGATCCGCCCGGAGAGCCGCTTGCAGAGGTCGTCGGAGAGGACCTGCATGTAGCGGGCGAGGACGACCAGCTCGACGTCCTGCTCCTCGACGAGGGCCAGCAGCTCCGCCTCCGCCGCGGGCTTCGTCTCCTTCGTGACCGGGATGTGCCGGAAGGGCAGGTCGTAGGAGGCGACGAGCTCCGCGAAGTCCGTGTGGTTGGAGACGACCGCGACGATCTCGACGGGCAGCGCCCCGATCGAGGACCGGAAGAGCAGGTCGTTCAGGCAGTGGCCGAACTTCGAGACCATCAGCACGACCCGCATGCGCTCGTCGGCGCGGTGGATCTGCCAGTCCATCTGGAAGGAGTCGCCCACCGCCGCGAAGCTCGCCCGCAGCTTGTCCACGGTCACCGGCGTCTCGGCCGAGAAGTGGACCCGCATGAAGAAGAGACCGGTGTCACGGTCTCCGAACTGCTGGCTGTCCTCGATGTTGCATCCGGTGATGAAGAGGTAGCTCGACACGGCGTGCACGATGCCCTGCTTGTCCGGGCACGAGATGGTGAGGACGTACTGGTCGGTCATCCCGACAGCGTGCCACACCGCGCCGCCCGGCCCGTACCGCCGTCCGTCCTCCGGAACGCCCCGGGGGCCCTCACGCGCGCGTGAGGATCCGCAGGACGTCCAGGGAGCGCGGCGGGACGTCCGGGTCGTCCCCGTCGGCCGTCGCGAGGCGCACGTGCGCCTCGCGCGCCGCGTGGACGGCCTCGGGCCAGCCGGGGTGCTCCTGGTAGGCGGAGAAGGGCGCGTCGGGGCCGACCTGGTGCAGGATGCGCAGCACCCGCAGGACGGCGACGTCGACGAGCTGGGCCTCCGCGGAGTCGCGGAAGATCGCGCCGACGTACTTCTCGGCGGACCAGCTGTCGAGCCAGGTGTCCTCGACGAGCCGGTAGACGGCGTCGGTGACGTCCCCGTACCCCTCCTGGCCCGCGAGCCAGACGGACCGGTGGAATCCGGGATCGGAGAGCATGTGCAGCGCCGAGCGCACATTGGTGCGCCAGCGCCACCACGGCATGTCGTTGAGCGGCATGCCGCCCATGGTGGAGGAGCGACGGCCGCGACGGGAAGGGTTAACCGAACCGGGGACGGTACTGGACATCGCTCGATCGTACGGTTCGCCACCGACAAGCGGACTCACACCCTCCCCTTAGGCGCCCCGACCCCCGCAATTCACCTCCGTGTCACCGACCGTTGAACGGTGCACACTCCCGCGTTACCCCGGGAGCGGAATGGTGCGTGTCCATGACCGGTAGGCGACTGTCCACTCTCCTCGCGTCCGTCACCGCCGCGGCGGCCGGCGCGTCGCTCCTCACCGGGTGCGGCGTGCTCCCTGGTGCCACGGGGGGCTCCAGGGAGCCCGTCACGGTGATGACCTGGGCCCCCGACCAGACCCGCGCGACCAACATGCCCGGCATGCCCGCCATGGCCCAGGCGTACGCCCGCTGGGTGAACTCCCAGGGCGGCGTCGACGGCCACGAGCTGCGCGTCCTCACCTGCAACGAACAGAACACCCCGACGGGCGCCGCCGCGTGCGCCCGCCGCGCGGTCCGCGAGAAGGCGGTCGCGGTCGTCGGTTCGTACAGCCAGAACGGCCGCGCCTTCATGGCCCCGCTCGAAGCGGCCGGCATCCCGTACATCGGCGGCTACGGCGTCACCGAGGACGAGTTCACCAGCCCCCTCTCGTACCCCGTCAACGGCGGTCTCGCCTCGCTCATCGCCGGACACGGCATGCAGCTCGCCGAGTCCTGCCGCAAGGTCTCCCTGGTCCGCCCCGACACCCTCGCCGGCGACCGGCTGCCCAAGCTCCTCGACGCCGGTCTGAAGAATTCGAGCAAGCGCGGCGCCGTCGACATCCGGGCCGTCGAGGACGCCACCGAGTACACCGCCCAGGCGGCCAGGGCCCGCGACAAGGCGGGCACGGACTCCGGCTGCGTCACCGCCGTGCTCGGCGAGCGGACCCAGACCTTCTTCGACTCCTTCCGCCGGCTGCCGGACTCCGCCGGCGGCGCCCAGGCGGACGACGGGGACGGGAAGGAGTCCGTCCGGATCTCCTCCGTCCTCGGCAGCGTCGGCCAGCCCGTCATCGACCGCACCGGCGGCGCCCGCAGCCCCTTCGAGGGCGCCTTCGTCACCGGCTGGTACCCGGAGGCGGACGACAAGAGCTGGGAGCCGATGCGGAAGGTCATCCGGGAGCACGCCTTCGCCGACAACCGGGTCGACCCGAACGACGCCGGCGTGCAGACCACCTGGATCGCCTACACCGTCCTCAAGGAGGTGATCGAGTCCCTCGACACCGACACGGTCACCGGCTCGCGCATCTCCGAGGCCCTCGACCGGGGCGCCCGCGTGGACACCGGCGGCCTCACCCCGCCGCTGCGCTGGATGTACGAGGACCTGCTCGGCGCCCCGGACTTCCCCAGGATCGTCAACCACGCGGTGACGTTCCAGGTGGTCAGGAAGGGCCGGCTCGTCGCCCAGAAGCCCGGCTTCGTCGACGTCGGCCCCACCGTCAGCAACCGGGGCTGAAGCGCCCCGGTCCCGCCGGTCCGCCCCCTACAGCTGGGTGGCGGACCGCTTCGGCAGTCCGTACTTCGTGGCGGTCGGGTTCCACAGCCCGGCCGCCTCCTTCTTGGCCGTGGTCGCCTCGGAGCTCTTGTCGCTGGCCGCCTTGAGCCGGTTGGTCGACTTGGCCTTGCCGCCCTTGCAGGCGTTCTTGGCCTTCATCTGGTCCGCCCAGCCCGCGTAGTGGTCGTCGGCCGCCGCGGACGCCTGCCACGCGCGCGTGAGGGCCGCCGTCAGCGCCCCGTTGTCCGGCAGCTTGTCGACGGTGAGCGTCTGGAGCCTGGTCACCAGGCTCCGGCGCTGCTCGGCCGCGCCGCGCAGGTCGGCGGCCGCCTGGTCGAGGTTCTTGCACTGCTTGATCGCCTCGACCGAGCGGATCACCGCGTCCCGGCTGTCGTTGCTGGTGGCCAGGAGCTTGTCCAGCTCCTTCGCCTGCGGCTCGGCCGGGTCGTCCTTCTTCTCCGGCGCCTGGGAGGCGCCGTCGCTCGGCGCCGGGGCCTGCGAGCTGGGCGCGACGCTCTGCCCGGCCTTCGGGTCCTTCTCCTCGTCGCCGCCGCTGAGCAGGGCGCCCACGCCGAGACCGACGACCGCGCAGCCCACCACCACGGCCGCGATCAGCGCGACCGGCGACTTCCGGCGCGGCGGCTCCGGCTCGTCGTCGTAGTAGTACGCCTCCTGCTGACCGCCGGGCGCCTGGTAGCCGCCGCCCCCGCCCGGATAGCCGTACTGCTGCGGCGGCGGCGCCTGGTGCTGCGGTGCCTGGTGCTGCGGAGGGTGCTGCTGGTACGGAGCCGGGGCCTGCTGCTGGTACGCCGGGGGCGCGGGCTGCGCGGGCGCCGCGTCCCGGAAGAGGCTGTCGAACTCCGCGGGCGGCTGCGTCGGCCCGGGACCGCCCGGCACCGGCCCGCCCGGCACCGGCGCGATGTACTGGGTGGCGTCCGAGGCCCCGGCCGGCGCGGGCGGCTGCGGCAGCCGGCCCGTCCCCAGGAACTGCGTCTGCGAGCCGCCGCCGGGGCCGCCCTGCGGCGGCACGGGCGCGATGTGCTGGGTGGCCTGCATGTCCGCGACCGGGGCGGCGGCCGGCGGCGGGTAGCCGTACCCGGCGGGCGGTCCCACCGGCGGGACGCCCCCGGGCACGGGCGCGAGGTGCTGGGTCGCCTGCATGTCGCCGTGACCGGCCACCGGCGGCGGGTAGCCGTAGCCGGGCGGCGGACCGGCGGGCGGCATCCCGCCCGGCGCGCCCTGCGGCTGCGGCGGCACCGGGGCTATGTACTGCGTGGCCTGGAGATCACCGGCGGCCGGCGCCTCGGGGGGCAGCGGCTGCGCGGGGGGCAGCGGCTGCCCGCCGGGCTGCGGCGGGCCGCCCGCGGGGCCCCAGGCACCGCCCCACGCCTGCGCGCCCCCCTGCTCCGGACCCTGTCCGTTCTGCGTCACCGGGACTCCTACTGATGGACCTACGGAATCGTCGGCTCACGCTACCGGGTACGTCCGCCGCTCCGCACACACGTGTGAGACCGGTAACACCCTTCGCGGGGAACCCGGCGGGCCCGCGGACCGTCCGCTCACGCCGCCCGCGCCTCCAGGCGCGCCTCGAACTCCCGGACCACCGCCTCCCCCGCGAAGGGCTCCAGGCGGTCCCTCAGCTCCTCCAGGTACTCCGCCCCGCGCGACGACCTCAGCCCGCCGAGGAGTTCGAGCGCGCGCGTGCCCGCGCGGCACGCCTCCTCGATCTCCCGCTGCTGCACGCGCGCGTGCGCCAGCAGCGCGAACCCGATCGCCCGCCGCCGCGCCCGCCCCTCCGGATGCCCGGCCAGCGACTCCTCCGCCGCGCGGGCCGCGTGCTCCGCCCGGCCCAGGTCCCGGTAGCAGTGGGCCAGTTCGTCCGCCAGGTACGCCCCGTCGAAGTGGGCGATCCAGGCCGGGTCGTCGCCGGACTCCGGATCGGCCCGCTCCAGCGCGCCCGTGGCCCGCCCCGCCGCCGACTCGAAGGCGCGGCCGTCCCCCAGCAGCGCGTGCCCGCGCGCCTCCGCCGCCAGGAACATCGCCTCGGCCCGCGGCGGCACCCCGCCCCGGGTCCCCTCCTGCGCGGCGCGCGCCAACTGGGCGATCTCCCGGGGGTTCCCGAGCTCCGCCGCCAGGTGGCTCATCGACGCGGCCAGCACGTAGCCGCCGTAGGCCCGGTCCCCGGCCGCCTGCGCGAGCCGCAGCGCCTGGATGTAGTACCGCTGGGCGAGCCCCGGTTCGCCCGTGTCCACGGCCATGTACCCGGCCAGCTCGGTCAGTCGGGCCACCGCGCCGAACAGCTCCCGGCCCACCGCCTCCCGGTAGGAGCCCGACAGCATCCCGGACACCACGCTGTCGAGGTAGTGGACCACCACCGGGCGGACGTGCCCGCTGCCGAAGCGCCGGTCCAGGTCGACGAGCGCCGCCGTCGTCTCCCGCACCGCCGCCACGTCGGAGCGGCCGACCCGGGCCCCGGCCGCGCGCGCCACCTGCGCGTCCGCGCCGGTGATCAGCCAGTCCCTGCTGGGCTCGACGAGCGCGGAGGCGGCGACCGCGGAACCGGTCAGGAACTCGCGGCGGCCCACGTCACTGCGGTACAGCTCGCAGACCTGCTCGATGGCGCCGGGCACGGTCGGCGCGAACTGGAGGCCGACGCCCGCCGCGAGGTTCCGGCCGTTGGCCATCCCCACCTCGTCGATCGTCACCGTCCGGCCGATCTTGCGGCCGATCGCCTCCGCGATGACACCGGGCGCCCGGCCGCGCGGCTGCTGCCCGCGCAGCCAGCGCGCCACCGAGGTCTTGTCGTACCGCAGGTCGAGGCCGCGCTCCGCGCCGACCATGTTGACCCTGCGGGCGAGGCCGGCGTTGGAGCAGGCGGCCTCCTGGATGAGCGCCTGGAGCCGTTCGTTGGGCTGTCGTGGCACGAGTGGCCTGGCTGCCATGAGTGGAACCCCCAGACGGGACGGGTACGGACACGGACTGATCACTGCCCTGCGGATATCAGGTCAATGCCGATGTGAACACGCGAAACCGGACACGTCGTTCACCGACTGCCGGGCCTTCCGACGCCCCCCGGCCCCCGCCCCGCGTCCGTCCCCGCCCTCCTTGGTACCCCTCCCCCGCTCCCCGGTCCCCCGCGCGCCCCCGCGCGTGCACCTTTGCGCCCCGCATGCAGGATCGATGCCTCACTCCTGGCGCCGCCCCGCCCGTAACCCCAGGTGACGGGCGCAGTTGTCTTCGACGTGGATGAGACCATCGGAGTCACGACGGAAGCCGCGCAGATCCCCAAGCAGCGAGGGGAGCAGTTGCTCGACAGCGCCGTGCGGTATGCGGAAGAGCGGCACTGGGACGTGTTCCCGGGGACCTGGCTGGAAGCCGTCGACGGCCGGGAGCGCTGCTCCTGCGGCGCGGCCGACTGCCCGCTGCCGGGCGGTCACGCCGTGAAGCCCGACTGGGCGACGCTGGCGACCGGGAGCGGGGTGGGCGCCCGGCGCATGTGGTCGAAGCAGCCGAAGTCGTCGATCCTCCTGCCCACCGGGCGCACCTTCGACGCGATCGAGGTGCCCGAGGCGGCCGGTTTCCTCGCGCTCGCCCGCATGGAGCGGATGGAGCTGACGCTGGGTCCCGTGACCTGCGCCCCGGACCGCCGGATGTTCTTCTTCGTGCTGCCCGGCGCCGCCGCCAAGGTGCCGGACCTGATCCGCAAGCTCGGCTGGACCCCCGCCTCGCTCGACCTCGCCACGCGCGGGGAGGGGCACTACGTGGCGGCGCCGCCGACCCGGATCGGCGGCCGGGGCGCGGTGCAGTGGGCGCGGCGGCCCACTCCGGCGAACCGCTGGCTGCCGGACGCGGAGGAGCTGATCAGCGCCCTCGCGTACGCGTGCGGGCGCGAGGCGGCGGTATCACGGTCCCGGCGTCAGTGACCTGGGGTTTCCCCGAGGCGGCCCCTTAGGGTGGCCGGAAAGGCGCGAACAGCGCCGCGCGGGGACGACCGAAGGGTTGACTTACCATGCCTGACCAGGCATTTGACGGAGCGTTCGAAACCGCGGGCGCCGCACCGGAACCATCCGGTGCGGCGCCCGCGGTGCAGGTGGAGGGGGTGTGGAAGAGATTCGGGCAGCAGATCGCGGTGCACGGGGTCGATCTGGTGCTGCCGGCGGGGAAGTTCATCGGTCTCGTCGGGCCGAACGGCGCCGGGAAGACCACCACCCTCTCCATGATCACCGGCCTGCTGCGGCCGGACTCGGGCCGGATCCGGGTGGCCGGCCACGACGTGTGGGACGACCCCGAGTCGGTGGCGCGGGTGAAGGCCCGGATCGGCATCCTGCCGGAGGGGCTGCGGCTCTTCGAGCGGCTCTCGGGCCGTGAACTCCTGGCGTACAGCGGGCGGCTGCGGGGGCTGCCCGGCGCCGAGGTCGACAAGCGGGCCACCCAGCTGCTGGACGTGCTGGACCTGGCCGGTTCGCAGCACAAGCTGGTGGTCGACTACTCGACCGGCATGCGGAAGAAGATCGGACTGGCGGCGGCGCTGCTGCACAACCCGGACGTGCTCTTCCTGGACGAGCCCTTCGAGGGCGTCGACCCGGTGTCGGCGCAGACCATCCGGGGCGTCCTGGAGCGGTACACGTCCTCCGGCGCGACGGTGGTCTTCTCCAGCCACGTGATGGAGCTGGTGGAGTCGCTGTGCGACTGGGTCGCGGTGATGGCCGGGGGCCGGATCCGCGCGCAGGGTCCGCTGGCGGAGGTGAAGGGCTCGGCGGCGACCCTCCAGGAGGCGTTCCTGGAGCTGGTGGGCGCCCATGACCGGGCGGCGGCGGGGGACTCGCTGGACTGGCTGGGCGGCAAGGGCGAGACCCGGTGACGGCGGTGACGACGGATGCCGCCGCGGCTCCGGTGGCGCTCACCCCGGTCTTCGTCCGCCTGAAGCTGTCGCTGATGCGCAACGGGCTGCGGCAGTCGGGCGGGCGCAGGGCCGCCTTCGTCGCCTCCCTGGTGATCGTGCTGCTGATCGCCGCGTTCATGGTGCTGGGTTTCCTGCTGCTGCGGGGGCACGAGGCGGCCGGGGCGGTCTCGGTGCTCGCGGTCGCGGTCTTCGCCCTGGGCTGGGCGGTGATGCCGCTGTTCCTGCCGAGCGGGGACGAGACGCTGGACCCCTCGCGGCTGGTGATGCTGCCGCTGCGGCCGAAGCCGCTGGTGCGGGCGCTGCTCGTGTCCTCCCTGGTGGGCACCGGCCCGCTCTTCACGCTCTGTCTGGCGTTCGGGGCGGCCGTCTCCGTGGCGCACGGCGTCGCGGCGGCGGTGTTCGCGGTGCTCGCGGTGCCGCTGGTGCTGCTGGTGTGCGTGGCGCTGTCGCGGGCCATCGCGACGGCGAACGTGCGGCTGCTGTCCTCCCGCAAGGGGCGCGACCTGGCGCTGCTGAGCGGTCTGGTGATCGCGCTGGGCTTCCAGGCGGTCAACTTCGGCGTCCAGGCGCTGGGCCGCGCGGAGGACCTGTCGGTGCTCGACACGGTCGCCTCGGTGGTGGGCTGGCTGCCGGCGGCCTCGGCGGTGGCGGCGGTGCGGTCGGCGGCGGACGGGGACCTCCTGCTCGCCGTGGCGCGGCTCGCGGTCTCGGTGGCGGCGGTCGTGGTGCTGCTGTGGTGGTGGCGCCGGAGCCTGGTGCGGCTGATGACCGAGCCGGACGGTTCGACGATCGGCGCGGCTCCCGACACGGTCAAGGACCCGGCGGCGGGGCGCGGGCTGCTGGCGCGGCTGCTGCCCGGAGGCCGTACCGGCGCGGTGATGGAACGTTGCTTCCGCTACATCTGGCGCGACCCGAAGACGAAGGCGTCGTGGGTGACGGCGCTGGCGATCGGCGCGCTGGTGCCGGTCTTCAACGCCTTCCAGGAGGCCGGTTCGGTCTACTGGGCCTGCTTCGCCTCCGGCATGCTGGGCATGCAGATGTTCAACCAGTTCGGGCAGGACTCCTCGGCGTTCTGGATGGTGACGCAGACGATCTCCTCGCGGGCGGAGGCGTACGCGGAGCTGCGGGACCGGGCGTACGTGATGATCGCGATCACGGTGCCGTTCACGGTGGTCGTCGCCGTGGCGACGGGGCTGGTCGCCGGCGGCTGGTCGCAGCTCCCGGAGGTGTTCGGCCTGGCGTTCGCGCTGCTGGGCGCGATGCTGGCGCTGGGCGTGTTCGCCTCGGTGACGTACCCGTACGCGATCCCCCAGGACTCGCACCGCAACGTGGCACCGGGCCAGGGCGGCATGGCGGTCGCCGCGATCTTCGGCGGCATGTTCGCGGGCCCGCTGCTGTGCGCCCCGCTGATCGCCCTGCTGGTCTGGCTGCGGGTGAGCGACCACCACGGCCTGCTGTGGCTGCTGCTGCCCCTGGGGGTGGCCTACGGCGCCCTGCTGACCTGGGGCGCGCTGCGGCTGATGTCGGGCCGGATGGCGAAGCGGCTGCCGGAGATCCTGGCGGCGGTCAGCAAGGGCTGAGGCACGGGAGAAAGGGGCCGTCCACGCGCGCGCGTGGACGGCCCCTTTCTCAGCGGAACGTGTGGGTGACGGTGATCGGGCCGACGATGTGCGCGTTGAACTCGTCCAGCTCCTCGGCGGGGACCCACAGCTCCAGAATCGTGCGGCCGCCTGCCTGCTGGACGGGGTAGCGGGCGAGGAAGGCGGAGTCGACCTCGAAGCGGGTGACGTGGCCGGAGCCGCTGTGCTTCACGTTCCAGTCGCGGGCGATGCGGATCGCGTAGTCCTCGTTGAGCACCGGGTAGAAGATCGGCTGCTCGGGCAGCCGGGGCGGCCAGGCGCGCCAGTCGAGCGCGCGGACGAGGGCGAGCTCCTCGGGGCCGGTGGGGCGCCAGAGGGTCGTCGTCGGCCGGGTCACCGGGCTCGTGCCGGGGCTGGGGCTGTTCATGGCGGGAACGTATCCGGGCGGGACGGACGGCGGCCAGGAGTTTTCCACAGGCGGTTGTCCACAGGGGTGTCGGGGGCGGGGCCCGGGGGCCATGATGCTGGTGAGGGGAACGGGCGACGACCGGGGGGTTCGCATGGCGGTGTTCGGGCGGCGGAGGAAGAAGGGCGCGGAGGGCGGGGACCGCCTTCCCGTGGACGGCCTGTCGGCGGGGCGGGCCGTGGAGGCGGCGGAGGCGGTCGTGCGGCTGACGACGGCCGAGCTGGAGCGGCTGACACGGCTGACGCGGGAGGCGTACGAGCAGGGGGTCCGGCATCAGGTGCTGCCGAGCCGGGCCCGGGCGGCCCTCGACTCCTTCGACCGGGCGGCCCGGTACCTCGACGAGCTGTGCCGCGCGAGGCCGGACGATCCCGAGCTGTGGCACATGCGGGGCGCGCTGCTCTACTCCCGGGCCACCACCCAGCTCGCGCTCGGCCTGCCCGGAGCGGCGGTCGCGGACCTGGGCGCGTGCGTGGACGCCTACGACGGGAGCGGCCTGCCGAACGCGCCTCTGCTGGCGGCGGACGCGACGATACGGCGGGCCCGGGCGCACGCCGAGGCCGGGCACCCGATGGCCGCGCTCGCGGACGTGGACCGGGCGATCGGCGCCTATGTGGCGGCCGGGGCCCACGACTCGCCGCATCCGTTGCTCCCCGACTTCGCGCGGGTCCTGGCGCTGGCGGCGGCGGTGCAGCTGAAGGTCGGCGACACGGACCAGGCGCTGGCCTGCGCCCGGCAGTCGCTGGCCCGCTACCAGGACCTGACGCGGCAGCGGGGCGGGCTCGACCTGGAGGAGACCGGGTACATGGCGGACGCGGCCGGGGAGACCGCGTCCCTGCTGGAGGCCGCGCGCGGCAATTGGGACACGGCGCTCGCGGTGGACCTGGTGGTGCGGGAGGCGGCCGAGGCGGGGCTCGGCGGCCTCGGGCAGGCGCTGGCGCGCGAGGGGCTGCACCTGCGGCTGGCCGGCCGGGAGCGGCAGGCCGGGCCGGTGCTGGCCCGGGCCGAGGCGCTGGCACCGGGATCGGTGGCCCGGGAGGAGGAGCTGGCCGCGCAGCCGCTGCCGCCGTCCCTGGCGGAGGCGCTCGCGGCGGGCGAGGAGCTGCTGCGGGACGGGCGGGACGTGCCGCTGCCGCTGGGCGAGATGGTGCGGCTGCGGGTGGAGCTGACGGCGCACGAGTCGTACTCGTCGTCGGTGCGGGTCCGGATGGGCTCCGCGTTCGCCCCGAAGGCGGCGCTGCTGGCGGCCGTGGCGGGGCTCCTGCTGCGGGAGGGGCGGGTCGCGCAGGCGTGGCGGGTCGCGCTGGAGACCCACCTCATATGCGACTCGATCGTCCGCCGCGCGGGCGACGCGGCGGCGGGCCTGCTGCCGGGGCTCGCCGGGCCGTGGCGCGACGCCCTGGAGGTGGCCTCGCGGGCGGCGGTCGCCGGGGGCCGGGACTCCTTCGTGGAGGACGTGGCGGCGGCCTCGGCGGAGCTGAGCGCGACGCTCGGGGAGAAGCCGGGACAGCAGCCCGGGGAGCCGCTCCGGGAGGGATGACGGGCGTCGGCGCGGGCCCGGGGCGCCCGGCCGGGGTCAGGGGCCTCCGAGGCGGGACCTGAGCCAGGCCGGGTCCGGGTTGGTGTGGTGGCGGCCGGCCAGGAGGACGGTGGGCACGGTCTCGTTGCCGTCGTTCACGGCGCGGACGGCCGCCGCGCCCTCCGGGTCGCGCCAGATGTTCACCCAGTACGCCTCCCGGGCCCGGCCGCCGAGGCGGGCGCGGAGCCGCATGCAGTACGTACAGCCCGGCCGCCAGTAGACGACCGGCCTCCCGTCGGCCCCGCTGCGGCGCAGGGCCTCGGCCGAGGTGAGCGAGCGCGGGAAGATCAGCGGGGAGTTGGCCCCCGCCAGGACGAGGAAGAGCGCCAGGAGGGCGAGGCCGGTGACCGGGTTCCCGCCCGCCACGCGACTCCCCGCGACGAGCAGTCCCGCGAGGGCCAGCAGGATCGGCGTCAGCCAGGCACGTATCACCCTGCCAGGCTAGCGGGCCGCCCCGTGCCGGGCCCGGCGCCTCAGCCACCGGACGGGCCGGGCTCCGCCGCGCGGTCGAGCGCGTCCCACGCGAGCCCGGGACGTTCGGCGAACGCCTCGGCCACGCGCTCCCGCCAGTCCGCGGGGGCGGGCCGGTCCTCCGGACCCCGGGCACGCGGGCCGTCTCCCCGGGCGGCCCCGCGGGCGGCCTCGCGGCGGCAGGGGCCGCAGCGGGTCTCGTCCGCGACCGGCCGGAAGACATGGGCCTCGCCCGGCCCCTCGCACTCCAGGAGCGGCCCGGGCGCCGGGGCCTCCCACGCCCACGCCTCCCCCTGCTCCGGCGGAAGCTTCTCCACCAGCCGGTGCCGCAGGAAGCCGGCCGCCGAGCGGACACCGGGCCGGGGCAGATGAGAGGTCAGGGCGTGCCGGAGGTCCCCGAGCGAGACGCCACGGCAGAGCCATTCCGCGGCCAGGACGGCGAGCTTCCGCGCCTCCCGGACACCGAGCAGCAGGTCCCGGTGCTCGTGACGGAGCGAGAGCAGGAGCCGTTCCGCCTGGGCTACTTGGGAGCCCGGGGCGGGGGCCGGAGAGGGGGTGGAGGGGGAGAGGGTGGAGGGGGAGGGGGCGGGGGAGGGGCCCGGAGCCGGGGCCGGAGCCTGGGCCAGAGCCGGGTCCTGGTCCTGGGCCAGAGCCGGAGCCTGGGCCGGAGCCGGAGCCGGAGCCAATGTCCCACTCACGTCCGGGACTTCGGTCGCGGCCGGGTGCTCGCTTCGCGGGGGCTCTTGGGTGGGTGGGTGGGGGGTGTTCTTCTCCCGGTCTTCATCTTTGGAGGAGCCGCCGATCCTCGGGGTTCCCGGTCCACCGACCGTCGGAAAGGGCACAGTCGGTGGCCGGCCGCCCTCCCGCACCTCCCCCGCCTCGTCACCCGTGAGGGTGACGTTCGCGATGAGCTGCTCGGTGATCCAGCGGCCCCGGCCGCCCTGCCACCGCCATTCGTGCAGATACCCGCACGCCATGAGCAATTTCTTCGCCCGCTGGTACGCCCGGGGCTTCATGCCCAGGTCGACGGCGTGCTCGCCGAGCGGCTTCGCCGTGGCCGCGTTCTCCGGGAGACCCTGGAGGTAGACGATGAGGATTTTCGCGTCGCTGGTCAGGCGCGGATTCCGGACGACACTGTGCGAGACCTTCGTGTACGCCGACAAGGGCGCGATAGCATGCCGAAGCATTTCTGGTGGACCTCTTCGTATCCACTAGGAGTGAAGGCCCCCGGGGGTGTTCGAGCACCGGCCGGGGGCCGCTCCTTTTACGGAGCGTGACGATCCCGTCACCGTAGCGCAGACTCCACCGCCCGGTGCAGCAACTCTCCCTCCACGAACGGATCTTCGACCGTCGGGAGCGACCTCCAGCCCAGCGGCCACGTCGTCCCCCCGAACGCGGGGATCCCGACGTACGACTCGCTCCGCCCGCCGCCGTGCAGCGCCCGCGTCGGCGCCGGCCACGCGAACCGGGACGCCGTCCCCGGCGCCAGCAAGAAGTAGACGTTCCGCTCCCGCGTCGCCTCCCGGACGATCGGGCCCGCCTGGAACCCCGTGAACGCCATGAGGTCGTACGCGACCTCCTCCCCGAGGTACCCGCCGATCCGTACCGCGTCGAAGTGCACCCCCGCGAGACGAAGGGCGTGACCGGCACCCGGAACCCAAGAGGGGGTCATGTCAAGCGACTTGCTCAGATTCATGCGACCAGCTTTGCGGGCGTGGTCTGCTGTCGCCACGGACACAGTGGTGTTGTGCAGGACTGTGCACTCGGGGAGGTGGGGTGTGAACAAGGACGACAAGCAGGGCGCCGGAGCCGCGAAGACCTTCGGGATGATGCTGCGGTTCTACCGCGAGCGGGCCAAGTACTCGCAGGAATCCGTGGGCAAGGAAACCGGGTATTCCAAGTCCCAGGTGGCCATGATCGAGCGGGGGCTGCGCCATCCGAAGGGCGACTTCGTGTCGATCGTGGATCCGCTGCTGGGTGCACAAGGTGCACTGCTGAAGCTGGCGGAGGAAATCGTCACGAGTGGCGTCGCGGCCTGGTTCGAGGACTACCTGGAGGAGGAGAAGAAGGCGGTCGGCATTCACAAGTACGACTGCCACTTGATCCCTGGGCTGCTCCAGACCCATGAATACGCGCGGGCCGTCTTCCACAGCGCAGTCCCGCCCATGGAGGACGACGACATAGAGGTGCACGTCGCAGCCCGGATCAAGCGACAGGAGTTGTTCTTCCGGAAGCCCGCTCCCTTGGTGACCTTCGTACTGGAGCAGTCTGCTCTCGCCAAGCCCCTCGGGGGCCCTGAGGTGCTTCGGAAGAATCTGCTGCACGTGTGTGAGCAGGCGAATCTCCGTAACGTGACCATCCAGGTCATGCCTGAGGGCCGATGGACCCACGCCGGCCTGAGCGGCTCTTTCACTCTGCTGGAGACCAACGAGAACCGTGGTCGGTTGATCTATGTGGAAGGCCAGGTCGGACGGTACTTTCTGACCGAACAGCCGGACGTGGCAATCGTTGCCGCTCGCTATAGCGAGCTGAGGGCCCAGGCGCTCAGCCCGGAGGACACCGCACGACTCATCGAGAAGATGGCACGGGAACTGTGAGCACCGACCTCAAGTGGTTCAAGAGCAGCTACAGCAGCGAACAGGGCGGTGACTGCGTCGAGGTCGCCTCCTGTGTGCACTTTGTGCACGTGCGGGACTCCAAGGACACCGCCCTCCCCTCCCTCTCCGTCTCCCCCGCCGCCTGGGGCGAGTTCATCGCCCGGGTGAAGTAGGCGCGGCGCATGCGAAAGGGCCTCCGTCCCGGTGGGGGCGGAGGCCCTGCGGTGTGGGGCGAGCCGTTAGAAGACGGCGTTCATGTCGTCCCAGTTGTAGTCGCTGTCGTGGTGGAAGCCCGCGTTCAGGCCGCCGGTGCCCCTGCCCGTGTAGACCATCATGCAGCCGGCTCCCTCGCAGTTGCTGTCCGTGAGGGACGTCGAGGCGCCGCTGCCGGTGATGGCCAGCAGGTCGTTGGGGTCGCTGTACTCGACGTTGCCGATGCCGACGAACGCCTTCATCACGTTCCAGCCGCTGCCGACGAGGACCCGGGAGCCGAGGGCGCCGGGCTTGGTCGGGTAGCGCCAGAGCTTGCCGGTCGACGCCTCGCGGGCGAGGAGGTCGGCCTTGCCGTCGCCGTTCAGGTCACCGGGGGCGACCAGCGCGTTCATGCCGTTCCAGCCGCCGGAGCCGATGAGCTTGCGGGCGCCGAGGCCGCTGCCCGTACCGGGGTACAGCCACAGCTTGCCCGTGGACTTCTCCACCGCCAGGAGGTCCGTACGGCCGTCGCCGGACAGGTCGCCGAAGGCCGTGAGGTGGTTCATGGAGTTCCAGCCACCCGAACCGATCAGCACGCGCGAACCGACGTAACCGGTACCGGAACCCTTGTACAGCCACAGCTTGCCGGTGGACGCCTCGCGGGCGATCACGTCCTCCTTGCCGTCGCCGGAGAAGTCACCGTGACGGGTCAGCGCGTTCATCGCGTTCCAGCCCGGGCCCACCAGCTTGCCGCTGCCGTCGCCGGGGAGGAACCACATGCGGCCGGCCATGTCGCGGACCAGGAGGTCCGCCCGGAGGTCGCCGTCCAGGTTGGCGAAGGCGGACCGGGACGACGCCTCGGAGAAGGCGTACCAGCTCGGGTACGCGGGGCCGTCGCACTCGCGGTACGTGGGGACGAGCTTGATCGAGCTCACCGAGCCCAAGCCGAAGCCGCCCCACTCCGTGCCGCCCGGGTCGGGCGCCACGGTGCCGACGCTCCAGTACGACGTCGTGTAGGCGGGCTCGTCGTACCCGCACGCGTACAGGTTCGTGCGGTTGGAAACCGACTGGATCTTGTTGTCCCACGTGCCGAGCGTCGGCATGCTCTTGGTGGTCTTCAGCATCGTGCCCGTGGCGTGCGCCGTCGTCCAGGCACAGAAGTAGCCCTTCGGGCAGTCGCTCGGCTCCGCTTGGGCGGGTGCGGCCGTCGCCACGCCGAGGGCTCCCAGGGTGGCCAGGCCCAGCAGGGACGCCAGGGCACGTCTCATCGTCTTGCGCATTTCTTCCCCTCCCCACACCCGTGGGCGAGGGACGGCTGCCGCCCCTCGCCCACGGGTACTCCGTTCACGCGGCGTGTCAGAACTGGCCGTTCAGGCCGTGCCAGGACTCGCTCTCCAGGGCGCCCGTCTGGAAGCCGTTGGTGGAGCGGCCGTCGTAGAGGACCAGGTTGCCCGGGCCCTGGCCCAGGTTCGACGAGTAGGAGCTGTTCGTGATGGCGGCCATGTCGGTGTAGCCGTCGCCGCTGTGGTCACCGACCGCGAGGAAGCCGGCCATGACGTTCCAGCCGCCGCCGATGAGGACGCGGGTGGCGAGGCCGCCGGTCTTGCCCGGGTACAGCCACAGCTTGCCGGTGGAGGGCTCGCGGGTGAGGAGGTCGGCCTTGCCGTCCTTGGTCATGTCGCCGAAGCCGATGAGGGCGTTCATCGAGTTCCAGCCGCTGGAGCCGATGAGCTTGCGGGCGCCGAGGCCGCTGCCCGTACCGGGGTACAGCCACAGCTTGCCGGTGGACTTCTCCACCGCCAGGAGGTCCGAGCGGCCGTCGCCGGACAGGTCGCCGAAGGCGGTGAGGTGGTTCATGGAGTTCCAGCCACCCGAACCGATCAGCACGCGCGAACCGACGTAACCGGTGCCGGCGCCCTTGTACAGCCACAGCTTGCCGGTGGACGCCTCGCGGGCGATCACGTCCTCCTTGCCGTCACCGGAGAAGTCACCGTGACGGGTCAGGGCGTTCATCGCGTTCCAGCCGCCCGAGCCGACGAGCGTGCCGCTGCCGTCGCCGGGGAGGAACCACAGGCGGCCGACCTTGTCGCGGACCAGGACGTCGGCCGCCTTGTCGCCGTTCAGGTCGCCGAACGCGGGCGCGGTGGCCTGCGGGTTGGCGTACCAGTAGGGGTACGGCTCGTAGCCGCCGCACTCGCGCTCGGTGGTGACCAGGCGGACGGAGCTGACGCTGGTGCTGCCGGGGCCGCCCCACTCGGTGCCCGAGGGGTTGGGGGCGATGGACCAGACGTCGCCGACGTAGCCGTGGTTCGGCTCGTCGTGGAGGCAGGCGAACTTGCCGGTGCGGTTGGAGACCGAGCGGAACTGGTTGTCCCAGGTGCCGAGCGTGGGGGCGTCCACGTTCGTCTTGTACATGGTGCCGGTGGCGTCGTCCGTCTTCCAGGCGCAGAAGTAGCCCGCGGGGCAGTCCGCGGGTGCCGCCTGGGCGGGGGCCGCGCCCGCGCCGAGGACGCCGAGCGTGGTGAGACCGAGCGCCGTGGCCGCGGTGGCCAGGCGCCGGCGCAGAGATATGCGCATGCGTTCCCTTGTGTCCCTTGTGTTCCCTCGTGATGGGCGGCGCGGAGACGTACCGCTCGACGCGCCGTGGGAGGGACGCTACCGCGTCCGGCGGCGGGCGCGCGAGGAGGTTGCCGGGGCGGGGTCCCTGCGGGGCTCGGCGGGAGCTGTCGGGACCCGGCAGGAGCCCGCGGCAGGGGCGGGCCTTGGCCGGAGGGCCGGCGGGGACCGGCCGGGCCAGACGGGGCCCGACGGGGGCCTGTCGGGGGCCTGTCGGGGGCCCGGCGGGGCTCAGGGGGCGCGCTTGCCGGGGAGGCCGTAGTGCCTCTCCGTCTCGTCCCGGTCGATGGCCGGGTGGCCGTCGATGACCGGGTGGCCGTCGGCGGCCGGTGTGTCAGGTGGTCAGGACGCCCGTCAGGAAGGGGTCCACGGCCTCGGCCCAGGCTTCCGGGTGGGTGTAGTGGAGGAGGTGCCCGGCGTCGGGGATCTCCGCGTAGACCCCGTGGGGGAGGACGCGGACCATCTCCTGGGCCTCGGCCCGGCCCAGTTCGCCGTCGAGGCCGCGGACGACGAGGGTGGGGCAGCGGACCTGGGCGAGGGAGTCCCAGTGGGCGTCGTGGACCCAGGTCTCGCGGGAGGTGAGCATCTGGGCCGGGTCGAAGACCGGGTGCCAGCCGTCGGGGCGCTCGGTCATCACCTCGGCGAAGAAGGCGGCCCGCGCCGGGTTGGGCGTCTCCACCCACGCGTCGTCCGCGCCGAACCAGCGGTGCACGGCCTCCAGCGTCGGGAAGGGCGCCGGCCAGCTGCGGAACCAGTCCTGCCAGGCGCGCTGGGAGGCGGCGCCGAGCGCGGAGGCCCGCATGTCGCAGATGACGAGGGCGCGGACCAGGTCCGGGCGCTCGGCGGCCAGCTGCCAGGCGGTCAGCGCGCCCATGGAGTGGCCGACGAGGGTGACGGGGGCGAGCCCGAGCCGCTCGATGACGGCCGCCGCGTCCGCCACGTACGCCTCGCGGGTGAAGGGTCCGGCGGGCGGCTTCTCGCTCGCGCCGTGGCCGCGCTGGTCGAGCGCGAGCGTGCGGCGGCCTGTGGCGAGGAGGCGCGCGGCGGGGGCCCAGTGGGCCGCGTGGCCCATCAGGCCGTGGAGCAGTAAGACCGGGGCGTCCGAGCGCGCGGGGGCGGGCGACGGCGGGGCGGGGGCGGCGGCGGGCCTGGCCCGGTCCTCCGGCGCGGCGGGCTGGCGGGCGATGCTCACGGCGGGCGGGCGCGGGGACGTGCGGGCCCCGGGCGCGGGCCCGTCGGGGGCCGCGCCCCGCACCGTGAAGTCCCAGGCCGCCAGCCGGATGCCGTCGGCTCCGGTGACGTCGAGTCGTCGCGCCATGGTCTGGCACCCCCTCTTTCCCGTCGAACCACACCAGACTATCGAACCCACATTCGAAAATGCGCTTCTGCCACCCAACACCCCTCGTTCGAGTGACGGGCCTCAAGGATTGGCGCGCGCCGCCGAGGGGAGATCTTCAACGGGAGGCGGACCGCTCGGGGAAAACGGTCCGGCGGGACCGACCTAGGGAGCTCGGGGCTCCAGGTCGGAACAGGGGAGGACAGGCCCCGGCGCCGCGAGGCGCCGGGGCCCTCTGTCGTCCCGGACGCTCCGTCAGGAACCGCCCCCGGAACGCGCGGCAGTCGGCGTACGGCCCCTGTCGCTCCCACGGCCCCCACCCTTCCGCGCGTCACACGACGCACCCGGCTCGTCCCAGCGTGGCACGCCGAGGGCACGCGCGGGGCCATTCCGGCGTAAAACGGGGCGCGCGACGGATCCGTCGCCCAGCCGTGGCCCATTCGTGACCGCCGTTCCCACAACCCCTCCCGGGTCCCGGCGGTCGACCCTGTCATGCGCAGTCCTCAAGTCCTCGCCAAAGGCGACCACATCGCGATCCTGAGGGAGGGTCACCTCACGATCGAGCAGGACCGGGTCATCACGACCGTGCCGCTCGCCGCCGTCGAAGAGGTGCGTCAGAGCGGCGCGGCCTCGCTCGTCCTCGTCCTGACCGACGGCGTCACCCGCCCGCTCCCCGAGGGCAACGCGTACTCGGCGCCCGCGTTCCGCGCCGCCGTGACCGAGGCCCTGCCCGAAAGCCGCGACCCCGCCGGCAGCGCCCTCCTCACCACCGAGGAGGGCCGGGGCGCGATCCCCGTGTGGGCGGTCTGGCTGGGCGTCCTCGGCTTCCTGGGCGCCTACGTGGCGTACGTCTGGTGGACCGGCGCCGCGCACGGCCCGGAGATGGGCATGGCCGCCTTCGGCGCGGTCCTCGGCCTGTTCCTCGGCGGCTTCGGCCTGCTCGGCGCCGTGAGCAGCGCCCGGGACCGGGTGCTGCTCGCCCGCCGGGGCATCACCGTCGTGGCCACGCGGGTGTACCACCCCAACGGCAGGAGGGCGAGCTACTACAGGTTCACCGACGCGAGCGGCAACGAGCTGAACACCACCTACGGCTCCGGCCGGCCCACGAACGAGATCCACGTCGTGTACGACCCCGAGGCCCCCTCACGGCGCCACGCCGCCTCCGAGCCGGCCTACGCGACCGTCGTCAAGCACGCCCTCGGCCTGCTGACCGCCGCCACCGTCCTCGCACTCGGCCTGTGGGGCGCGCTCGCGCCCTACGTGTAGCGGCCCGTAGGGGAAGCCGCCCCGCACGGGAAGCCGCCCCGCACGGGAAGCCGCCCCGCACGGGAAGCCGCCCCGCACGGGAAGCCGCCCCGCACGGGAAGCCGCCCCGCACGGGGCGGGGCCGGGCCGCTCTCGCGTGCCCGGCCCCGCCCCTGCTCCGCCCGACGTCAGCGCTTCGCGACGAAGACGTGCGCCGCGACCTCCGCGTCCAGCTCCGCCGCCTCGCCGCTGCTGCCGACGAGCACGCCGCCGGCCGACTCCGACACGGAGACGACCGAGCCGGGCTGCACGCCGGCCCGCCGCAGCGTGTACATGAGCTGGGCGTCCGTCTGGATCGGCTCGCCGATGCGGCGGACGACCACCGTCTTGCCCTCGCTCGCGTCCAGGTCCGCCAGCGACACCATCGAGTCGTCGAGGAAGGACTCGGCCTCGGCCTTCTCGCCCAGCTCCTCCAGACCCGGGATCGGGTTGCCGTACGGCGACTCCGTCGGGTGGCGCAGCAGCTCCAGGACGCGGCGCTCCACGGCCTCGCTCATCACGTGCTCCCAGCGGCACGCCTCGGCGTGGACCTGCTCCCACTCCAGGCCGATCACGTCGACGAGCAGGCACTCGGCGAGGCGGTGCTTGCGCATCACGCGCGTCGCGAGACGGCGGCCCTCCTCGGTCAGCTCCAGGTGGCGGTCGCTCGCCACGGCGACCAGACCGTCCCGCTCCATGCGGGCGACCGTCTGGCTCACCGTCGGGCCGCTCTGGTCGAGCCGCTCCGCGATCCGGGCGCGCATGGGGACCACACCTTCCTCTTCGAGCTCCAGGATGGTGCGGAGATACATCTCCGTGGTGTCGATCAGTCCGGACATTCGTGCCCCTCGATGAGTCGTGCGCTGGCCCTGCGCCAATTCTTGCGCATCGGGCCGACAAGCGGGCGGCCCCCGCCCCGGACCGGGAGAAGTGAGGACACCGGGACGGCGGAGGCAGTATTGACAGAGCAATGGTCCAGACCGCACCGTGATCGGCGACCTCGACGAGAAGGAGCCTCCTCACATGGGCGAGAGCAAGCTGGCCGGACAGTTCTTCGACGCCGCGATCGGTCTGCTGCAGGAGGTGCGCGACGGGGACTCCGCCGAGATCGCCGCCGCCGGAACGGCGGTCGCCGAAGCCGTCGCGAACGGCAACCGCCTCTTCGCCTTCGGCGCCGGGCACTCCTCGCTGCCCGCCCAGGACGTCGTCTACCGGGCCGGCGGCCTCGCCCTGATGAACCTGCTGGTCGTCCCCGGCGTCGTCGGCGTCGACGTCATGCCGGCGACGCTCGGCTCCGCCCTGGAGCGCGTCGACGGGCTCGCCGGGGCCGTCCTCGACTCCTCCCCCGCCACCGCCGGCGACGTGCTCTTCATCATCTCCCTCTCCGGCCGCAACGCCCTGCCGGTCGAGATGGCCATGAACGCCCGCGCGCTGGGCCTCACCGTCATCGGCGTCACCTCGGTGGCGTACGGCACCGAGACGAAGTCGCGGCACGTCTCGGGGACGTACCTGAAGGACCACTGCGACATCGTCCTCGACTCGAAGATCGCGGTCGGCGACGCGGAACTGACCCACGAGGGCATCGAGGCGCCCTTCGCCCCCGCCTCCACCGTCGTCACCAGCGCCCTGATGCAGGCCACCATGGCCGCCGCCGCCGAGGAGCTCGTCCGGCGCGGCATCGAACCGCCGCTGCTGCGCTCCGGGAACGTCGACGGCGGGCACGAGTGGAACGGCCGCGTGATGGGCGAGTACGCGGACCGGATCTTCTACAAGCACTGAGCACGCGCGCGTACGGCTCCGGGCACGCGCCCCCGTACCGAGTACGCGTGCCGGCGCCGTACGGCCCCGGGGCCGGTGCTCAGCCGAGTGGCGGGGCGTCCAGGGCCGCCGCCACACGGGCCGCGACCGTCTCCGCGTAGAGCGCGTCCTGGCGGTCGAAGCCGCCCCGGGCGGCGGTGCGGAGGAAGGTGAGGACGCCGACGGTACGGCCCCGGGAGCGCAGGGCCGTGCACAGGGCGTGCGCGGTGTCCGCGGGCCAGTGCCGGTCCGCCGCCCAGGAGGCCGCGTCGCGGCCCGCGTCCACCCGCACCGAGCCCGCCCGGTCCCACGCCTGGAGGGCCGGGTGCTCGGGGCCGTACCGCTGCGGGAAACCGCCGTCGAAGCCGCCGCCGAGGCCGTCCGTGTCCGGGGTGCCCGCCGGGGACGCCACCGCGCGGGTCAGCCGCCGGTCGCCCGCCACCCGGTCCACGAGCCCGTGGTCGGCGAAGCCCGCCAGCGCGAAGTCCAGGAGCACGGCCACCGCCTCCGCCGGGTCCGCGTACTCGGCCGCCGCCACGCCCGCCCGGTGCAGCTGGCTCCAGCGGAAACGGGTCCGGTCCGCCTCCCGCGCCGCGAGCCGCTCCGCCGTCACGTCCTGGAACAGCCAGGCCACGCCCAGCGGCACCGGCTCCTCCGTCATCGGCGAGGACAGCCGCACGAAACCGCTGCGCCAGCACCGCCGCCGCTCCCCCGTCCCGGAGGCCGCCGCGAGCGTCACCCACAGGTCCGCCGGAGCGGGCGGGCCGCCCTCCGCCAGCACGTGCTGGAGCGCGCCCTCCAGCTCCTCCACGCCCCCCGCGACGACGTCGCCCAGGGGCCGGCCCAGCGGGGTCGTCCGGCCCGTGCCGATCGCCTTGGCCGCGTAGCCGTTGACGACCGCCGGGCGCAGGTCGGCGTCGATCAGGACGACCCCCCAGGGGGCGTCGTCGAACAGCGCCTCGCTGAGCGCGATCGACCGCTCCAGGTCTATCTGCACGTGCACCTCGCTGAAGGCGCAGTACACGCCCGCCGGCCGCCCGTCGGCGCCCCGCACCCCCGCCGACTGGCTGCGCACCAGCACCCGGCCGCCGTCCTTGCGGAGCAGCGCCAGCTCGTGGACCTGCCGGCCCGGCGTCCGCATCGCCCCCATGAGGCGGGCGAGCGTCTCCTCCGCGTCGGCGCTGCGCGCCGCCCAGCCGTCGAACCCGCGCCGGCCGACGGCCTCCGCCGCCGGCCAGCCAAGGATCCGCTCGGCCTCGCGGTTCCAGTGCGTCACCGTCCCGTCCGCGTCCAGCGCGCACAGCGCCGCGTCCATGCCGTCGAGCAGGGCGGCCAGCAGATCGCCGCCCTCCCCCGGCACGGAAGCGGTGTCCCGCGCGGACCCCGTGAAGGCACTCACCTGGTACTCCCCCCGGTAACCCCCCTGATGCAGGCCATTCAACTGGAACGTGACCCAGAACACACCGGGTTCGGCGAAACGGATTTCGCCGGAATCTACGCGGGCGAGACGAAGCCGGATTCGTAGGCGGCGATCACGGCCTGGGTGCGGTCCCTGGCGCCCAGTTTCGCGAGGATCGCGCTGACGTGGGACTTCACGGTCTCCGTGCCCACGACGAGGCGGTTCGCGATCTCGGCGTTGGACAGGCCGCGGGCCATCAGGCGCAGCACGTCCTCCTCGCGTTCGGTGAGGCCGGCGCGGTTCAGGGCCTCGCGGGCCGCGGTGTCGCCGCGTTCGGCGCCGTAGGACGCGGCCAGCTCGCGTACGGCCGCCGGGAAGAGGAGGGAGTCGCCCTCCGCGACGAGGCGGACGGCGTGGACGATCTCGGCCGGGCGGGCGCGCTTGAGGAGGAAGCCGTCGGCGCCGGCGCGCAGGGCGCCGTAGACGTACTCGTCGTTCTCGAAGGTGGTGACGACGAGGATCTTGGGCGGGGAGTCGACCGTGCGGAGGACCGCCGAGGTCGCCTCGATGCCGTCCATGAGGGGCATGCGGACGTCCATCGCCACGACGTCGGGCCTGAGGCCGCGCACGAGGGGGACGACGGCCGCGCCGTCCGCGGCCTCGCCGACCACCTCGATGTCCGGCTGGGCCTCCAGGACGGCGCGCAGGCCGGCCCGTACGAGGGGTTCGTCGTCCACGAGGAGGATCTTGATCGGCATCCGGTCAGCGTAGAGGCCCGGTCAGCGCAGGGGCAGGGTCACGTCGACCCGCCAAGTGCCGTCCTCCACGCCTGACTCGGCCCTGCCGCCGAGCAGCGCGGCCCGTTCCCGGATGCCGCGCAGGCCGCTGCCCGAGCCGGGGACGGCGGGGGGCCGGCCTTCGGGGAGGGGGTTGGTGACGAGGAGGCGCAGGCGGGCGTCCCCCGCCGTGACGCGGACGCCGACGGGGACCGGGCCCGCGTGCCGCAGCGCGTTCGTCAGGGCCTCCTGGAGCATGCGGTACGCCTCCCGGGAGACGGGGCCCGGCAGGTCCTCCAGGGTGCCGGTGATCTCGGCGTCCACGCGCGCGCCGGAGGAGCGGGCGGAGTCGAGGAGGCGGGCCGCCTCGTCGAGGCCGGGGCTCGCGCCGGCCGGGCGGCGGCCCGTCTCGCGGAGCAGCAGCAGGACCCGCTCCAGGTCCTCCAGGGCGGCCCGGCCGGTCTCCTCGATGGTCGCGAGCGCCCGGTCGGTGAACTCCGGGTCGCCGGCCGCCCGCGCGGCGCCCGCCTGGACGACGGCCAGGGTGAGGGCGTGCCCCAGGGAGTCGTGCAGCTCGCGGGCGATCCTGTTGCGCTCCAGGAGCCGTTCCGTGCGGTCCTCCAGGGCCGCCATGCGCTCCTTCACGGACGGGCCGAGGAGGAGCCGGGCGACCCGGGTGTCCAGCCGCCCGGCGGCGACGGCCAGCGCGAGGAGCGCCAGGAGGGGCAGCGGGGCCAGCGCCCGCGCGCCCCCGGACGGGGTGAGCGACCCCATCACCGGCTCCTCGACGGAGACGCCCGACAGCACCAGCGCGCACTGGAGCAGCCAGACCGACAGCAGCCAGACCCCGAGACCGGCCTCCATCCGGAACACCAGCCACAGGGCCGTCCTGCCCCGGTCCGTCCAGGAGGCCGACGGGCTCGCCGAGATGCCGCCGGCCGCGTCGCCGGCGTCGGCCGCGTCACCGCCACCGGCCCCGTCGCCGCCGGCCCCGCCCCGCACGCGCGCGTGCTTCCCCGGAA
The DNA here is from genome assembly GCF_043084305.1 of Streptomyces sp. NPDC014656. Taxonomy (NCBI): domain Bacteria; kingdom Bacillati; phylum Actinomycetota; class Actinomycetes; order Kitasatosporales; family Streptomycetaceae; genus Streptomyces; species Streptomyces sp. NPDC014656. Next base: position 257,962 of record NZ_JBIBZN010000012.1, read on the forward strand.
ACAGCATCAGGCGCGCCTGGAGGCCCTCGGCGCGGCGGGCCGACGGGAGCAGCGCGGCCGCCGCGACCAGCGGGACCGGGAGGACGGCGGCGATCAGCCAGTCCAGCGGGCCCGGGTCGGACAGGCCCGGGTAGACCAGCCCCCCGGCGAGCGGCACGACCGCGCCGATCACCAGGTGCAGCCAGCGGGTGTACGTGACCGCCCGGACCAGGGGGCGCGGGAGCGCCCGGAGGAAGGAGAGGGGGGACGGGGAGGGGGACGACGCTGCGGGGGACGGGGACGGGGAGGGGGCCGGGGGCGGGGGCGGTGCGGGCATTCGGCGATCCTCTCAAGGGGCGGTCCCGCGCGGCTCCCCCGCACGGGGGAGACGGTCTCCACGCGCGGGGGATGGCCCGGCGGCGCCGCTTCGCCAGGCTGGAGCCATGACCAGCATCGACATCCAGAACCTCACCAAGGAGTACGGCGGCAGGCGCGCGGCCCGGGCCGTGGACGGGCTGACGTTCCGTGTCGAGCCGGGGCGCGTCACCGGCTTCCTGGGCCCGAACGGGGCCGGGAAGTCCACCACGATGCGGCTCGTCCTCGGCCTCGACCGGCCGACCTCGGGCACCGCCACCATCGGCGGCCGCCCGTACGTGACGCTCGACGAGCCGCTGCGCACGGTCGGCGCGCTCCTCGACGCGCAGGCCGCGCACCCGTCCCGGACCGCCCGCGACCACCTCCGCCTCCTCGCGGCGAGCAACGGCCTGCCGGCCCGCCGGGTCGACGAGGTGCTGGCGGAGACGGGCCTGGAGTCCGCCGCCCGCCGCCGGATCAAGGGCTACTCGCTGGGCATGCGGCAGCGGCTCGGCATCGCCGCCGCGCTGCTGGGCGACCCCGGGGTGCTGATGCTGGACGAGCCGGCCAACGGCCTGGACCCGGAGGGCATCGTCTGGATCCGCGAGCTGCTGCGCCGGCTCGCCGCCGAGGGCCGCACGGTCCTGGTCTCCAGCCACCTCATGAACGAGACCGCGACCTTCGCCGACCACCTGGTGGTGCTGGGCCGGGGGCGGCTCCTCGCGGACGTGCCGATGCGGGAGTTCATCGACGCCCACAGCCACGCGCGCGTGCGGGTGCGGACCGGTGACCCGCTGCGGCTGCGGGCCACGCTCCTCGCGAAGGGGTGGACGGTCGGGGACACCGCCGACCGGGACGGCCGGTGGCTGGTGGAGGGCGCCTCCGCCGAGGAGATCGGCGCGGTCACCGCCCGCGAGGGCATCCCCGTCTTCGAACTGGCCGACGAGCGCGCCTCGCTGGAGCAGGCGTACCTGGCCCTCACGGCGGACGCCGCCGAGTTCACCGCCCGTACCCCCCAGGAGGTCTGACGTGTCCGCGCTCTCCCCCGCCGCGCTCTCCCCCGCCGCCGTGCTCCGCTCCGAGTGGATCAAGGTCCGGTCGGTCCGGTCGAGCTTCGGCTCGCTGCTCACCGTCCTCGGCTCCGCGCTCGCGATCTCCCTGGCGGTCTTCCCCGCCATCGGGCAGCCGGAGGCGGCGACCGGCGAGATCGACCGCCTCTTCTGGCTCTACTACCCGGTGAACTTCGTGCAGATCGCCGCGATCTCCTTCGGCGCGACCGCCGCCTCCTCCGAGTTCCTGAACGGGGCGCTGCGGAACTCCCTGGCGGCCGTGCCGCGCCGGAACCTCCTCTACGGGGCGAAGACGGCGGTGGTGGGGGCGGGTGCGCTCGCGGTGGGCGTGGTGGCCGGGTTCGTCATGTTCTTCACCGCCAACGCCTTCCTCGGCGAGTACGCCGTCGGGATCGGCGAGCCGGGTGCGCTGCGGTCCTGCTTCGGCGCCGGGCTCTACCTCGCGCTGATCACGCTGTTCTCGATGGGGCTGACCTTCCTGCTGCGCAGCGCCACGGCGGTGCTGAGCATCCTGATCCCGTTCATCCTCATCGTGTCCTTCGTCGTCGGCGGGGTCTCCGAGGGCGCCGCGACCTGGCTCCCGGACCGCGCCGGCCAGCAGATCCTCTTCCAGGAGCCCCTGGGGGCGCTGGGCGCCTGGACGGGGATCGGGGTGACCGCGCTGTGGACCGGGGCGACGCTGCTCGCCGGGTGGTGGTCGCTGCGGCGGCGGGACGCCTGAGGAGCGGCGGAGGAACCGCCGTGAAAACCTCCGGATTAAATCGCTTGTGGCCCTCCCGGGAGGTTCGTAGGGTGTGGGCACACGCGAAAGGAGGTGATCCGGAAAAATGATTTCTTTTCGGACTCGTGAGGTGACTGCGGGCTAAGGCCTGCCGTCGCACGATGTGCACCTCGGCAGGCCAGCTGCCGAAACCCAAGCAGTCACCCGACCCGTGGGCCGCCGGCAAGTCCGGCCGGCTCCCGTCCGAACCTAGGCGGACGGGACCAAAGGCCCACGGGTCGTCTGCGTTTTCCGGGCCTTCCGGAGCACGGGCGGCGCCTACGGCGCCAGGCGCTCCACCCGCCAGGACCCGCCCTCGCGGACGTACCGCAGCCGGTCGTGGAGCCGGTTCTCGTGGCCCTGCCAGAACTCGACGGTCTCCGGGACGACCCGGAAGCCGCCCCACTCCGGCGGCACCGGGACCTGCTCGGAGCCGGGATAGCGGGCGGCCAGCTCCTCGTAGCGGGCCAGCAGCTCCTCCCGCGAGGCGATCACCGAGGACTGCTCGCTGGCCCAGGCGCCCAGCTGGGAGCCGTGCGGGCGGGTGCGGAAGTAGGCGGCGGTCTCGTCGCGCCCGGTGCGGACGGCCCGGCCGGTGACGATGACCTGGCGGGCCAGCGGGTGCCAGGGGAAGAGCAGCGCGACCCGCGGGTTGGCCGTCAGCTCGGTGCCCTTGCGGGATCCGTAGTTGGTGAAGAAGACGAAGCCCGCGTCGTCGTAGTGCTTGAGCAGGACCGTGCGGACGGAGGGGTGGCCGTCGGGCGTGGCGGTGGAGACGACCATCGCGTTGGGCTCGTGGATCGCCGGGCTCGCGGCGGTCTCCTTGAACCAGGACGCGAACTGCCCGATCGGATCGGGGGCGAGGTCGGCCGGGGTCAGTTCCTTGGTGCGGTACTGCTCGCGCATGTCGGCGGGGTCCAGGGCGTCGGTCACGGGGCCATCCTGCCGCAGCACCCCAGTCTGCCCGCCACGGCGGGGCGCCAATCCTTCGTCCCCGGTTCGGCGCACTGTGCCGGATGTCACGCTTCCCCGCATCATCGGAACCGTACAGACTCAACGGCTGGATGACTGTTGAGTCCCTCCAGCCATCGCCGACGGTTGATCGATCATCGATAGAAGGAGCCGCCTGATGTCCGACTTCGTACCGGGCCTCGAAGGAGTCGTCGCGTTCGAGACCGAGATCGCCGAGCCCGACAAGGAAGGCGGCGCGCTGCGCTACCGCGGGGTCGACATCGAGGACCTCGTCGGCCACGTCTCCTTCGGCAACGTGTGGGGTCTGCTCGTCGACGGCGCCTTCAACCCCGGCCTGCCGGCCGCCGAGCCCTTCCCGATCCCGGTCCACTCCGGCGACATCCGGGTCGACGTCCAGTCCGCCCTCGCCATGCTCGCGCCGGTCTGGGGCCTCAAACCGCTCCTCGACATCTCCGCCGAGCAGGCCCGCGACGACCTCGCCCGCGCCGCCGTCATGGCCCTGTCCTACGTCGCCCAGTCGGCCCGCGGCCAGGGGCTGCCGATGGTGCCGCAGAGCGAGATCGACAAGGCCGAGTCCGTCGTCGAGCGCTTCATGATCCGCTGGCGCGGCGAGCCGGACCCGAAGCACGTCAAGGCCGTCGACGCCTACTGGACCTCGGCCGCCGAGCACGGCATGAACGCCTCCACCTTCACCGCCCGCGTCATCGCCTCCACCGGAGCCGACGTGGCCGCCGCCCTCTCCGGCGCCGTCGGCGCCATGTCCGGCCCGCTGCACGGCGGCGCGCCCTCCCGCGTCCTCGGCATGATCGAGGAGATCGAGCGGACCGGCGACGCCACCGCCTACGTGAAGCAGGCCCTCGACAAGGGCGAGCGCCTGATGGGCTTCGGCCACCGCGTCTACCGCGCCGAGGACCCGCGCGCCCGGGTGCTCCGCCGCACCGCGAAGGAGCTGGACGCCCCGCGCTACGAGGTCGCCGCCGCGCTGGAGAAGGCCGCCCTGGAGGAGCTGCACAACCGCCGTCCGGACCGCATCCTCGCGACGAACGTCGAGTTCTGGGCCGCCATCGTCCTGGACTTCGCCGAGGTCCCGGCGCACATGTTCACGTCGATGTTCAGCTGCGCCCGCACGGCCGGCTGGTCGGCGCACATCCTGGAGCAGAAGCGCACCGGCCGCCTCGTGCGCCCCTCGGCCCGCTACACGGGTCCCGGCCGCCGGGACCCGCGCGAGATCGAGGGCTACGCCGACATCGCCGGCTGACCCTCCGGTCGCGGCAGGAGCTCCGCGTGGTGGCGGGCCGCCACCGACGGGTGGGCGCGGAGCTTGCCCTTCAGGGCGTTCCTCCCGTACTCGGCGAACAGCGGGTTCGCCGGGTCGGTGGTGATGCCGGGGGCCGCGGAGGCGTACGGGAAGTCCAGCGGGGCGATCCGGGCGTCGAGCCGCGGGTTGTAGAAGAACGGGACGGAGAAGCGCTCCGTCGCGCCGGGCGGGGAGACCACCCGGTGGTTGGTGGCGAGCAGATAGCCGTTCGTCGCGACTTCGAGGAGTTCACCGAGGTTGACGACGAAGGCCCCGGGCAGCGGCGGCACGTCGTGGAAGTTCCCGTCCTCGCGCTGCACCTGGAGCCCGCCCACCTGGTCCTGGAGGAGCAGGGTGAGGAAGCCGTAGTCCTTGTGGGCGCCCACGCCCTGGTCGTCGCCCTCGCCGCTGCTGCCCGGGTAGCGGACCAGCTTGAGCTGCGGATGGGCGCGGGGGCCGAAGATGTCGTCGTAGAAGTCCGCGGGCGCGCCGATGGAGGCCAGCAGCTCGTGGAGCAGGCGCTCCGCGACCCCGCTCAGCCGGTCGATCCAGTGCAGGGCCGCCGTCCTCAGCTGCGGCAGCGCCGCGGGCCACTGGTTGGGGCCCTCCAGCCACCAGTACGGGGGCTCCCAGGGCGCGGGGACGCGGGCGGGCCGCTCGGCGCCGATGTCGAGCTGGTCGCGCCAGTCGCGGGCACCCCGGGTGCGCTCGTCGCCGACCCGGGTGTAGCCGCGGAAGTGCGGGGAGTTGAGGTTGTCGACGGCGCGCCGGTCCGCCTCGGGCAGGGCGAAGAAGGCGCGCGTCGCGTCGGTGAGGGCCCGGGTCTCGGCCTCGGTCACGCCGTGCCCGACGAGCTGGAAGAAGCCGACGTCGTGGGCGGCGGAGTGCAGCTGGGCGTGGAGCAGCCGGCGGGCGTCGGGGCCGCGGTCCGCGGCGGAGAGGTCGACGATCGGGAGCTGCGAGGCGTACGAGAGGGAGGGGGCGGAGGGGGCGGTGGTGGGTGCGCTGAGGCTCATGGATGCGTCCGCGGGTGTACGGGTCCCGGGGCGGCCGCCGGGGTGGGGCGGGGGCCGCGGGTGCCGGTCGACAGGGGTCGGTGGAGGGACCCCGCGGGGCGGAGAGGTGGTGCCCCTGGGGTCAGGCGGCGCGGCGACAGCTCATGCTCGTGACGCGGACGAAGTCCACGTGACGGCGGCGAACGAGCGTAGGCATGGGACCAGCGTACTGCGGGCGGCGCGGTTCGCCTGTGGTCCGCGTCACAGCGGATCGCGGGGGCCGGGGTCTGGCCGCCGGGGCGTCCGGTACGCGAAGATCGCCGCCTCACATGTCACGCGCATGCCAATCATCTCGTCGCCGCGTCCCCGCGCAGGAGGATGTCCATGACCGCCCGCCGCACGCCCCGCCGCCTCCTGGCCGCCGCAGCCCTCACCCTGGCCGCCGCCGGAGCGCTCCTCCCGTCCCCCGGAGCCACCGCCGCCACCGCCACCACCACCGCGCCCCAGGCCCGGGTCTTCATGGTCAACCCGGTCCAGGCCACCGGCGACCAGACCCTCGCCGACCACAAGGACGCGGCCGGCGACGTCCCCGCCTCCGCCTACGCCCTCGCGACCCTCCGCAACCTCGACGCGAGCGGCGGCCTCTCCGGCAAGTGGGTCAGCGTCCGCTCCGAGACCGGCAACCCCGCGAAGCTCGCCCAGGCCGCCTCGTACGACCGCTCCGACGACGAGTTCGAGCAGGTCATGGCGTACTTCTGGGTCAACGAGGGCCAGGAGTACCTCCAGGGCCTCGGCTTCGGCACCGAACTGCCCGGCGCCAACGACCGCGTCCAGCCCGTCCGCCTCAACCAGTGGGGCGCCGACAACTCCTTCTTCACCGACAAGAAGGCCGAGATCCGCTTCGGCAAGGGCGGCGTGGACGACGCCGAGGACGCCGAGGTGATCCTCCACGAGTACGGCCACGCCGTGCACCACGCCCAGGTCCCCGGCTTCGGCACCTCCACCGAGGCCGGCTCCATCGGCGAGGCCTTCGGCGACTACCTCGCCGTCGCCGTCGGCACCCACGCCGTCCAGAAGTACGGCTGGCCCATGAAGGCCGACCAGGCGTGCGTCGCCGACTGGGACGCCACCGGCTACAGCGCCGCCCCGCACTGCCTGCGCCGCCTCGACGGCACCAAGACCTACGCCGACCGCGAGGGCGAGGTCCACGCCGACGGCGAGATCTGGTCCCGCGCCCTCTTCGACGTCCGACGGGCCCTCGGCGCCCGCACCGCCGACCGGATCATCGTCAACGCCCAGTTCGGCTTCGCCCCCGACACCTCCTTCGAGGCCGCCGCCCGCACCACCGTCGAGACCGCCCGCCGGATGTACGGCGCCGGCGCCGAGGCGGCCGTACGGGACGCCTTCCGGGCCCGGGAGATCCCCGGCGTCTGACCCGTCCCTCCCCGGGGAGCGCCTGTTCCTCCCCGGGAGGACCTGCCCCTTCCCGGGAGGACTTGCCCCCTTCCCGGGAGGACCTGCCCCGGGGAGCGCCTGTTCCTCCCCGGAGGATCTGTCCCTCCCCGGAGGACCTGTTCCTCCCGGGGAGGCGTACGGCACAGTGGAAGGCGTGCTGATCACCGTCGCGGACGTCGAAGCCGCAGCCGCAAGCCTCACCGGACACGTCGTCCGCACCCCCACCCTGCCCAGTCCCGGACTGACCGCCCTCCTCGGCGCCGACGTCACCGTCAAGCTGGAACTCCTCCAGCGCACCGGTTCGTTCAAGGCCCGGGGAGCGGCCGCCAAGCTGCTCTCCCTCGACGAGGCCGAGCGGGCCGCCGGGGTCGTCGCCGTCAGCGGCGGCAACCACGGCATCGGGCTCGCCGTCATGGCCGGGGTCCTCGGGGTGCGGGCGACCGTCGTCATGCCCCGCTCCGCCCCGGCCCGCGCCGTGGACACCGCGAAGGCCGCCGGCGCGGAGGTCCGCCTCGCCGACACCATGCCCGGCGCGTTCGCCCTCATGGAGGAGCTGCGGGCCGGCGGGCTCACCGCCGTCCACCCCTTCGACGACCCGCTCGTCGTCGCCGCCCAGGGCACCGTCGGCCTGGAGCTCGCCGAGGACGCGGGCGAGCTCACCGACGTGCTCGTCAGCATCGGCGGCGGCGGTCTGATCGCCGGCGTCGCCACCGCCCTGCGCGCCCGCCGCCCCGGCGTCCGGGTCTGGGGCGTCGAGACCGAGGGCGCCCACGCCATGACGGCCGCCCTGGCCGCCGGCGGCCCGGTGCCGGTCGAGCTCTCCTCGGTCGTGTCCACGCTGAGCGCCCCCACCGTCTCGGCGCTCACCCACGCGCACGTCGCCGCCCTGGTCGAGGACGTGCTCACCGTCACCGACGCGGAGGCCGTCCAGGGCACCCTCGACCTGGCCGAACACGCCAAGGTCTGGGCCGAGCCCGCCGCCGGCTGCCTCCTGCCCGCCGCCCGCCGGATCCTCGACCGGGTCGGCCCCGACGCCCGTCTCGGCCTCGTCGTCTGCGGAGGCAACGCGACGGTCGCCGACGTCACCGCCTGGGCCGACCGCTTCGGCCTGCGGCCCTAGGGGGCCGAGGGCTGGGGGCTGGGCCTGGGGCGTCGGGGCCTGGGCCGTCGGGGCCTACGGGGTCAGGGGCTCAGGAGGCCAAGGGGTCAGGAGGCCAGGGGCTCAGAGGACCAGGGGCTCAGGAGGTCAGGGCCTCGTCGATCAGGCGGGCCCACTGGGCGACCACGCGGTCGCGGCGGGCCGTGTCGTCCGACAGCAGGGTCGCCAGGCCGAGGCCGCGGGCCATGTCCAGGAGGCCCTGGACCGTCTCGCGGACGCCGGGGCGCGACTCGTCGGCACCGAGCAGTTCGACGGCGATCCGGTGCGACTCCCGGCCCACCCGGGCCTCCAGCTCGGCGACCCGGTCACGGAGCTGGTCCTCGTTCGAGGCCGCCACCCACAGCTGGAGGGCGGCCCGGAACAAAGGGCCGGTGAAGAGGCCGACGAGCGCGGCGACCGTCTGCGCCCGGTCGTCCGTCGGCAGCGACCGCAGCGCCTGCGAACGCTCCTCCGCGACGTACTCGACCGCCGCCGTGAACAGGTCCTCGCGGGTCGGGAAGTGGTGCTGGGCGGCGCCCCGCGACACCCCCGCCCGCTCGGCGACCACCGCCACCGTGGACCCCGCCCAGCCGTACTCGGCCAGACAGGCCACGGCGGCCTCCAGGAGCCGCTGCCGGGTCACCCGGCTCCGGTCCTGCTTCGGGGCTCGGTCGGGCACCGGAGGTCCGTCCTGCCGGTGCGCGGTCACAGCCGCCATTCGGGGTCCCGTCGTTCGAGGAAGGCCGTCATGCCCTCGCGCGCCTCGGCGGAGGCGAAGAGCGTCGCCGAACGCCGCACCAGCTCCTCCGCGTCGCGCTCGAAGGTCTCCAGGACTCTAGCGGTGACCAGCCTCTTCGACTCCCGCAGCCCCTGCGGCGAGGCCGCCCGCAGCCCGTCCAGGACCGCCTCCAGCTCCTCCTCGCCGGCCGTGACGAGACCCATCGCCCGCGCCTGCGGCACGCCGAACCGCTCACCCGTCAGGTAGTACCGGGCCGCCGCGCGCGGCTCCAGCCTCGGCAGCAGGGTCAGCGAGATCACCGCCGGCGCCACCCCGATCCGCACCTCGGTGAGCGCGAAGTCCGCCCCCTCCCCCGCCACCACGACGTCGCACGCCCCCAGCAGCCCGAGCCCGCCCGCGCGGACCCGGCCGCCGGCCGCCACGTGCCCGACGACCGGCTTCGGCAGCTCCACGACCTGCCGGAGCAGGTCGACGAAGACGTACGGACTCGGCGGCGCCTTGAGGTCCGCGCCCGCGCTGAACGTCGACCCGGTGTGCGTGAGCACCACCGCCCGCACGGCCGGGTCCTTCCCGGCCCCGGCCAGCGCCTCGGCGAGTTCGCCGACGAGCGCGGCCGAGAGGGCGTTGCGGGTGTCCGGGGAGTCGAGGGCGAGGGTGACGACCCCCCGCTCCTCGGTGACGGCGATCAGGCTCATGTGCGTTCCCTCGACTCTCTCTGGTCTCGGCTCTCGGCTCCCGGCTTTCGGCTCCCGGCTTTCGGCCCGCGCCGCGCCCTCAGCTCCCGCGCAGCTCGCGGCGGAGGATCTTCCCGGAGGCGGCCCGGGGCACCGCGTCGATGAACTCGACGGCCCGGACCTTCTTGTACGGGGAGACCAGGGCGGCCACGTGGGCCATGACCTCCTCGGCGGTGAGGCCGGGCGCGGACGGCTGGCGCACCACGTACGCCTTCGGCACCTCCGTCCCGTCCGCGTCCGTCACGCCGATGACGGCGGCGTCGGCGACGCCCTCGTGGGTGAGGAGCAGCGCCTCCAGCTCGGCCGGGGCGACCTGGAAGCCCTTGTACTTGATCAGCTCCTTCACCCGGTCGACGACGTACAGCCAGCCATCCTCGTCGACCCGCCCGACGTCACCGGTGTGCACCCACCCGTCGGCGTCGATCATCGCGGCGGTGGCGTCCGGCCGCCCCAGGTACCCCTTCATCACCTGCGGTCCGCGGATGGCGATCTCGCCGTCCTCCCCCGGGGCCGCGTCCTTCGACGGGTCGTCGAGGGAGAGGATCCGCATCTCGGTGGAGGGCAGCAGCCTGCCGACCGTGCCGGGCGGCGGGTTCGCGGCGGAGAGCGGGGTGACGTGGGTGCCCGGGGACAGCTCGGTCATGCCGTACGCCTGCCGCACCGGCGGCAGCCCGAGCCGCGCCGAACACGCCTCGGCGAGCGCCGCGTCGAGCGGGGCGGCGGCGCTGACGATGTACTCCAGCGAGGACAGGTCGTACGCCGCGACCGCCGGGTGCTTCGCGAGCGCGAGGACGATCGGCGGAGCCACGTACAGGCCGTTGATGCGGTGCTTCTGGATCGCGCCGAGGAAGGTGTCCAGCTCGAAGCGCGGCAGCACGACGACGGTGGCGCCCTTGCGCAGCGGCGCGTTCATGAGGGCGGTGAGCCCGTAGATGTGGAAGAAGGGCAGGACGGCGAGGATCCGGTCACCCGGCCCCATCGGGATGAACGGGTCCAGCTGCGCCAGGTTGGTGGCGATGGAGGCGTGGGTGAGCATCACGCCCTTGGGGACGCCGGTCGTGCCGGAGGAGTACGGGAGGGCGGCGATGTCCTCGCCGGGCGCGAAGTCGAGCGCGGGCTCGGGGGCCGTGCACCCGAGGAAGCCCTGGAGCGAGCGCGCCCCGGACCCCTCGGGAGCCGCGTCGCAGACGAATATCTCCTCGATCCCGCCCGCGAGTTCGGCGGCCGCCCGGGCGGCCGGCAGCAGCGGCGAGACGGTGACGATCCAGCGCGCCGCCGAGTCCCGCAGCTGCTTGGCGAACTCCTCGGGCGTGGCGAGCGGATGGACGGTCGTGACGGAGGCGCCCGCGCGGGTGGCGGCGTAGAACGCGACCGGGAACAGCACCGTGTTGGGGCTGTGCAGCGCCAGCACGTCGCCCTTCCGCACCCCCGCCTCCACGAGGCCCGCCGCCACCCGCCGGTGAAAGGCGTCCACCTGCGCGTACGACAGCGACAGCTCCCCCGCCCCGTCGACCAGCGCGGGCGCGTCCCCGAAGGCGGCGGCGCCCCCGAGCACGGCCTCGTGAATGGGGAGGGACAGGGTGGAAACCGGCTCGTACGCGCTGTGGAACACCATGCGTGGCCCCCTGGAGAGGTGGAAGGTGGCCGCCAGGATCGCGGTCGCGGGCACTGCTTGGGGAGACCCTGTCAGCACCCCGTAAAACAATCAAGCGTGCGTGCTTGGTTTATCGGAGGTGCGCGCCGATCCCGAGCGCGCTCACTCGCAGGCGACGCCGTCGCCGTCGCGGTCGAGCTTGCGGCTGTAGCCGGGGTCGCCGGCGTGGATGGGGGCGGCGCCGGCGGCGCGGACGGCGGTGCAGTTGGCGTAGTAGACGCTCGAACCGGCGTCCTCGGTCGGCTCCGGGTCCGGCTCGGCGGTCTCCGGGGGCTGCGTCGTCTGGACGGGCTTCGGCTTCGGCGCCTGGGTGGTCGGCTTCGGTGCCCGGGTCGTCGGCTCGGGGGTGGGCGTCGGGGTCGGGGTGGGGGCCTCGGTGGTCGGCGCCTGGGTGGTCGGCTCCGGCGTCGGGGACTCGGTGGTGGGGGCCGGGCTCGGGGACTCGGTGGTGGGCTCCGGGGCGGGGGGCGTCGTCGCGGTCGCCGTCACCGCCGGCTTGGGGTCGTCGCCCTTCGCCGGGTCCTCCTGCGGGTCGCTCACCAGGATGAGGAGGAACCAGAGCGCGGACAGGACCGTCGCCACGGTCTTGGTGCGGTTGGTCCACCGCCCCAGCCAGGCCAGGACTATGCCGGCCGGCGGGAAGAGGACGAGCAGCACGATGATCAGGGCCGGGTGCTGCCACCAGCGGCGCGGGGGCTGCCACGCCGGGGCGGACTGGTAGGGGTTCGACTGGGGGTGCACGCGCGGCTCCAAGGGCGTGAAGGGGACGACGGCACCGAGCGGGGTGCCGTGGCCGTGGATCGTACACAGGACCTTCACAACCGGGGGCGGGTATCCGGAAGACGGGCCGCCGGGGCGCGCGTCGCGCCGGCGGCCCGCTCCTCCCGGCTCAGTACGACTTGGGCAGGCCGAGCGTGTGGGTGGCCACGAAGTTCAGGATCATCTCCCGGCTGACCGGCGCGATCCTGGCCACCCGGGAGGCCGTGACCAGCCGGGCGAGGCCGAACTCCTTGGTGAGGCCGTTGCCGCCGAGGGTGTGGACGGCGGTGTCGACCGCCTTCACGCACGCCTCCGCCGCCGCGTACTTCGCCATGTTGGCGGCCTCGCCCGCGCCGAGGTCGTCGCCCGCGTCGTACAGCGCCGCCGCCTTCCGCATCATCAGGCGGGCGAGTTCGAGCTCGACGTGGGCCTGCGCGAGGGGGTGGGCGATGGCCTGGTGGGCGCCGATGGGCGCCTTCCAGACCTGCCGCTCCTTGGCGTAGGCGACCGCGCGGTCGAGGGCGAAGCGGCCCATGCCGATCGCGAAGGCCGCCGTCATGATCCGCTCGGGGTTGAGGCCCGCGAAGAGCTGGAGCAGACCGGCGTCCTCGTCGCCGACGAGGGCGTCGGCCGGCAGGTGGACGTCGTCGAGGGTCAGCTCGAACTGCTTCTCGTCCGCGTCGAGTTCCATCTCGATGTGGCGGCGGCCGAAGCCGGGGGTGTCGCGCGGGACGATGAAGAGGCACGCCTTGAGACTGCCGGTGCGGGCGTCGGAGGTGCGGCCGACGATCAGGGTCGCGTCGGCGATGTCGACGCCGGAGACGAAGACCTTCCGGCCGTTGAGGACCCAGCCGTCCTCGGTGCGGGTGGCGGTGGTGGTGATGCGGTGGGAGTTGGACCCGGCGTCGGGCTCGGTGATGCCGAAGGCCATCGTCCGCGACCCGTCGGCGAGCCCCGGCAGCCAGGCCGCCTTCTGCTCCTGCGTGCCGAAGCGGGAGATGACCGTGCCGCAGATCGCGGGCGAGACGACCATCATCAGGAGCGGGGCCCCGGCGGCACCGGCCTCCTCCAGGACGATGGACAGCTCGGCCATGCCGCCGCCCCCGCCGCCGTACTCCTCCGGCAGGTTCACGCCCAGGTAGCCGAGCTTGCCCGCCTCCGCCCACAGGGCGGCCCGGTCGAAGCCGGGGCCGTGGCGGCGGCCGAGCGCGGAGACGGCGGCGCGGAGCTCGGTGTGCTCCTGGGGCTCGATGTCGGTGCTCATACGGGGTCTTCCTCCTGGTCTTCGGCCTGTACGTCTTCGGTCTGTACGACGGCGAGCAGGGCGCCGACCTCGACCTGGCGGCCGGGGGCGGCGTGGAGCGCGGTGAGCGTGCCGGAGGCGGGAGCGGTGACGCGGTGCTCCATCTTCATCGCCTCCAGCCAGAGCAGGGGCTGCCCGGCCTCGACCCGGTCGCCGACGGCGAGGCCGTCCGCGAGCCGGACGACGGTGCCGGGCATGGGCGCGAGCAGGGAGCCGGGGAGGGTCCGCTCGCGCGGGTCGGTGAAGCGGGGGCGGGGGACGAGCCGGTGGGGACCGACGTGGACGGTGCCGTCGCCGTACGCCGCGACCTCGAAGTCCCGTACGACTCCGCCCGCTTCGAGCCGTACGCGGCCCGGCGCGGCGGCCACCGCCCGCACCCCCTCCGGGGCGAGGACCTCGAAGCCGCCGTCCCGCCGGGGCCGGTAGCGGACCTCGGTGCCGTCCTCGTACGTCCGGGTCTCGTCCTGCGAGCGGACGTTGCGCCAACCGCCGCCGAAGCGGCCCGAGTTGCGGGAGGCGTCGGCGAGGGCGGCGGCGACGGCCGCGTGCTCCCCGCCGGCCGGCCTGCGGGCGAGGGCGTCGAGGTGCCGCCCGTAGAAGCCGGTGTCGAGCCGCCGCACGTCCTGGAAGTCCTCGTGCCGCAGCGAGGCGACGAGGAGGTCCCGGTTGGTGGCGGGCCCGTGGATCACGGCCCGCTCCAGGACGCGGGCGAGCTTGCGGACGGCCCCGGCGCGGGTCGGCGCGTGCGCGACCACCTTGGCGAGCATGGCGTCGTAGTGCACCGGCACCGTGTCCCCGGAGGCGTAGCCGGTGTCGACGCGGACGCCCGGCACCTCGGGGAACTCCAGGCGGTGCAGCACGCCCGTCTGCGGGGTCCAGCCCGTGGCCGGGTCCTCGGCGTAGAGCCGGGCCTCGACCGCGTGGCCGCTCCCCTCCGGCCGGAGCGCGGGCAGCGGGGCGCCCTCGGCGACGGCGAGCTGGAGGGCGACGAGGTCGACGCCGTGGACCTCCTCGGTCACCGGGTGCTCGACCTGGAGCCGGGTGTTCATCTCCAGGAAGTGCGCCCGCCCGCCGGCGACCAGGAACTCGACCGTGCCCGCCCCGACGTAGCCGACGGCCTTCGAGGCCGCCACCGAGGCCGCGTACAGCTCCTCGACGAGCGCGGCCGGCAGCCCGGGCGCGGGGGCCTCCTCGATCACCTTCTGGTGCCGCCGTTGGAGCGAGCAGTCGCGGGTGCCGAGCGCCCACACCGTGCCGTGCGCGTCGGCGAGGACCTGCACCTCCACGTGCCGTCCGTCCTCCACGTACGGCTCGACGAACACCTCGCCGTCCCCGAAGGCGCTCTCCGCCTCGGCGGACGCCGCCTTCAGCGCCGCCTCCAGCTCGCCCAGTTCGCGGACGATCCGCATGCCGCGCCCGCCGCCGCCCGCCGCCGCCTTCACCAGCACCGGCAGGTCGGCCGCGGTGACGCCGTCGAGCGGGGCGATGCCCAGGAGCTCCTTGGCGCGGGTCTTGGACGCCATCGCCTCGATGGCCTCCGGCGGCGGGCCGATCCACCGCAGCCCCGCCCCGGTCACCGCCCGCGCGAAGTCCGCGTTCTCGGAGAGGAAGCCGTAGCCGGGGTGCACGGCGTCCGCGCCCGCCGCGAGCGCGGCGGCGACGATCAGGTCCCCGCGCAGGTACGTCTCCGAGGGCGCCGCCCCCGGCAGCCGTACCGCCGCGTCCGCCTCCCGCACGTGCAGGGCGTCCGCGTCGGCGTCGGCGTACACGGCGACGGTGGAGACGCCCAGCTCGCGGCAGGTGCGGAAGACGCGGCAGGCGATCTCACCACGGTTCGCGACCAGTACGGTCGAAATCATCAGGGCCTCACATTCGGAAGACGCCGAAGCCGCCGCGCGCGCCCTCGACCGGTGCCGTGTGGATCGCGGACAGGCACAGTCCGAGGACCGTGCGGGTGTCGCGGGGGTCGATGACCCCGTCGTCGTAGAGCAGGCCGGAGAGGAACGCGGGCAGCGACTCGGACTCGATCTGCGCCTCGACCATCGCCCGCAGACCGGCGTCCGCCTCGTCGTCGTACGGCTGCCCCTTCGCCGCCGCCGAGGCCCGCGCCACGATCGACAGCACGCCCGCGAGCTGCTGCGGCCCCATGACGGCCGACTTGGCGCTCGGCCAGGCGAAGAGGAAGCGCGGGTCGTAGGCCCGGCCGCACATGCCGTAGTGGCCGGCGCCGTAGCTCGCGCCCATGAGGACGGACAGGTGCGGGACCTTCGAGTTCGACACCGCGTTGATCATCATCGCGCCGTGCTTGATGATGCCGCCCTGCTCGTACTCCTTCCCGACCATGTAGCCGGTGGTGTTGTGGAGGAACAGCAGCGGGATGTCCCGCTGGTTCGCCAGCTGGATGAACTGCGCGGCCTTCTGCGACTCGGCGGAGAACAGCACCCCCTGCGCGTTCGCGAGGATCCCCACCGGATAGCCGTGCAGCCGCGCCCAGCCGGTCGCCAGCGAGGAGCCGTACAGCGGCTTGAACTCGTCGAAGTCGGAGCCGTCCACGAGCCGGGCGATCACCTCGCGCGGGTCGAACGGCGTCTTGAGGTCGCCGGGCACGATCCCCAACAGCTCCTCGGCGTCGTACTTCGGCGGCTCGACCGTCACCGGGTCCGGATCCGGGTGCGCCTTGCGGTGGTTGAGGCGCGCCACGATCCGGCGGGCCTGCCGGATCGCGTCCGCCTCGTCCACCGCGTAGTGGTCGGCGAGCCCGGACACCCGGGCGTGCATGGCCGCCCCGCCCAGCGACTCGTCGTCGCTCTCCTCGCCCGTCGCCATCTTCACCAGCGGCGGGCCGCCCAGGAAGACCTTCGAACGGTCCTCGATCATCACCGTGTGGTCGGACATGCCGGGCACGTACGCCCCGCCGGCCGTCGAGTTGCCGAAGACGACCGCGACCGTCGGGATCCCGGCGGCGGAGAGCCGGGTGAGGTCGCGGAAGAGCGCCCCGCCCGGGATGAAGATCTCCTTCTGGGAGGGCAGGTCGGCACCGCCGGACTCGACCAGCGAGATCACCGGGAGCCGGTTGGCGTGCGCGATCTCGTTGGCCCGCAGCGCCTTCTTCAGCGTCCACGGGTTGGAGGCGCCGCCGCGCACGGTCGGGTCGTTGGCGGTGATCAGGCACTCGACGCCCTCGACGACCCCGATGCCGGTCACCAGGGACGCCCCTACGGGGTACGAGCTCCCCCAGGCGGCGAGCGGCGACAGCTCCAGGAACGGCGAGTCCGGGTCGACCAGCAGCTCGATCCGCTCCCGGGCCAGCAGCTTGCCGCGCGCGCGGTGCCGGGCGGTGTACTTCTCGCCGCCGCCCGCGAGGGCCTTGGCGTGCTCGGCGTCGAGGGCGGCGAGCTTCTCCAGCATGGCGGCCCGGTGGGCCTCGTAATCGGTTCCGCCGGTGTCGAGGGCGGAGGCGAGGACGGTCACGACGGTTCCTCCGGGAGGTCGGGGCGGACGGTCACGGCAGCTCCTCCGCGAGGTCGGGGCGGACGGTCACAGCAGCTCCTCCGGTACGTCGACGTGCCGGGAGCGGAGCCATTCGCCGAGGGCCTTGGCCTGGGGATCGAAGCGCGCCTGGGAGGCGACGCCCTCGCCGAGGATCCCGGCGATCGTGAAGTTCAGCGCCCGCAGGTTGGGCAGTACGTGCCGGGTGACCTCCAGACCGGCGGTCTCCGGCAGGAGTTCGCGGAAGGCGCCGACGGTCAGCGCGTGCGCGAGCCACCGCCACTCCGCGTCCGTCCGCACCCACACCCCCACGTTGGCGTCCCCGCCCTTGTCCCCGCTGCGGGCGCCCGCGATCCGTCCGAGGGGGACGCGCCGCACCGGACCGGCGGGCGGCGGCGCCGGAAGCTCCGGCGCTGGTACGGGTTCCAGGACGCGGGTCGCCGGCGGTACGGGAACGGCGACGCGGGCCCCGTCGGGGAGCACCGCCGTGTGCGGCACGTCGGCGACGGGCACGTACGCGGTCTCGAAGACCCCGTAGGGGGCGCCCCTGCCGGGCGGGGCCGTGACGTGGAAGCCGGGGTAGCTGGCGAGGGCCAGCTCGATCGCCGCCCCCGTCAGGGTCCGGCCGACCCGCTCGGGGTCCTGGTCGCGCACGACCAGCCGGAGCAGGGCGCTCGCGGTCTCCTCGGTGGCGGCGTCCTCCCGGTCGGTGCGGGCCAGCTCCCAGCGGACCTCGGCGGGCGGCGCGGCGGCGAGGGCGGCGCCGACCTGCTCCCGGACGAGCGCGGCCTTGGCGTCGACGTCGAGACCGGTGAGGACGAAGACGACCTCGTTGCGGTGGCCGCCGAGCCGGCAGCGGCCCGCCTTGAGCGTGGGCGGCGGCGCCTCGCCCCGCACCCCGTCGATCCGCACCCGGTCCGGCCCGTCCTGCGCGAGGCGCACGGAGTCGAGCCGGGCGGTCGCGTCGGGCCCGGCGTAGCGGGCGCCGGAGGTCTCGTACAGCAGCTGGGCGGTGACGGTGCCGACGTCGACGAACCCGCCGGTGCCGGGGTGCTTGGTGATGACGGCCGACCCGTCCCCGTACAGCTCGGCGAGCGGGAAGCCGGGCCGCAGCAGGGCCTTCGGGTCGCGTTCGGCGTGCTCCCGGAAGAAGGCGTAGTTGCCGCCGGTGGCCTGGGTGCCGCACTCCAGGACGTGCCCGGCGACGACGGCCCCGGCCAGCCGGTCGTACTCCTCCGGGCCCCAGCCGAAGTGCCACTGCGCGGGTCCGGTGACGAGCGCCGCGTCGGTGACCCGCCCGGTGACGACGACGTCGGCGCCGGCGGCCAGGCAGGCGGCGATCCCGGCGCCGCCGAGGTAGGCGTTGGCCGTCAGGACGCCGGGCTCGGGCGGCAGCGCGTCGCCCTCCACGTGCGCGACCCGGGTCGGCAGCCCGAGCTTCGCGGCCAGCGCCCGCAGGGCGTCGGCGAGCCCCGCGGGGTTGAGCCCGCCGGCGTTGGCGACGATCCGGGTGCCGCGCTCGTGGGCGAGCCCCAGCCCCTCCTCCATCTGCCGCAGGAAGGTCTTCGCGTATCCGCCGGAGGGGTCCTTGAGGAGGTCGCGGCCGAGGATCAGCATGGTCAGCTCGGCGAGGTAGTCCCCGGTGAGGACGTCGACGTGACCGTCCGTCAGCATCTCGCGGACGGCGGAGAACCGGTCCCCGTAGAAGCCGGAGGCATTGCCGATCCGCAGCGGCGCCACCGCGTCCTCCGTCCCGGGCGGCGTCACCGCGTCCCCTCCTTCGGCGCGCGCCCCGCCCCGGCCGGCCCGGCGAAGGCCTGGGCGATGCCGAGCCAGCGCTCCGCGTCCGCGCCCTCGGCCCGCAGCGCGGTGTCGTCCCGGTGGACCCGCTGGGTGACGAGCAGGCAGAAGTCGAGCGCGGTCCCGGTGACCCGCTGGGCGGCGCCCTCGGGCCCGTACGCCCACAACTCGCCTCCGGGAGCGACGAGTTCCACCCGGAAGGGCTCGGCCGGCGGCTGCTCGCCGCGCACCAGGTAGGCGTAGTCGCGGGCCCGGTGCCCGATCCAGGCCACGTGCCGCAGCCGGGCGGTCGGCTCCCGTACGACCCCGAGGGCGTCGGCCACGTCCTGCCCGTGCGCCCAGGTCTCCATCAGCCGGGCGGTCGCCATCGCCGGGGCGCTCATCGGCGGCCCGTACCAGGGGAACCTCCCGCCCGGCGGCACCCGCCGCAGGGCCGCGTCCAGCCGCTGCCGCCCCTCCCGCCAGCGGGCCAGCAGCTCGCCGGGCGGCAGCGCCGCCCCCTCCCCGGCCCCGTCGTCCACGAACCGATCGGGCGCGGCCAGCGCCTTCTCCACCTCCGTGGCGAACGCGTCCACGTCGGTGACCGCGAGCAGCGCGGCCCGGTCGGTCCAGGCGAGATGCGCGATCTGGTGGGCGACGCTCCAGCCTGCGGCGGGCGTCCCCCGACGCCACTGCGCCTCGCTCAACTCATCGACCAGGGCGTCGAGTTCGTCGCTTTCGGCACGCAGGTCGGCGAGGACGTCTGCGGGGTCGGACACGGTGCGCTCCCCTCGGGAGGACGGGCCTGAGGAGTCGGAGCATGGCAGCGATCGCAGAAACAATCAAGCGCGCTTGCTTGAAAAGCACCTTCGGCGGGACCGATGAGTTGGCGCCGGAGACCCGGTCTCAGATCATGAAAGCGACACCACCCGTGCCACAGAGGAACCAGGGACCGACATGCGCACTCTCATCAGCTCCGCCTTCGTCTCCCTCGACGGTGTCGTCGAGGCCCCCGGCGGCGAGGAGGGCTACCGGAACGCCGGCTGGACCTTCAAGGACATCGAGTTCCTGCCCGAGGCGTACGAGATCAAGGGCCGCGAGCAGCGGGAGGCCACCGCGATGCTCCTCGGCCGCACCAGCTACCAGGCGTTCAGCCCCGTCTGGCCCGGCATGGCGGACTTCGCCGACTACAAGGAGATGCCGAAGTACGTCGTCTCCACCACGCTCACCGAGGACGACCTGGTCTCCGACTGGGGCCCGACCACGATCCTGCGCACCCTCGACGGGGTCGCCGCCCTCAAGGAGACCGAGGGCGGCCCGATCATCGTGCACGGCAGCGCGACCCTGAACCGCGCCCTCTCCGACGCGGGCCTGATCGACCGCTACCACCTGCTGGTCTTCCCGCTCCTCCTCGGCGCGGGCAAGCGCCTCTTCAGCACCGCCGACAAGGACGCCCGGAAGCTGGAGCTCGTCGAGCACGAGACGTACGCGAACGGCATCCAGAAGCAGGTCTTCGACGTCGTCCGCTAGACGGCGTCACCGCACGCGGCGCGGGCGGGGCACCAGCTCGCCGCCGCAGTTGGGGCAGACCCCGGACATCTCCTCCGTGCAGGGCACGCAGAAGGTGCATTCGTACGAGCAGATCCGGGCGGGGGCGTCGGCCGGCAGGGCCGTCGTCCCGCAGCGTTCGCAGCGGTCGCGCATCTCAAGAGCCATGGCTCCATGATCGACGCGGCCCGGACCGTCCGAAACAGGGGAACGGCCAGGGTTCGACAGGATCGGGCCGGGCGGCGGCGGTTACGGCGCCGGGGACGGCCGAACGCCCCGCCGGCGGGGCCGACGGGGCGGGGCGGGATCCGGACGGACCGGCTACCTGGGGTCCTTGCCGAAGGTCTTGTTCGACCAGACGTAGCCGAGGACGGTGAGGCCGGCGCACCAGGCGAGGGCGAGCCAGCCGTTGTGGCCGATCCCGGTGCCGAGGAGGAGGCCGCGGAGGGTCTCGATGGCCGGGGTGAAGGGCTGGTACTCGGCGACCGGCCGGAACCAGCCGGGCATGGCGTCGATCGGCACGAACGCGCTGGAGATCAGCGGGAGGAAGATCAGCGGGAGCGCGTTGTTGGAGGCGGCCTCGGCGTTCGGGGAGACCAGGCCCATGCCGACGGCGATCCAGGTGAGCGCGAGGGCGAAGAGGGCCAGGAGACCGAGGGCGGCGAGCCATTCGAGGGCGGTGGCGCCGGTGGAGCGGAAGCCGATCGCGGCGCCGACCGCGCCGACGAGGACGACGCTCGCGACCGACTGGAGGACGCTGCCGACGACGTGGCCGACGAGGATCGACGGGCGGTGGATCGCCATCGTGCGGAAGCGGGCGATGATCCCCTCGTTCATGTCGTTGGCGACGGAGACCGCGGTGCCGATGACGGTCGAGCCGATCGTCATCAGGAGCAGTCCGGGCACGAGGTAGGCGACGTACGCGTCGCGGTCCGCGCCGCCCATGCCGGCGCTCATCACGTCCCCGAAGACGTAGACGAAGAGCAGGAGCAGCATCACGGGCGTGAGCAGCAGGTTCAGGGTGAGGGAGGGGTAGCGGCGGGCGTGCAGGAGGTTGCGCCGGAGCATCGTGGACGAGTCGCGGACGGCGAGGGACAGGGTGCTCATCGGACGTTCTCCTTCGGCTGGGCGGGGACGGTGGCGGTGGCGGTCGCACCGCCGGGACCGGTGAGGGCGAAGAAGACGTCGTCCAGGTCCGGGGTGTGCACGGTCAGTTCGTCGGCCTCGATGCCGGCGGTGTCGAGCCGGTCGAGCAGCGTGCGCAGGGCCCGCTGGCTGCCGTCGTTCGCGATCTGGAGGGTGAGGTCCTCGTCGTCCCCGGTCGCCTCGCGCAGCGCGTCGGAGGCGCTGCGGTAGGCGGTGGGGTCGGTGAAGCGGAGGCGGACGTGGCCGCCGGGGACGCGGCGCTTGAGCTGGTCGGCGGTGCCCTCGGCGACGATCCTGCC